>NZ_JBIVBC010000006.1:0-402014 GCF_044745865.1 Streptomyces sp. NPDC086787 | reverse complement strand
ACTCTACACACCGTGTATACGCCCCATGTATACGCCGTGTGTGCAGGCCATGGCGGGGCGTACCACCATGCAGGTGGGGCGGCTGATCAGCCGTTTGTCACGGTTCTGAAACAGGCGGGACGGGCGGCGCGGGCGGGCGCCCGCGCCGGGGCAGCGGCCCGGTGTCGCGGGGCAGGCGGCCGGTCTCCGCCAGGGCCTTGCGCAGCAGGAACTCGATCTGCGCGTTGGTCGAGCGCAGCTCGTCACCGGCCCAGCGGGCGAGCGCCTCGTACACGGCCGGGTCCAGCCGCAGCAGCACCTGCTTGCGCTGCCGCGACCGGCGCTCCGGCGTGCCGCCGTCCCCGGGGTCCGTCACTGGTACAGGGTCCCCGTGTTCAGCACGGGCTGCGGCGCCCGGTCGCCGCACAGTACGACCATCAGGTTCGACACCATCGCCGCCTTCCGCTCCTCGTCCAGCTCCACGATGCCCTGCTCCGCGATCCGCGCGAGAGCCGCCTCCACCATGCCGACGGCTCCGTCGACGATCTCACGCCGGGCCGCGACGACCGCCCCGGCCTGCTGCCGCTGGAGCATCGCCGAGGCGATCTCGGGGGCGTACGCGAGGTGCGTGAAGCGGGACTCGACGATCCGCACACCGGCCGTCTCCACCCGTGCCTGGAGTTCGGCCGCGAGCTTCTCGGTGATCTCCTCGGCGTTGCCGCGCAGCGAGAGGCCGTTCACGTCGTGGGCGTCGTAGGGGTATTCGATGGCGATGTGTCGGACCGCCGTCTCGGTCTGGGTGGCGACGAACTCGGTGTAGTCGTCCACCTCGAAGACGGCCTGCGCGGTGTCCTGGACCTTCCACACGACGACCGCGGCCAGTTCGATCGGGTTGCCGTAGGCGTCGTTGACCTTGAGGACCGCCGTCTCGTGGTTGCGCACCCGGGTGGAGATGCGGGTCCGTGAGGTGAAGGGGTTCACCCAGCGCAGGCCGTCCTGCCGGATCGTCCCCCGGTAGCGCCCGAAGAGCTGGACGACCCGTGCCTCGCCCGGGGCGACGGTGTTCAGACCGCGCATGGCGATCACGGCGGCGAGGAAGACGAGGATGCCGCCGACGATCAGCCCGGCCTTGGCGCCGGGGGCGGAGACTGCCGCGGCTCCGGCGAACAGTCCGGCCGCGGCGGCGAGTCCGAGCAACCCGAGCAGCAGCGTGAGTCCGCCGCCGATGCTGTGGGCGGGGAACTCCCGCACGCGCGGTGCGGGCATCTCGGGCACGTCGAGTGCCTCGGGCGTGTGGTTGCTCTCGTGAGCGGACATGGGTGGACCCCCCGTTTGACTAGCATCAGATTAGCTAAGTGATATCACTTTACCCCGCCGTGGCAACCATGAACCCCGTTCGCACGTCGGTTCCTTTGGGTGGGGTGCTGATTGTCACGTCCGCAAAAGTGCGGATCGTACGCCCTTTGTCATATAGAGCGGTGTTAGTTTTCTGAGCTGACCTGAGCCAGGCATCTGTGTGACAGCCGAGACCGACGAGACCGAGCGGAGCAGACGTACTCATGGGACGAGCGGAAGAACGACGAGCGCGACAGCGCGGTGGCCGCCGCGCTGCGCCCAGGCGCCGCTCGTCGGCCGCGGTGGCCGACCAGGCCTCGCAGGCCGCACCGGCCCAGGAGAGTCAGCAGCCCGCGGCGGCGGGCCGGCGGAGCAGACGGGCGGCCAAGCCCGAGAAGCCCCCCAAGGGCCGGATACGCAGGCTGTTCACCTGGAAGAAGATGCTGGGCACGTTCCTGAGCCTCTGCGTGCTGGCCATCGGCGGCTTCCTGGTGCTCTACAACATGGTCGACGTGCCCGAGGGCAACCCGGCCGCGCAGCGCCAGAGCAACGTCTACAAGTACAGCGACGGCACGATCCTGGCCCGTGACGGCAAGGTCAACCGCGAGATCGTCAGCCTCGCCAAGGTGCCGAAGAAGGTACAGCTCACGTTTGTCGCGGCCGAGAACAAGACCTTCTACAGCGACCCCGCCATCAACGTGAAGGGCACCGCCCGAGGCCTGCTCAACACGCTTCGCGGCAGGGGCAAGCAGGGTGGCTCGACGATCACCCAGCAGTACGTCAAGAACTACTACCTCAACCAGGACCAGACCGTCTCGCGCAAGCTGAAGGAACTGGTCATCTCGCTGAAGGTGGAACGCGAGAAGTCCAAGGACGAGATCCTCGCGGGCTACATCAACACCAGCTACTACGGCCGCAACGCCTACGGCATCCAGGCCGCCGCGCAGGCCTACTACCGGGTCGACGCCGAGGACCTGACGGTCGAACAGGGCGCGTACCTCGCCTCCCTGCTCCAGGCGCCGAGCCAGTACGACTGGGCGATCGCGTCCGACACCGGCAAGCGGCTGGTGACGGCCCGCTGGAACTACGTCCTGAACAACATGGTCGAAGAGGACTGGCTGCCCAAGGACAAGCGCGACGCCATGAAGTTCCCGGTGCCCAAGGCCCCCAAGCGCGCCCCCGGCCTGGAGGGACAGAAGGGCTATCTGGTCGAACTGGCCAACCACCAGCTGGAAAAGCACCTGATGGACACCAAGGGGCTGACCCAGTCCGAGGCGGAGAGCAAGGTCCTCCAGCAGGGCTGGACCATCACCCTCAACATCGACCCGAAGAAGCAGGCCGCGCTGGAGAAGGCCGTCAAGACGGAACTCACCAGCAAACTCAACGTGAAGAAGCGCAAGGTCGACGGCCAGGTCCAGGCCGGCGCCGTGTCCGTCGACCCCAAGACGGGCAAGATCGTCGCGATGTACGGCGGCGAGAACTACTACGAGCACTACATCAGCAACGCGACCCGCCGCGACTACCAGCCCGCCTCCACCTTCAAGCCGGTGATCCTCGCCGCGGCCCTGGACGAGGGCGCCAAGACGCAGGACGGCAAGCAGATCGGCGCGAACACGATCTACGACGGGAAGAACCGCCACCAGGTCGTGGACAACGGTTCCAAGGTCGGCTTCGCCCCGCCCAACGAGGACGAGGCGAGCTACGGCCCCATCACGGTTCAGAAGGCGATGAACAAGTCCGTCAACTCGGTGTTCGCGCAGATGGGCACCGACGTCGGCATGAAGAACGTGATGGCCACCGCCGACAAGCTGGGCATGGACACCAAGGGCATGCAGGCGGTGCCCGCGCAGACCCTGGGCTCCATGGGCGCCAGCCCGCTGGAGATGGCCGGCATCTACGCCACCTTCGCCAACCACGGTCAGAAGGTGACCCCTTCGATCATCAAGTCGGCGGAGCAGGGCACCAGCAGCGTCGACCTGCCGAAGCCGATCGGCGCCTCGGTGCTCAGCCGCACCGCCGCCGACACGGTGACCTCCGTACTGACCGGAGTGGTCGACGACGGTACGGCCAAGGACTCGGTCGCGCGCAACTCGGAGCGGGACGGCCAGCAGGTGGCCGGCAAGACCGGTACCTCCGACGAGAACAAGTCGGCCTGGTTCACCGGCTACACCCCCGGCCTGGTCACCTCGGTCGGCCTGTTCGGCGAGAGCATGCCCTCCGGCAAGCACGTCACGCTCAAGGGCGCCACCGGGCTGATCCCGTACCCGCACCGCGTCAACGGCGGCGGCTACCCGGCCAAGATCTGGGCCGACTACACCTTCGGGGTCACGGACAAGACGGAGTTCGACCTCGACGCCACCGAGGGCGCGGCCGTCGAACCGTCGGACACCCCGAGCGCGCCCGCCTCGCCGTCCACGAGCCCGTCCCACAGCGCGAGCACCGAGCCGTCCAAGTCACCGTCCAAGTCGCCGTCCAAGTCGCCGTCCCAGAGTCCGTCGAGCCCGCCTCCGTCCCAGAGCCCGAGCGGCAGGCCGTCGTCGAGCCCGCCGGTCAGCACGCCGCCCGGCATCCCCGACGACCCGGTGGACCCGAACACCGAGCAGTGACAGAGAAGGGCGCCCGGATCCCCCGGGCGCCCTTCGCGCTTCCTCTGCCGTGCCGTGCCGTGCCCTGCCGCCCCGCTGCCGCGTCAGTTCCGGTTCAGCTCGAACCAGACCACCTTGCCGGTGCTCAGCCGGGTCGCGCCCCACCGCCTGGCCATCTTGTTCACCAGGTACAGCCCGCGCCCGCCCTCGTCGGTGGCCCGCGCCTGCCTCAGCCGCGGCAGCTGCGGCACATCGTCACCGACCTCGCAGCGCAGCACGTCGGTGCGCAGCAGCCGGAGCGTGACCGGACGGGACGCGTACCGCACGGCGTTCGTCACGACCTCGCTGACCAGGAGCTCGACGGAGTCACTGAGCTCCTCCAGACCCCAGCGGGCGAGCGCGCGCCGGGCCAGCTTGCGGGCCCGGCCCGGAGCCGCGTCCTCCGGCTCCAGGAACCAGTACGCCACATCGCTCGGCGCGATCCCGTCGAAACGGGCGGCGAGCAGCGCGATGTCGTCGTCCCGGTCGCCGGGACCGAGCATGTCCAGTACCTCGTCGCACAGCGCCTCGAGCGGCGGCGGGTGATCGGGACCGGTCAGCCGCGCGGTCGCGGCGAGCTTCTCGCGCAGCTGCTCTATGCCGGTCCACACGTCCCGCAGCCGGGACTCCACCAGGCCGTCGGTGTAGAGGAGCAGCGTGGCCCCGGCGGGCGCGTCCAGCTCCACGGCCTCGAAGTCGACGCCTCCGACACCGATGGGCGCGCCCGGCGGCACCCGCAGCACCTCGGCCCGTCCGCCCAGGTGCAGCAGGACGGGCGGCGGGTGGCCGGCGTTGGCTATGGTGATGCGGTGCGAGACCGGGTCGTAGACCGCGTACAGACAGGTCGCCATCCGGTCGGTGCCCAGCCGCTGGGCCTGCTCGTCCAGGTGGTGCAGCACCTCCTGCGGCGGCAGGTCGAGCCCGGCCAGGGTCTGCGCGGTGGTGCGCAGCTGCCCCATGATCGCGGCGGACGTCATGGAGTGGCCCATGACGTCGCCGACGACCAGCGCGACCCGGCTGCCGGGCAGCGGAATGGCGTCGTACCAGTCGCCGCCCACCCGGGCGGTCTCGGCCGCGGGCAGATAGCGGGAGGCCAGGCGTACGCCCGTCGGGCGGGGCAGGGTCTCCGGGAGCATGGTGCGCTGGAGCTCGTCGGCGATGTACGCCTCCCGGCCGTACAGCACCGCCTTGTCGATTCCCAGCGCGCTGTGCGTGGCCAGCTGGGCGGCGACCAGCAGGTCGTCCGCCTCGAAGGCGGGCCGCTCGGGTCGACGCAGGAACAGCGCGGCACCGATGACCCGGCGGCGGCCGCGCAGCGGGGCGAGGATCGCGCGCTGTCCGGCCGGGACCACGGACTCGCCGCCCTCGCCGAGGAGTTCGGGCAGCGCGGCACGCGCGGCGGGCGCGTCGGCGAACACCGGTCGCACCCCGCGCAGCACCTCGTTCAGCGCGCCGCCGGGCCGCACCTCGCACAGTTCGGCGGTCAGCGAGGACAGCTCCGAAAGGCCGGCCGACTCCGCCGGGTCCGTCTCCGGGAGCTGCAACGGCGGGAAGCCGCTCTCGCTGTCGCGCTCCTCCGGGATCCGGTCCGTACGGCGCAGCCGCAGCACCACGGGCCCGGTGGGCCGCTCGTCGCCGACCGGCAGCGGGTCGCGCAGATAGACCAGGATCGCGTCCGAGAAGGTCGGCACGGTCGCCCGGCACAGGCCCATCACGATCTCGTCCAGGTCGATCCCGCGCGCGATCCGCCGGGTGGCCGCGCCCACGAACCGCAGCCGGTCCCCGTCCCGCCGCATCGGCGTCGGCCGGCCCGGTGGCAGCCCGCGGCCGGTACGGCGGTCCTGGGGGCCGACGCCGCGGTCCTGCTCGGCGCCGGGCTGCACCGGGATGCCGTCCGGCGGGGGTGTGGGCCTCGGGCGGTGCGGGTCGGGCTCGGCGGCGGCCGGCTGGGCGTGCTCGGGCCCCCGTGCCGTCGGCTCCTTGCCGCAGGGCACGGCCGTACCCGGCGAGGGGGGCGTCTCGCCGGCCCGCGCCTGTGCGGGTAAGGCGCTGGTGCCGAGCGGGTTCGGGGAACGCAGGAGCGCCCCGCGGTGCTCCGCGGGGTCCGCGCCCGGCTTGGGGCGCTCATAGGACGTGGGGTGCTCCGTCACGTGCGTCGAATCCATCCGTCCGGGGCCGCGCACCGCGCGCGCAGTCGGTCCCGCCGAAATCCCGATACCCGCAATACGTGCCCCGGGAACGGAATCCCCGCGTGATCAGAGGTTGTTCCTGTGGTGTTGCCCTCGTGCCCCTCGCTCACGTCCTGCCGCCCCTCGGTGACGTTCGGTCAAGCCTGGCTCATGTCCTGGGAGTTGTACTGCGCGTCCTTGCGGAGGACGATCCTACGGTTGCAGCCCGGGGGCGCGGCAAGGGTCTCATGGGGACACGTGCGCGCGCGTGCGGTCCCAGTCCTCCGGGAGTGAAGGTACAGCCCAGGACGGATCCGGGCGCCAGTGCTGCCAGCCTTCGCTGAACGGAGGCCCCCAGGCGCCGATCACCTCCACCGCGGCCCGGCCCGCCGCACGTACCTGTTCGGCGAGCTCGGCGTCCATCAGCCCGTCGCGCTGGGCCTGCGCGAACTCGTCCTCGTCCCGCCAGTGCCAACTGCGGTCCGGGTGGACGGAGATGTCCAGAAACCAGTCCTCGGAGTCCACCCCGCCGTCCCAACGTGACAGCGGCTGCTCAAGATTGACGTACCAGTTCTTGAACCGCCAGCCCGGATCCCAGAACAGCCACACCGACCAGGGCTCGCCGGGCCGGGCCAGCTTGAGCACGCCGGTGCCGAACCAGCGGTCCCGCTGCACGGTGCGCGGCTTGGTGTAGCGGGACTCCAGAGGCTCCACATGCACCGGGGTGCCGTCGGCGAGCACCGGCTTCACGCACTCGGTTCCCGGCGCCAGCCACACGGCGAGCACCTCCTCGTCGTCCCGTACGACCGTGACGGGGCGCGCGATGTGCAAGCGCTCGCCGGCGTTCTCCCGGTAGCGCCACAGGATGTGGCCGCCGGCTTCCCAGAAACCTGCCTCTTGTGACACGCCTCTCACCGCTTCACCGTCTGCCATGCACAGATATTAGAGTCACAGGCATACGACGCCGCGATGCGCGTCACGGTTCTGCGGTGTCAGGGGCGAGTCATGCGCAGCACGTCCAGCGCCGCGTCGAGCTGCTCCGCGGTCAGCAGGCCACGCTCCACATACCCGTTCTCCAGCACGACCTGACGGATCGTCTTGCGTTCCGCGAGCGCCTTCTTGGCCACCTTCGCGGCCTCCTCGTACCCGATGTACTTGTTGAGCGGGGTCACCACCGAGGGTGACGACTCGGCGTACTCGCGGGCCCGCTCCCGGTCGGCGGTGATCCCGTCGACGGTCCGGTCGGCCAGCAGCCGCGACACGTTGGCGAGCAGCCGGACCGACTCCAGCACGTTCTTCGCGATCACCGGCAGCATCACGTTCAGCTCGAAGTTCCCGGCGGCACCGGCGGTGGTGATGGTCACGTCGTTGCCGATGACCTGCGCGCAGACCATCAGGACGGCCTCCGGGACGACCGGGTTGACCTTGCCGGGCATGATCGAGGAGCCGGGCTGGAGGTCGGGGAGCCGGATCTCGGCGAGCCCGGTCCGCGGACCCGACGCCATCCACCGCAGATCGTTGGCGATCTTCGTCAGCCCGACCGCGATGGTCCGCAGCTGCCCGCTGGTCTCGACGATCGCGTCCCGCGCACCCTGCGCCTCGAAGTGATCGCGCGCCTCGGTCAGCGGCAGCCCCGTGGCCCGTGCCACCTCCTCGATCACGGCGGCGGAGAACCCGGGCGGGGTGTTGATCCCGGTGCCGACCGCGGTACCGCCCAGCGGCAGCTCGGCCAGCCGCGGCAGGGAGGCCCGCAGCCGCTCCACGCCGTACCGCACCTGAGCCGCGTATCCGCCGAACTCCTGCCCCAGGGTCACGGGAGTCGCGTCCATCAGATGGGTCCGCCCCGACTTCACGACGTCCGCGAACTCCCCGCCCTTGCCCTCCAGGGCACCAGCGAGGTGCTCCAGGGCGGGGACCAGGTCACGGGTGACGGCGGCGGTGGCGGCGATGTGGATGGACGACGGGAAGACGTCGTTGGAGGACTGCGAGGCGTTGACATGATCGTTGGGGTGCACGTCCCGCCCGAGCCGCTCGCTCGCCAGCGTGGCGACGACCTCGTTGGTGTTCATGTTGGACGAGGTCCCCGACCCCGTCTGGAACACGTCCACCGGGAAGTGCTCGTCCCACTTCCCCTCGGCCACCTCCAGCGCGGCCTCCTGAATCGCCCCGGCCACGTCCTGGTCGAGCACCCCGAGCCCGGCGTTCACCTTCGCCGCGGCCCCCTTGATGCGCGCGAGTGCCTCGATGTGGGCCCGCTCGATCCGCTGCCCGGACACCGGGAAGTTCTCGACGGCCCGCTGTGTCTGCGCCCGCCACTTGGCGCTCGCGGGGACACGGACCTCGCCCATGGAATCGTGCTCGATGCGGTATTCGCTCATGCCGGGTACAGCGACGGGGGCGCGGCAGTTGTTCCGGGGGCCGGGGGCGGCGGGGGTGCGATCCATTCCCGACCGCCCCCGGCCGCCCGCAAGGCACTACGCGAGCCCGGGCCCCCGCACCGGGATCGAGGTGAACGTCGGCGCCGGGGCGGGATCCTGGAAGAAGTCGTTGCCCTTGTCGTCCACGACGACGAACGCCGGGAAGTCCTCGACCTCGATCTTCCAGACCGCCTCCATGCCGAGCTCCTCGTACTCGACGACCTCGACCTTCTTGATGCAGTCCTGCGCGAGCCGAGCGGCCGGTCCGCCGATCGACCCGAGGTAGAAGCCGCCGTGCGTACCGCACGCGTCGGTGACCTGCTTGCTCCGGTTGCCCTTGGCCAGCATCACCCGGGAGCCGCCCGCCGCCTGGAACTGCTCCACGTAGGAGTCCATGCGCCCGGCCGTGGTCGGCCCGAAGGAACCGGAGGCGTAACCCTCGGGCGTCTTGGCCGGACCCGCGTAGTACACCGGGTGGTCCTTCAGGTACTGCGGCATGTCCTCGCCGGCGTCCAGCCGCTCCTTGATCTTGGCGTGCGCGATGTCACGCGCCACGACCAGCGGCCCGGTGAGCGACAGCCGGGTCTTGACCGGGTACTTGGTCAGCTCGGCGAGGATGTCGTCCATCGGCTGGTTCAGGTCGATCCGGACGACGTCGTCGTCGGACGCGTCGAGCTGCTCGTCGGTGGTCTCCGGCAGGAACCGCGCCGGGTCCGTCTCCAGCTGCTCCAGGAAGACACCCTCGGCGGTGATCTTCGCGACGGCCTGCCGGTCGGCGGAGCAGGACACCGCGATGGCGACCGGGCAGGAGGCGCCGTGCCGGGGCAGCCGGATCACCCGGACGTCGTGGCAGAAGTACTTGCCGCCGAACTGCGCGCCGATGCCGATCTTCTGGGTGAGCTCGAAGACCTTCTCCTCGAGCTCCTTGTCCCGGAAGCCGTGCCCCAGCTCGGACCCCTCGCCGGGAACCTCGTCCAGGTAGTGCGCGGAGGCGTACTTCGCGGTCTTCAGCGCGTACTCCGCGGAGGTGCCGCCGACGACGATCGCCAGGTGGTACGGCGGACAGGCCGCCGTACCGAGCGAGCGGATCTTCGCCTCCAGGAACTTCATCATGGAGGCCTCGTTCAGGACGGCCTTGGTCTCCTGGTAGAGGAAGGACTTGTTGGCGGAGCCGCCGCCCTTCGCCATGAACAGGAACTTGTACGCGCCGCCGTCGGTGGCGTACAGCTCGACCTGAGCCGGGAGGTTGGAGCCGGTGTTCTTCTCCTCCCACATGGTGAGCGGAGCCATCTGCGAGTACCGCAGGTTGAGCTTGGTGTAGGCGTCGTAGATGCCGTGCGACAGGTGCTTCTCGTCCTGGCCCTCGGTGAGGACGTTCTGGCCGCGCTTGCCCATGACGATCGCCGTGCCGGTGTCCTGGCACATCGGGAGCACGCCGGCGGCCGCGATGTTCGCGTTCTTCAGCAGGTCGAGGGCGACGAACTTGTCGTTGCCCGACGCCTCGGGGTCGTCGATGATGCGGCGCAGCTGGGCCAGGTGGGCCGGGCGCAGATAGTGCTGGATGTCGTGGATGGCCTCGGCGGCCAGCTTGCGCAGCGCCTCCGGCTCCACCCTGAGGAACGTGCGCCCGTCGGCCTCGAAGGTGGAGACACCCTCGGAGGTCACCAGCCGGTACGGGGTGGTGTCCTCTCCCATGGGGAGCAGGTCGGTGTACGCGAACTCAGGCATCGTTGCCCACATTCCTCACTAGACAGACGGCGGCCCGTCGGCACGGACGAGCCGTCCCAGGGTAGAACCTGCCGCGGAACGCGAGCTTGTGAGGTAAGGCTCAGTTCACGCGGCGCCCGCGTGCACACGGCACACGACACACGCAGGTGTCCACACCCCTAGTCGCGATCTATCGCGTTTCGCTACGCTGCTCTCGTGGACCTACAGAAGCATGCGGAGCCCGCCGAGCACGCGGAGCTGCGCGCCTCGGACGCCGACCGTGACCGTATCGCCGACATCCTGCGCGACGCCCTCGCCGAAGGGCGCCTGACCCCCGACGAGCACGCCGAGCGCGTGGAGGGGGTGCTGAACGCGAAGACGGTCGGCGAGCTGGAGGTCTTCATACGGGACCTGCCCGCCGCCCATGAGCGCGCACACGCCCCGGCCTACACGCCCGTGCCGCCGCGTCCGGCGCCGGGCGCGATACCGGCCGAGGCGGACGCCAGCGTGGTCGCGGTGTTCAGCAGCGCCGTGCGCCGGGGGCGCTGGCGCGCCGGCCGCCGCCTGCACGCGTATGCCGTGTTCGGCTCGGTGGAGATCGACCTCAGCGAGGCGATCTTCGAGTACCAGCAGGTTGTGATCAAGGCGGTTTCGGTCTTCGGCGACGTTCAGATCCGGGTGCCGGAGAACGTGTCGCTGCGCGGTACGGGCGGCGGTGTCCTCGGCAACTTCGAGGTGGACACACTGGATTCGGTCGAGTCCGAGGCTCCGGTGGTCTACGTGGACGGGTGGGCCGTGCTGGGCAATGTGGAGGCCCGGCCGCGGCGCGGAAAGGTCGTCGCGGACATCCTCGACCGTGTTCAGCGGAAGGTCGACAGAAAGCTGCGCAAGCACCTCGACCGCTGACCGTGGTGCGACGGTCGGTGAGCGGGCGCAAACGGGCCGGATGCGGAGTTTCCCGGTGTCCGCTCGGGCCGCCGCGCGGGGTCGTGAACAAGCCGCCGCGCTCTTGGGGTTGGGAACGCTGTGCATAGGCGCGCGCACAGCGGGTAGGGCTGCTGCATCGTCTCTCGCTCGCGAATCCGTCGTCAGGAGTAGACCCGTGCCGCATCCGCCGCATTCGTCCTTGCAGGTAGCAGCCGTTCCGTCCCAGCGGGTGCCGCCGCGGGACAGGGACCAGGACGCGCCCTGGCACACCGAGGCGGTGTGCCGCCGTGACGAGGCGGGCCTGTTCTTTGCGCCGTCCAAGGAACCGACCGCTGCCCGGCTGTCCCGCGAGGAGGCGGCCAAGCGGGTCTGTGCCCGTTGTCCAGTGATGGTCGAGTGCCGCGAGCACGCGTTGCTCCAGCCCGAGCCGTACGGCGTCTGGGGCGGCCTCACCGCCGCCGAGCGCCGCGTGGTCCTCGCCCGGCGCCGCCGCCGCGACCTGGAACTCCAGAAGACGAGCACGGCCGGCCGGATAGCCGCGGCCGGATAGCCGGCCCGACAGCCCCGGCCGGACAGCCCCGGCCCTGGCCGGGCATCCCTGGCGGGCGGACACGACAGAGCGCCCCCGCCGCACCGGGGGCGCCCCTTGTGTTGCCCTGTGACTCCGACCGGGCTACTTCGCGCGGTCGAAGTCGACGGCGCTGTAGGCGCGCAGCTTGCGCAGCCGGTGCTCGGAGTCGATCCGGCGGACCGTGCCCGACTTCGAGCGCATCACGATCGAGTCCGTGGTCGCCGCGTCGCCGCGGTAGCGCACACCGCGCAGCAGCTCGCCGTCGGTGATGCCGGTGGCGACGAAGAAGACGTTGTCGCCGGAGACCAGGTCGTCCGTGGTGAGGACCCGGTCGAGGTCGTGCCCGGCGTCGATGGCCCGCTGCCGCTCCTCGTCGTCCTTGGGCCACAGCTTGCCCTGGATGGTGCCGCCGAGGCACTTCACGGCGCAGGCCGAGATGATGCCCTCCGGCGTACCGCCGACGCCGAGCAGCAGGTCCACGCCGGTGCCCTCGCGCAGCGCGTAGATCGAGCCGGCGACATCGCCGTCGGAGATCAGCTTGATGCGGGCGCCGGCCTCCCGCACCTCCTTGATGATGCCCTCGTGCCGCGGCCGGTCGAGGATGACGACGGTGACGTCCTCGGGCGCCGACCGCTTGGCCTTGGCGATCCGGCGGATGTTGACGGCCACGGGGGCGTCGATGTCGACGAAGTCGGCGGCCTCGGGCCCGGTGACCAGTTTGTCCATGTAGAAGACGGCGGACGGGTCGAACATCGAGCCGCGGTCGGCCGCGGCCAGGACCGCGATGGCGTTCGGCATGCCCTTGGCGGTCAGTGTGGTGCCGTCGATCGGGTCCACGGCGATGTCGCACTCGGGCCCGGTCCCGTCACCGACCCGCTCCCCGTTGAAGAGCATCGGCGCCTCGTCCTTCTCACCTTCGCCGATGACGACGACGCCGTTCATCGACACGGTGTGGACCAGGGTTCGCATGGCGCGCACCGCGGCGCCGTCGGCGCCGTTCTTGTCGCCGCGCCCGACCCAGCGGCCGGCAGCCATCGCGGCGGCCTCGGTCACCCGGACGAGTTCCAGGGCGAGGTTGCGGTCGGGAGCCTCGGAGGGTACTTCGAGCTCGGACGGCAGGTGATGATTCTCGGTCATCGGAGCGCACCTTTCTGATACGACGACGGCCGGATGAGGGTTCCCTCACGACTCTATCGTTAGGCTGACAAAATGAGCAGGGGCCCCCACGGATGAGCGCACCGGGCACCTGCGACGATAGGGGGCGTGGCAGGTTCGAACGGCAAGCAGAAGACGGTCCGGGACATGATTCTCTCCCTGGGCCTCATCGGGGTCGCGGCGGGTTTCGTGTACTTCTTCATTCCGCACGAGGACCGCGCTCCCGACCTCCAGCGGGTGGACTACCAGGTGGAGCTGTCCACCGCCCGCCGTGCGGCGGACTACCCGGTGGCCGCGCCCGAGGGCCTGCCGGGCACCTGGAAGGCGACCTCCGTGCGTTTCCAGGGGGCGAACTCCGACCGCTGGCACCTGGGCTTCCAGAACCCCGACGGTGAGTACGTGCAGATCGAGCAGTCCACTCAGAAGCGCGCGGAGTTCATCGACACGGCCAGCCAGGGCGCGAAGGCGACCAAGGTCACCGAGAAGCTCGGCGACCGCACCTGGACGCGCTACACGGGTGGCCGCTACGACGCCCTCGTGCTTGAGGACACGCCCGGCTCCACGACGGTGGTGGCGGGCACGGCGCCGTTCGCGCAGCTGGTGAAGATGGCGGAAGCGCTGAAGATGGCGTGAGCCGAAGACCGCGTGAGCAGGACCGCGTGAGCCGAAGACCGCATGAGAAGAGGCCCCCGACGCCGTTGGCGGGGGCCTCTTCTCGGTCTCTGGGAGTGTCAGACGGTGGTGACGACGTCGTCGTACGCCAGGCGCGGCGAGCGCGGGAACCAGGCGGCCTCGCCCGGCTTGCCGATGTTGACGACCATCAGCGGGGTGTGGTCGCCGTCCAGGAACTCCTTGCGGACGCCCGCGAAGTCGAGTCCGGTCATCGGGCCGGCGGCCAGGCCGGCCGCGCGGACGCCGATGATGAAGTACGCGGCCTGGAGGGCGGCGTTCATCGCGGCGGAACCCTCGCGGACCGGGCGCTCGGAGAAGAAGGCGTCCTTGGCGGCCGGGAAGTGCGGGAAGAGGGCCGGCAGCTCCTCGTGGAACTCGTTGTCCGCGGAGAGGATCGCGACCAGCGGCGCGGTGGCCGTCTTCGGCTGGTTGCCCTCGGACATGTGCTTGACCAGCCGCTCACGGGCCTCGGGGGAGCGGACCAGGGTGATGCGCAGCGGGGACTGGTTGAAGGCGGTCGGGCCGTACTTGACGAGGTCGTAGATCGCCTGGACCTGCTCCTCGGTCACCGGCTCGTCGGTGAACGTGTTGGCGGTGCGGGCCTCGCGGAACAGCAGGTCCTGGGCGGCGGGGTCAAGAACGAGAGACATGGGGGGAACTTCCTTGAATGCGTGTCCGGTCCCGGAATGCCGGACCCGGCTTACACGCCTCAAGGTACGCCGATGAAGTTCAACCTTCAACTAAGGGTGGGGTGCGGTGACCCGCTTCACATCCGTCCGTCGCCCTGGTCCGACTCCTCGGCCGCGTCCTCCTCGGCCAGCGCGGCGTCCAGCCGGGCCCGCGCCCCCTCGAGCCAGCGCCGGCACACCTTGGCCAGCGTCTCACCGCGCTCCCACAGTGCCAGGGACTCCTCCAGTGTCGAACCGCCCGCCTCCAGCCGCCGTACGACCTCGATCAGCTCGTCCCGCGCCTGCTCGTAACCGAGCGCCTCGTCGACGTTGCCGGTATTGCCGGTCATCCATCCACCTCTTCACCTTGAGAATCGTCTTCGTCCGGGGAGTCGACGCGTACGGAGAACTCGCCCGCGGCGACCCGGGCCCGCAGCGCCTCGCCCGCCGTCACCTCGTCCGGGCCGCGCACCGCGTGGCCGTCGGACCGCTGGAGCACCGCGTACCCGCGCTTGAGCGTCGCCGCGGGGGAGAGGGCCACCACGCGCGCGTGCGTGTGCGAAAGCTCCGACTCCGCGCGGTCGAGCAGATGCCCGAGGGTGCGCCGGGAGCGCTCGGCCAGCGACGTGACCTGCTCCTCGCGCACCTCGATCATGCGGTGCGGATCCTCCATCGAGGGCCGGGCGAGCGTGTGGGCCAGGCCCCGCTCCTCCCGCTCGACAAGGGCCCGCGCGCACCGCCGCGCCCGGTCGCGCAGCATGCGCACCCGCTCCAGCTCCTCGCCGACGTCCGGCACGACCCTCTTGGCCGCGTCCGTCGGAGTCGAGGCCCTCAGGTCGGCGACATGGTCGAGCAGCGGGTTGTCCGGCTCGTGCCCGATGGCGGACACCACCGGCGTACGACAGGCGGCCACCGCGCGCACGAGCTGCTCGTCGGAGAAGGGCAGCAGGTCCTCCACACTGCCGCCGCCGCGCGCGACGATGATCACATCGACGTCCGGCATCCCGTCGAGCTCCTGCACCGCGCCCACGACCTGCGGGACCGCGTACACCCCCTGCACCGGGACGTTGCGCACCTCGAAGCGGACGGCGGGCCAGCGGTGGCGGGCGTTCTCCAGGACGTCCCGCTCGGCCGCGGAGGCCCGGCCGCAGACCAGCCCGACGAGCTGGGGCAGGAACGGCAGCGGCTTCTTCCGCTCCGCGGCGAAGAGCCCCTCCGCCGCGAGCGACTTCTTGAGCTGCTCCAGCCGGGCCAGCAGCTCCCCGACGCCCACCGGCCGTATCTCGGCGGCCCGCAGCGACAGCTGCCCCCTCGGGGCGTACCACTCGGGCTTCGCGTGGACGACGACCCGGGCGCCCTCGCCCACGACGTCCGCGACGGCGTCGAAGACCTGCCGGTAGCAGGTGACGCCGACCGAGATGTCGTGCGAAGGGTCACGCAACGTCAGAAACACCACCCCGGCGCCCGGCCGCCGCGACAACTGCGTGATCTGCCCCTCGACCCACACCGCCCCGAGCCGGTCGATCCAGCCACCGATGAGCCGCGACACCTCGCCGACGGGCAGCGGAGTCTCCGCGGACGTGTTCACAGCCATGCGCCCGAGCGTATCGGCCGGTTGTGACAACGCGGCCCGTGCCCGACGGCGCGCGTGGCGGTCGTCGGGCCCGCCCGGAACCCGGGTTCCACCCGCGCCCTTACGATGGGGAGCATGACTGCTTCGCCTGGCCGCCGTGTCCTGCTCGCCGCCCCCCGTGGCTACTGCGCGGGTGTGGACCGCGCCGTGATCGCCGTCGAGAAAGCCCTCGAACAGTACGGGGCGCCGGTCTACGTCCGGCACGAGATCGTCCACAACAAGTACGTCGTGCAGACCCTGGAGAAGAAGGGCGCGATCTTCGTGGAGCGCACGGAGGAGGTGCCGCCCGGGAACATCGTCATGTTCTCCGCGCACGGCGTCGCCCCCGTCGTGCACGAGGAGGCCGAGCGCGGCCGCCTCGCCACCATCGACGCGACCTGCCCGCTGGTCACCAAGGTCCACAAGGAAGCCATCCGCTTCGCCAACGAGGACTACGACATCCTCCTGATCGGCCACGAGGGCCACGAGGAGGTCATCGGCACCTCCGGCGAGGCCCCCGACCACATCCAGCTCGTCGACGGCCCCGAGGACGTCGCCAAGGTGGAGGTCCGCGACCCCTCCAAGATCGTCTGGCTGTCGCAGACCACGCTCTCCGTGGACGAGACGATGGAGACGGTGGACGCCCTCAAGGAGAAGTTCCCGCAGCTCATCAGCCCGCCGAGCGACGACATCTGCTACGCCACGCAGAACCGTCAGCTCGCGGTGAAGCAGATGGGCGCCGAGGCCGAGCTCGTCATCGTCGTCGGTTCCCGCAACTCCTCGAACTCCGTGCGGCTGGTCGAGGTCGCCAAACTGGCCGGCGCCCGCGACGCCCACCTGGTGGACTTCGCCGACGAGATCGACGAGAGCTGGCTGGAGGGCGTGACCACGGTCGGCGTCACCTCGGGCGCCTCCGTCCCGGAGGTCCTCGTCGAGCAGGTCCTGGAATGGCTCTCCGCGCGCGGCTACGCCGATGTGGAGATCGTGAAGGCGGCCGAGGAGTCGATCACCTTCTCCCTGCCCAAGGAACTGCGCCGTGACCTGCGCGACGAGGCGGCGGCACTGGTCGCCGGGCGCGGCGGATCGGGTACGGCGGAAGCGTGACCGCCGGTACGTTCCGGGCGTGACTGTCAGTCGCACGTCGTAACGTGGAGACATGCAGATCTTCGGCGTGGACATCGGCGGATCCGGGATCAAGGGCGCTCCTGTGGACCTGGAGCGGGGCGATTTGGCGGAGGAGCGCTTCAAGGTGCTCACTCCGCACCCGGCGACGCCCGACAAGGTGGCCGACGGCGTGAAGGAGGTCGTCGAGCACTTCGGCTGGACGGGCCCGGTCGGGCTCACGTTCCCGGGCGTGGTCACCGGCGGTGCCACGATCCGCACGGCGGCCAACGTGGACAAGAGCTGGATCGACACGGACGCGCGCGCGTTGTTCAGCGGCCGCCTCGGCGGTCACGACGTCACGGTGGTCAACGACGCGGACGCGGCCGGCGTGGCCGAGATGAACTTCGGCGCCGGCCGGGACCGCAAGGGCACGGTCATCCTGCTGACCTTCGGCACGGGCATCGGGAGCGCCCTGTTCGTGGACGGCACCCTGGTCCCGAACACCGAGCTGGGCCACCTCGAGCTGCACGGCCACGACGCGGAGAAGCGCGCCTCCAGCAAGGCCAAGGAGGACAACGACCTGACGTGGGAGCACTGGGCCCGCCGGGTCCAGAAGTACCTCGCGCACGTCGAGATGCTGTTCTCCCCCGAGCTGTTCATCATCGGCGGCGGGGTGAGCCGTAAGTCCGACAAGTTCCTGCATCTCATCGAGGGCATCAGGGCGGAGATGATCCCCGCGCAGCTCCAGAACAACGCGGGGATCGTCGGGGCGGCCATGCACGCGGCGAAGCAGGACTGACCGGCGGCTCAGGTCCGTCGTCGGCGTCTGATCAGCCGGACCCTGCGGACGAGCACGATCACACCGGCGACGAGCGTCCCGCCGTACAGCCACCCGGCCTGCGTGGCGAGCGAGGTCACCAGGCCCATCAGCTGCCCGGCGGTCCCGCCGCCGCCCTCGGCGACGGGCAGCAGCCCCACGGCGAAGGCGATCGGGACCACCACGGGCGCGGTCATCAGATCGCCCCCGCGCACCCACAGCGCGGTGAGCGCGCACACGGGCAGGAACAGCACGCCGTACACCGCCGGGGATCCACCGAACAGCAGCGCGTCCAGACAGCCCAGCAGGAACATCACCGCGCCGCAGAACAGCCCGCCGCCGAGCCCGGTGAGTCGGGGTTGCGGCATGCGCTGCCCCTGACCCGCCGGGCGGGGCGCCCCCTGGGCGGGCCGGCGCATGCCCTCGGGGCGGCGTCTTGTCTGCGGCGGCAGTGGTGCTCTGGGCGTGCCGCGTCGCGGTCCGTGCTGCGGGGGTCGCGTCCTGTGTTGCTCCACTGGACCAACTTAGGTCTGTTTATGTGCCCAATCGCGCCTGAGACACGCCGTTGGACAGAGCTTGCCCGGACGTTCGACGCGACCGCCTGGGCCGGGCGCGGCACGCCGTAAACTGGGGGATCGGCCGGTCCCCTGGCCCTCCTGGCCCCTCCACCTACGGGAAGTCGTAACGTGTCGCTCACGATCGGAATCGTCGGTCTGCCGAATGTCGGCAAGTCGACCCTGTTCAACGCCCTGACCAAGAACGACGTGCTCGCGGCCAACTACCCGTTCGCCACGATCGAGCCCAACGTGGGTGTGGTCGGCGTCCCGGACCCCCGTCTGACCAAGCTGGCCGAGGTCTTCTCCTCGCAGCGGGTCCTCCCGGCGACCGTCGACTTCGTGGACATCGCCGGCATCGTGCGCGGCGCCTCCGAGGGCGAGGGCCTGGGCAACAAGTTCCTCGCGAACATCCGCGAGTCCGACGCGATCTGCCAGGTCATCCGTGCCTTCAAGGACGAGAACGTCGTGCACGTCGACGGCAAGGTCTCGCCGAAGGACGACATCGAGACGATCAACACCGAGCTGATCCTCGCGGACCTCCAGACGATCGAGAAGGTCCTGCCGCGTCTCCAGAAGGAGTCGCGCATCAAGAAGGACATCGCGCCCAAGGTCAAGGCCGTCGAGGAGGCCAAGGAGATCCTGGAGAAGGGCGACACGCTCTTCACGCACGGAGTGGTCCAGGGCAGCGAGCGCGCCGAGCTCCTGCACGACCTGCACCTGCTCACCACGAAGCCCTTCCTCTACGTCTTCAACGTCGACGAGGACGAGCTGACGGACGAGGACTTCAAGAACGAGCAGCGCGCCCTGGTCGCCCCCGCCGAGGCGATCTTCCTGAACGCCAAGCTCGAGGCGGACCTCGCCGAGCTCGACGAGGACGAGGCCCTGGAACTCCTCCAGTCCGTGGGCCAGGAAGAGCCCGGCCTCGCCACCCTCGCCCACGTCGGCTTCAACACCCTCGGCCTCCAGACCTACCTCACGGCCGGCCCGAAGGAATCCCGCGCCTGGACGATCAAGAAGGGCGCCACCGCCCCCGAGGCCGCCGGTGTCATCCACACCGACTTCCAGAAGGGCTTCATCAAGGCCGAGGTCATCTCCTTCGCCGACCTGGTGGAAACCGGCTCGGTGGCCGAGGCCCGCGCGAAGGGGAAGGCGCGGATGGAGGGCAAGGAGTATGTGATGCAGGACGGGGATGTGGTGGAGTTCCGCTTCAATGTTTAATTGAAATTTCAATCAAAATTCCTGCTCTGTAGAGGTGCAGGTCAAGAGGGGCCCGTCAACATAAGACGGGCCCTTCTGCGGCTCCGGCGAGGGTCGGACGGCGCAATGGGCGCTGGACGCTGCTCCGGAGGGCCGTCGATCTTGTCGTGATCGGTTCATTTGCCAGAGCCGAGCACACGGTTAGGCATAAGCTGAGAGGTCTTGTCACAGGTGAGGGCCGGATGTGGCCTGGTCGAGGAGGGCGGGTATGAGCGGGCAGGCACGACATCGTGAGCAAGTCCCGGAGCAGCTGAAAGCAGCGGCTCGCAAATCGCCCAACTTCGGGCGGCTCTACGCGATGCAGCCCCTGTTGGCGATCTACGGCGCGCAGGCCGAGCAGTCCGTCTTCACCAACCCCAACGTCTCGTACGTCGCCTCCGGCCAGTTCGGCGAGTTGCTCGCCGCGGAGCTGGTGCAGCGGGCCGGGGTGCGCATCGAGGGAACCCGGCAGGTCGACCGACTGGCTGGGCTCCAGCGCGCCGGCCTGCTCCCCGGCCGCACCAGAGATGCCTTCGACACCCTCCGCCGTGGCCGCAACGACGCCGCGCACAACCATCTCTTCGACACCAGCAAGGCCCTCAAGGCCGTCGAACTCTGCTTCCAACTCGGCCAGTTCTTCTCCCGCGCGATCGACAACGTACGAGAGATCGCCGCGTTCGTACCGCCCCAGCTGCCGAGCGAGGTGGCGGGCGGATCCGCCGAGCTGGCCGAGCTCCGCGAGGCGCTCGGTCACTACCGGCGCACTCTCGCCGAGTCTCAAACCCGCCTCAGCCAATTCGGTGACCGGTTGGAGGCCGAGCGACGTGGCCGGGAGGAGGCCGAGCGGCTGACCGAGGCGGCCGAGCGGGCCCGTGCCGAGTCCGAGGCGGAGGTAGCCCGACACCGGGACGAAATCGAGCGGCTCCGGCGTGCTTACCAGGACCGTTATGACCAGGCGCGCCTCAAGCCCCGGCCGGTCACCGTCAATGCCCGTGAGGCGATCGTCGAGCGCGCTCAGAAGCCCGAGCCGCTCAACGAGGTGCAGGCCCGCGTCCGCATCGACGAGATGCTCACCCAGGCGGGCTGGACGGTCCAGAACTACGGCGACCTCAACCCGCTCGCCTCGCAGGGCGTCGCGGTCCGCGAGTTCACCCTGGCCACCGGCCGTGCCGACTACGTTCTCTACGTCGATGGCATGATCGTCGGTGTCATCGAGGCCAAGCGCGAGGGCACAGCCCTGGCCGGCGCCCTCGCGCAGAACGAGCGGTATGCGGGCGGCGTTCTCAAGGAACACTCCATGGCGGTCTGGCGTGAGCAGGAACCCTTCGCCTTTCGCTATGCCACCACCGGCGCCGAGACGTTCTTCCTCAACCGCCTCGACCCGCACGCCCGCTCCCGCCCGGTCTTCGCCTTCCACCGCCCGGAGTCCTTCGCGGCCTGGATGAAGCGCGCCACCGAGCACCCGGACACCCCCACCTTCCGGGCCGCCCTGCGCACCGCGCTGCCGGTATTGGAGTCGCACGACCTGCGTACCGCGCAGGAAGAGGCGGTCGTCGGCCTGGAGAGTTCACTCGCTCAGGACAAGCCGCGCGCGCTGATCCAGATGGCCACCGGCGCGGGCAAAACCTACACCGCAGTCACCGAGTCGTACCGGCTGCTCAAGCACGCGCGTGCGCGCCGCATCCTCTTCCTCGTCGACCGCAACAACCTCGGCCGCCAGGCCAAGGCCGAGTTCGACCGCTACAAGACACCGGACGAGAACCGCAAGTTCACCGACCTCTACAACGTCGACTCGCTCGGCCGGTCCGGTCTCCAGGAGACGTCCTCCGTCGTCGTCTCCACCATCCAGCGCATGTACGCGCTCCTCAAGGGGGAGCCGCTGGAGGACACCGCCGAGGCAGAGGACCGCGAGGACTCCTCCACCCTCGACGAGAACTACATGACCGACCGCCCGGTCACCGTCGAGTACAACCCGGCCGTCCCGATCGAGTCCTTCGACTTGATCGTCATCGATGAGTGTCACCGCTCCATCTACGGCCTGTGGCGCGGTGTCCTGGACTACTTCGACGCCCACCTGGTCGGCCTCACCGCCACCCCGACCCGCCAGACCAAGGGCTTCTTCGACGGCAACATGGTCTCCGAGTACACCTACGAACAGGCCGTCGCCGACGGCGTCAACGTCGACTTCGACGTGGTCACCATGGACTCCTCGATACGGGAGGACGGCGGCGCGAAGATCGACAAGGGAACGACGGTCCGTATCCGCGACCGTAAGACCCGCGCCCAGCGTTACGAGGAACTGGACGAGGACTTCACGTATACAGTCGGCCAGATCGGCCGCACAGTGATCGCCGAGGACGAGATTCGGGCCGTCCTCACCGCGTACAAGAACAACTGGCAGCGCTGGTTCCCGGGCCGGACCGAACTGCCCAAGACGCTGGTCTTCGCGGCGAGCGACGACCACGCGGACGAGGTGTTGAGGCAGGTCAAGGAGGTCTTCGGGCGCGGAGACGCCTTCGCCAAGAAGATCACCTATCGCTCCCGGGACAAGGGCGACGACCCCGAGCAGCTCGTCAACGACCTGCGGAACTCGCCGCTGCTACGGGTCGCCGTCACGGTCGACATGATCGCCACAGGCACGGACGTCAAGGCCCTGGAGTGCGTGATATTCCTGCGGGCCGTTCGCAGCCCCGTCCTCTTCGAGCAGATGAAGGGACGCGGCGCCCGCACGATCGACGCCGACGACCTGAAGGCGATCACCCCGGACCCGGCCGCCGACCTCGCCAAGGACCGTTTCGTCCTGGTCGATGCGGTGGGCGTGACCGCCTCTCCGCTGGTCGACACCCGCCCGATGCTGCCGCCGGACGGCGGCAACCTCAGCCTGACCAAGCTGATGGACAAGGCGGGCAGTCGCTCGCTGACGGCCGAACAGGCCGAGACGCTCGGGCGCCGGCTGGCCCGGCTCGACCGCAAGCTCACCAAGGAGGATCGGCAGCGGATCGAGCAGGCGTCGGGCGGGGTGCCACTCGCGGACATGGTCCGGAAGATCACCGACGCGGTGGACGTCGACACCCAGGACCGGGCATACCGGGAGGGCGGCGCGGACCACGCGCGGCGGCTGGTCCACGACTCGGTCGAGACCCTGACCACCCACCCGGAACTGCGGAAGCTGATCATCGGCATCAAGCAGCAGCACGACCTCACGTACGACGCGACGACCGAGGTCACGCTGAAGATGAACGAGGTCCCGAGGGAGGAGCGGGCGGCGAAGGAACTGGCGGAATGGCGCCAGCTCCTGGACAGCCGCAAGCGCGACGAGGCGGCGGCGGAGGCGATCGCCCTCCAGGTGATCCTCGGCAGCGGATCGCGGGTCCGGCCGCAAGAGGCGCGGGCCCACCTGAAGGAACTGATGGCGGCCATCAAGGCGACCAAGCGGACCTGGACACCGAAGGTCATCTGGGACCACTACGAGCTGGTCGGCGAGGCGGCCGAATCACTGTCGAAGACGGCCGGCCTGGGCGACCTCATGAACCTCGTCCGCTACACGCTCGGCGCGGACGACCAGCTTCGCCCGTACCGTACCGTGGTCGAGGAGCGCTTTGAGGGTTGGCTGCTGCGGCAGACCCAGGCGGGTGCGCAATTCACGGATGACCAGCTGTGGTGGCTGCGCCGAATCAAGGACGCGATCGTGGTCGACCTGGGCATGGAACGCGAGGACTTCGGCCACATGCCGTTCTCCGAAAAAGGTGGTGGCCCGGGCTTCGCGAATGCCTTTGGTGGCAGGAACCAGGCACTGGAACTGTTGGACGAGCTGAATCGAGAATTGGCTTGAGTGAGGGAATGCGCGGATTGCCTGAAGGGTGGGTGCGCAAAACGCTTGGAGAGCTGGGTGTTGAGGCGCAACCTGGGTTTTCTAGCGGCAAGCACAGTAGGGACAATCATGGGGTGATGCATCTCAGGCCGATGAATATCACACGCGAGGGAGTCCTCGACAAGGAGGACGCTAGGTATGTGATAGACGATTCGGATCGGCGTGTGCGAAGAGGGGACGTACTGTTCAACAACACAAACAGTCCCGTTCTCGTAGGGAAGACCGCCTGGGTCGACTCGCCTGAGCCTCTTGCGTACTCGAATCACATGACGCGCCTTCGTGGATCTGGCGTGTTGGATGGAAAGTTCCTTGCGGTCCAGCTGCATTTCTTGTGGTCCACGAATTACTTTCGGTCTGTTCTCAATAATCATGTTAACCAGGCAAGTGTTTCTCGAAAGAGACTGCTGGAGACTTCAATCGTAGTGCCTCCGATTGCCGAGCAGCTCCGCATCGTCGAGGCTCTTGAAGAAAAGTTCTCTCGGCTCGACGCGGCAAGCGCGGTACTGAACATGGTGGGGTCGAAGGGATTTGCCCTACGTAAGCGGATGGTCAGTGCTGTCATCGGCGGGCAAAGGCGAACTGCGGGCAGTGAAGATGACGTGACGCAATTCCTCTCACAAGTAGATAAGCAGGTTGCGCGCGTGGCAGGAAAGAAGCGTTGGGCGCAAGTTCGGAATCCTGAAGCAACCGGGCTATATGGGATCCCTCCGGGATGGTCTTGGCGCACCCTAGGGTCGCTTTGCCTGGATATTCAGTACGGAACCTCGGCGAAGACGTCGCCGAAAGTGAACGCCGACGATGTTCCGGTGATCAGGATGGGCAATATTCAGGGTGGGGAACTGGATCTAGAGGATCTCAAGTTCCTTCCTGTTAATCACGCGGACGTCGAGAAATGCATCCTTCGAGATGGAGATCTGCTCTTTAATCGGACCAACAGTGCTGAGCTGGTAGGGAAGTCGGCTGTATTTCGAGTGAAGATGGGGCCTGCGGTATATGCCTCATACTTGATTCGATGCCGTTTCGCCGACGGTATTGACCCGGACTGGGTTAACGCGGTGGTGAACAGCAATTTTGGTCGTCGATACATTGCTTCGGTGGTGACGCAGCAGGTCGGTCAGGCGAATGTCAACAGTGCCAAAATGGCGTTGATGCCAATTCCGGTCCCACCGCCAGCCGAGCAGCGGGAGGCGCTGAAGGTCCTGCGTGACTGGGAGTCGGCACTGACCCACCCGCAATTGGCGGCTGCAGCGGCGGTGAAGCGCGCCGAAGGGCTGAAGTCAGCGATCCTGCGGAAGGCGTTCAACGGAGACTTGGTTCCACAAAACCGTTCTGACGAGCCCGCCGCCACGCTCCTTGCCCGCATCACCGCCGAGCGCGAGGCCACCACGCCCGTCCGTAAAGCGGCCAAGCGGGCTGCTCGCCCGCGTAAGGCGACCGCTGCCGCCGCGGCGACGAAGGCTGCGCCCGCTCCAACCCCCGCCCCCTCCGCCTCTGTTCAGCAGGAGTTGTTCGACCAGTGACCGCGCTCGCATCCGATACCGCCACCGCGGACGACGCTGCTACGCCCTCGTCCGACAACGTCCCCCTCACCGAGACGCCCAAGTCCAAGAAGGCCGCCGCGCAGACCAACACGCTGGTCGCGAAACTCTGGAACTACTGCAATGTTCTCCGTGACAACGGCATGTCCACCATCGAGTACGTCGAGCAGCTCTCGTACCTGCTCTTCCTGAAGATGGTCGACGAGATCGAGAACGACGAGTGGGGGGGTGGCCGCGACCTCAGCGACCTTGTGCCCGCCGACTACAACTGGAAGTCGCTGGTCAGCAAGCGCGGTCCCGAGCTCGAAGCGCACTACCGCGCCATCCTGGAACACCTCGGCCGCAAGCCCCACACCACCATCGGCACGATCTTCGCCGACGCCCAGAACCGGATCACCAAGCCCGCACTGCTCGAAAAGCTGGTCGTCGAGCTGATCGGCCGCGAGGAGTGGACGGTCACCGGGACCGACCTCAAGGGCGACGCGTACGAGGGCCTGCTCGCCAAGGGCGCCTCGGACACCAAGACCGGCGCCGGCCAGTACTTCACCCCGCGTGCGCTCATCGACGCCATGGTGGACGTGACCCGGCCAGGTCCGGAGGACACCATCACCGACCCCGCCTGCGGCACCGGCGGCTTCCTGATCGCGGCGCACGCGTACGTCACCCGGCACCACGTCCGGGACATGGACATTGACGCCCGTAAGGCGTACGACAGCGGGTCCAAGATCTGGGGCAACGAGCTGGTCACCGGCACGGCCCGCCTTGCCGCCATGAATATGTTGCTGCACGGCATCGGCAAGAGTGACGGCCCGAGCCTGATCGACGTCGGCGACGCGCTCGCTGAGAAGCCGAGCGGGCGGCACGCCTCCCTCGTCCTCGCTAACCCGCCCTTCGGACGGAAGTCCGCGATCACTGTGATCGGCCAGGACGGCGAGGTGGAGAAGGAGGACGTGCAGTACGACCGTGACGACTTCACGGCCACCACGACCAACAAGCAGCTCAACTTCCTTCAGCACATCATGTCGTTGACGGCAGTCAACGGCCGGGCCGCCGTCGTTCTCCCGGACAACGTCCTCTTCGAGGGCGGCGCGGGTGAGAAGGTCCGCCGTAAGTTGCTCGACGAATTCGACCTGCACACGATCCTGCGCCTGCCCACCGGCATCTTCTACGCGGGCGGTGTCAAGGCCAACGTCCTGTTCTTCGACAAGAAGCCCCCGCGCGCCGACGGCAAACCGCACACCACCGTCACCTGGGTCTACGACTTCCGCACCGGCCAGCACTTCACCATGAAGCAGCGCCCGCTGACCCGTGCCCATCTGGACGACTTCGTCGCCCGGTACAAGGCAGGTGAGCCGCTGACCGCCCGCGTCGCGGACGAGGACGAAAACGGCTGCTGGAAGCCGTACACGTACGAGGACTTGATCGGGCGCGACAAGGTCAACCTCGACATCACGTGGATGAAGGACCCGGCCCTGGAGGACGCGGACAGCGACCTGGAGCCGGAGGTCATCGCTGAGGAGATCGTGCGCGATCTTCAGTCCGCCCTGGCCGAGTTCACGGCCATCGCGAAGTCCTTGGGCGCGGATGTTGATGTACCGGAGGCCGAAGAGGTCTGACGATGGCCGGAAGGCTGGCGTCACCGCGCTGGAGGGCCGCAATGCTGAGTGCCTTGCGGCCCTGGGCTTTCTCCCGCGACCCCATACGTATCGCGGGGCGCTCCAAAAACCTGCTGTAAGGAAGTGAAGGGCCGGATCCGGAGCTGAACCGATCAGATCGAGCCACAAACCGACCGTGATCCGCAAGCCGCTTGACCGACCTCTGTGCAGTACAGGGAACATTAGGAGTCCACGTTCAGGAGTTCTCCGTCCTCCCTACGCGCCGTACAGAGGTATGCATGGCCATCGCGCACCCCCAGACCCGTCAGTTCGAATCGTTCGTCACGAACTTGTCGTACGCACGCAAGATGGTGCGAGCCGGGCAGGCGCTGGAGGTGCTCAGCCCCAAGGGCATCGACACCGCCGATTTCTACCGCGCCGCCTGGGTGCAGTCCATCGCCGCCCTCGAACACTGGGTACAGGAAGAGGTGTTGCGCCGGGTCGCCGAGGAAGCTGCCAAGGACGATCCGGACATGCCGCGTAAGCTGCGTGATTACCCGTTGCCGCTGCACTGCGTGGAGCAGGTGCAGCGGGGCGAGACGACCACAGCCGAGTTGGTCGCGGAACGGGTGCGCCAGGACATCGCCCACCAGACCCTGCAGAACCCGGACGCCATCGCGAAGGTGATGGCGCTCGTTACCGATGTCAAGGTGTGGCGGGAGGCGGCGAAGTGGGTCAACCGGTGGAGCCAGTACCGGACTTCATACGACGAAAAACGGCTGCGCGGCCAGTACGTCCTGCTGCTCCGCCGCAGAAACCAGATCGCACACGACGCGGATCTGATCGATGGCGACCTCAAGCAGCGCCGTCCGATCGGCGAGCCTGATGTCACGGATGCGCTGAACTGGATCGAGCGGATTGCGCTCGCGCTCGCATATGCGCTGGAGGGGGACGCGTCCAAGCTCCCAGCACATTCGATTCCGGCCCCGGCTCAGACCGAGAATTCGGAAGCGCAGGTGGAGATCAACCAGGCGTCGAACGAATAATCGCGATCTCGATCCCTGCGAATTCGTTTTCGGGCGCCTCAGCTGCGAAGGTGCGCGCTGGGAGCCCACACGGGTCGAGTAGCTGATGCACGACGCCGACCTGGTGGGCATCCAGCCCTTGCCTTTCTGGATCCCCCCGCAGGCTGGTTGTAGGGGCTCATTGGTTGCTAGACGGTGCGGATGACCGGGGCGGGTTTGATGTCCTGGGCGTCGATGAGGGCGTGGATGTCGTTTGGGTCTGAGGTCCAGATGATGGCGCCGAGGCTGGCTGCCATGGTCACGACGGTGGCGTCGACGATGTCGGAGGTGCCAGCCTTGCCGCAGAGGGCGCCTGCGGTTTTGGCGGTCTCGAGGCCGACGGGAACGACGTGGCATCCGGCGAGGAACTTGCCGAGCCTGACCTGGCGGCGGGAGTCTCGCCATGCCTGGCTGACGACGACGGATGGGACGTGGATGTCCCGTCCGTCTTCGAGGGCGAGGCTGTGTCGGGCCCACATGTGTCGGTCGTCGTTGTCGATGGCGATGAGGACCCCGGCGTCGTACAGGTAGGGGATGTTCATGCGGCCGAGGCTCCCGAACTGCTGAGGTACTCGGCGTCGGCGGCGGCAAGGTCCGCGCGGGCGGCGGCGAGCTCTTCGGGGGTGAAGGCGCCGTTTTCTGCCTGCCACTCCTGAATGACGGCCCGGCCGGCCCGCAGGCGCAGCTCGCGTTCGGCTGCTCCGGCGACGAGACGGGAGAGCGGGATGCCTTCTTCCTCGGCGGCTCCGGCCAGGGCTTCGACCAGGGATTCGTCGAGAGTGATAGTCACCTTCTTGGTAGCCATACATAAACCATAGCGCGGTATGGCCTTCGATGCTGGTGTACGGAGCACGTGCCGACAAGCGCGGAGGGTGTGAGCGCATCCAGCGATGAGGGTCTCGCCGATCCGATGGCCCGCAGGACCGTGGGGAGGCTGGGTCCTCATTCGCCGGAAAGAGGGGTTTGGCGGTGAAGCCCTTGCCGTCCGTGAGGCGGCGGTGCACGGTTTCGAGCACGGGTCGGGCAGAGGGTCACGGGGGCTTGAGGTGGCGAGCGTCTTTCAGAGGTGCAAGAAGGACGTCCGGGACCGGAACTTTCCCTGTGATCGTCCGCGGTGTCGGCATGGGTGGACGGTGCGGTACCGGGAGCCGGGCGGTAGGCGCGGGCGTCAGCGGGAGAGGTCGTTTTCCCGTCGGGTGGGTGCGGATGGTGCGGACGCTTTCGCCGACAAGGTCGAGAACGACAAGAAGGCCAGAATTCGCTTTGACCCCGCGCGAGGGCTTGTGGCGTTGCGAGTCTGGGCTCAGGAGTGGCTGGAGAGACAGGTTGTCGGTGAGTCCACGCGCCGCAACTACGAAGGGTTCATCCGTAACCATCTCGGGCCGCGCCTGGGACGGAAGACGCTGGCCGGACTGGTGCGACGCGACTTCGAGGAGTTCGCCAAGGACCTGCATGCCTCCGGTGAGGGGTTGGCGGTCTCCACGGTCAATGACCGGATGGTCATGGTGGCCGCCATCATGGAGGCGGCCGTCGTCGACAACCGCATCACGGAGAACCCTGCCCGAGGCATCCGGATATCCCGTCGGGATGCTGTGGCAGTGGACGAGGACGCAGTGCCGACACCAGCCGAGGTGGATCTGATTGCTGGGCACATCACGTCACAGTTTCGCCTCGCCGTCTACCTTCAGTCCGGCACAGGCCAGCGACCAAGCGAGGCCCTGGCCTTCTCCACCGAGTGCAGGCGGTCTGGCTTCGTCAGGATCCGATGGCAGGTGAGTGCCAAGGCGCACCACGAGGACTGCCGGACACCCTTCGTCCCCCTGAAGCATCGACTGGAGAAGGAGTGCCGAGACATCCCCACCGCCCTGTTCGTCGAGCAGGAAATTGATGCCCATCTCCGCAGGTGGAAGCCGGTGCCCGTGGTTTTTACTGGGCAGAAGGGCAAGCGGATTCGACTCGAGACCTTCTTCGCCCCGCGTCAGCCTGGCGCCGGGGTGATGCCGTCCATCGCGTCCTACGGCCACCAGTTCAAGAAAGCATGCCTCCTGGCCGGCCTGGTCGATCTGGACGGCAAGGCCAAGTACACGCCTCGCAGCCTGCGGCACTTGCAGCGCTCCATGCGGCCCGTGACACCGGACGTGACGTCCCTGTCGCCAGAGGAGGCGAGCTCGAGCGCCTGCAACCAGGCTGTGTAAGCGTACGAGGGCTGGCTGGCCTGCGTGGTGCTGGGATAGAACGCCCGTGCTGGGATGGTGCTGGGACGCCCTCTACGAAACGCTCGTTTCTGCAGGTGGGAGCTCTGCACTACAGATTCCGCTTCAACGTGTAGCGGCTGACGTATCACCGCGTCGCTGATCTAGCAAACATGCAGGTCAGAGAGGGTCCGGCTCTTCGGGGTCGGGCCCTTAGTTTTTCCCGTGCTGGGATGGTGCTGGGATAGCTGACCCCTCGTCACCTGTCGTCATCCCTGGTCATCCGTACCGTGCTGGGATTGTGCTGGGATGGGATGGGGGTGCCCGTGCCGGGGTTTGCGCGAGCAGGGCACAGGCCGAGCTGTGAAGGTAGTGCGGGCGTGGCGTTTTTCCTACTCGTTTGACACAATCGGGGGCATGGCTGAGACGACGTACAGCATCGGGGAAGGCCCGGCGACGCGGGTGAGCCTGTCGCTGCCGGAGGGGACGGCGGAGGCGATCCGGGCGCGAGTGGGGAAGCGGGAGTTCTCCGCGTTCATCGCCGAGGCGGTCGAGCGTGAGTTGCGCGGGCAGGTCCTGGACGAGTACCTGGCGGACTACGAGAGCCGCAAGGGGCCGGTCTCCGAGCCGGCTCGTCAGCGGGCGCGGCAGGTCTTTGACGAGGTGTTCGCCGAGGAGGCCGAGTGGCCCGCCGCAGGCTGAGTCACGAGGGGACGCTCGTCCTGGACAGCGAAGGGCTCTCGAAGCTGCTCGCCGATGACGAGCAGGTGGTGGCTCTGATCGCTGAGGCGCGCTCGCGCGGCATGGAGGTCGTGATCAGTGCGCTCACCATCATCGAGGCCGTCCATGCCCGTACGAACAAGTCCCGCCTGAACTGGGTGCTTTCCGGGCTGCGGGTCGTCCCGGTCGGTGACGAAGAGGCAAGGGCGGCCTCGAAGCTGCTGATGAATTCCGGGTTGCACGGACACAAGTACGCGATCGATGCGGCCGTCGCCGAGGCCGCGCTGCGACAGCACCGCCCCGTGGTCATGCTGACTTCCGACATTGACGACATGACCAAGCTGTGCGGCGAGCGGGTCCGGCTTGTGGCGGTGTGATTTCCCCTGGTCCGGCTCAGTAGGAGCGGGGTCCGTAGGGGCTCCAGTGGCCGAGGAAAGGCTTGAGGTCGTCGCCGCTGGGCTTTGGCGGCGTGGGCAGTTTCGGCGCTGAGACCGATTCGGTGAGGATTTGGTGGTGCGCGTCCGCGAACGCCAGCCACGCCTCGATCTCGGTTCGCTCCTGCCCGGGTGGCAGTGATGTGACGTGGTTGCGTACTGCTGCGATGTATTCGGTCGGTCGGCTGGCCTGGTGCCAGGTATCTGCCTGTTCTCCCAGGTGTTTGACGCGGTAGGCGTGGGCGTAGGCGGCGTGGGCTGCGGTGGCGCCAGCCTGATGTGGCGCTCGTAGAAGTTCCGCAGACTTCAGGCGTGTGCGGGCGCTTCCGGGTAGCTTTGGCGATCTTCGGTCTTCTTGTACTTTGTCGCGCATCCCGTGCTGGGATGGTGCTGGGATGCGCCTGTATTTACGCAGTTCAGACGGGACGTGGTGGAGTTCCGCTTCAACGTGTGAGCGCATGAAATGACAGAAGGGGTCGGGTTCAGCTGAATCCGACCCCTTCGTCGTCACCGTGCTGGATCGGCGCTGGATGTTCTGACGTGGGGTCAGTGGTGATCAGGTCTCGTAACAGTGGACCGGTGTCCCACGTGAACGACCCAGACCACCAGCTCTCCGTTGTCGATCGTGTAGACGACGCGATAGTCACCGACGCGCAAACGGCGTCGTTCGGGCCGGGACGCGAGTGCGGTGGTGTTGAAGCCCAGGGGGTCGGTCTCCAGCTCGGTCAGCTTGGCCAGGATGCGCAGCGCCATGTCGCGAGGGATCTTCCGAAGCTCGGCCTGCGCCTCCGGGCGGAAGGCGGTCCGGTACTCACTCACCGCGCGCCAGCGTCTCCCTCATGATGTCCTCCATCGGGATGCCGGGTGCGGGGTTGGCCATGCGCTCGTCGATGATCCGGTTGATCTCGCGCTCTTCCCACTCCTGGTACTTGCGCAGCACCTCGATGGAGACGACTGCGGCGACTTCCTTGCCGCGTCGCGTGATGACCGTGGGTACGTCGTCGCGGTCGGCGCGCTCCACGACCTCCGCCAGATGTGCGCGCACGTCTCGGATGGACTCTGTGGGTAGCGGCTGCGTCATGCGCTCAAGGGTACCGAGTGTGCCATGTGTACACAACGCTCCATTGGGTGAGTGTGCGGCCCGTCGAGCCTTCGCTTGAAGCCGTCGCGGCGATCTGCGGCGGAACGCAGGGCGGGGCCTGGGCTCGGGTTTCCCTTAAAGGCCTGGCGGTGCTGGATGAACCTGCACCGTGCTGGGACTCTTCGGGGTCGCCTGTACTGCTGTCCCGCCGTGATGTCGGCAGATGTCAGACGTCCTTGATCTGTACGCGATCACCGCACAGTTTCGACCAGTCGTCGCGGTCCGAGGTCAGTACGAGGACAGGTGCCGGGGAGCGAAGCGCCAGCGCGGCGACGAGGGCATCGGTGGGGTGCTTGTGGCCGTGTAGGCCGCCGGCGTCGCTCAGCAACTGGACCGCGGTGAGGCTGTCTGCCTGGGTGACGTCTTGGACCTGAAGACGGGAGAGCAGCCGGCGCAGCCGGGCGGTATCCGTCTTCCCGTGAACGGCCTCCACCACCGTCAGGGCCGACACGAGGACGGCCACGCCTACGCGCCGAGCGGCCTCGATCCGGGTGATCATCTGGCGGTCGTTGCGCAGCAGCAGCGACAGCGCCTGGGAGTCGAGCACCAGGGACCTGGCCGCGGGCTCCTTCACGCGGCGCTGTCGTTCGACGCGTAGGGTGCCGGTGCATCACCGAACAATTCGCTCTGCGCGGCCTGCACTTCGGCCTCGCTGAGCGGCTCGTGCTCGGCTTCGTGGGCGGCCACGATCTCGGCGAGGCCGTCCATGGCGAGCTGATGCCGGACCGCCGCCGTCACGTACGCGGACACCCCGCGCTTGCCCGTACGCGTGCGCAGAGCACCGAGGAGTTCCGAGGGCATCGAGACGGAGATGTTCTCCGTCCCACCGGGGCGGGGTGACTTCACAGGGTCAGTTCAGTACAGGGACTATTACAGCGCCGAGGTCCTGTGCGGCCTGCGTTCTTGGCGCATGGTCTTGGGGCGCGCCTCCGGCCAAAGGCGCCGAAGGGGCCGTGTGTGGGTGACGCGTCGTCCGACCGGAATCCGAGGTGCGGGCGAGCGGCCGGCGGGGCCGGCCGTTCGCTGTCGAGTCGGGTCAGGAGTGGCCGCGTCCGCCGCTGCGTCGAGGGGTGTCCCACCAGGTGGCGGTGTTGTGCGGGGTGGTCTCGCCCGGGGTGAGGGCGTAGCCGGCGGACTGGCCCGTGGTGTTGATCGCCAGGACGTACGAACCCAGGTTCTTGTCGCCGAGAGCGGTCGTGCGTCCTCGGGCCGGCTCCCACATGACCGCGGTGAAGGGGAACACGGACGAGTCGGGGAAGTCGCGGATGCCGACGATCTGGCCCGTGTTGTTGACCTTGAACGCGACGCGGCCGGGAAGCGCGACGGGGGCGGCGTCCGGGTGCGGCCAGTAGACGGCTGTGGTGAGTCCGCCGGACGTGTCCATCCGCCAGCCGACGATCAGTCCCTTCTCGTTGCGGTCGGTGGCGTACGTGTCGGAGGCGCCGCCGGCCGGGAGCCGGTGTGTGGTGAGGGTGCCCGGTTCCCACACCGCCGACGTGTGCTGCCAGGCCTGCGGGCCGACCTCTGTCACGAGCCCGCCCATCACCCCGCCGCGCGCGTCGAGCTTGTGCGCGAGGGCCACGGGGCCGGTGGGCGACGAGTCGGTCGGCGGGATCCGGGTGTACGTGCGGCAGTCCGGGTCCCACAGGTACGACCCCACGGGGAGACCCGTCCCCGTGGCGTTGGTGCCGACGACCAGCACGGTGCCCCTGTCGTTGATGTCGACGGCCCGTGCGCCCTCGGCGCCGGGCGGCAGCGGCAGGGCGTCGAGGCCGCCGTGCGGTCGCCAGACGAAGGGCTGCAGCAGTGGGCCGCCGCCGGCCGACGAGGCCCGTCCGAGCGCGCTGGCCGCGATGCCCGGCGCGAGTGTGTGGGGCGTGGCGCGCAACCCCGCCATGGCGGTCGCTATGCCCATGCCGAGCGTGCCCACCACGACGCCCGACCCGTTGACCGCCTCGGCTCGCGAACTGCGCGACTCCGAGGGGGTGATGTCGATCGGCCGCCCGCCCCTGACACGGGGGTTCATGACGAAGGCGTGGCTCACCGAGGTGCCCGGGAGCGAGGTCACGCCCACGACGTCGCCGCGGTCGTTGATGTCCGTGGCCTCGCTCGGCGTGCCGGGGCCGCCGATCGACCCGATGTCGTGGAGCAGTCCTGCCGGGTCGGCCCACGCCGTCGTGGGGAGGGCCGCGAGGCCCGCGGCGCCGGCCGCCGCGAACAGCAGACGGCGCCGTGAGAGCGCCGTAGAGACAGGAGAAGGGACGGGAGATACGGGCGCGCCGGTGGGTCCTGACGTCATCGCCTTGCCTTTTCGTCGGGGTTCGGTTCGGGGCCGCCGGGTCTGGATCGGCCCGGGGTGTGGTCAGAGCCGGCGCAGGAGGGCCGCCCGGTCGACCTTGCCCGTGCTGGTCAGGGGCAGTTCGTCGAGGGCGATGATGCGCGCGGGGACCATGTACGCGGGCAGGGTGGTCCGCAGGGCCTCGACGATCTCGGCCTTGGGGAGCGGTTCGGCCGTCGGGACGTAGAAGGCGGCCAGGGTCCGTCCGCCCGGGCCCGAGGGCGCCACCACGGTCGCGGCCCGGACGCCCGGGCACTGCGCGAGCGCGCTCTGCACCTCGCCCAGCTCGATCCGGTAGCCGCGCACCTTGACCTGGTCGTCGAGGCGCCCCAGGAACTCCAGGTCGCCGCTCGGCAGCCAGCGGGCACGGTCACCGGTGCGGTACATGCGTTCGCCGGGGCGCCCGGGCCACGGGTCGGGCAGGAACTTGCCGGAGGTGAGGCGGCTGGATCCGGCGTAGCCCAGGGCCACGCACTCCCCGGCGATGTAGAGGTCGCCCTCCTGGTGCACGGGACAGGGCCGGAGGCCGCTGTCGAGCACGTAGTAGCGGGCGTTCTGCATCGGCGTCCCGTAGGGGATGCTCGGCCACGCGGGATCGACGTCACCCACCGGGTAGTGGTTGGACCAGACGGTGCACTCGGTGGCACCGCCCAGCGCGACCACCTCGGCGCCCGGGAAGGCGGTCCGGATCTGGTCGGGGAGCGGTACCGGTATCCAGTCGCCGCTGAGCAGGACCAGACGGAGTGTGTCGCGTCCGGCCGGCTCGCGGACCTGGACGAAGGGCATGACCATGGCCAGCGCCGCGGGCGCCGAGTCCCAGACGGTGATGTCCTCCTGTTCGAGGAGGTCCACCAGTGTGTCCGGTTCCGCCAGCTCCGTCTCCGAGGCCAGCCGCACGGACGCACCGGCCGCCAGCACTCCGAAGACGTCGTAGACCGAGAGGTCGAAGCAGAAGGACGTGACGAGGAGAATCCGGTCGGACGGCCCGACTTCGTGGGTGCGGTTCATCCAGTCGATGAGGTTCACCACCGACCGGTGGGTGACGACGACCCCCTTGGGCGCACCCGTCGAGCCGGACGTGAAGATGGTGTAGCAGACGTCTTCGGCCGCCGGGCCCGCGGCGAGGGGATCGCCCGGGCGCAGGGCGACATGGTGTCCGGTCCACAGCGGCTCGCGCGCCGGCGCCGTACGCCTGTCGCGGGCCGCCACGCGGATCACGGCGTCGTACCGCTGGGCCAGCTCCCCGGCGAAGGCCTCGGCCCGACGGCGATGGACACTGGACTCGGCCACGCCGGGCAGGAGTTCGGGAAGGCGCTCGATGAGGCGGGGCGGCACCCGGACGCCGGCGTCGGTGCCCGACGCGGGGTCGACGAGGTCGGCGAGCACGATGACACCGTCGTCGGCGAGCAGCCCGAGGAGCGAGTCGAGGACACCGAGCAGGTAGTCGAGGTCCGGCAGGAACTGCACCGTGCTCGCCAGTACGACGGCGTCGAAGGGGCCGCGTACCCGCTCGGCGACCTCGTGGGCGAAGCACACCACGCCCTCGACCTCGCCTCCGGCGCGGACGCCGCCCGTCCGGCTCCGCTCCACCGACACCGGTGAGGGGTCGACGGCGACATAGCGGGAGGCGCTCGGCGCCAGTGCCTCGACGATCAGGCCGGACCCGCAGCCGATCTCAAGGATCGCGGGTCGTTCGGCGGAGGTCGCGGCCCGTACGAAGGAGGCCACATGGTCGCGGTAGGCCAGCACGTCCTGTTCGTCGAAGGGCCGTTCCGAGCGGCGCATGTTGAAGCCCGCGGCCTCCAGCTGGTCGGGGGCGCCGGCGACGAAGTCGAAGAAGTCCGCGACCTGTTCGGGCCGGAGCGTGGCCGACCACGAGAACTCCTCGGGGATGTCGGGGCACAGCACGTGGCGCAGCGAGGGCACCTGCCACCGCAGCTCCTGCACGGAGCGCAGCTGGGCGCGGTCGGTCAGCACCGCGGCCACGTCGAGTTGGTCGAGCAGCCCGACCACCCGGTCCGTGGGCCACGACGGATCGAGGGGGACGTAGCCGGCTCCGCACTTGAGTACGGCCAGCAGGCCGACCAGGGCCGTCGTGTCCCGCTCGCAGAAGAGGCCGACGGTGTCGCCCCGGCCCACTTCGAGATCGCTCAGCAGCCGGGCCAGCCGGTTGGCGTCGTGGTCCAGCTCCCCGTGGGTCAGGACCTGCTTGCCGGACGTCACGATCGCCGGGTGGTCCGGGTACCGCCGGGCGGCCTCGGCGAGCAGTTCGGGGATCGTCGCGTCGTCGCGGAACGGCCGCGCCGTCCTGTTCCATCCGCTCCGGGGGGCGCCCGCGGTGGGGGGCGGCACGGGGCTCATCGGGTCAACGACCCGAAGGACCCGTCGGCCGCCAGCGCGGCGGTGAGCTCGTTCACCGTCGGGTGGTCGAAGAAGAGCCGGAGCGACAGGCGCTTGCCGGCCAGCGCCCCTAGTTGGGCCATGATGCCGGCGATCAGCAGGGAGTGCCCGCCGACCCCGAAGAAGTCGTCGTCGTCGCCGAAGCGTTCGTGCCCCAGGGCTTCGGCCCAAGCCGCCCGCACGCGGGCGTGCAGCAGCCCGGTCTCCGGGACGTCATGGCCGTCGTGGTCCGGGCTCGCCGCCCCGGCCGATCCGATGTCGTTCACCACTCGCTCCTGCGCCCTCTCACGGTGATCTGCTTCGTCACGGCGGTCGCAGCCGCCCGGTCCCGGCCTGGCCCGGTCACCCTTCCCGCGGGCCGTCGCCGGAGGTTCCGGAATCCCCTTTCGCCGAACAGGTGAACAGATGAACGGGTGGGCGGATGGGCAGGTGAACGGGCAGAGGGGCCTCGCCGCCGTGAGCGGGGGTTCCCCGGCCGGACCGGCCCGGGCCGGGCAGGCCGCGGGCGGCGGGACCGTCGGGTGGGGTGAACCACGAGGACGGGTTCAGGAGCGTCTGCGACCGCGACGTCCGCCACACGGCCCTCCGCACGAGACCGGCTCATCACACCTCATGTCCGTGATGCACACCTCATGACCGGGACCGTCGCCGAGCAGCTGCGGCGGTCCGGTGCGGGTGTCAGTCTCACGGCGGCGGTCGGTCTCCGGGCGCGGATCTTTCAGAGGTCAGTCAGGCAGGGCGCCCGTGGGCCGCGAGGGCTGGCCATCCTCTCGTACATGGGAACGAACACGAAAAACCGGTGGTTCGTCGGCGCGGCTCGCAAGGAGACCAGGGAGTGCGCGCTGTATGCCTTTCCGCACGCGGGCGCGGGCGTGAGCGCGGTGCGTCCGCTGTGCGTGGAACTCGCTGACTCCTTCGACGCGTTCGGCGTGCGTCTCCCGGGACGGGAGTCCCGGCTCGACGATCCGGTGGAGACCGTCATGCCCCTGCTCGCCGACAAACTCGCCGGCGAACTGCGCCGCCATGCCCAGGGACGGCCCGTGGTGCTCTACGGCCACTGCGCGGGCTCGGCGATCGCCTACGAGGTCGCGCGGCGCCTGGACCCCGCGCAGCTGCGGGGACTGGTCGTCTCCTCGCACCCGGCTCCCGGCAGCCTCCGGCGCGAGCCCACGTTCGCCCTGCCGCGGAAGGAGTTCCTCCAGCAGGTCGCGATCGACGGGTACCTTCCGTCGGAGATCCTCGGCAACGAGGAACTGCTCGGCATCTACGAGCCCGCCGTGCGCGCGGACTACGAGCTCGTCGAGACCTACGAGCTGGAACTGTTCGAGAAGGGGCACGTCGAGCGGGTCTCGGCTCCGACGGTGGCCGTGTTCGGCCGCGAGGACCACACCCTCGACCCCGTGCACATCGAGGCCTGGTCGGCTTTCACCACCGGCCCGTTCCGGGTCGTCCCGATGGCGGGCGGCCACGACCTGCCGGGCAGCCGGCCGGCGGAGCTGGCGGCGGCCGTCCGGCGGGTATTGGCGGCCGGCACCTGACACCGGCGACAGCGGTACGCCCGGGCGGCGGACGAAAGAGATCGGTAAGACATGAGGGGGCGGCCGCGCCGCGGTACGACAATTCATGGCGGTGACACGATGCGCGGCGGCGGGAAGACGCCGCCGGGATCCAGGCGCAGGTCGCCTTCTCACGCACGGTGTTGAGCACACGCTCATTCTGGTTCTGGCCTGGGAGTGCGGATGAAACGAGCGGTAATCGTCGGCTCCGGCATAGCCGGTCTCGCCACGGCGCTTCGACTGCAACAGGAGGGGTGGCGCACGCTGGTGGTGGAGCGCGCCCCGGCCCGGCGGAGCGGTGGCTACATGGTGAACCTGCTGGGGGTGGGGTACGACGCCGCCGAGCGGCTCGGTCTGGTCCCCGTGCTGGCGGACCGGGCGCTGGGAGCGTTCGCGACCGTGATGGTACGGGCGGACGGGCGGCCGAAGGTCACCATGCCCGCGTCCTTCGCCGAGGCCGCTCTGGGCGCCCGCGCCATGGCGGTGTTCCGGGGGGACCTGGAAGGGGCCCTGTACGAAGCGGTGCGCGAGCAGGCGGAGTTCCGTTTCGGTACGACCGTCTCCTCCCTCGACCAGGACGCCGACCGGGTGCGCGTCGGTCTCACCGACGGCTCCGTGGAGGAGGCCGACCTGCTCGTCGGCGCCGACGGCGTCCAGTCGGCGACCCGTGCGCGGGTGTTCGGCGCCGATCACCAGGTCGATCTGCCTTACGCGGTGGCGGCGTTCCCGCTCGACCACCCGATAGAGGGCGTGCCCGATTCGTCCGCCACCACCTTCATCGGCACGGGGCGCACGGCGGGGATCGTCAACCTGGGCCCGGGGCGGTCCTCGGCGTTCTTCACCTACCGGTGCGAGGACCCGACCCGTGAGCTGGAGCGCGGGCCGGTGGAAGCGCTGCGCGGGGCGTTCGGGGATCTCTCCGCGGGTGTGCCCGACGCCATCCGCCATCTGGAGAAGGACCCGGGCGTCGCCTACTTCGACCGGGTGAGCAAGGTGGAGATGCCCCGGTGGAGCAGCGGCCGGGTCGTGCTCCTGGGAGACGCGGCCTGGTGCGTCACGCTCTTCGCCGGTTACGGCGCGGCCCTGGCGCTGGCCGGCGCCCACCAACTCGGTGCCGCCCTGGGGCAGCACGGCGACGACATCCCGGCGGCCCTGGCCGCGTGGGAAGCCGGCCTGCGACCCGAGGTCACCAAGCGGCAGGCCCTCGCGCGCCGCGGCATCTACTTCTACGCGCCGCCGAGTGGCTTCCACGTGTGGATGAACGGGGTCACGACCCGGATCGTCACCCTGCCCGGCATCCGCGGTCTGGTGCAGCGCGGCATCAAACGACAGAACAGCTGAGGCAAGCGGCGGGGTGTGCCCCGAGGCATCGCGGCACACCCTCGCCGACGAAACCTCGTCTTGAGGGTTTTGGCCTCACTCTCCCGCTGGTAGCGTCGACAAGTTTCAACAGATATTTCAACGGTACTGTTGATGTATGACTGCTGCTATCGAAGCCGCCGCCCGTGCCGTCGACGCCACGACCCTCACGCGGTTGCTGCCGGCCCGGCCGCTGCTGCTCGCCCTGGGTGAGCCCGCCCACGGCGAGGACGTTCTGCTCGAGCTGCGCAACGACGTCTTCCGGCAACTCGTCGAACAGGGTCAGTACCGGACGATCGCGCTCGAGAGCGACTGCATGAGCGGCGTGCTCGTGGACGAGTACGTCACGTCGGGCAGGGGCACCCTCGACGAGGTCATGGAGCACGGGTTCAGCCACGGGTTCGGCGAGTTCGCGGGCAACCGCGAGCTGGTCCGCTGGATGCGCGCGTACAACGAGGGCCGGCCCGCGGCGGAGTGGCTGCACTTCGCCGGTTACGACGGCCCGGTGGAGTACAACGGCGCCGCGAGCCCCCGGGAGGCCCTCACCGCACTCCACTCCTACCTCCGCCAGGGACTCGAGGCCGCCCTGGTCCCGTGCGACGCGGACACCCTCGACCGGCTGCTCGGCGACGACGAGCGGTGGACCAGCCCCGCCGCGATGATGGACCCCGGCCGGTCGGTGGGCCAGACCCCGGAGGCCGGACAACTGCGGCTGCTCGCCGACGAACTGGTGGCCCTGCTCGACGCGCGGTCGTCCCAACTGGTCGAGGCCTCCTCGCTGGACGACTGGGACCGGGCACGGATGTACGGGCACACCGCAACCGGGCTGCTCCAGTACCACTTCTGGATGGCCGACTCGTCACCCAGCCGCATGCCGCGACTGCTGGGCCTGCGGGAGTCGATGATGGCCGACAACCTGCTCGCCCTCGCCGAGCGCGGACCGGTGCTGGCGCACGGCCACAACGGCCATCTCCAGCGGGACAAGAGCTCGATGCGGATGGGCGACCAGCTGCTGGAGTGGTCGAGCGCCGGAACCCTCGTGAGCGCCCGGCTGGGGGAGCGGTACGCGCTGACGAGCACGCTTCTCGGCTCGATCCCCCGGCGCGGCGTCGACGCCCCGCCCCCGGACACCATCGAAGGGGTGCTGTACGGCCTCGCCCAGGACCGGTACGTCATCGACGCCGGCCAACTGGCCGACATGGTCGCCGACGTGCCGCTCGTCCACCGGGAGTCCCCCTGGTACGGCTACTCCCCGCAGGACCCGACCCATCTGGCGAGCAGCGACGCGATCCTGTTCGTCAGGGAGGTCCCGGCGAGCTGACGCCGAAGATCACGCGCGACGCGGCGGCCCCCGGGCGCGCCGCGTCCGGCGCGCGCCGCCGCGGGGCGGCGAAACCGCCGGTCACGGGCCGAAGAAGCGTGCCCGGCAAGGTCGACTCGCCTGTTTTCCCGGGCGTGTTCGGCTCTTCTCTGTCGGTTCTGGCCGACATCTTTCAGGTGGTTTGGTGGCGCAGACATCCGTTCCTAGTGTGAGGCTCACCAACGGCCGGCGGCTTTCGCCGGCCATGGGGCGGGGGCTGTGCAACGGGGTGACCGAACCGCGCTCCGCCGGGAGTTGGTGACGACCGAGAGTTACTTCTTCGGGGAGTCTGCATGAGCTCTAGCGGTGTTTCTTCGGCGCAGGAGGCAATGTGGCTGGAACAGAATCTCGCCCCTGAGGTGCCGAACAGCACCACGACTCTCTGGGACGTCCGGGGCGAGCTGGATCTGCGGGACCTCGACGACGCGCTGAAGAGGGCGATGGGCGAGGCGAGCGCGCTCCTGGTGAACTTCCGGCGGGACGGCGACACGCTGCGGCTCGTCCCCCGCAAGCCGGACACCTGGGAGCCCTTCCGCGTCGATGTCAGCGCCGACGCCGACCCCGCCCGCGCGGCTCGCGACCACCTCACCCAGCAGGTGTGCCGTCCGTTCGACCTCGCCGCGGACGCGCTGTTCCGGATCGGTACCGTCCGGCTGGGCGAAGCGCACCACCTCGTGTGCCTGGTCTTCCACCACATCCTGACCGACGCCTACGGCGTCTTCGCTCTGCTCTCCCAGCGCGTCGCGGAGATCTACCGCGCCCTGCGCGACGGTGTCGAGGCACCGGACCTGCCGGACACCCCGTCCGGGATCGCCGACGAGCGGGAGCGGGCGTACCGCTCGTCCGCGCGGTTCGAGGCGGCGGAACGCTTCTGGCGGACGTATGTCGAGGGCGACGGGACCGCCGCCCGGCTGCCGACGGGGTTACGCGCGCAGGCCACGACGGGTACGGACGGCGGCTTCTGGGACGGCCTGACCGCCCCGCTGGGCGTGTCCAGCCACACCGCCCGCGTGCCGGCGAGCGAGGCCGCCCGGTGGCAGACGACCGCCGAGGCGACCGGTACGAGCGTCGCGGACCTGCTCACCGCGGCCGCGACGGCGTTCCTGAGCCGTCTGTGCGACACGCCCGCGCCACTGCTGTCCTTCACCGTCAACTACCGCAGCGGCACCATCAGGAACGCCCTGGGCCTGTACTCCAACGCCCTGCCCCTGACGGTGGACGTGCCGGCGTCGGCCGACTTCGTCGAGCTTGCAGGGGCGTTGCGGCAGGAACGTCTGCGGGTCCTGCGGCATGCCGAGTACAACGTGTCCCTGATCAAGCGCGCGGCCGGACGCGCCGGCGACGCCCGCAGCCCCTTCGGCCCCGTCGTCAACGTCATCCCCTTCCTGAGGGAACTCGACCTCGCGGGCGCCGTCGGAAGGTTCACCGGCGGGACGTTCGGCCTGCCCGACGAGGTCAGGATCTCCACGTACACCGATGGAGGGGCGGACAGCGACCTGCACGTCCGCTTCGACGCGCCCGGGAGTCTGTACACCCCGGAGGACATCGCCGGGCTCACCGAGAGCTTCGTGACCTTCGTCCGCGCGGCCCTGGCCGAGCCCCGCGCGCGGGTCCAGGACGTCAGCGCCGTCCGGGAGGAGGAGTGCGCCAGGCTGCTCGAACACGGCGCCGGTCCCGTCGTCGCGCTGAACGGCGTGACGGTGCCCGCCCTGCTCGACGAGCGGGCGGCGTCCGCTCCGGACGCGGTCGCCGTCGTTCACGAGGAGGCCGTCCTGACCTACGGGGAGCTGGCCGCCCGCGCCGCCACCGTCGCCCGCGCGCTCGTCGCCGCAGGCGCGGGGCCGGGCCGTGTCGTGGCGGTGGCCGTCCCGCGTTCGGTGGAACTGGTGGTCGCGCTGAGCGCGGTCCTCAGGACCGGTGCCGCCTGCCTCCCCGTCGACGCGGACTGCCCGGCGGACCGGGTGGAGACGATGCTGGGCGACGCGCGGCCGGCGCTGCTCCTCACGGTCGCCGGGGACGCACTGGCCATCACCCCGCTCGACGGCGCGAAGCCGCTCTGGGAAGCGAGCGTCATCGCGCGTACGACCGTGCCGGAGGACGCCGGCCTCCCGCCTGCCGGCGGCTGCTCCGGCGAGGACGTCGCGTACCTGCGCTACGGCTCGGGCGCGGCCGGGGAGACGGCCGGCGTCGTCGTCACGCACACCGCACTGGCCAACGGGCTGCTGTGGATGCGGCAGCGGTACCGGCTGGACGCCACGGACCGGGTGCTGCACAAGGCCCCGGCCTCCCACCGTGCCTCCCTGTGGGAGGTCTTCCTGCCCCTCGTCTGCGGTGCCACGCTCGTCATCTGGGCACAGGACGCCCACCGGGACGCGGCCTCGCTCGCCGCGGCGGTCCGGCGCACCGGCGCCACCACCCTGCACATCGTTCCCTCCGTGCTCGCCGACCTCGTCCGCGAGGAATCCGCCGCGACCGACTGCAAGAGCCTGCGACGCGTCCTGTGCGGCGGCGAGGTGCTCCCCGCCGGCCTGGTGGCACGCTTCCGCGAGATCTGCGACGTGCCGGTCCACAACCTCTACGGACCTGCCGGGGCGGCCCTGGACGTCACCGCGTGGGAACCCCGGCCGGGATCGCCCACCGTGCCGCTCGGACGGCCGGTCTGGAACACCGCGGTCCACGTGCTCGACAGCCGGCTCCGCATGACACCGGCGGGAGCCGTCGGGGAGGTGTACGTCGCGGGCGAGGGGCTGGCCCGGGGCTACTGGGGCCGGCCGGCTCCGACCGCGGAACGCTTCGTCGCGTGCCCGTTCGGCCCGCCCGGCTCACGGATGTACCGCACGGGCGACCTGGCCCGCTGGAACGCCGACGGAGAACTGGAGTACGCGGGCCGCGCCGGCCGGCGGGTGCGCGGCCTGCGGGCCGAGCCCCACGAGATCGAGTCCGCCCTCACCGCCCACGAGGGAGTGGCGCAGGCCGCCGTGGTCGTCCGCCCCGACGGCCCCGACCACCCCGCCCAGGTGATCGCCTATGTGGTCCCCGCGGCCGCGGGGCGCCTCGGCGCCGCGGGCGAGGACGTGGACTTCGAGGCCGGACTGGACGTGGCCGAGCTGCGGCCCTTCGTCGCGGCCCGGCTGCCCGAACACCTCGTGCCCGCCACCTTCATGGTGCTCGACAGCCTGCCGCTGACCGCGCACGGCAAGCGGGACCACGCCGCGCTGCCCGAGCCGCAGGTCGCGCGGGGAACGCGGCGGGCGGCGCGGACGGCCGAGGAACGGATCCTGGCGGACGCCTTCGCCGAGGTGCTGGGCAGCGGCCGGGTCGGCGTGGACGACGACTTCTTCACCCTGGGCGGTGACAGCATCTCGGCGATGCGGGTGGTGGCGCTCGCCCGGGCAGGCGGCCTCGCGCTCACCGCGCGCACCGTCTTCGAACGCCGTACCGTCGCCGCGTTGGCGGCCGTGGCCACCCGCACCGACGCCCCCGCCGTGACCGCCCCTGCCGAGGACGACCACGTCGGCCCCGTCCCGCTGCCGCCCATGGCGCGGTTCTTCGCCGAGCGGGGACCCGGCCTGGACCGGCTGGCCCAGTGGCTCGTGCTCACCCTCCCGGCGGACATGACCTCCGACCGCCTCACCGCGGCCGTGCAGGCGGTCCTGGACCGGCACGACGTGCTGCGCTCCCGGCTGGTGGACGGCGAACTGCTGATCCGGCCGCCGGGCTCGGTGGCGGCGGAAGGCCTGGTCCGACAGGTGCCGTACCCCGAGGAGCGGAGCGCGCCCTCGGTGCGGGCGCTGCTGGAGAAGGAGGCCGCGAAGGCGGTCGAGCAGATCAGCGCCTCAGCCGGGCACATGCTCCGCCTGGTCTGGTTCGCCCCGCCGGACGGCGGAACCGGGAGGCTGCTCGTCGCGGCCCACCACCTCGTCGTGGACGGCATGTCGTGGCGGGTGCTCGTCCCCGACCTCGCCGAGGCCTCTGACCGGATACGGTCCGGCCGGCCCGCCGCCCCCGCACCGGTGGGAACGTCGCTCCGGGGATGGCTGGACGCCCTCGCCACCGAAGCGGTCCGGCCGGAACGCGTGGCCGAGCTGGACCTCTGGCGCGGGATGCTCGCCACGCCCGGCGACACACCGGCAGCCCGGCCGCTCGACCCCGCGACCGACCTCGTCTCGACGGCGCGGACACTGCACATCGAGCTCCCCGCGGAACTCAGCAGGGCGCTGCTGGCGACGGTGCCGACAGCACTGCGCTGCGGCGTCGACGACGTACTGCTCACCGCCCTGGCCCTCGCACTGGCCGCCCGGCGGCCCGGCACGCCCGCCGTCGGGCCGGTCGTACGGCTGGAAGGGCACGGCCGTCAGGAGGAACTCGTGCCCGGCGCCGACCTGACCCGGACGGTCGGCTGGTTCACCACGGTCCACCCGGTCCGCCTCGACCTCTCCGGCATCGACATCGCCGAGGCGCTGGACGGTGGCCCCGCCGCCGCGGACGCCCTCCGGCGGATCAAGGAGAGCCGGCGCGTCCTGCCCGACCAGGGCATCGGCTACACGCTGCTGCGGTACCTCAACGAGGAAACCGCGGCGGTCCTGCGGAACCACCCGGCCGACGAGGTGGGCTTCAACTACCTCGGCCGCTTCTCCTTCGCACCGTCCCGGCAGGACGGCGGGGCGGCGTGGACGAACGCACCGGAGGTCCCCGCACTCGTCGCCGCACCCGCCCCGGACACGCCACTGAACTGCGCTCTGGAACTCAACTCCCTCGTCGCCGACAGCGGGGACGGCGAACGGCTCCAGGCGATGTTCACCTTCGCCCCCGGTGTGCTCTCCGCCGCCGAGGTGCGTGACCTCGCGGACGCCTGGCAGACGGCGCTGCGCGGCATCCACGCGCAGGCGGCCACGGGCGCGAGCGGGCTGACCCCCTCCGACGTGCCGCTGGTGCGGGTGCGTCAGGAGGACCTGGACGGTTGGCAGAGCCGCTTCGGCCGGGTCGCCGACGTATGGCCCCTGACGCCCCTTCAGCACGGGCTGCTTTACCACAGCATGCTCGGGGGCAGCGCCTCCGCGTCGTACCAGACCCAGTTCGTGTTCCGTATCAACGGGTCCGTGGAAGCGGCGCGGCTGCGGACCGCGGCCCAGACCCTGCTGGACCGGCACCCCAACCTGCGCGTCGCCTTCGTGACGAAGTCCACCGGCGATCCGGTCCAGGTCGTCGTGGACGGCGTCGCGGTGCCCCTGCGGCACATCGACCTCACCGGCGAGACCGGGGCCGGGGAACGGCTGGCCCGCATCCTGGCCGAGGAACGGGAAGCCCGGTTCCGGCCGGACACCGCGCCGCTGCTCCGGTTCAGCCTCGTCACCCTCACCCCGACCCGGGCCGAACTCGCGCTGACCGCGCATCACGCGCTCTTCGACGGCTGGTCGCTGCCGCTCATCCAGCAGGAGCTGATGCACCTCTACGCGAGCCACGGCGACGCCCCGGAACCCGTCGAGCACGGATACCGCGAGTTCCTTCGCTGGCAGTCGCGGCAGGACACGGACGGCGCGCTCGCGGCGTGGACCGAGGAACTCTCCGGTCTGACGGAGCCCACCCTGCTGGCCGCCGGATCCACCCGGCCCGAGGAGGAGGAGACGGCCACCGAGGTCGGCCAGGTGGACGTCCGGCTCACGCGCGGGGACGCCGCCCTCGTGGTGCGGCAGGCCGCGGCGCGCGGCATCACACCCAACGTGCTCGTGCAGGGTCTCTGGGCGGTGGTGCTCGCCCAGCTCACCGGGAACTCCGACGTCGTCTTCGGCAGCTCGGTCACCGTACGGCCGCCCGAACTGACGGACGTGCACAACGCCGTCGGCATGTACACCAACACGGTGCCGGTGCGGGTGCGGTGCGAACCCGCCCAGAGCCTCGAAGACCTGCTCCGGGCGGTGCAGGAGGCCCAGGCCAGAACACTGGACCACCACCACGTCGGGCTCGGCGACATCCAGCGCACGACGGGGCACGGCGCGCTCTTCGACACCATCGTGATCTTCGAGTCGTTCCCGGTGGACCGGGCGGCGCTCTCGAAGGCCGGCGCCTCGGCGGACCTGACGGTCACCGGCATCCGCCCGTTCGCGCCGACGCACTACCCGCTGACCGTGCTCGCCGCCGCCGATCCGCTGCTGAGCCTGACCCTCCAGTACCACCCGGACGCACTCGCCCCGGGCACCGCGGAGGAGATCGCGGACCGCTTCGCCCGCGTGCTGCGGCAGTTCGCCGCCGATCCGGGGATCCGCACCGCCGCGATCGACGTGCTGTCCGAGGCCGAGCGGCAACGGGTGGTCCACGACTGGAACGACACCGCGCTCGAGGTGACGCCCCTGAGCGTGCCCGAACGGTTCGCCCGGCAGGCGGCGGCGACCCCCGACGCGACGGCCCTCGAAGCGGGGGAGATACGCCTCACGTACGCCGAGCTCGACGAGCGCGCCAACCGCATGGCGCACTGGCTCGTCTCGGAAGGCATCGGCACCGAGAGCCGGGTCGTCGTCCTGCTGCCCCGCACCGCGGACCTGGTGACCGCGCTGCTCGCGGTGGGGAAGGCGGGCGGCTGCTACGTGCCGGTGGACCCGGACCACCCCGCCGCCCGGGTGCTGTCCGTGATCGACGACTGCGCCGCCACCCTGGTGCTGGACCAGGCCCTGCTCGACCGGACCGACCTGTCGCGCCATCCGGCGCACGACCCCGGGACCGCGATCACCCCAGGCCAGGCCGCCTACACCATCTACACCTCCGGCTCGACCGGCAGGCCCAAGGGCGTGGTGGTCAGCCACGGCGCCCTGACCAACTTCGTCGCCGGCATGCGGCGAAGCCTCGGGTTCTCGGCGGCCGACCGCCTCGCCGCCGTCACCACGATCGCCTTCGACATCGCGGCGCTGGAGCTGTTCCTGCCGCTCACCACCGGAGCCCGCGTGGTGCTGGCCACCCGTGACCACGTCGCCGACCCGCAGGCCCTGCTCGACCTCGTCGCACGGGCCGGAGTCACCGTCATGCAGGCGACCCCGGCGCTGTGGCAGATGCTCACCACGCACGACGCGGAACGCCTCGCGGGCCTGCGCGTCCTGACCGGGGGCGAAGCCCTGCCCCGGCCGCTCGCCGAGAAGCTCAGCGCCCACGCCGCCCAGGTGGTCAACCTCTACGGGCCCACCGAGACGACCATCTGGTCGACCCTCGCCGACGTCGCGACCAGCGCACCGCCGTCCATCGGAACACCGATCGCCAACACCCGGACCCTGATCCTGGACGCGGCGCTCCGCCCCGTCCCGCCGGGCATCGCCGGCGACCTGTGGATCGCGGGGGACGGACTGGCCCGCGGATACCACCGCCGGCCGGCGCTGACCGCGACCCGGTTCGTGGCCGACCCCTACGGGCCGCCCGGCGCGCGGATGTACCGCACCGGAGACCTGGCACGCTGGTCGCCCACCGGGGAGATCGAGTTCATCGGCCGGACGGACTTCCAGATCAAGCTGCGGGGCTTCCGGATCGAACCGGGCGAGGTCGAGCACACCCTGGCCGGGCATCCGGCCGTCGGCGAAGCAGTCGTGACGGTGCGCGAGGACCGGCCCGGCGACAAGCGCCTCGTCGGATACGTCGTCGCCGCCGAGGACGCCGACCTGCCGCCGGCCGGGGAGTTGCAGCGCTTCGCACGGGAGCGGCTGCCCGACTACATGGTCCCGTCGGCCGTGGTCGTACTGCCCGCCCTCCCCTTGACGGCCAACGGGAAGCTGGACCGCTCGCGCCTGCCCCGCCCGGAGGCGAGCAGTGCGCCCTACCGTGCGCCCGAGTCGCCCCGCGAGGTCGCGCTGTGCGCGCTCTTCGCCGAGATCCTCGACGTGGAACGGGTCGGCGTCGACGACGACTTCTTCGCCCTCGGCGGCCACTCACTGCTGGCGACCCGGCTCGTGGCGCGGGTGCGCTCCGACATGGGCGTCGAAATCCCGATCCGCACCGTCTTCGCCGCACCGACCGTCGCCGAACTCGCCGGGCGCTGGAGCGGCCTGTCGACCTCCGTCCGCAAGCCTCTGCGCAGGATGACCGAAAGGTAACAGGAGCATGGCGCCCCTCTCGTATGCGCAACAGCGCATGTGGTTCATCAACCGGTTCGAGGGCCGGACCGCGACCTACAACATCCCGATCCTGGTCCGGATGCACGGACGGATCGACCAGGAAGCGCTGCGCGCCGCCTTCCTGGACGTCCTGTCCCGCCACGAGATCCTGCGCACCCGCTACGACGAACTGGACGGGCAGCCGCTGCAACGAGTGGTCGGGGCCGACGAACTGACCCTGCCGTGGACCGACTGGGGCTGGGTGCCCCCGGACCAGGTGGACCGGGTCGTCGCAGCGTCGGTCCGGGAGGGCTTCGACCTGTCGGCCGACCTGCCGATCCGGGCGTACCTGCTGCGCCCCGAGCCGGACGTCGCCCTGCTGGCGGTGGTGCTCCACCACATCGCCGGTGACGGCGGCTCGCTCGGCCCGTTCACCCGGGACCTCTCGGTCGCCTACCGGTCCCGCGCGGGCGGGACGGCGCCGACCTGGGACGAACTGCCGGTCCAGTACCCCGACTACGCGCTGTGGCAGCGTGAACTGCTCGGCGACGAGTCCGACCCGGACAGCATCTTCTCGACCCAGCTGCGCTACTGGCGCACGGAACTCGACGGAGTGTCCCGGCCCCTCGCGCTCCCCTTCGACCGGCCGCGTCCCGACCGGGCGAGCTACCGCGGGGACAACCACGGCTTCGAGATCCCCGAGGCGCTGCTGGAGAAGGCGGAACGCCTCGCGCACTCCCGCAACGTGACCGTGCCGATGGTGTTCCAGGCGGCGCTGGTCGTCCTGCTGCACCGGCTCGGCGGCGACCGTGACATCACGCTCGGTTCCCCGATCGCGGGCCGCACCGACGAGGCCCTGGAGAGCCTCGTCGGGTTCTTCGTCAACACCTGGGTGCTGCGGGTGGGCCTGAACCCCGGTGACTCGTTCGCGCAGGTGCTCGACGCGGTGCGCTGGAAGGCGCTCAGCGCCTACGACCACCAGGACCTGCCCTTCGAGCGGCTGGTGGAACTGCTGCGCCCCGAGCGTTCCGTCGCGCACCACCCCCTGTTCCAGGTCACCCTCGCCTGGCAGAACAGCGTCCGGCAGGAACTCGACCTGCCCGGTGTCACCGCCTCGATGGAGCCGGTCCCCACCGGCACGGCGAAGTTCGACCTGTTCTTCAACCTGATGCCCCACCCCTCGCGCAAGTCGGTGACCGTCGATCTCGAATACGCCACCGACCTGTTCGACGCCCCGGCCGTGGCGGAGATCGCGGCACGCTACCTGGGCGTGCTGGAGCAGGTGGTCGAGGACCCCGGTCGAGGCGTCGCCGACCTGGACGTCCCCCCGATGCCGGCCGCCGCGGGCGAGCGGGGGACCGACTCCGCGGAGCGCGAGAAGCTCCTCCACACGTGGAACGACACGGACCGGGAGTTCCCGTGTCCGGGACCGATCCACCTGCCGTTCGAGCGCCAGGCCGCGGAGCGCCCCGACGCCGTCGCCGTGCGCTGGGCGGGCGGTACGACGACCTACCGGGAGCTGAACCGGCAGGCCAACCGGATCGCCTGGACCCTCAAGCGTCGCGGCGTGCGGCCGGGAACCGTGGTGGGCGTGGCCGTCCGGCGCGGCCCGCACATGGTCGCCGCCGTCCTCGGTGTACTCAAGGCCGGAGGGGCCTATCTGCCCATCGGCTCGTCCCTGCCGTCCGACCGGGTCGCCGGGATGCTGGCCGACGCCTCCTCGACGCTGGTGCTGACCACCGAGGACACCAACAAGTGGACGGCCCCGGACGGTGTCGAGCTCCTCGACATCGGCAGTGCCGGCATGACCCTGTCCCTGGACGGCGAGATCAACCCCGAACCCGTGGCGAGCGCCGACGACACGGCCTACATCATCTTCACCTCGGGCAGCACCGGAAAGCCCAAGGGCGTGACCGTCGCGCACCGGCCCGTGCACAACCTGCTGAACTGGAGCTACCGGACGTTCGGGTTCGGGCCCGAGGACGTGAGCCTGTGCGTCACGTCCCTGGACTTCGACCTGTCGGTCTTCGACGTCTTCGGCCTGCTGGGGGCGGGCGGCGGGGTCTACATCGCGGACACCACCGAGCAGCGGGACCCCGAGCTGCTCCTCGACGTCCTGCTGTCCCAGCCCATCACCTTCTGGAACTCGGTGCCGGGCACGCTCAACCAGCTCGCCCCGCTGCTGCCGCAGGCCGCGGGCGGCCCGGGGACGGAGGACCTGCGTGTGGTCTTCCTGTCCGGCGACTTCACCCCGCTGACCCTGCCGGACCAGGTCCGCGCGGCCTTCCCGCACGCCGAGGTGGTGAGCCTCGGCGGCGCGACCGAGGCGACGGTCTGGTCGAACTTCTTCCGGGTCGGCGAGATCGACCCCCAGTGGCGCAGCATCCCCTACGGGCGGCCCATCGACAACGCGCGCTACTACGTGCTCGACGAGAACCTGGAGCCGTGCCCGGTCGGTGTCGAGGGCGACCTGTACATCGGAGGGCCGGTCACCGCGGTCGGATACGTCAACCGCCCCGACCTCACCGCGGAGCGCTTCGTCGCGGACCCCTGCGGCCGGGTCCCCGGTCAGCGGATCTACCGCACGGGCGACCGCGCGAGCTTCTTCCCCGACGGCAACATCTGCTTCCTCGGCCGGGACGACGGTCAGGTGAAGGTGCGCGGATTCCGCATCGAACTGGGCGAGACCGAGTACGCGCTGAGCCGTCACCCCGCGGTGCGCCAGGCGATCGCGCTCACCCGCCGGGACTCCTCCGGCGACCTGCGGCTGGTCTCCTACGTCCTGCCCGACCTGAACACGGTGGAGAGCGTCGTCGCCGCCGACGAACAGATCCGGGAGTGGCAGGAGATCTACGACCAGGGCTATCTGGAGGTCACCGACCAGGACTTCGGCGAGGACTTCAACCTGTGGGTGTCCAGCTACACCGGTGAGCCCATCCCGGTCGGGCAGATGCAGGCCTGGCAGGACGCCGCGGTGGAGCGCATCCTCGGCTTCGGACCGACGCGGGTGCTGGAACTGGGCGCCGGAAGCGGCCTCCTGCTCGCCCGGATCGCGGGCAGCGTGGAGACGTACTGGGCGACCGACTTCTCGGAGCCGGTCATCGAACGGCTCGGCCGGCAGGTGGCCGAGGCGGGCCTGGCCGAGCGGGTGCGGCTGCTGTGCCGCCGCGCGGACGACCTGGACGGAGTCCCGCGGATCTTCGACACCGTGGTGCTCAACTCCGTCGCCCAGTACTTCCCCAACGAGAGCTACCTGGAACAAGTGCTTGACGCGGCCTGGGAGATGCTGGAGCCGGGCGGCCGGCTCGTGCTCGGCGACATCCGCCGCGCCCGCTCGCTGCGCGCCTTCCAGGTGGCCGTCCAGCGGGCCAGGCACGGCAACGTTCCCCCGGCCCAGCTGCGCAGCGCGGTGGAACAGGCCCTGCTTCTGGAGAAGGAACTGGTCGTCGACCCGGAGTGGTTCCACCGCTGGGCCGAGCGCGTGGGGGCGGCGGGCCTCGACGTACGCCTGAAGGACGGCGACTACCGGAACGAACTGACCCGCCACCGCTACGAGGTCGTCCTGCACAAGCCGGGCGGTACGGCCGCGGACCGTCCCCACGCGGTGGACGCCGTCCCGGCCCTGGAGTGGGACGGCGACCTGGACGCACTGGCCGGCCGCGTCCGCGGACTGGGCGGGCAGGCCGTCCGGATCACCGGCATCCCCAACGCGCGCGTCACCCAGGAGGTGGCGGCCGCCCGCGAACTGCGCATGGAGGAGTCCGAGTCGCCGGACTCGGTGTCGCTCGACCCCCACGAGATGGCGGCCTGGGCCGAGCGGCAGGGCTGGCAGGCCGCGCTGACCTGGTCGGGCGCCGCCGTCGACCGGTTCGAGGCCGTCCTGTTCACCGACACCACGACCGGACACCGCGTCCTGTCGGGCACGTACGTCCCCGTGGCGGCCGTCGGCACATGGATCAACGACCCGGCCGCCGCCGCGGGCATCACCGCCCTGCCCGCGATCCTGCGCGAACACCTCGCGAAGACCCTGCCCGAGTACATGGTGCCGTCGACGATCGTGCCGATCGGCAGCGTGCCGCTGACCGCGAACGGCAAGCTCGACCGAGCGGCCCTGCCGGTGCCGGAGCACGCGGCCGGAGTACGCGGCCGGCTCCCCTCCACACCGGAGGAGGAGTCGCTGTGCGAGATCTTCGCAGGCGTCCTCGGGCTCGACCGCGTCGGCGTGGACGACAACTTCTTCGCCATCGGCGGCCACTCCCTGCTGGCCACCCGCGTGGTGAGCCGCATCCGTGCCGCGCACGACGTCGAGATACCCATCCGGGTGATCTTCGAGGCCCCGACCGTCGGCGAACTGGTGACCCGGCTGACGGACCGCAGGCAGGTCAGGCCGCCGCTGCGGCCGCGTGAGCGGCCCGACCGGCTCCCCGTCTCCTTCGCCCAGCAACGACTGTGGTTCATCCACCGTTTCGAAGGACCGTCGCCGACCTACATCATCCCGCTCTCCATGCGGTTGCGCGGAAAGCTGGACGCCCAGGCCCTGCGCCTGGCGGTGCGCGACGTCGTGGTGCGGCACGAGTCGCTGCGCACCGTCTTCGACGAGACCAACGGAACGCCCCACCAGCGGGTCCTCGAACCGGACGAGCTGGAGATCCCGTGGCAGGAGCACGAGGTCACCGAGGACGGGCTGCGGGACGCGCTGCGCACCGAGGCACGCCGGCCGTTCGACCTGGCGACCGGGATACCGGTGCGCGCCGCCCTGTTCCGCGTCGGCGAGCACGACGCGGTGCTGCTCCTGCCGTTGCACCACATCGCGGCGGACGGCTGGTCACTCGGCCCCCTGGCCGAGGACCTCACCGCGGCGTACACCGCCAGGTGCGACGGGCGGCGCCCGCACTGGACCCCGCTGCCGGTCCAGTACGCCGACTACACCCTGTGGCAGCGCGAGCTGCTCGGCGGCGACGAGCCCCACAGCCTGTACCGGCGGCAGCTGGACTACTGGACGGAGCAACTCACCGGTCTGCCGGAGTCGCTGGAGCTGCCCACGGACCGGGCCCGCCCGGCCGTCGCCTCGTTCGACGGTGACGTACTGCCCGTCGAACTCGACGAGACGCTCACCGAGAACATCCGGCAGCTCGCCCTCCGCACCGGCGCCACCATGTCGATGGTGCTCCAGGCGGTCCTCGCGGGGCTGCTCAGCCGGCTCGGCGCCGGGGACGACATCCCGATCGGGGCGCCGATCGCCGGACGGACCGACGAAGCCCTCAACCGGCTGGTCGGCTTCTTCGTCAACACCTGGGTGGCGCGCGTCGACACCGCGGAGAACCCCAGCCTGGTCGAGCTGGTGGACCGGGTGCGGGAAGTCGGCCTCGCCGCGTACGACCACCAGGACGTGCCCTTCGAGCACCTGGTCGAGATGCTCAACCCGGTGCGCTCGACGTCCCACCACCCGCTGTTCCAGGTGTGCCTGGCCCTGCAGAACAACGTGCAGCCGGCCTTCGACCTGCCGGGACTCACGGTGTCGCACGAACCGGTCGACATGGGCGTCTCCCGCTTCGACCTGTTCCTCAACCTCACCGAGAGCACGAGCGGCGAGGACGCGGGCCGGATCGTCGGGGTCGCGGAGTACGCGACGGAGCTGTTCGACCGGGACACGGTCGCGGGGCTCCTGGACCGCTGGCAGCACATGCTGCGGCAGTGGGTCGCCGCACCGGACACCTCCGTCGGCGCGGTGGACATCCTGAACCGGGACGACATGGCGGCCCTGGAGCGGTGGACCGGCCGCGGCCGCGGCGACGCCCACGTCACCGGGACGGTCCCCGCCCGGTTCGCCGCCGTGGCCGCCGAGCGTCCGGACGCCGTCGCGCTGGTGTCGGCCGACGGCGCCGAGAGCTGGACGTACGCCGAACTCGACCGGTGGGCCAACCGCATCGCCCACCACCTCCGCGCCCGGGGCGCCGGCCCGGACCGACGGGTGGCGCTGGTCATGGACCGGTCCCCGCTGATGGCCGCCGCGCTCCTGGGAACGCTGAAGGCGGGCGCCTGCTGCGCACCGGTGGACCCCGCCGACCCGCGCGGGCGCATCGACTCCCTGCTCGCCGGCCTCGACCCGGTCCTCGTGGTCGACGAGCGGCTGGCCGGGGAGGACCTGGACGGCTACCCGGCGTCGGCGCCGGACACCGGCGGCCTCGGCGAGGATCATCTCGCCTACGTGATGTACACCTCCGGCTCGACCGGGACGCCGAACGGCGTGGAGGTGAGCCACCGGAACGTGCTCGCCCTCGCGCTCGACCCCTGCTGGGACGACGGCGCTCACCGACGGGTGCTGGCGCACTCCCCGCAGACCTTCGACGCCTCGGTGTACGAGTGGTGGGTGCCGCTGCTGCACGGCGGCACCGTCGTGGTCGCCCCGCCGGGGAGGCTGGACACCGCACGGCTGGCGACGCTCGTGGCCGAGCGGGACGTCACCGCGCTGTGGCTCGGCTCGGGTCAGTTCGACCTGCTCACCCGCCATCACCTCGCCTGCTTCGCCGGCGTCCGTGAGGTGTGGGCCGGCGGCGACGTGCTGTCCCCGGCCGCCGTGCGACGGCTGTGGGACGGCGAGGACGGTGCGCCCACGGTGGTGAACGGGTACGGCCCCACGGAGGCCACCGTCTTCGCGGCCCGGTACCGGATGTCGTCGGCGGACGAGTGCAAGGACCCGCTGCCGATCGGCGAGCCGATGGAGAGCAGCCGCCTGTACGTCCTCGACGACCGCCTGAGGCAGGTGCCGCAGGGCGTGGTGGGGGAGCTGTACATCGGCGGCGACGGAGTGGCACGGGGCTACGCGGGCCGTCCGGGGCTGACCGGTGGGCGGTTCGTCGCCGGTCCGTTCGGGCGGCCGGGCGACCGGATGTACCGCACCGGCGACCTCGTCCGGTGGAACCACCACGGGCGGCTCGAATTCCTCGGCCGTACGGACGACCAGGTGAAGATCCGCGGCCTGCGTGTCGAGCTCGGCGAGGTCGAGGCGGCCCTGCGCAGGCGGGAGGGTGTGGCGCAGGCGGTCGCGGTCGCCGGTGAGGACCGGCTCGGGACGCGGCGCCTGCTGGCGTACGTCGTCCCCCGCACGCCGCGGGGCTCGGACGCGGAGGTGACCGAACACGTCGAGAAGTGGCGTGCGGTGTACGACTCGATGTACGGCGAGACCGTGGCGGAGACCACCGGCTCGGGCGACGACTTCACCGGGTGGAACAGCTCCTACTCGCGCGAGCCCATCCCGCTTCCGGAGATGCACCACTGGCGTGCGGCCACGGTGGAACGGGTGCGCGGACTGAGGGCGAGCCGGGTGCTGGAGATCGGAGTCGGCTCGGGCCTGCTGCTGGGGCCCCTGGCACCGGAGGCCGAGGCCTACTGGGGCACCGACTTCTCGCTTCCGGTGATCGAGCGCCTCTGCGACCGGATCGGCACCGACCCGGCCCTGAAGGAGAAGGTGTCGCTGCGGTGCCAGCCGGCCGACGACGCCGACGGGCTGCCGACGGAGTTCTTCGACACCGTCGTCCTCAACTCCGTGGTGCAGTACTTCCCGGACGCCTCCTACCTCTCCCGGGTGCTGGACGTCGCCCTCGACCGGCTCGCGCCGGGTGGGCGGATCCTCGTCGGTGACGTCCGCAACCACGGCACCCTGCGCACGTTCCTCACGGCCGTTCACCACGCGCAGCACCCGGAAGACGGCCCGTCGGCCGTGGCCGCCGCGGTCGAACGCGCCGTGCTGAACGAGAAGGAACTCGTCGTGGACCCGGGCTTCTTCACCGAGTGGGCGAAGGACCGGCCCGACGTCGGGGCGGTGGACATCCGGCTGAGGCCGGGCGCGTGCCGGAACGAACTCACCCGTCACCGCTACGAGGTCGTCCTGCACAAGCAGCCGAGCCGGGTGTCACGTTTCGCGGACGTCCGCACCGTGGCATGGGGCGTGGACGCGCACAGCCTGTCCGACGTGGAGAGCGCGCTCACCGAGCACGGCGGGCGCCTGCGGCTGACCCGCGTTCCGAACGCCAGGCTGGTGGACGAGGCGGTCGAGTGCGGCGTTCCCACCGAGGCCGACGGGACGGCCCTCGACCCGCACGAGCTGCAGAACTGGGGCGAGGAACGGGGCCACACGGTGCTCTGCACCTGGTCGGCCGAGGCGCCCGGCTGGTTCGAGGCGGTGATCGTCCCCGAAGGCGGTGCCCACCTCTGCGACGGTGTGTACCGGCCGATGGACACCCGGACACGCCCCCTGGTGAACGCGCCGGCGGTGGCTCGCCGGGTGGCCGGCCTGCCGGCCCTCCTGCGGGAGGAACTGGCGGCCGAGCTGCCGGACCACATGGTGCCGGGCGACATCGTCGTCGTCGAACGCATGCCGTTGACCGTCAACGGGAAGATCGACCGCGCCGCGCTGCCCCGGACGGAGCCGGACGACACCGAACACGACACGCCGCGCACGCCGCTGGAGGGTGAACTGGCCGTCCTGTTCGCCGAGGTGCTGGGCGTGGACCGGGTCGGGACCGACGACGACTTCTTCGACTGCGGCGGCAGCTCACTTCAGGTCATCCGGCTCATCTGGCGGATCCGCGCGGAGCTGGGTTTCGAGGTTCCCGTCCGGACCGTCTTCCAGCATCCGACCGTGGCGGAGATCGCGGAGTACCTGTCGGCCGACCGGGAGGAGGTCGAGTTCGACGACCCGTTCTCCGCGGTGCTGCCGATCCGGACCGGCGGCGACCGGGCGCCGATGTGGTGGGTGCCGCCGGGTGGTGGACTCGCCTGGGCCTACCTCGGGTTCGCCCAGTACCTGGACCGGTCGCGGCCGATCTACGGCCTCCAGGCGCGCGGCTTCGTCGGGGACGCGCACGCGACCTCCATCGAGAGCATGGTGGACGACTACGTCGAGCAGATGCTGCGCGTCCAGCCGGAGGGGCCCTACAACGTCCTGGGCTGGTCACTGGGCGGCCCGATCGCCCAGGCGGTGGCCGCGGAGTTGCAGAGCCGGGGACACCAGGTGGACTTCCTGGGTGTGCTCGACTCGGGGCCCTCCAGCTACTTCGCCGACTTCCAGACCCCCGACGAGAAGATGGTGCGCCGCTATCTCGCCCACTACATGGGCCAGTTGGCGGGGATGGACGAGTTCGAGTCGCTCGTGCGGACGTCCACCGCCCTCTTCATCGAGCACACGGAGCTGATGACCCGTTTCACGTCGCCGCGGTTCCGCGGGGACATGGTCTTCTTCGCCGCGCTCATCGACCAGGGAACCCGCGAACGGCGGGAGCTCGACGTGGAACTGGACGTGCAGTGGCGGGACTACGTCACCGGCACGGTGCGGCGCTTCGAGATCGACTGCGCCCACAACGAAATGATGTGGCCCGAGAACGCGGCCGAGATCGGCCGCATCGTCAACGAGGTCACGAGGTCGGCGCGATGACCGGTCCCCGCGGGGGACCGGGTGCGACAGCTATGGAGGAGGAACCAGCGTGAACCCGTTCGATGACGAAAACGGCGAATTCCTCGTGGTGGTCAACGAGGAGGAACAGCACTCGCTGTGGCCCACGTTCGCCGAGGTGCCCAGTGGATGGCGCACCGTGTTCGGCCCCGCCGGGCGAGCGGAGGGCATCGCGTACGTGGAGGAGAACTGGACCGACATGCGGCCCAGGAGCCTGCGTGAGGCGACGCGGGCGTCATGATCGGCCGGCCGCGGGCGCCCTCGCGCGCCCGCGGCTCACGACTCCTCCGGCGCGGGCCGCACGGGGCGCACCGGCCGTTCCGGGCGGACGACGCCGAGACTCGTCAGATAGGAGGCGAGCTTCTCGGCGGCGTCCAGCTTCGCGAGGCCACGTGCCGTGAGCCGTTGCTGCCAGTCCTCCAGCGCCGCCGCGAGCGCCCGCGTCCCACCCGCCGTACGGATCTGCTGGACCACGGTGGAGATCTGTTCGAGCAGGTAGCCGCCGCGGCGCAGGAGGTGTGCGAGCTCGGCGTCCCGGACGTCGTCCGCGGTGTAGGTGCGGTGGCCGGTGGCCGAGCGCCGGGGGGCCAGGACGCCCGCGTCCTCCCAGTTGCGCAGCGTCGCGGCGGTCACGTCGAGACGGTCCGCCAGTTTCCCGATGCTCAGGGGCGGCTGGCGCTCGCGGGCGGCGGACTCCGCGTCCCGTGCCGCCGTCAGGTGCGGGACCGCCTCCGCCACCGCGCGCAGGGTCTCGCGGTCGCGGAGGAGCTGGGCGTGGCTGCGGTCGATCGCCGTCAGCGCGGCGTCGAGGTCTCCCGTGTTGAGCGCGCGCATGATCTCCCGCGCGGTCGTGTAACCGTGCGCGGGGATCAGCGCCAGGAGGGCCCGCAGGGCCGCGGCGTGCACCTCGGTGTAGACGCGGTAGCCGACCGGGGTGCGCTCCGCGGCGGGGAGGAGCCCCTCCTGTTCGTAGTTGCGGACCGCCTGGGCGGAGATGTGGTGCTCACGGGCCAGATCGGCAGGGCGCAGCTTCTTCATGGTTTGAGACTTTAGCGCCCACAGCCCAGATGATTCCAACCAAGGTTTAAACCGTCTTTGCAGGCGTATGCTTGAGGGTGTGTCAGTGGGGACGCGGAGGTGCGGCCTCGCGCACATCGACGAAAGGGGGGGTGCCATGCCCGCGGCGATCCAAGTGACCGGCGTGTCCAAACGCTTCGGTGCCGTCACCGCGCTCGACAACCTCGAACTGACCGTGCCCGACGGCGCCATCCACGGGGTGCTCGGCCCCAACGGCGCCGGCAAGACGACCCTCGTACGCATCCTCAGCACGCTGCTCACCCCTGACGAGGGCAGGGCGGAGGTGTTCGGCCTCGACGTGGTGAAGGACGCGTGGCGCGTCCGCGCCGCCATCGGTCTGACCGGCCAGGCCGCCGCGGTCGACGGGATGCTGACCGGACGCGAGAACCTGCACATGTGCGGCAAGCTGTTCGGGCTGTCCGGCCCCGACTCCACGGCGCGGGCGAGTGAACTGCTGGAACGCTTCGGCCTCGTCGAAGCGGCCGACCGCCGGACGCAGACGTACTCCGGCGGCATGCGGCGCAGACTCGACCTCGCCGCGAGCGTCGTGGCCCGCCCGAAGCTGCTCTTCCTGGACGAGCCCACGACCGGTCTCGACCCGCGCGGCCGCATCCAGGTCTGGCGCCTGGTCAAGGAGCTGCGCGACGAAGGCACCAGCGTGCTGCTCACGACCCAGCAGCTGGAGGAGGCCGAGCAGCTCGCCGACTCGCTCTCGGTGATCGACCGCGGCAAGGTCATCGCGCACGGCACGCCCGACGAGCTGAAGGCGGACGTGGGCCCGGACTGGGTCGACGTGGCACTCGTGGACAACGCGGCGGTCGACGTGGCCAAGGGCATACTGCGCGACAAGCTCGGCGTCGAGCCCGTCGTCGACCTGGAGACGATGCGGCTCAACGCCCCCGTCTCCGACGGTCGCACGCTCGCCGACCTCGTCTACCTGTTGCGGGACGCCGGCATCGTGGTCGGCAACGTGGCCCTGCGGCGCCCCACCCTCGACGACGTCTTCCTCGCGGTCACCGGCCGTCCCGTCGAGGCGAAAACCGACAACCAGAACAGTCCTGCAGGTGAGAAGGGCTCGAAGAAAGGTAGGCGGTAATGGTCGCGACGACCGCTGCACTCCAGGCCGATGCCGAGGTGGCGCCCCGCCGGGGACCCGGGTGGTGGCTCAACGGCGCGGCCGAGCTGTCACGGCGGAACCTGCGGCACATCCTCCGCAGCCCCGAGCTGGTCATGTACGGGCTCATGCAGCCCGTGATGTTCGTCCTGCTGTTCACCTTCGTCTTCGGCGGCGCCATGGACGTCCCGGGCGGCAGCTACAAGCAGTTCCTGGTGCCGGGCGTCTTCGTTCAGATGGTGCTCTTCGGCTCCGTCGCGGGGACCACCATCGGGGTGGCCACGGACATGAGCAGCGGCATCATGGACCGTCTGCGCTCCATGCCGATCAGCCGCTCCGCCGTGCTCGTCGGACGCACCGCCTCGGAGGTGCTCCGCAATGTCGTGTCCCTCGCCGTGATGGTGGTCGTCGGCCTGCTCATCGGGTTCCGGTTCAAGGACGGCCTGCTGCCCGCCCTCGGCGGCCTGGCGCTGCTGCTCTTCTTCGGTTATGCCCTGTCCTGGCTCGGCGCCTTCGTCGGCATGTCGGCGAGCAGCCCGGAGGCCGCACAGTCGTCCGGCCTCATCTGGATGTTCCCGTTCAGCTTCGTCTCCTCGGCGTTCGTGCCCACCGGCTCGATGCCGGGATGGCTCCAGGTCTACGCCGACCACAGTCCGATGACCACGATGGTCAACTCGCTGCGCGGGCTGTTCAACGGCGACCCGGTCGCCGGTGACGTCGTCACGACGCTCGCCTGGTCGGTCGGCATCATCGTCGTCTTCGCGACGCTCGCCGTCAGGAAGTACCGGTCGCAGTCACGCTGAGGACCGTGCCACCCCACCGGGGACATCGCCGCAGCGCGCCGACCCAAGACGTCCTCGCACCACTTCTGGAGACGCCATGACCCTTGCGACCACGCGAGAGAGCCAGGACCACCCGCTGCCCGCCGGGGGCACCCACGACCTCATCCGGGTGTTCGGAGCACGGGAGAACAACCTCCGCGACATCCACGTGGAGATCCCCAAACGCCAGTTGACCGTGTTCACCGGCGTGTCCGGCTCGGGCAAGAGCTCGCTGGTCTTCGACACGATCGCCGCGGAGTCACGGCGCCTGATCGACGAGACGTACAGCGCCTTCGTGCAGGGCTTCATGCCGACCCTGTCGCGCCCCGACGTGGACGTGCTCGAAGGTCTCACCACGGCGATCATCGTCAGCCAGGAGCGCATCGGCAACAACCCGCGCTCCACCGTCGGCACCGTCACCGACGCCAACGCCATGCTGCGCATCCTGTTCAGCCGGCTCGGCGAGCCCCGTCTCAACTCGGCGCGGGCGTACGCGTTCAACATCCCCTCGCTCAACGTCGCCAGCGCGGTCACCGTCGAACAGGGCGGCAGGACGGTCGAGGAGACGCGCACCTTCGACGTCACCGGCGGCATGTGCCCGCGCTGCGAGGGCCTCGGATCGGTCAACGACGTCGATCTCGCGCAGCTCTTCGACGCCGGGAAGTCGCTCGACGAGGGTGCCCTCACCGTCCCCGGCTACCACGTCGGCAGCTACAACTACCGGCTCTACGCCGCCTCCGGGCTGCTCGACCCGGGCAAACCGATCGAGGAGTACACCCCGAGGGAGCTGGACGACTTCCTCTACCACAAGCCGGTCCGTCTGAAGATCGGCGACTTCAACACGAACTACGAAGGGCTCGTCACCCGGGTCCAGAAGTCGCTGCTCACCAAGGACATCGAGACGCTCCAGCCGCATGTGCGCTCCTTCGTGGAGCGGGCGGTCACCTTCACCGCGTGCCCCGAGTGCGGCGGCACCCGGCTCAACGAGGCGGCCCGCGCGTCCAGGATCCACGGCGTCAACATCGCCGAGGCCTCGGCCATGCAGATCAGCGACCTCGCCGCATGGGTCGGTGGCCTGGACGAGCCGTCGGTCGCACCGCTGCTGGCCTCGCTCACGCACGCGCTCGACTCGTTCGTGAGCATCGGGCTGGGCTACCTCTCCCTCGACCGGGCCTCCGGGACGCTCTCGGGCGGTGAGGCACAGCGCGTCAAGATGATCCGTCACCTGGGGTCCCCGCTCACCGACGTCACCTATGTCTTCGACGAGCCGACGGTGGGCCTGCACCCGCACGACATCCAGCGGATGAACAAGCTCCTGTTGCAGCTGCGCGACAAGGGCAACACCGTGCTCGTCGTGGAGCACAAGCCCGAGACCATCGCCATCGCCGACCATGTCGTCGACCTCGGTCCCGGAGCCGGTACCAACGGCGGCACCGTCTGCTTCGAGGGCACCGTCGAGGGACTGAGGGCCAGTGGCACGCTGACCGGCCGCCACCTGGACGACAGGGCGTCGCTCAAGGAGAAGGTCCGGACGCCGTCGGGAGCGCTCGAGGTACGGGGCGCGCACAAGCACAACCTGCGCGACGTGGACGTCGACATCCCGCTCGGTGTGCTCGTCGCCGTGACCGGTGTGGCGGGCTCGGGCAAGAGCTCGCTCATCGAAGGCTCGGTGTCGGGGCGCGACGACGTGATCGCGATCGACCAGGGACCGATCAGGGGCTCCCGGCGGAGCAATCCCGCCACTTACACCGGTCTGCTCGACCCGATCCGCAAGGCCTTCGCCAAGAGCAACGGTGTGAAGCCCTCACTGTTCAGCTCGAACTCCGAAGGCGCCTGCCCCGTGTGCAAGGGGGCCGGCGTCATCTACACCGACCTGGCGATCATGGCGGGCGTCGCGACCACCTGCGAGGACTGTGAGGGCAAGCGGTTCCAGCCCTCCGTGCTCCAGTACCGGCTCGCCGGCCGCGACATCAGCGAAGTGCTGGCCATGCCGGTGACCGAGGCGCGGGCGTTCTTCGCCGAGGGCGCGGCACGCACGCCCGCCGCCCTCGCCGTCCTCGACCGGCTCGCCGACGTCGGCCTCGGCTACATCTCGCTGGGCCAGCCCCTGCCCACCCTCTCCGGCGGGGAGCGGCAGCGGCTGAAGCTGGTCACGCACATGGCCGAAAAGGGCGGCATCTACGTGCTCGACGAGCCGACCACCGGCCTGCACCTCGCCGATGTCGAGCACCTGCTCGGCATGCTCGACCGGCTCGTCGACTCCGGCAGGTCGGTGGTGGTCATCGAGCACCACCAGGCGGTCATGGCCCACGCCGACTGGATCATCGACCTCGGTCCCGGCGCGGGTCACGACGGTGGTCGTGTGGTCTTCCAGGGCACCCCCGCCGACCTCGTGGCCGGCCGGTCCACCCTCACCGGGGAGCACCTCGCGACATACGTCGGCGCGTGACACGGCACCGCCGGGCCCGTCCAGTGAAGCCGGACGGGCCCGGCGGTACGCGCACCGGGAGGCGGACGGCCGAAGAACAGCCGACCCAGCGAGAAGCCGACCACGCGGAGGTACCGCGCGGTCGGCTTCTTCGGGTGGTTCACACGGCCCGGGGGTGGCTCACCGGGCCTGGGCGGCGTCGGTCATGACGAGGTCCATGACGAGGGCCTCGCCCGCGGTCACCCCGGCCGCCGCCGAGGACAGGAGCTGGGCCCTCGCGTCGCTCGCGTTGCCCGCCACCCACACGCCGGGCACGGATGTCCGCCCGGTGGGGTCCTCGACGGGCAGGTAGGTGCCGAGCCCCAGGGGCAGTTCGGCGGTCTTGAGGCCGAGCGGCGCGAGGAAACCGGCGCGCGCCTCGACCCGGGTGTGCACGGCCAGGTGGTCACGGGGCACGACGGTGCCGTCGGCGAGTCGGACGCCTTCGTCGGTGAACGCCGAGACCCGGCCGGCCACCACTCGGACACCCCGGGCGTCGAGCTGCTGCCGCTGCGCCGGGTCGAGCTCCACCGCGTCGTTGAGGAACAGCACCAGATCCTCGGTCCACTGACGCCAGAGCAGGGTGTTCATCACCACGGCGAGCGAGTCGCCGAGCACGCCGATGGCGGAGCCACGCGCCTCGTACCCGTGACAGTGGCCGCAGTGCAGCACGGTCCTGCCCCAGCGCTCCGCGAGGCCGGGAATGTCGGGCAACACGTCGGACAGGCCGGTGGCGACCAGGAGCCGACGGCCCTCGACCGCCTCGCCGTCGGCCGTCTCCACCCGGAAGCCGCCCGCCGCCTCGGTGACGGAGCGGACCGTGCCGGTACGGAACGAGACGCCGTACCGCTCGGCGTCCGCGCGCCCCGCGGCCAGCAACCCGTCCGGGGAGAGCGCCTCCCGGGTCAGGTAGTTGTGCACTTCCGCCGCTCGGGCGTTGCGGGGCTCGTTCGCGTCGATGACGAGCACTGACCGCAGGGCGCGGCCCAACACCACGGCGCCCGCCAGTCCGGCGGGCCCACCGCCGACGACAACCACGTCATATGCCATGCGGCGACCGTGGCATCGAGGGGGACCCGGAGCAAGCGGTATTGCGGAGATCTGTCGCCGTGGCTGTCTGTTTCTGGCGAAGATCTTTCAGCCTTGTGGCATGCCGTTGGGGCTGAGCCGAGGATGGACGCTGGCAGTGGACACAGTGTCGGCAGGGGATGCAGGCCTGTAAGGGAGGTGGTGATGGCGGCTACCGATCTTCCGGTCACACGGGCGGCGCGGGTGACCGACGCGGGTGGGCCCAACAGCCGGGCGGCCGGACGGGACTTCGGGGGCGCGCTTTTGGCGAGGTGCCGACGGTCCGCGGCCGGACACCCGGGCCCCGGCCGCGTGAAACCCCCCTCGCACCGGCGTGAGATGCCGCCGCTCCGAGGGGCACAGTTCGTGCCGTTGTGATCCTGGCAGACATGAGGTTCTGTCACGCCCCTCCTGATCCCGGGACACGGGACGAGCGGCGACCCGGCGGGGACACGGGCGGTGACGCGGTGGTGCGCACCGACGGCCGGATAAGCGGTAATCAGAACGCGGATATATCTGTACGGGTATTGGCCGACGAACGCGTCAGAAATTGGCCGCGCGGTCATTGAGGAAGCCTCATTTTGCCCGTGATTTGCCGATCAACAACATGTATCCTGATATACGGCCCGGCGAACGGGATCGCTGTGCGCCCTCAACTGCCTGCGGGAGGCTGGAGGAGTCGGACGTCCGGCGTGCAGGCCGACGGGGAACAATGACCACGGCATCATGACAAATCGGTTAACCGGGTCCATCACTGAAGGTCAGGGAATCAGCGTAGACGTCAACCGGGGGTAGCTACCTATGGGTGGTCGGAAAAGCGACGTTATTTTCGTTCGATGGCCGGTCCAAAAGGGTCTGAGAAGTCGATGCAGGAAGGAGGGGATACCTCGCCTCCTGGTGGTCGAGGGAGGAGCACAGCCACCGGTCAGCATCGATCCGGTCGAGGACTGGGTCCGGCCGCCGATCTCCCAGGACGACCTGGAGGCACGGGTCAGGGCCCTCCAGAATCGCTTCAACAACCGTAGGCTACCGAACCTCGATTCGGCCGGCACTCTGACCTTCGGACGTCACTCCATCGTCATTTCCACCACGCAGACGGAACTCATGGAGTTACTGATCGAACGTTACGGCGAGGTGGTGTACCGGGACGAGTTCGTGCAGCGACTCGCCAAGCACATGCCGGACCTGACCAGGAACTCCCTCGACCTGCACTTCATGCGGCTGCGCCGCAGGCTGGTACCGATCGACCTGTCCATCCGGACGGTATGGGGCCGAGGCTACATGCTCGAGCCCGTGGAAGTCTGAGCAACCCCTCCCGCCGACCGCGCCGTTGACGCTCATGGCACGGTCGGCGACATCTCCACGCACCTACGGGCCGGCCGCCCCGTCCGCCGACCGGCCTCCGCCTCCGCCTTCACCTCCGCCTCCGAAAGAACCGCGCCAGATGCGTCCCGGCCGTCACGGCCGACTGTGACGATGCGAGCCCCGGTACGACCTCCCGGTCTGCCGGGCCGAGGAATCCCGTACGGAAAGGCGCTGTTGATGAGTTCGTCCGCCGCCGGTACCAGCGCGCTCGACCTCACCGACCCGACGACGTTCGTGCGCAACGACCCGCACGCGTTCTGGGCGGAGGTACGCGACCGTCGTCCCGTCTTCTGGCACGAGGCCCGCGAGGGCCGGCCCGGCTTCTGGGTGGTCTCCCGGCACGCGGACGTGGTGAACGCCTACACCGACGCGGCGGGGCTGAGTTCGGCGCGCGGGACCGTGCTGGACGTGCTGCTCCGCGGCGACGACTCCGCCGGCGGCCGGATGCTCGCGGTCACCGACCGGCCGCGCCACCGCGACCTGCGCAACCTCATGCAGCGGGCCTTCTCCCCGCGCGTGCTCGGCGAGGTCGCCGAACGGGTCAACCGCCGGGCGGACGAGCTGATCCGGCGGGTCACCCTGGCCGGGGAATTCGACTTCGCCACCGAGGTCGCCGAGCACATCCCGATGGGCACGATCTGCGACCTGCTGTCGATCCCCCCGGCCGACCGGCCGGACCTGTTGCGGTGGAACAAGAGCGCCCTGTCCTCCGAGGAGGCCGACGCCGACCCGTACGCCGCGCTGGAGGCCCGCAACGAGATCCTGCTCTACTTCAGCGACCTGGCCGCACGGCGCCGCGCCGAGCCCGGCGACGACGTCATCAGCATGATCGCCACGGCCACCGTCGACGGCGAGCCGCTGTCCCTCGACGACGTCGCGCTCAACTGCTACAGCCTGGTCCTCGGTGGCGACGAGTCCTCACGGGTCACGGCGATCTGCGCGGTCAAGGCGTTCGCCGACTTCCCCGACCAGTGGCGCGCGGTGCGTGACGGGGAGGTCGCGGTGGACAGCGCCGTCGAGGAGGTGCTGCGGTGGGCCACGCCGGCCCTGCACTTCGCCCGTACCGCCACCACCGAACTGGAGCTGGGCGGTCAGCGGGTACGGGCGGGAGACATCGTCACCCTGTGGAACATCTCGGCGAACTTCGACGACCGGGAGTTCGACACACCCCGCTCGTTCCGGGTGGCGCGCACCCCGAACAAGCACGTGTCGTTCGGCCGGGGACCCCACTTCTGCCTCGGCGCCTATCTGGGGCGGGCCGAGCTGAGGGCGCTGCTCACCGCGCTCGTCGCGACGGTCTCCCGCATCGAGCTGGCCGGCTCACCGACGCGTGTCTACTCGAACTTCCTCAACGGCCACAGCACCCTGCCCGTCGCCTTCTCGGCCCGCTGACGGGGCGGGGACTCCCCCGGCGCGCGGCGGGGGAGTCCGGACCTCGTGCCGGACTCCCGAAGGCCGCGGGCCCACCGCTTCCGTCACGCCGAGGCGCGCAGCGCCACCTTGTCCACCTTGCCGACCGCGGTGCGCGGGAACTCCCCGACGGCCACCACCCTGTCCGGGATCTTGTAGGTGGCCAGACCACGCTCGCGCAGGAAGGACTTCACCTGCGCCGGCCTGAGTTCCCCGTCCCGGAAGATCACGAAGGCGACGCTCTTCTCGCCCAGCACCGGGTCGTCCACGCCGACCACCGCCGCGTCACGGATCGCCTCGTGGGTGAGCAGGTGCTCCTCGATCTCCTCGGCCGGCACCTTCTCCCCACCCCGGTTGATGACGTCCTTGATGCGCCCCACGACGACGATGCTGCCGTCGGGGCCGTGACGCACCAGGTCGCCGGTCCTGAAGTAGCCGTCCGCGGTGAAGGCGCTCCGATTCTGCTCCTCGGCCCGGTAGTAGCCGCGGATCGTGTAGGGGCCGCGCACCAGCAGCTCCCCCTCGGCGTCCGCGGGCACCGGACGGCCGTCGGCGTCCACGACGAGGATCTCGTCGTGCTCGGCCAGCGGACGCCCTTCGGTGCCGAGGACGATCTCCTCCGGGTCGTCCAGACCGGTGTACGTCAGCAGTCCTTCCCCCACCCCGAACCACTGGGTGAGCCCGGCACCGAGAGAGGTGCGGACCTCGGCCGCCCGCATCGGGTCGAACTTGGCGCTGCCCACCTGGAGCAACAGGTCCGGGAACCGCGCCCCCGACTTGCGGGCGGCGTCGATCCACAGCCGGACCACGGGCGGCACCAGCGTCGTCAGCGTCACCCCCTCCCGCTCCATCAGGGCGAACACGTCGTTCGGCCGGACGGTGGAGGTGAGCACCGCCGTGCCGCCGGCCAGCAGCGTGCCCAGGACACCGGGGCAGCCGAGCGCGGAGTTGTGGCCGACCGGGTTGACGGCCAGGTACACACTGCGCTCGTCCACCCGCAACGCCTGAGCGGTGGCACGCATGTTGTAGGCGTAGTCGTCGTGCGTGCGCGGGATGAGCTTGGGCAGGCCGGTCGTGCCGCCGGACAGCAGGAACAGCGCGGGCTCGGCGGGATCGACCGCGGGCAGGTCGCACCCCGGCAGATACAGGTCGGTGAGCGGGGTGAACTCCTGCGCCTCACCCACGACCACGACGTCCTTCAGCGCGGGCACCTCGGCGAGCACCTCGCGGGCCAGTGAGCGGTGGTCGAAGCCCATGACCTGGTCGGGGACGATCAGCGCGACCGCCCGAGCGTGTCCGCAGAGATGGACGAGCTCGACCCTGCGGTGCCCCGGCAGCGCCATGACGGGTATGGCGCCGATCCGCAGCAGCGCGAAGACCACCGTGACGAACTCGGGCACGTTGGGCAGCTGGACCACGACGCGGTCCAGCGGCTCTATGCCACGGTTCAGCAGGCCTCCCGCGAGTGCCGCTGACTCCTCCGAGAGCTGGGCGTAGGTCATCCGCCGCTCGCCGCACACGAGCGCGGTCCTGTCGCCGTGCCGCGCGCAGGCCGCGTCCAGCAGCTCTCCCAACGGCCGTCCCTGCCAGTACCCCTCGCGGCGGTAGAGCGCCGCCAGCTCCTCGGGCCACGGCACACAACCTTCGAGCATGAGTTCCACCCCAACCAAGTCGGTGAGCCGAACGGCACGGCGATGCGACGCCATGTGTGATGCAGGGTTGCCCATGCCGCGCGGGCGCGACGGACCTCCGACAGACACGCGAAAGCACTGGGACGGCACACCGGGCCGCCCTGTCGCACTCCTTTCGCCGCACGGCTCCGCCCGTCCGCGAACGGCTACGTTTCGAAGCGGCCGCAGCGCCGCACATCCCGGTACCGCAAGGACGGAGTCAGCAGGTGCCCACCGTTCCGGAGTTGTTCGAGTCCATCGTGGCCCGTGCGGGAGACGCCCCGGCGGTGCTGTTCGGCGACCGCGTCATGACCTACGCCGTGCTCAACGCCCGGGCCAACCGCCTGGCGCGGACCCTGGTCGAACGCGGGGTCGGCCCCGACACCACGGTCGCCGTGGCGATGCCGAAGTGCGACGAGCTGGTGGTCGTCCTGCTGGCGGTGCTCAAGGCGGGCGGCGCCTACCTCCCGCTGGATCCGCAGTACCCGGCCAGGAGGCTGGCGCACATGATCGAGGACGCCCGGCCGGTACTGCTGGTCCGGACGGCGCGGACCTCGCCCCGACTCGACGTGCCTGTGACCGAGTTGGTGGTGGACCACCCCGACGTTGTGCGCGAGACGGCGTCGCGGCCCGGCCACGACCTGAGCGACGCCTGCCGGAACGCTCCACTCGACCCGCGCCACCTGATGTACGTCATCTACACCTCGGGCTCGACCGGGACACCCAAGGGCGTCGCCGTCAGCCACCTCGGGGTCGCCGACATCGTGGCCGCGCAGGCCGCGTCCATCGCGCCGGGACCGGGCGACCGGGTGCTCCAGTGGGCGTCCATCAGCTTCGACGCGGCGTTCTGGGACTGGTCGGCGGCGTTGCTGTCAGGTGCCACGCTGGTCGTGGCCCCGGCCGAGGAACTGCTGCCCGGCCGGCCGCTGCACGACACGCTGCGCCGCCACGCCGTCACCCACGCCGTGCTGCCCCCGGTCGCGCTGAGCGTCACCGACCCCGATGACGTGCTCCTCGGCGGCACGGTGATGTCCACCGGCGACGCCTGCTCCCGCGCGCTGGTGGCGAAGTGGTCGCCGGGGCGCCGTATGTTCAACGGCTACGGGCCGACCGAGACGACCGTGGGGTCCACGATCGCCGGCCCCGTCGGCGCCGCGGACGAGGTCACCATAGGCACCCCGTGGTCGGGCAACAGCGTGTACGTCCTCGACGACTGCCTGCGCGAGGTCCCGGACGGAGACGACGCCGCTCTGTACCTGGCCGGCAACGGGCTGGCCCGCGGCTACCTCAACCGTCCCGGGCTGACGGCCGTGAGGTTCGTGCCCAACCCGTACGGCCCGCCGGGCAGCCGCATGTACTGCTCGGGCGACCGGGGACACCGCCGCGAGGACGGGCAGTTGGTGTTCTCCGGCCGCGGCGACGACCAGGTGAAGATCCGGGGCTTCCGGGTGGAACTCGGCGAGATCGAGGCGCGGCTGGCGGCCCACCCGGCGGTGGACCTCGCCAGGGTGGTGGTGGTCGGCGATCTGGCGGGAGCCCGGCTCGCGGCCTGTGTGAGCACGGTGGACGGTCACGAGGTGTCCGCGGCCGAACTGCGTGCGCACGCGGCGGAGACGCTGCCCGAGCACATGGTGCCCTCCTCGGTCCATGTGCTGGACCGGCTCCCGGTCAACGCCAACGGCAAGATCGACCGGGCGATGCTGCGGAGCCTGGTCGAGTCGGCGGCAGACCGGCACGAGGAACCCGCCGGGGACGGCGACGGCGACGACAGCGCCTCGTCGGAGAGCCGGCTGTGCCTGATGGTCAGGGAGATCCTGGCGGTGCCGGACGTCAGGCCGAGCGACAACTTCTTCAAACTCGGCGGCCACTCGATGCTGGCGACCCGGCTCGCCGGACGCCTACGCGACGAGTGGGGAGTCAGCGTGCCGATGCGTGCGGTGTTCGAAGCCGACACCCTCGCCGAGCTGGCCTCCGCCGTCCGGGCGGCACGCGGGTCCGCCGGCACCGGACACCCCTGACGCGGATCCGGGCCGAATCACTGGTCGCAAGCGCGACGAATCACGTGCCGAGCAAGGGAGCGGTGTCTTGAGCACTCTGACGTATGCGGACTACCTGCGGATGGAGACCCTGCTCTCCTTGCAGGAACCGCGGATTCCGGAGACCGCCGACCGGGCGGTGGTCCTCGCCGAGCAGTTCTTCATCATCACCCATCAGTCCTGCGAACTCTGGCTGAAGCAGGTCGGGGCGGACCTGAGCGCGGCGGCCGACGAACTCATGCCGCCGTGCGACGATCACGACCTCGAGCTGAGCGTCGAGTTCCTGACGCGCACGTCGGAACTCCTCCGTGTGCTGCACGACCAGCTGCTCGCTCTGGAGAAGCTGCCGGTCGGGTACTTCGCCGCGTTCCGGCCGTACCTGGGGACGGCGAGTGGTGCCCAGTCCGCCCAGTTCCGGCAGCTGGCGCGGCTGCTCGGCCGCGACGAGTACGCCGGCAGCCTGTACCAGGCGTTCGTGGCGGCGGTCGAGTACCGCGGTCTGTCGGTTCCCGACGTGTGCCGGCTGGGTGCCCGTGCCGGTGTTCTGCACCGGATAGCGGAAGCCCTGCTGGAGATCGGGAACGGCTACTGGCGCTGGAAGGTGACCCACCTGGCGCTCATGTCGAAGATGGTGGGCAATCAGGAGGGCACCGGCGGTTCGAGCGGTGCCGACTACCTGGCCCTGCGGATCACCCGGCCCTTCCCCGAGCTGCGCCGGATACGGGGACGGCTGCACGAATCCTAGGCCGCGTCCGCGACGCGGGCCGTTCTTTCCGGACCACCCGGCCGACCACCCACCGAAAGAGGCATATTGATGAGTCAGCTGCGGGAAAAGGGCTGGCTGCGCTCACTGACCGGAGTCGAGGCGCCTGCCGTCCGCCTGCTGTGCTTCCCCCACTCGGGGGGGTCGGCGACCGCCTTCAGCGACTGGGCCGCCGCGACACCACCCGGGGTGGACCTCGTGGGCGTGCAGTACCCCGGGCGGGGCGACCGCTTCGTCGAGGACACCGTCGACGACGTCGCCGAGATGGCCGGCCACACCGTCGCGGAACTGCTCAGGCTGCCCAGGAGCCGCTATGTGCTGTTCGGCCACAGCCTGGGCGCGGTGGTCGCCTACGAGGCCGCCCTGCTGCTCCGGGACATGGCCGAGGAACCCGGGAAGCTGTGTGTCTCCGCCTGCCTCCCGCCGGGCCACATGAGGAAACGGGACATCCACTCGCTGCCCGACGACATGTTCTGGGAGGCCCTGGTCGGGCTGGGAGGGATCGCCCCGGAGATCGCCGAGAGCGCGGAGCTGCGTGAACTGCTGCTGCCGGCACTGCGCTCGGACCTGCGGGCGCACGCGACGTACCAGCCCGCCTGCGGGACCAAACCGTTGCTGTGCCCCGTGACCTGTTACCACGGCAGCGGAGACCCGTTGGCGGACGAGGGCACCCTGGCACGGTGGGCCGGGGTCACCACGGGTGACTTCGCACTGCGTGTAAGACCGGGCGGGCACTTCCACGTGACCGGCGACGTCGCCGGACTCGTGTCGGACGTGCTGGGACCCGCACCGGTATGAGCGTCCGCGGGCACTGGCTCTTTCACAGATACGTCGGCGCCGAGGCACCGGCCCGCGCGGCATGCGTAGCTTCTCCTCGCGGGGAGACCGCAGACGAGGGGGCGCGCGGATGAGCCTGTCCGACCGAACTGTCGTGGTGACCGGGGCCGGTTCGGGAATCGGCCGTGCGACGTGTGTGGCTCTGAGCCGCGCCGGGGCACGGGTGGGCGCCGTCGGCCGACGCAAGGAACCGCTGGCCGCGCTGTGCGAGGAACTGCGTCACGAACCGGGCGACGTGATGGCGCTGCCCGCCGACGTAGGCTCGGCGGCCGAGGTCGAGGAGGCGGTGCGGGCACTCACCGAGCGGAGCGGCCCGGTGACCGGCATCGTCAACAACGCCGGGCTGGCACGCTTCGCACCGCTCTCCTCCGCGTCGCTCTCCGACCTGGACGCGATGTTCGCGGTGCATGTGCGGGGGCCCGTGAACGTGCTGCGGGCCTGCCTGCCCTCCTTGCGGGAGCACGGCGGCGCGGTGGTGAACGTGTCCTCGGTCGGCGGCGCGCTGGCGATGCCGGACCGGTCCCTCTACGGAGCCACGAAGGCCGCCGTCAACAGCCTCACCCGCTCCTGGGCGCAGGAACTGGCGCCCCGTATCCGGGTGAACGCGATCCTGCCCGGCCCGGTCGACACGTCGATGTACGCCGACCTGGGGCTCACCGGCGCGCAGACCGAGACCCTCCGCGCGAACCTCATCGCCTCGACCCCGCTGGGCAGGTTCGGCCGGCCCGCCGAGGTCGCCCGGTGGATCACCCTCCTCCTCGACGAGGACGAGTCCGGGTGGATCACCGGCGCCCTCGTCCCGGTGGACGGCGGCCGGACCAGTTGACGTCACGCGCACGGCCGTGACCACGAGCAGCCGTGACACAAGCAGGCGAACGCACGACACGAAGCAGCCAAGGGAGAACGCGATGGCAGTGACGGCGCCGGCGACGGCATCGGAGGACATCCCCTCGGCGGCCGGGATCCCGCCCTCGTGCCTGCACGAGGTGTTCCGCGCCGCCGAGGTCTGGGAGCAGAAGACCGGCAGGCCGGTGAACCGCCTGCACGTGGGCGAGCCCTCGTACCGGATGCCGACGGTGGCGGCCGAGGCGCTGACGAAGGCGGTCGCGGACGGCGCCACCTCCTACACGTCGGCCGAGGGCATGCTGTCGTTGCGGGAGGCGCTCACCGCCAAGCTGGAGACCGAGAACGGCCACCGGACCAACCCCGAGCACGTCTTTGTGACCCCGGGGTCGTGCCAGGGGCTCTCCGCGCTGCTGATGTCCATCGCGACGCCCGGCGCCGAGCTGCTGCTGCCCGAGCTGCACTGGCCGATCCATCTGCAACAGGCGCTGCTGGCCGGTTTCCGGCCGGTGTTCTACCCGGTCCGCGACGACCTCGGTGTCGACGTCGAGCGGATCGCCGAGGCCGCCGGGCCCCGTACGCGCGCGATTCTGGTGAACACCCCCTCCAACCCCACCGGGGCGGTGCTCGGCGAGGACGAACTGGGCCGGTTGCTCGCCCTCGCGCGGGAACGCGGCTGGCACGTCATCAGCGACGAGGCCTACGAGCACTTTCTCTACGACGGTGAGCACGTGTCGCTGTCCGCGCTGGAGAAGGACCTGCCGGCGGACCAGCGGCGGGTGTTCAGCACGTACAGCTTCTCCAAGAGCTACGGCATGACCGGCTGTCGTCTCGGCTATGTCGTGGCACCCAACAAGGCCACCGCCGACGCGTTCCGGATCGTGCAGGAGGCGAGCATCATCGCACCGGCGACCCCGGTCCAGTACGCCGGTCTCGCCGCGCTCCAGGCGCACGAGGACGTGGCACGCAACCGCGCCATGATCCGGGCGGCGCGGGACGAGACGTTGCCGATGCTGGTCGACGTGGGGCTGCTCGACAGGCTGCCGGCCGGCGGCTGGTACGCCCTGCTCGATGTCCGGCGGACCGGGCTGGAGGCGAGCAGGTTCGCCGACGAGCTGCTCGCCGCGACGGATGTCGCGGTGGCACCGGCCAAGGGCTTCGCCCTGCTGCCCGTCGTCGACGACGCCGGAAGGGTGGTCGAGGTGCGTTCCAACCCGATCTCCCGGCACCTGGTGCGGGTGGCGTTCTGCGGAGACCCCGACCTGCTGCGCGAGGGCGTACGGGCCATGGTCGATTTCGTCTCGGCCCGGTAGCGGTGCCGGACCCGGCCCGGTGACGAGGGCACCCGTCGAAAGGAGACTCCGTGTACGACCCGGACAGCGGCTTCCCTCGGGTGGTCGTCGAACTCGCCTACGCCGACCCCGATCGCGCCGTCGACTGGCTCGTGCGGGTCTTCGGGTTCCGGCTGCTTCTCAGGCAGCCGGGACAGGGGCCCCTCGGGCACGCCGACCTCGACACCGGCGGGGGAGTCGTCATGGTCAGGAGGGCCGGCGAAGGGTTCGCCGGCCACTGCGCCGACCACCCGTGCAAGCAGGTCATCGTCTGGGTCCCGGACGTGGACGCGCACTTCGCGCACACCACGGCGGCAGGTGTTCCCACGGTGCACGCGCCGACCGACAAGCCGTGGGGGCTGCGCCAGTACCTCGTGCGGGACGTCGAGGGCCACCTCTGGGAGTTCACCCAGCACCTGCGCGACGTACCGCCGCCGGAGTGGGGAGCGGTGGCCCTGCCCGAAGAAACGCGGCACGCCACCCGGCAGAGCTGAAGGCACAGACGTCCAGCACCGGCGGCTCCCCGGGGGGTTCGCCCACCCAGCCGTCGCGACCACCTCGGAGCGCATCGTGATTACCTCGCACAGGGTCGTCGTCCTGCACGCCCATCCGGACGACGAGGCCATCTTCACCGGCCTGACCATGCGCCGTCTGGCCGACGCGGGCGCCCGCGTGGTCCTCGTCATGGCCACCGACGGAGCGGCCGGTGTTCCGCGCGTCCCCCTGTCACTGGGGGAGACCCTGCGCAGCCGCCGTCTGACCGAACTGGAACGGGCCTGTGAGCTGCTGGGGGTGGCCAAGCTGGAGGTGCTCGACTACGCCGACTCCGGTGCGCACGACGGGCCGTACCCGGCGGGGACCCTCGGTGCGGCGTCCGTCACGAAGGTGGCGCGGCAGGTGGCGCGGATAGCGAGGCGCGAGGGCGCCTCGACGCTGGTGCACTACGACCCCGGCGGCATCTACGGACACATCGACCACGTCCAGGTGCACCGAGTCGGCGCCATGGTCACCCGAAGCCTGGGACTGAGGGGCTACCAGGCCACGGTGGACGCGGCGGCACTGCGCGCCGGCCCCCGTCATGTGCTGCAACGCGCCGCCCACGGCCGGCCGGACTTCGGGGTACCCGCGGCCCGCATCTCGGTCACCGTCGACGCGGACGGCCCCGGCCTGCTGGCGAAGATGGCCGCGATGGCCACGCACGCCAGTCAGATCGGGACGACGGAACTCGACCCGGCGCACTTCGGCGCGGCCTACGGCCGCGAGTGGTTCGTTCGCGAGGGCGGACCCGGAGCACTGGAGGCGCTGCTCGCTCCCTCGGCCGTCCGGCCGAGGGAAGAAGGGGAGTGGCGCGCACACCGTTTCGGCCGCACCGCACACGAGAGCAGTCCGGCCAACGTGTACTGATGATCTTCCCGGCGGGAGCTCCGGTCGGGACGGGTGGACGTGATCCGTGTTCCGCACTCGGCCCCGGCACGCTTACGATGCGCTGTCGCACATCAGTTCAGGCGTCGCCGCCGCCCAACGCAGGAGCACGGTACCCGTGTCCATACCCCCGCCTCCCGGCCCTCAGCAGCCCGGGGATCCGTATCAGCAGTACCCGTCCCACCCGGGGTATCCGGAATATTCGTCGTATCCGCAGGCCCAGGGCCCGGCTCCGTACGGGCAGCTGCCGTACCAGCCCTGGGGGCAGGGCTACAGCCCGTTCAACCATCCGGCGCCCGTCAACGGGCTGGCCATCGGGGCCCTGGTGCTCGGCCTCCTGTGCTTCCTGCCGGGCGTGGGGCTGGTGCTCGGGCTCGTCGCGCTGAGCCAGATCAGGAAGCGGGGCGAGCGCGGCAGGGGCATGGCGATCGCCGGGTCCGTGCTGTCCGGGATCGGGATCGGGCTGTGGGCGCTGGTGATCGCCACCGGCGGGGCCGCCGACTTCTGGGACGGGTTCAAGGAGGGCGCACGGGGCGGTTCGAGCCTCACCCCGGCCAAGGGCGAGTGCATCGACGTGCCGGGTGGCTCGATGACCGGTGCGGCGTACGACCTCGACACCGTCCCCTGCGACAGCGAGCACGACGGAGAGGTGTTCGCCTCCTTCCGGCTGCCCGGCGGCTCCTTCCCGGGCGACGACTCGATCACCGACACCGCGGACGAGCGCTGCTACGGGCTCTCGGACAGCTATGCGATGGACACCTGGGCGCTGCCCGAGAACGTCGACGTCTACTACCTCACGCCGTCCGAGGACAGCTGGAGCACCGGCGACCGCGAGGTCACCTGCATGTTCGGCAACACGGAGGACGGCGAGAAGCTTTCGGGTTCGCTGCGCAACGACGAGACGGTGCTCGACGCGGACCAGGTGGCCTATCTGAAGGCCGCTCATGTGCTCAACGCCGCCCTGGAGACCGTGCCCGACGAGGAGTACGTCGAGGACGACCTGCCCGGATACAAGTCGTGGGCGGGCCGGGTCGACAAGGCGCTCGCCGGGCAGTCCGCGATGCTGCGCGGCCACACCTGGCCGGCCGCCGCGAAGCAGCCGGTCGCCGCGCTGGTCGCGGGGATCGGCGGGTCCCGGGCCGAGTGGGCCAGGGCAGCCGTGGCTGCCGACGCCGACGCCTACTACACGCACTACGACAAGGGCCTCAAGCTTCTCGACCGGGACAGGCCGGCCGCCGCGCGCAAGGCGCTGGGTCTGGCCACGACCCCGCCGCCCTACGACGAGAGCGACTCCGACGGCCGTTCCGGCAGCTCGGGAGACGGTGGCGGAATGGAGGTGTGACGGCGCTCGTAGCGGGGAGAAAGTGCCTGCGTACAGCCCTTCCCGGAAGGTGTAATCACATCGAGTGATTCTTTGGCCTTTGCTTGCACGGGACAACGTACGGTTGCCACGCTGTTGCTGTCTGTACAAGCTGATGGGAGCGGCCAGTGACTTTCGGTGAGCAGCCGGCGTATCTGCGTGTCGCGGGTGATCTCCGCAAGAAGATCGCCGACGGCTCGCTGCCGCCGCACACCCGGCTTCCCTCCCAGGCCCGGATCCGCGAGGAGTACGGCGTCTCCGACACCGTCGCGCTCGAAGCCCGCAAGGTGCTGATGGCCGAGGGGCTCGTGGAGGGGCGGTCCGGCTCGGGGACCTATGTGCGCGAGCGGCCCGTGCCCCGGCGGGTGGCCCGCTCCGGCTTCCGCCCGGTCAGCGGCGCCACCCCGTTCCGTCAGGAGCAGGCCGATGCCGCCGCGCGCGGCACCTGGGAGTCGAGCAGCGCGCAGACCGAGGCGGGCGGTGCCGTCGCCGAGCGGCTGGGCATCCCGCCCGGCGACCGGGTGATGTGCACCAGGTATGTCTTCCGTGACGCCGGTGAGCCGATGATGCTCTCCACCTCCTGGGAGCCCCTCGCCGTCACCGGCCGCACCCCCGTGATGCTGCCCGAGGAGGGGCCGCTCGCCGGCATGGGCGTCGTCGAGCGCATGCGCGCCATCGACGTCGTCGTGGACAACGTCACCGAGGAGGTCGGCGCCCGCCCCGGCCTCGCCGAGGAACTGCTCGTCCTGGGCGGTGTCCCCGGGCATGTCGTCCTCGTCATCCAGCGCACCTACTACGCCTCCGGCCGCGCGGTCGAGACCGCCGACGTGGTGATCCCGGCCGACCGCTACCAGGCCGCGTACCACCTGCCGGTGCGATAGCCCGCCCGCCGCGCAGGGGCCGCGGGCCGCTGGAATCCGGCCTTTCTCGCAGGTGACTCCCGAGGTTCCCGGTGCGCCGCCGGACGGACGCCCCGGAGGCCGCGGGTGGCGCGTTCGTTGCCGTGCGCCCCCGGCGTTCTGGCCGGTTGCGTGCCTCTTCGTGAAAAGTCGTGTTCGCTGAGTGAAGGTAGGGCGTACGCTCGGGCATATGCGGACTGGGGTTTCCTCGCAGGGCGGGTCCTCGGGGATCGGAGGGGTGGGGCGCCATGAGTGAGGAGACGATCTCTCTTCCCTGGCTCGTGATACGGCAGGACGACAACGGCAATCGCTACCGCGTGGGCAGGTACGCGACCCGGGCCGAGGCCCAGAAGATCGCCGACAGCCTCGACGGACGCGGCCACAAGCAGCTCTACTGGGTCGAACGCGTCGCCCAGGCCGAGGGCGGCACGCGCAACTGACCGCCCCAGCGCTCCCGTAGGCTCCCCGGCATGACGCAACGGATCGTGGTGGTGGGAGCCGCTCTCTTCGACGGCGGGCTGCTGCTCGCCGCGCGCCGGAGCGCGCCCCCCGAGCTGTCCGGGCGCTGGGAGCTGCCCGGCGGCAAGACCGAACCCGGCGAGAGCCCCGAGGCCGCCCTGGTGCGCGAGCTGCGCGAGGAGCTCGGCGTCGACGCCGAGGCCGTCGAGCGCGTACCGGGCGAGTGGCCGCTGAGAGCGCCGTACGTACTGCACGTCTGGACCGCCCGGCTGCGCCCCGGCTCGGCCCGGCCCGAGCCCCTCCAGGACCACGACGAGCTGCGCTGGCTGACGCCCGGCGAGCTGTGGGACGTGGACTGGCTCGACCAGGACGTGGAGGCCGTACGGCGGATCGCCACGCGGCCCACGCCGGTGTACTGAGGCGTACTGAGGTGCGGCCGAGGCGTGCCGGGATCCGGCGCGAGCGCACCGGGATTCGGTACGCCGTTCGTGCCACAGTGCGCCCCCGAGGGCGGTACTGCCCCTATTAATCGGGTATGTCCCTATGGACGGCGCGAACATTGATGGCGCGAAACCGGATATGGGTGGGCTTACTTGCCTGGGAAGTGATCAGGTGTGATCGACACCGAAGGCGACTGTGCCGAGTGGACCTTTCCCGCGGACCCCGGTGCCGTGCGCACCGCCCGCACCGCCGTTCGTGACACCCTTCGCACCTGGGGCCTCGACACCCTCGCCGACATGGCGGCCCTGCTGGTCAGCGAACTCGTGACCAACTCCCTGCGGCACGCCACCGGCCCCATCGGCGTCCGCCTGGTCCGCCCCTCCGGCCTGGGGGACACCCTGCTGGTCGAGGTCTCCGACCCGCTCCCGGACCCACCGCACGAACGTGTCGCCCGTCTGGAGGACGAGAGCGGCCGCGGCCTCCAACTGGTCGCCAGCAGTTCACGCCGCTGGGGGACCCGCCCCGGGAACACCGGAAAGACCGTCTGGTTCGAACTCGGCGTACCGGGCTGAGGCCGCCGCCGGCGGTGTACAGCGCCCCGTTCGCCGTCCATCCGCGGGCCGGGGCCGAAACCCATTGCCGGAGTGCGTGATTCGAGGGCGTGTTCGCTGGTTAGAAGACTGGCAGTGTTGTCGCGGCCCGGTCCGAAAACCGCATGGACCGAGCTGTGATCGTGAACACCGTGTCGTGCGGCTGCGTAGTGCTGGATACTGCGGGCAGCCGCCCCCGGTGACCGGTACCGGGCGCGGTGAGCTGGAGGGGACGGTTCGCGTGAGCGAGATACCAGCGAAGGCCACGGAGTCCGAGGACCCGTCGGACGGCGCGAAGGAGGAGAGCACGGAGTCCGGCACGGAGTCCGGTGCGGCTCCAGGCGGCGCGATGTGGCAGACCAGTCCGCCCGGTTCCATGTACGACTACATAAAAGTCGCGTCCTTCTCCATCAGCGCGGGCGGGCTCGTCGACCAGTGGAGCCTGCGCGCCGAGCAACTCTTCGGGGTGCCCGCCGCGCGCGCGGTCGGCCTGGACCCCATCGAGGCATTCATAGACCCCGACCTGAGGGAACGCGGCCAGCGCAAGATGGCCGAGGTGCTGGACGGGCGGGAGTGGACCGGCGTGGTCCCCTTCCGGCTGCCCGACACGGCCGACGGCGAGCGCGGCGAGGAAGGGCTCGCCGAGGTGTACGTCATGCCGACGCGCACCACGGAGGGCGAGAAGGCGGCCGTCTGCATCGTGGTCGATGTGCGCACCCTGCGCAGGATCGAGACCGACCTCGCCGCCTCGCAGGCGATTTTCGGCCAATCTCCGTTCGGCTTCCTGCTGATCGACACCGAGCTGCGGGTGCGCCGCGCCAACGAGCGGTTCGCGTCCGTCTTCGGCGGCACACCGGACGACCACCGGGGCAAGGAGGTCCACGACTATCTGCCGCGGGCCGAGGCCGACCGGGTCTCGGCGACCCTTCGCCGGGTCCTGGAGTCCGGCAACTCCATCACGGACATGCACGTCACGGGCTTCGTACCGGGGTCCGACGAGCGCCGCCACTGGTCCGTCAACCTCTACCGGGTCAACAGCGGAAGCGGCCGGCCCATCGGCATCGCCTGGCTGGGCACCGACATCACGGCCCGCCGCGCCGCCGCCCGGGAGGCCGCGGCCGCACGGCGCAATCTCGCCCTTCTCAACGAGGCGGGCGCCCGTATAGGCAACTCCCTGGACCTGGAGACGACCGCCCGCGAACTCCTCGACGTCGTCGTCCCCGGCTTCTGCGACCTCGCCACCGTCGACCTGTACCAGGGACTGCTGGCCGGCGACGAGGCCCCGCCCGGAATGTCCGACGGCAGCGCCGAACTCCGCCGTGTCGCCTTCGCCAGCGCGGTCTCCGACGCGCCGTTCACCGGCGGCGGCGCGCCCGTCGCGGTCGGCGCGGTCCACCACTACCCGTTCAACTCCCCCTGCGCGGACGCCCTGCGCACCGCCCGCCCGCAGCACGTCGCCGGCGAGGAGGGCGGCATCGTCCAGTCCACGCTGGCCGTCCCGATGGTCGCCCACGACACGGTCGTGGGACTCGCCCAGTTCGCCCGCACCAAGGGCAGCGAGCCGTTCGGCGACCGCGACCGGGACGTGGCCGTGGAACTGGCCGCGCGCGCCGCCGTCTGCATCGACAACGCCCGCCTGTACCGCAGGGAGCACGAGCGCGCGCTGATACTGCAACGGTCCCTGCTGCCGCCCGGCGACCCGGAGGCCTCCGGCCTGGACATCGCCTGCCGCTATCTGCCAGGCAACGCGGCGACGGAGGTCGGCGGCGACTGGTTCGACGTGATCGAACTGCCCGGTCACCGCACCGCGCTGGTGGTCGGCGACGTCATGGGCCGCGGCCTGCGCGCCGCGGTCGCGATGGGCGAACTGCGCACCGCCGTACGCACACTGGCGCTGCTCGACCTGGAACCGGCCGAGGTGCTCTCCGCGCTGGACGAGATCGCCCGCGGCCTCGGCACCCCCGGCGGAGTCCAGCAGGCCACCCGCACGGCCCGTCAGCCCCGGGACGCGGACCTCTCCGAGGTCTACCTGGCGACCTGCGTGTACGCCGTGTACGACTCGGTCACCCGACGCTGCACGTTCGCCAACGCGGGCCATCTGCCACCGGTGCTGGTGGAGCCCGGCGAGGACGCGCTGATGCTCGACGTGCCCCCGGGCATGCCGCTCGGCGTCGGCGGCGAGCCCTTCGAGGAGGTCGAGGTCGAACTCCCCGAGGGCGCCCTCCTCGCCCTCTACACCGACGGCCTGGTCGAGTCCCGGGACCACCCCCTGGACGAAGGCCTCCAGGCGTTCGTCGGCGCGCTCACCGACCCGGCGCGCCCCCTGGAGGACGTCTGCGACCACATCCTCAACACCCTCGACACCCATCACGGCGAGGACGACATCGCGCTGCTCATGGCCCGCGTCCAGGGCCTGCCGGCCGACTCCGTCGGCGACTGGGCGCTGCCGCGCGAGCCGCGCAGCGTGGGCCGCGCCCGTGAGCACGCCCGTCGGCAACTGGCCGACTGGGGCCTGGAGCCGTTGATCGACACCACCGAACTCCTGGTCAGCGAGCTGGTGACCAACGCCCTGCGGTACGGGGAGGGCGAGATCAGGCTCCGGCTGCTGCTGGACCGCACCCTGGTGTGCGAGGTCTGGGACGCCGGCCTGGTCCAGCCGCGCCGCCGCCGCGCGCGGGACACCGACGAGGGCGGCCGCGGCCTCCAGCTCGTCGGTCTGCTCAGCGCGGCCTGGGGCTCCCGGCGCACCCCGCGCGGCAAGACGGTCTGGTTCGAACTTCCGCTGCCGGACGGCGAGACCGGCCTGGTGGACCCGGCGGAGGCGCTGCTGAGCCTGTTCTGAGCCGTGGCCCGGGCGCCGCTCACCCCGGCAGGAACCGGCGCCCCCGCGTCCCGGGGCCGCCGAAGCTCGCCGGGGGACCCGCGTCGGGCTCCTCGTTCAGGAGGACACCGCCGAGGACGGCACCGGACAGGCCGCTCGCGTGCTCGTCGGCGCCGCCGTACGGGTTCCCGTACGCCCGCACGTCCCGTTCGGCGAGCGACCGGGCCTCGTGGGCGAGCGCGTCGGCGGTCACCAGCCGCGTCACCTCCTCCCGGCCGCCGCCCCGCTCGGCCAGCAGCCGTTCCGCCTCCGCCAGCCGGGTGCGGGCCTCGGCGCCCACCGCCGCGCGGTGCGTGGTGACGTAGTCCTCGGCGGCGGCCACCGCGGAACGTGCGGTGAGCCGGGCGGCCAGGGACACCGCACCGGCACGCCCCGTCCCCAGCGGTCCGACGGTCCGCGTGATCCGCCGCAGTGCGTCCAGCGGGTCGTACGGCCCACGGGTCACCTCCACCCGTACGGCGGCCAGGGCGGCGTCGGCGCGGACGGCACGGGCCCTCAGCTCCCCCTCGGGCACCGGCCCCGCGCGGTTGCCCAGCTGCTTGCGCGCCTCGGCGATCTCCGCCTCCCCACCCGTCAGCACCGTCGGCACCAGCCCCGCCGCCTCCCTCAGCTCCCCGGCCAGTCGTTCCACCCCGGACACCAGGACCTCGGCCTGCGCCACGGCCCCCTCGGCCGCCCGCAGTTCCCGGGCCGTACGCCCGCCGTCGCCCGCGTCGGCGGCCTGACGCGCGAAGTTGAGATGAGTCGTCGCGAACACCAGCCGGTCCTTGGCCTGCTCGACGTATCCCGTGACCGGGGCGGCGGCGGACGGCGCGTACCGTTCACCCAGTTCCCCCGGCAGCGCCCCGATGTCCGCGGTCCGCCCGGCCAGCTCCCGGAACCGCCCCTCCGCGATCTCCAGGGCTTCGCCCGCCCCCGTCTCCAGCGCCCGCAGCCGGTCGAACTCCGGCGCCGCGGCGTCCAGCCGCTCCCCGGCCTCCACGCACCGCCCCACGATCCCGGCCAGCGCCTGCCGCCGGGCCGCCTCGTCCTCCGGCACCCCCTGCTCGTAGCGCCGCCGTATCGCGAACGCGGCCGTCAGCTCGGACCGCGCTTCCCGCAGGGCCCGCGCGAACGGTTCCACGGCCGCCGCCCCGAACCGTGCCTGCGTGAAACCGAGTTCCTCCCGGCTGGTGCGCACGCTGTCGTCCGCCGCGACGAGCGAGTCCCGCGCCCGCCGCTCGAAGTCGTGCGCGAGGGGGCCCGGGGCCGGTGCGGACACTCCGCCCGGCGTGGTGCGGCCACGCGCCCGCCGGGTGCGCCGTACATAGCCGTACCCGGCCAGCACCAGCGCCAGCACGACGACGGCGACCGGCAGCACGAGGTCGGCGGCGGACGCTCCGCCCTGTTCCGGCGCCGCGGCGGCCCCGGTCACGGGAACCGGATCGCCGTCCTTGATCGTCGTCCCCGGCAACACCAGCCACAGCCCGCCCGCCGCACAGCCGAGCAGGGCGTGCGCCACCCGCACGGCTATGTGCGACTTGGCGTGCCTGCGCCGGCCGCGAAGGGAGGATCGCGTCACATTTCGGAGCGTATGGGCTGGTAGACGCCTTCGCGAGCGGGCCGACGCGAGCGGGGGACCGAGGGACAGGGGGTACGGAATGGGCACGGAGCGAATACCCACGACGGACGACGACGCGGGGAACGCGGAGCCGGCGGAAACACGCGAGGAGTCGCCCGAGGAGTCGCCCGAGGCCCGGGTCGCCCGGCCGACCTGGCTCATCTGGGTGAGACGAGTACCCCTCGTGCTGGCCCTCACCGTCCTGCTGCCGCTTCTCGCCGCCGAGACCGCGCTGCGCGTGAACTACACCGGCGACCCGGCGGACGGCACCTCCACGAGGAACCGGGACGCGATCTGGCTGGGCCATGCCTGGGTCGACGGCCGCAAGGACGACGCCGACGTCCAGGCCCTCGCCGACCGGCTGCGCGACACCGGCATCCGCGACCTGTACGTCCACTCCGGTCCCCTGGAGCACGACGGCACGCTCCCCGAGTCGGACTACCCGAAGGCCCGTTGGCTGATCGCGGCCGTGCACCAGAGGCTGCCCGGCGTGCGCGTCCAGGCGTGGCTCGGCGACAAGCTGGCCAGTGAGTCCCCGGACGGCCTCCGCCTCGACCGCGCCGCGACCCGCGCCGCCGTGGTCCGCTCCACCCGCGAGATCCTCGCCGCCGGCTTCGGGGGCGTGCACTTCGACCTGGAACCCCTCCACTCCGGTGACCGCGACTACCTGAACCTCCTCGACGAACTGCGCCGCGTCACCCGCGCCCACCAGGCCCTGCTGTCCGTCGCCGCCCACCAGATCGACCCGCTGCCCGCCTTCCACTCCTTCTGGGGCAGGACCACCGGTCACCCCAAGTGGTGGTCACAGGCGTACTTCGGGCAGGTGGCCCGCCGCGTCGACCAGATCGCCGTCATGTCGTACGACACCATGCAGCCGCTGGACACCCTCTACGGCGGCTATGTCGCCCAGCAGACCAGCCTCGCCATGGAGGTCACCCCCGCCTCCACCGACCTCCTGATGGGCCTGCCCTTCTACCACGAGAACCGGTTCGGCCACTGGGCGCACGCCGAGACGGTCCCCGCCGCCGTCCGGGGCGTACGCCTCGGCCTGTCCCGCACGGACGCCCACCGCGACCGCTTCGGTGTGGCGCTGTACGTGGACTTCGCGGCGAAGGAGGAGGACTGGTCGGCGTACCGGGAGGGGTGGGTGCGGCCATGACCTGCCTGCACATGCTCCTGGACAGCGACGGGACGGCGGACCCTAGACCGGGGGGAGCTTCCCCGGGTTGATCACGGGGGTCGTCTCCTCGTGATCCCCCACGCACACCGGGGACGCCTGGCAGAAGAAGCCCTTGCCCTGGCACGCCTGGCACACGTGTTCGGCGAGCAGGTCCGAGCCTCTGCTGCCCCGCCCCACGTACAGCGTCGTGCCCGGCACCTTCCCGTTGCCGGAACAGCCCCGGCACGCGAGATGAGGGCCGGCGCAAACCGTCTGGTCAACTGTCACCTGTCACCACCTTCGATCCGCCCCCGATCCGCCCAGCCTTCCAGTTCGGCCTCGCCGGGGGGCGGCAAGCGCACTTTCGGGTGACGGCCCACCTGACGGGTGCCCTACCCCCTCCTCCTGATCTTCGCCCCCAGCCACACCAGCGGGTCGTACTTGCGGTCCACCGCGCGCTCCTTGAGGGGGATCAGGGCGTTGTCCGTGATCTTGATGTTCTCGGGGCACACCTCCGTGCAGCACTTGGTGATGTTGCAGTAGCCGAGGCCGTGTTCGTCCTGGGCGGTGGCCTTGCGGTCCAGGCCGGACTCCTGGGCCGCGTCCAGGGGATGCATGTCCAGCTCCGCGACCCGCATCAGGAAGCGCGGGCCGGCGAACGCCGTTTTGTTCTCCTCGTGGTCGCGGACCACGTGACAGGTGTCCTGGCACAGGAAGCACTCGATGCACTTGCGGAACTCCTGCGGGCGGTCCACGTCCTCCTGCGCCATCCGGTACTCGCCGGGCCCGACGCCGGAGGGCGGTACGAACGCCGGAACCTCCCGGGCCTTCTGGTAGTTGAAGCCGACGTCCGTGACCAGGTCACGGACGACCGGGAAGGCACGCAGCGGAGTGACGGTGATCGTCTCCTCCCGGGTGAAGACCGACATGCGGGTCATGCACATCAGCCGCGGCCGCCCGTTGATCTCCGCCGAGCACGAACCGCACTTGCCCGCCTTGCAGTTCCAGCGGACGGCGAGGTCGGGCGCCTGCGTGGACTGGAGCCGGTGGATGATGTCGAGCACCACCTCGCCCTCGTTGACCTCGACCGCGAAGTCCTCCAGGCCACCGCCCCCGACGTCACCGCGCCACACCTTGAAGCGGGCCTCGTAGCTGCTCACTCGTAGAGCTCCTCTTCGGCGAGGTACTTGACCAGCTCCTCCTTGTCGAAGAGGGCGAGCAGGTCCGGGCGGATGGGGTCGGTGGTCTCGCGGGTGAGGGTGATCTGGTCCCGGGCGGGGTCGGCCGTCGCCGGGTCGGCGGGGCCGGTGGGCTCGGCGAGCGCGCACAACAGGTTCAGCCGGCGCCACGCGCGGTCCATCGCGGGGTGGTCCTCGCGGGTGTGGCCGCCGCGCGACTCGGTGCGCTCCAGCGCGGCCCGTGCCACGCACTCGCTGACCAGCAGCATGTTCCGCAGGTCGAGGGCGAGGTGCCAGCCGGGGTTGAACTGGCGGTGGCCCTCCACCCCGGCCCGCCCGGCCCGTACCCGCAGGGCGGCGAGTCTCTCCAGCGCCTCGGCCATCTCGCCCTCCCGGCGGATGATGCCGACCAGGTCGTTCATGGTCTGCTGGAGTTCCTGGTGGAGGGTGTACGGGTTCTCCGGCGGGCGTCCGCCGCGCACGGACTCCCCGGCCCCCGCCGGGAGCGCCTCCGTGGACAGGCCCTCCGCCGAGAACGGCCGCAGCGCCTCCGCCGCCGCCGCGTCGATCTGGACGTCGTCCACCGGGGGCCGTGTGCCCGCGAGCCGTGCGGTGTGCTCGGCGGCGTGCCGGCCCGCCCGGCGTCCGAAGACCAGCAGGTCGGACAGCGAGTTGCCGCCGAGCCGGTTGGAGCCGTGCATACCGCCCGCCACCTCACCGGCCGCGAACAGCCCCGGTACCCCGCGCGCCGCGGCCGTGTCGGAGTCGACCGCGATGCCGCCCATCACGTAGTGACAGGTCGGCCCGACCTCCATCGCCTCCGCCGTGATGTCGACGTCCGCCAGCTCCTTGAACTGGTGGTACATCGACGGCAGCCGACGCCGGATCACCTCGGCGGGCATACGTGTCGACACGTCCAGGAAGACCCCGCCGTGCGGTGAGCCCCGGCCCGCCTTCACCTCGGCGTTGATGGCTCGGGCCACCTCGTCGCGGGGGAGCAGCTCGGGAGGGCGCCGGTTGTGGTCCGGGTCCTCGTACCAGCGGTCGCCCTCCTCCTCGGACTCGGCGTACTTCTCCTTGAAGACGTCGGGCACGTAGTCGAACATGAAGCGCCTGCCGTCGGAGTTCCTGAGCACCCCGCCGTCGCCGCGCACCGACTCGGTGACCAGGATGCCCTTGACCGACGGCGGCCAGACCATGCCCGTCGGATGGAACTGCACGAACTCCATGTTCAGCAGGGGCGCGCCCGCGAGCAGGGCGAGGGCGTGCCCGTCGCCGGTGTACTCCCACGAGTTCGACGTGACCTTGAAGGACTTGCCGATGCCGCCGGTCGCGATCACCACGGCCGGGGCCTCCAGGACGAAGAAGCGGCCTGACTCGCGCTCGTACGCGAAGACCCCCGACACCCGGTTGCCGTTCTTGAGCACCCGGGTGACCGTGCACTCCTGGAACACCTTCAGCCGCGACTCGTAGTCGCCGGTCTCGCGGTGGTCCTCCTGCTGGAGGGCGACGATCTTCTGCTGGAGGGTGCGGATCAGCTCCAGGCCGGTGCGGTCGCCGACGTGGGCGAGGCGCGGGTACTCGTGGCCGCCGAAGTTGCGCTGGGAGATCCTCCCGTCCTTCGTACGGTCGAACAGTGCGCCCCAGGTCTCCAGTTCCCACACCCGGTCCGGGGCCTCACGGGCGTGCAGTTCGGCCATCCGCCACTGGTTGAGGAACTTGCCGCCCCGCATGGTGTCGCGGAAGTGCACCTGCCAGTTGTCGTGCTCGTTGACGTTGGCCATCGCGGCCGCGATGCCGCCCTCGGCCATCACGGTGTGCGCCTTGCCGAACAGCGACTTGCAGATCACCGCCGTACGGGCGCCCCGCTCGCGCGCCTCGATCGCGGCCCGCAGTCCCGCGCCGCCGGCCCCGACCACGACGACGTCCCATTCCTGCCGGTCCACCACGGGCATCAGAAGAACCTCGGATCGTCGAAGACACCGGACGCGACCAGATAGACGTAGAAGTCGGCGAGCGCCACGCTCACCAGCGACGCCCAGGCCAGCAGCATGTGGCGGGCGTTGAGCTTCCCGACGAACTGCCAGGCCCGGTAGCGCACGGGATGCTTGGAGAAGTGCCTGAGCTTGCCGCCGACGATGTGCCGGCAGGAGTGGCAGGACAGGGTGTACGCCCAGATCAGCGCGATGTTGAGCAGGAAGACCAGGGTGCCGAGGCCCATGTGACCCCAGCGGTAGTGCTCGTCGCGGAAGGACAGCGCCGTGTCGTAGGTGAGCACCCCGGCGACCAGCAGGGCGGCGTAGAAGAAGTACCGGTGGAGGTTCTGGAGGATCAGCGGGAAGCGGGTCTCGCCGGTGTACTTGGCGTGCGGCTCGGCCACCGCGCAGGCGGGCGGGGAGGCCCAGAAGCCGCGGTAGTAGGCCTTGCGGTAGTAGTAGCAGGTCAGCCGGAAGCCGAGCGGAAAGATCAGGATGATGACGGCGGGGGATATGCCCCACCAGCTCCCGAACAGGTCGGCGTTGGGACCCGCGCGCATCGTCCGGCAGTGCTCGGCGAGACAGGGCGAGTAGAAGGGCGAGACGTACGGCGCCGCGTAGTAGTCCGCGTCGGCGAAGGCCCGCCAGGTCGAGTAGACGACGAAGGCGAGCAGTCCGGCCGCGGTGACGGCGGGCGCCAGCCACCAGCGGTCGGTGCGCAGATGCGGGGCGGAGATCGCGGCGCGCGTGGCGGTGTGCACGCCGCGGCTGTTCTGTTGGGGTTCCGTACCAGTGGCCAACGGATGACTCCGGTCGGGGATCGGGGGATGGGAGCGGCGCCTGAGGACTGCTAGGGGGCGTGCCGGTCGCGGGCGCCGAGTCCCTCGTCGTCCGAGTCCGTCCACAGGCTGATGTCGTACGGCGTGTCGGAGATGGTGACGAGTTCGGGGCGCCGCGGCCCGCCGGGGCCGGGGGCGGCCTCGCGCAGCAGCGCCAGGCTTTCGCGCAGGTGATCGGCGTCGGCGCGGACGCGGCGCATTTCCAGGCCGCCGCTCCCGAGCTGCTGCTCCAGGCGGCCCACGGACCGGACGAGGTCCTCCAGGCAGCGCTGTACCGACGTCAGTTCGTCGTGCACGGACATGACGTGACCTCACTTCCGCGGACCCGGTGGCCCAAGGCGGGGACGTTCATGCGCCTGCGAGTGTTGCGCGTGACTCCCACGGATGTGAAGGCGTGTGCAGCGATTGGCGGATTGCGCGCCCTGCGCGCACGCCCGCCCGCGCCCTGAGTGCGCCGGGTGCGCGTGTTGCGCCGCACGGGTGGGCTTGGCGGTCCCCGCCGCCGTGTCGCCCCCGGCAGCGGAACCCTTTCCTCTTCAGTGGGTCCCGTAGAGGTCCATAGATCTGATCACCACCAAAAATACCGCGGGCCCCCCGGAGGTAGCAGAGATGTCCTACGACGGCGTCGGACCGCGCGCGGTCATGCGCTCGGCCGCCTTCCTGACCGCCGGCGCGCTCGCGATGTCCGTACTCGTCGGCTGCGGCTCCGACGACAAGGAGACGCAGCCGCTGGCCGGGCAGGACATCGCTGCCTCCGCCCGGAACCTGGTCGCGGACGGCGGCACGCTGCGCTGGGCCGTCGACGCCGTGCCCGAGACCCTCAACACCTTCCAGGCCGACGCCGACACCGGCACCACCCGAGTCGCCCAGGCCGTCCTGCCGTCGATGTTCCGGCTCGACAAGAGCGGCCGCCCGGTCCGCAACCCCGACTACCTGGAGTCCGCCAAGGTCGTCGAGACCGAACCACGCCAGGTCGTCCTCTACAAACTCAACCAGCAGGCCGTCTGGAGCGACGGCCGGGAGATCGGCGCCGCCGACTTCGCCGCCCAGTGGCGTGCCCTGTCCGGCGCGGACGCCGCCTACTGGACCGCTCGCAACGCCGGCTACGATCGCATCGCCAAGATCGAGCGCGGCGCCAACGACCTGGAGGTCCGGGTCACCTTCAGCCGCCCCTACGCCGACTGGCGGTCGCTGTTCTCCCCGCTGTACCCGAAGGACGTCATGGGCACCCCGGACGCCTTCAACGACGGGGCGCGCCGCAAGCTCGCGGTCACCGCCGGACCCTTCAAGCTGGACAAGGTCGACACCGCGAAGAAGGACGTCGTCCTCGTCCGCAACCCCCGCTGGTGGGGCAACCCCACCAAGCTGAACGAGATCGTGCTGCACGCCGTGGCCCGGGACAAGCGGGCGGTCGCGCTGGCCGACGGCACGGTGGACCTGGCCGACATCGACGTCTCCGAGGCCCAGCGCATCACCCTCGCCGGCCGTGAGCAGGGCACCAACGGCGCCCTCCAGGGGGCCGGGCGCACCTCGGCCAAGAAGCTGCGCAAGGCGATCACGACGTATCTGCTGCGGCAGGACGCGCTGCGCGCCTTCGAGGTCCGCAAGTCCCTGGAACCGTCCTACACCCAGCTCGCCCTCAACGGCTCCGGCGGCCCCCTCGCCGACGAGCGGGTGCGCCGCGCCGTCGCCCGAGCCCTCGACCGTACGGAACTGGCCAAGCTGGTGCTGACCCCGCTCGGCCTGCCCGCCGTGGCGGTCGGCAGCCATCTGGCCCTGTCCGGCCAGGCCGACTACGCGGACGAGAGCGGCGCCCTGGGCGGCCAGGACACGGCGGAGGCGCAGGCGCTGCTCGCGGACGCCGGATGGGTGCGGGGCGGTCCGGTCAAGGCGCAGAAGAAGCCCGGCAAGGCGGCCGGCCCGGAGGCCGGCGGAGCTGGAAAGGCCGATCCGTCGGACGGCGGCACCGACGGCGCGTACATCGTCGGCGAGGACGACAAGGACCCCAAGGACCACAAGAACAACAAGCAGCGCGAGTCGACCGGCGACTCGGGCGGCCGGCACCTCGCGCAGGACGGCCGTCAGTACTCGGGCGGTCACCCGCAGCAGGGCGGCGCGCCGGGCGCGTACGCCCCCAAGGGCACCGCGGCCCCGGCGGGCGTCGTCTCCGAGCCGCTCGCCAAGGACGGCCAGACGCTCTCGCTCCGCTTCGTGCTCCCCTCGGGACCCGGCTCGGACACCCTGCGCACCGTCGCCGACCGGATCTCGCTGATGCTGGAGAAGATCGGCATCCGTACGGAGATCACCTCGGTCCCGGACGACAGCTACTTCCGGGACCACATCGCGAACGGCCAGTTCGACCTCGCCCTGTACTCCTGGCCGTCCTCCCCCTACCCGGCCACCGACGCCCGGCCCATTTACGCCAAGCCGGTCCCGGCGGCCGACGGCTCGGTGAACATCGAACAGAACTACACCCGGGTCGGCACCGACCAGGTCGACCAGCTCTTCGACCAGGCCGCCGCCACCCTGGACGAGGGCGAGTCCCGCGAACTGATCCGCAAGGCCGACTCCCGTATCTGGGCCGCGGCCGGCTCGCTCCCCCTCTACCAGCGCCCGCAGCTCACCGGAGTGCGCAAGGACCTGGTCAACGTGGGTGCCTTCGGATTCCAGACCCCCGTCTACGAGGACATGGGATTCCTGAAGAAGGGCGCGAAGATCTCCGGCAGCCCGTCCGCGCAGTGAGCCCCGGCGGCCCTGCGGAGGCTGACCCCCGCGGGGCCACGTAACATGGGGTGAGGCCGTGGCATGTCAAGCCCGGCAGGGCCCGCGTCACACGGACGTACCTAGAGGGCCTTCCTCACACCCCGGGAGTACGTCGCAATATGGCCACGCGCCACGACATCCGCAACGTCGCCATCGTCGCCCACGTCGACCACGGCAAGACGACCATCGTCGACGGCATGCTGAAGCAGGCCGGTGCCTTCGCCGCCCACCAGCTCGACTCCGTCGACGACCGAATGATGGACTCGAACGACCTGGAGCGTGAGAAGGGCATCACGATCCTCGCCAAGAACACGGCGGTGAAGTATCACCCCAAGGACGGCGGGGACCCGATCACCATCAACATCATCGACACCCCCGGCCACGCCGACTTCGGCGGCGAGGTCGAGCGCGGTCTGTCGATGGTCGACGGTGTGGTCCTGCTCGTGGACGCCTCCGAGGGTCCGCTCCCGCAGACCCGCTTCGTGCTGCGCAAGGCCCTCCAGCAGCGGCTGCCCGTCATCCTGTGCATCAACAAGACGGACCGCCCGGACTCCCGCATCGACGAGGTCGTCAACGAGACCTACGACCTCTTCCTCGACCTGGACGCGGACGAGGAGCAGATCGAGTTCCCGATCGTCTACGCGTGCGGCCGTGACGGCGTCGCGTCGCTGACCAAGCCGGAGAACGGCACGGTCCCGGCCGACTCCACCAGCCTGGAGCCGTTCTTCTCCACGATCCTGGAGCACATCCCGGCCCCGACCTACGACGAGGAGGCCCCGCTCCAGGCGCACGTCACCAACCTGGACGCGGACAACTTCCTCGGCCGTATCGCACTGCTCCGCGTCGAGCAGGGCGAGCTGCGCAAGGGCCAGACGGTCTCCTGGATCAAGCGCGACGGGTCCATCAGCAACGTCCGCATCACCGAGCTGATGATGACCGAGGCGCTCACCCGCAAGCCGGCCGAGAAGGCCGGCCCGGGTGACATCTGCGCCGTCGCCGGTATCGCGGACATCATGATCGGCGAGACCCTCGCCGACACCGAGAACCCGATCCCGCTGCCGCTGATCACGGTGGACGAGCCCGCGATCTCCATGACCATCGGTACCAACACCTCGCCGCTGGTCGGCCGTGGTGGCACCGGCAAGGGCGCCGACGCGAAGGCGGCCGTGAAGGACCGCAAGGTCACGGCCCGCCAGGTCAAGGACCGCCTCGAGCGCGAGCTGATCGGTAACGTCAGCCTCCGGGTCCTGGACACCGAGCGCCCCGACGCCTGGGAGGTGCAGGGCCGTGGTGAGCTGGCGCTCGCCATCCTGGTCGAGCAGATGCGCCGTGAGGGCTTCGAGCTGACCATCGGCAAGCCCCAGGTGGTCACCAAGGACGTCGACGGCAAGACGTACGAGCCCGTCGAGCGCATGACGATCGACGTGCCCGAGGAGCACATGGGCGCGGTCACGCAGCTCATGGGTGTCCGCAAGGGCCGTATGGACAACATGTCGAACCACGGCTCCGGCTGGGTCCGCATGGAGTTCGTGGTGCCCTCCCGCGGTCTGATCGGCTTCCGTACCGAGTTCCTGACCCAGACCCGCGGCACCGGCATCGGCCACTCCATCCACGAGGGCTTCGAGCCCTGGTTCGGCACGCTCCAGACCCGTAACAACGGCTCCCTGGTCGCCGACCGCTCCGGTGCGGTCACCGCGTTCGCGATGACCAACCTCCAGGAGCGCGGCGTGCTGTTCACGGACCCGGGCACCGAGGTGTACGAGGGCATGATCGTCGGTGAGAACTCACGCTCCGACGACATGGACGTGAACATCACCAAGGAGAAGAAGCTCACGAACATGCGGTCCTCGTCGGCCGACTCGTTCGAGGCGATCGTCCCGCCGCGCAAGCTCTCCCTGGAGCAGTCGCTGGAGTTCTGCCGCGACGACGAGTGCGTCGAGGTCACCCCGGAGGCGGTCCGCATCCGCAAGGTGAACCTGGACGCCCGCGAGCGCGCCCGCGCCGCGAGCCGGGCCAAGCACGGCTGACGCCTGCCCTGACGTGCCGGTGCCGGGCATCCCCCAGCGTGGGGGGTGCCCGGCACCGGCATGTGTGACCGGGGGCCCTCAGGGGGCCCATGTCGCTCTCGGTCATGCCCACACATAGGGATAACCCTTGACTTGGTCGAGATCGAGCCATCCGGCATCCGATTCGCACTACTCTGACGGTCTGCTCGGATCACTATCCGTGTTGGTACGGACGATCTCGAAGCACGCCAGAGCGTCTCTGCGCAACTGACTTTTACGCCCTCCTGTCCGGTATGCGGACAGGAAGTGTCGATAGTTGTGTAACAAGTCCGTTTCGCATCGATCTTTCGCCAAACCGTTTGTCCGGATTTTGGAAGAAGTACGCGACAGGTGTGATCGAACCGAGACCAAATGGGTGTGGTCGGGCCAGTCGGCCATGGCAGATAGTTAGGCGCGTAGAGCTCGGTCGAGCGAGTCACCCTCTGGGGTGGGCGACGGCGCACGAGCATGCGGGGGCACCCGATCTTTTCCGGCAGCGGATACGGCCCGGTGTCGTGTGCCCACTCTTGCGGTGAACAAAAGGACTCATGAGGAGGAACCCATGCGCGGTGCCAAGAGTGCCAAGTGGGTGGCGATAGCTGCGGTTGTGGCGCTGGGAGCTACCGCCTGCGGTGGTGGAAGCAGTGACTCGGGCGACAGCTCGCGCAAGGTCAACCCGGACGGCGTGTTCAGCTACCAGAGCAGCGAGCCGCAGCACCCGATCCAGCCGGCCAACGTCATGGAGACCGGCGGTGGCCACATCACCGACGCCCTCTTCAGCGGCCTCGCCGACTACAACCCCAAGACGGGCAAGCTCGAGAACCTCGTCGCCGAGGACATCAAGCAGACCGACGCCAGCCACTACACCATCAAGGTGAAGAAGGGCTGGACCTTCCACAACGGCGAGCCGGTCACCGCGCACTCCTTCATCGACGCCTGGAACTGGGGCGCCGACCCGAAGAACGCCCAGCAGAACTCGTCCTGGTTCGCGGACATCAAGGGCTACGACGAGGTCCACCCGGAGAAGGGCGCCGGCAAGACCACCAAGATGTCCGGTCTGTCCGCTCCGGACGACTACACCATCAAGGTCGAGCTGGCCACCCCGGTCCCGTACTGGACCTACAAGCTGGGCTACAGCGCCTTCTACCCGCTGCCCAAGGTCTTCTTCACCAACCCGAAGAAGTACGGCCAGGAGCCCGTCGGCAACGGCGCCTACAGCTTCGTGAAGTGGAACCACAACCAGAACTTCGAGGTCAAGCGCTACGACAAGTACGCCGGCCCGAAGGTCAAGAACGGTGGCATAAACTTCAAGTTCTACACGACCTCCGAGGCCGCGTACAAGGACGCCACGTCCGACAACCTGGACGTGCTGGACCAGGTGGCGCCGAGCGCCATGGCCAGCTACCACCAGGACCTGGGCGACCGCGCCGTCGACTCCCCGCAGAACGCCATCCAGACCATCGCCGTCGCCGAGTACGCGCCGTCGATCAAGGGTCTGAAGGACCGCGGCAAGTTCATGCAGGGCATCTCCATGGCCATCGACCGGGACACCATCACCAAGACGGTGCTGGCCGGTTCGCGTACCCCCGCCACCGGCTACGTGCCGCCGGCCGTCGAGGGCTACAAGGCCGACGCCTGCGGTGAGTTCTGCAAGTACAACCCGGAGAAGGCCAAGCAGCTGATCCAGGAGGCCGGCGGCGCCAACGCCACGGTTTCCGTGCTGTACAACGCCGACGGCGGCCACAAGGAATGGGTCACCGCGGTCTGCGCGAACATCACGCAGAACACCGGCGTCAAGTGCGAGGGCGACGCGAAGGCCGACTTCAAGACGGCGCTCGACGTCCGCACCAAGAAGAAGGTCCAGAGCTTCTACCGCTCCGGCTGGGTGCAGGACTACCCGCTGAACGCCAACTTCCTGAAGGACCTGTACGGCACCACCGCCGCGGGTAACGAGGGTGGCTACTCCAACAAGGAGTTCGACGGGCTCGCGGCCAAGGCTGACAAGGCTTCCTCGCTGGAGGAGTCGGTGAAGCTGTACCAGGAGGCCGAGACGGCTCTGTACAAGGACATGCCGTCCATCCCGCTCTGGTACTACAAGACCAACGCCGGCTACTCCAAGAACGTGAAGGGCGTCGTGTACGACACCTTCGGCAAGCCGGACTACGCCGAGGTCGAGGTCTTCGCCAAGTAAGGGCCGTAACGGTCGATTCACCCAGGCGCCCGCGCATGCCGCGGGCGCCCCACCGTTCGCTGCTGACGGTCGCCCCGACACCCCCGCTTAGACACATCGGGGCGACCGCCTGAACGGCTCACTTTGGAGGCTCGATGGGGCGCTACGTCGCGCGGCGACTGCTCCAGATGATCCCGGTCTTCTTCGGGACCACTCTGCTCATCTTTTTGATGGTGTACTCCCTGCCCGGCGACCCTGTCAGGGCGCTGTGGGGCGACAGACCTGCCGACCCGCAGGCGATGGCACAGCTGAAGCACCAGTACTGGCTCGACCGGCCGGTCTTCGAGCAGTACTGGCACTACATCAGCAACGTGTTCAAGGGCGACTTCGGCACCAGCTTCGTGACCCAGCGCAAGGTCAGCGACGTGATGTCCGAGTCGTTCCCCGTCACGATCCGGCTCGCCCTCGTCGCGTTCGCCATCGAGATCGTGGTCGGCCTGGGACTGGGCCTGATGTCGGGCCTCAACCGAGGCAAGATCTACGACAAGCTCGTGCTGGTGATCACGCTGCTGCTGGTCTCCGTGCCGATCTTCGTCCTCGGCTTCGTCGCGCAGACGGTCTTCGCGACCGACCTGGGCTGGACCACGGCGACCGTGCAGAACGACAAGGACCTCGGCCAGCTGCTGCTGCCCGGCATCATCCTCGGCTCGCTGTCCTTCGCCTACGTCGCGCGGCTCAGCAGAACCTCCATCGCAGAGAACCTTCGTGCCGACTATGTGCGCACGGCCGTGGCCAAGGGCCTGCCGCGTCGCCGCGTCATCGGCGTCCACCTGATGCGCAACTCGCTGATCCCCGTGGTCACGTTCCTCGGCACCGACCTGGGCGCCCTGATGGGCGGCGCCATCGTCACCGAGGGCATCTTCAACGTCCACGGCATCGGCAACACCCTGTACCGGTCGATCAACCAATCCGACAACACCACCGTCGTCGGCATCGTGACCGTCCTGGTCATCGTCTACCTGTTCTCCAGCCTCGTCGTGGACCTGCTCTACGCCGTCCTGGACCCGAGGATCCGCTATGTCTGAGGCACTCACGACCGAAACGGCCCTGGAAGACGCTGTCACCAACTCTTCCCCCAAGTCTTCCCAGGACAAGCCGCGAAGCCTGTGGTCCGACGCGTGGCGGGATCTGCGCCGCAACCCGTTCTTCGTCATCTCGGCCGCTCTGATCGTGCTGCTGCTCACGATCGCGGCCTTCCCGGGGCTGTTCACCTCCACCGACCCGAAGCACGCCGACCTCGTGCACCACTACCTGACCGGCCCCAACTGGAGCCACGTCGGCCAGGCCGACTGGTTCGGCTACGACGGTCAGGGCCGCAGCGTGTACTCCCGGACGATGTACGGCGCCCGCGCCTCGATCATCGCCGGAACCGTCACCACCATCGGTGTCGCGTTCCTCGGCACCCTGGTGGGCATGTTCGCGGGTTACTACGGGGGCTGGCTCGACTCGCTCCTGTCCCGCGTCACCGACGTGTTCTTCGGCATCCCGCTGCTTCTCGGCGCCATCGTCGTCCTGAACGCGTTCACCAACCGCACCGTGTGGACCGTGGTCCTCGCGATGGTGTTCCTCGGCTGGACCCAGATCACCCGCGTCATGCGCGGTTCCGTGATCACCGTCAAGCAGCAGGACTTCGTGCAGGCCGCGCGGGCGCTGGGCGCCGGCACCGGCCGGATCCTGCTCCGGCACATCCTTCCGAACGCGGTCGCCCCCGTGATCGTCGTTTCCACCATCGCACTCGGCGGCTACATCTCGCTCGAGGCGACGCTCTCCTTCCTGGGCATCGGCCTTCCGGACAGCGTGGTCTCCTGGGGCAATGACATCTCGTCCGCGCAGACGGTCATCCGTACCGCGCCGCACGTGCTGTTCTTCCCCAGCGCCCTGCTGAGCATCACCGTGCTCGCGTTCATCATGCTCGGCGACGCGGTCCGCGACGCCCTCGACCCGAAGCTGCGCTGAGGGAGGCGTACGTGAAGACCATCGAAGACACCGCCCCAGCCCTCGTCCCCGACGAGAGCCATGAGGGCCCCCTGCTCGAGGTGCGTGACCTGCACGTCGAGTTCCACACCCGGGACGGCGTGGCCAAGGCCGTCAACGGCGTCAACTACAGCGTGAGCGCGGGCGAGACCCTCGCCGTGCTCGGCGAGTCCGGGTCCGGCAAGTCCGTGACGGCCCAGGCCATCATGGGCATCCTCGACATGCCGCCGGCGAAGATCCCGCAGGGCCAGATCCTCTTCCGCGGCCAGGACATGCTCCGGATGTCCGGCGAGGAGCGTCGCAAGATCCGTGGTCGCAGGATCGCGATGATCTTCCAGGACGCGCTCAGCTCCCTGAACCCGGTACTGACCGTCGGCTACCAGCTCGGCGAGATGTTCCGCGTCCACCTGGGCATGTCCAAGAAGGACGCCAAGGCCAAGGCGATCGAGCTGATGGACCGGGTGAAGATCCCGGCCGCCGCCGCGCGTGTGAACGACTACCCGCACCAGTTCTCGGGCGGTATGCGTCAGCGCATCATGATCGCCATGGCGCTGGCCCTCGAGCCCGACCTGATCATCGCCGACGAGCCGACCACGGCCCTCGACGTGACGGTCCAGGCCCAGGTGATGGACCTGCTCGCCGACCTGCAGCGCGAGTACAACATGGGTCTGATCCTGATCACCCACGACCTCGGTGTGGTGGCGGACGTCGCCGACAAGATCGCGGTGATGTACGCGGGACGGATCGTGGAGACCGCACCGGTCCACGAGCTGTACAAGCGTCCGGCCCACCCGTACACGCGGGGCCTGCTGGACTCGATCCCGCGCCTGGACCAGAAGGGCCAGGAGCTCTACGCGATCAAGGGCCTGCCGCCCAACCTGATGAGCATCCCCACCGGCTGCGCCTTCAACCCGCGCTGCCCCAAGGCCGATGACATCTGCCGTACGGAGATCCCGGCCCTGCTCCCGGTGGCCGAATCCGACGGTACCGAGCTGCTCGGCCGCGGCTCGGCGTGCCACTTCTGGAAGGAGACGATCCATGGCTGAGCCGATCGAGAAGGAATCCGCGGTCGACGCCACGCCCAACGTCTCCGAGATCGACGTCGTGAACGCCGGCACCGAGGCGGAGGCGGTCGCCGCCCTCGACGCGCCCGTCGAGCGGGGCGAGCCGATCCTCCAGGTGCGCAACCTGGTCAAGCACTTCCCGCTGACCCAGGGCATCCTCTTCAAGCGCCAGATCGGCGCGGTGAAGGCCGTCGACGGCATCTCGTTCGACCTCTACCAGGGCGAGACGCTGGGCATCGTGGGCGAGTCGGGCTGCGGCAAGTCGACCGTCGCCAAGCTCCTGATGAACCTGGAGCGGGCGACGGCCGGCGAGGTGTTCTACAAGGGCCAGGACATCACCAAGCTGTCCGGTCGGGCGCTCAAGGCGGTCCGCCGGAACATCCAGATGATCTTCCAGGACCCCTACACCTCGCTCAACCCCCGTATGACGGTGGGTGACATCATCGGTGAGCCGTTCGACATCCACCCCGAGGTGGCGCCGAAGGGCGACCGCAGGAAGCGGGTACAGGAACTCCTGGACGTCGTCGGGCTCAACCCCGAGTACATCCACCGCTATCCGCACCAGTTCTCGGGCGGTCAGCGCCAGCGCATCGGCATCGCCCGCGGCCTCGCGCTCAACCCCGAGATCATCATCTGCGACGAGCCGGTCTCCGCGCTCGACGTGTCCGTGCAGGCTCAGGTCATCAACCTGATGGAGCGGCTCCAGGGAGAGTTCAACCTCTCCTACATCTTCATCGCGCACGACCTGTCGATCGTCCGGCACATCTCGGACCGCGTGGGTGTGATGTACCTCGGCAAGATGGCCGAGATCGGCACCGACGAGCAGATCTACGACCACCCGACGCACCCCTACACCCAGGCGCTGCTGTCGGCGGTCCCGGTGCCGGATCCCGAGGCCCGCGAGGGCCGCGAGCGGATCATCCTCACCGGCGACGTGCCGTCCCCGGCCAACCCGCCGTCCGGCTGCCGCTTCCGCACCCGGTGCTGGAAGGCCCAGGACAAGTGCGCCGAGGAGATCCCGCTCCTGGCCGTCCCCGAGCGCTTCCGCACCGCGGACACCCCGGCGGCCCACGAGTCGGCCTGCCACTTCGCGGAGGAGAAGGACGTGGTCCACGCGGCCTGACCCCCGCGCGACCCACCCGATGCCCGGCACCTCACGGAGGTGCCGGGCATCGGCATGTCCGGCGCGGCGCCCCGGCCCCTCGGCGCCGACCGGCATCCGGGTGGGCGCCTCCGCCGTACGGGTGATGTGCGATGCGCTGCAAGTGATTTGCGGCGATATTGGCCGGTAACGCATCGCACCAGGGAGGCACCTCATGCGTGGAGCCAGGCACGCCAAGCGGGCGGCGGCCGCGGCGGCGGTCGCGTTCGTCGCGGTGGCGTGCGGGGGTGGGGCCGGCGGCGCGGTCGACGGGGTGGTGAGTTCGTCCTGGGGGGACCCGCAGAACCCGCTGGAGCCGACGAACACCAACGAGGTGCAGGGCGGCAAGGTCCTGGACATGATCTTCCGGGGCCTCAAGAGGTACGACCCGAGGACCGGCGCCGCGCAGGACATGCTGGCGGAGCGGATCGACACCCCGGACTCGCGGAACTTCACGATCACGGTGAAGGACGGCTGGACGTTCAGCAACGGCGAGAAGGTCACCGCCAGGTCCTTCGTGGACGCCTGGAACTACGGTGCGAGCCTGCGGAACAACCAGAAGAACGCGTACTTCTTCGGCTACATCGAGGGCTACGACAAGGTCCACCCGGAGAACGGCTCGCAGACCGCGGAGAAGCTCTCCGGCCTCAGGGTCCTGGACGACCGCACCTTCACGGTCCGGCTGAACCAGAAGTTCTCCAGCTTCCCCGACACCCTCGGCTATGTCGCCTTCGCCCCGCTGCCGAGGGCGTTCTTCACCGATCACGCGGCCTGGGTCCGCAAGCCCGTCGGCAACGGGCCGTACAGGATCGCCTCGTACACCAAGGGCGCCCAGATGGACCTGGTCAGCTGGGCCGCCTACCCGGGTGAGGACAAGGCGCGGAACAAGGGCGTGTCCCTCAAGGTGTACACCGACAGCGACACCGCCTACACCGATCTCCTGGCCGGCTACCTCGACCTCGTGGACGACATCCCCGCCTCCGAGCTCAAGAACGTCAGAGGCGACCTCGGCGACCGCTACATCAGCGTCCCGGCCGGGATCATCCAGACCCTCGCCTTCCCCTACTACGACGAGCGCTGGAACCGGCCCGGCATGGAAAAGGTCCGCACGGGCCTGTCCATGGCGATCAACCGGAAGCAGATCACCTCCACCATCTTCCAGCGGACCCGCACCCCGGCCACCGACTGGACCTCCCCGGTCCTCGGCGTGGACGGCGGCTTCCAGGACGGCCTGTGCGGGGACGCCTGCGACTACGACCCGGCGCGGGCCAGGCAGTTGATCCAGGAGGGCGGCGGCATCCCCGGCGGCCGACTGAAGATCACCTACAACGCGGACAGCGGCTCGCACGGCCTGTGGGTGGACGCCGTCTGCCACTCCGTCAACAAGGCCCTGGGCAACGACAAGGCCTGCGTCGGCAACCCCATCGGCACCTTCGCGGACTACCGGAGCAAGATCAGCCAGAAGCAGATGCCCGGCCCCTTCCGGGCCGGCTGGCAGATGGACTACCCGCTGATCCAGAACTTCCTCCAGCCGCTCTACTACACCAACGCCTCCTCCAACGACGGCAAGTGGTCCAACAAGGAGTTCGACCGGCGCGTCGACCAGGCCAACGCCGAGACCGACACCGCGAAGGCGGTCTCCCTCTTCCAGAAGGCCGAGGAAGTCGTGCGCGACAACATGGCCGCCATCCCGCTCTGGTACCAGAACGGCAGCGCGGGCTACTCGGAGCGCCTCTCCAACGTGGCGCTCAACCCCTTCAGTGTCCCCGTGTACAACGAGATCAAGGTCAGCTGACCGGCGATGGGCCGCTATGTCGTCCGCCGCCTGCTCCAGATGATCCCGGTGTTCGTCGGGGCGACGCTGCTGATCTTCCTGATGGTGAACGTGATGGGCGACCCCGTCGCCGGACTCTGCGGCGAGCGCGCCTGCGACCCGGCGACGGCCGCCCAGCTGAAGCGGGAGTTCGGCCTCGACCAGCCGCTGTGGCGGCAGTACGTCACCTACATGGGCAACGTCTTCACCGGTGACTTCGGTACGGCGTTCAACGGCCAGCCCGTCACCGAGCTGATGGCGGCGGCGTTCCCCGTCACGATCCGGCTGACCATCGTGGCGATCCTCTTCGAACTGGTCATCGGCATCACGCTGGGCGTGCTCACCGGGCTGCGTCGCGGACGGCCCGTCGACACCGCCGTACTCCTGGCCACCCTGGTCGTGATCTCCGTACCCACCTTCGTCACCGGCGTCCTGCTCAAACTGCTGCTGGGCGTCGAGTGGCACTGGATCAAGCCCTCGGTCTCCCAGCAGGCGACCTTCGGCGAGCTGATCGTGCCGGGCCTGGTGCTGGCCGCCGTGTCCCTCGCCTACGTCACCCGGCTGACCCGTACCTCGATCGCGGAGAACAAGCGGTCCGACTACGTCCGTACGGCCGTCGCGAAGGGCCTGCCCCGGCGCCGGATCATCACCCGGCACCTGCTGCGCAACTCACTCATCCCCGTCGTCACCTTCATCGGCACGGACATCGGCGCGCTGATGGGCGGGGCGATCGTCACCGAGCGCATCTTCAACATCCACGGCGTCGGCTACCAGCTCTACCAGGGGATCCTCCGCCAGAACACCCAGACGGTCGTCGGCTTCGTGACCGTCCTCGTCCTGGTGTTCCTGATCGCCAACCTGCTGGTCGACCTGCTGTACGCCGTACTCGACCCGAGGATCCGCTATGACTGAGCGACTGTCCCGAGAACCGTACGAGCCCTACGAGTCCCACCAGGCCGGGGGCGCCGTCGCGGGGACCGGAGCGGGCGGCGCGATGGACCTGGCGGCGAGCGAGGCCGAGACCCTGGAGCGCACCCCCCAGGGGCCGGACGGCACGGGCCCGGGCGACAGACCGCGCAGCCTGTGGTCCGACGCCTGGCGGGACCTGCGCCGCAACCCGGTCTTCGTGGTCTCCGCGCTCGTCATCGTCTTCCTGGTCGTCATCTCCCTCTGGCCGTCGCTGATCGCCTCCGGAAGCCCCCTGAACTGCGACCTGGCCAAGGCCCAGCAGGGCTCCCAGCCGGGCGCCCCCTTCGGCTACGACGGCCAGGGCTGCAACGTGTACACCAGAACCGTCTACGGTGCCCGCACATCCGTCACGGTCGGCGTCTGCGCCACCCTCGGGGTGGCTCTGCTCGGGTCCGCCCTCGGCGGGCTCGCCGGGTTCTACGGCGGCACCTGGGACTCACTGCTGTCCCGGCTGACCGACATCTTCTTCGCGATCCCCGTGGTCCTCGGCGGCCTGGTGCTGCTGTCCGTCGTCACCAGCAACACGGTCTGGCCGGTGGTGGGGTTCATGGTGCTGCTCGGCTGGCCGCAGATCTCGCGTATCGCGCGCGGCTCGGTCATCACCGCCAAGCAGAACGACTACGTCCTCGCGGCCCGCGCCCTTGGCGCCTCCAACTCCCGCATCCTGCTGCGCCACATCACGCCCAACGCCGTCGCCCCGGTGATCGTCGTGGCCACCATCGCCCTCGGTACCTACATCTCCCTGGAAGCGACCCTGTCGTATCTCGGTGTCGGCCTCAAACCGCCGAGCGTCTCCTGGGGCATCGACATCTCCGCCGCCTCCCCCTACATCCGCAACGCCCCGCACGCGCTGCTGTGGCCCTCCGGAGCGCTGGCCGTCACGGTGCTGGCCTTCATCATGCTCGGCGACGCGGTGCGCGACGCCCTGGACCCGAAGCTGAGGTGAGCCACCGTGCTGCTCGAAGTACGCGACCTGCACGTGGAGTTCCGCACCCGGGACGGTGTCGCCAAGGCCGTCAACGGGGTCGACTACGGCGTGGACGCGGGGGAGACCCTCGCGGTGCTCGGCGAGTCCGGCTCCGGCAAGTCGGTCACCGCGCAGGCCGTGATGGGCATCCTCGACACCCCGCCGGGGAAGGTCACCGGCGGCGAGATCCTCTTCCGGGGCAGGGACCTGCTGAAGCTCAGGGAGGAGGAGAGACGGAAGATCCGGGGCGCCGAAATGGCGATGATCTTCCAGGACGCGCTGTCCTCGCTGAACCCCGTGCTCTCCGTGGGCGAGCAGCTCGGCGAGATGTTCGTCGTGCACCGGGGCATGTCGAGGAAGGACGCGCGGGCGAAGGCGGTCGAGCTGATGGACCGGGTGCGCATCCCGGCCGCCGCCCAGCGGGTGCGTGACTACCCCCACCAGTTCTCCGGCGGTATGCGCCAGCGCGTCATGATCGCCATGGCGCTGGCCCTCGAACCTGCGCTCATCATCGCGGACGAGCCCACCACCGCCCTCGACGTCACCGTCCAGGCCCAGGTCATGGACCTGCTCGCGGAGCTGCGGCACGCCTACGACATGGCCCTCATCCTCATCACCCACGACCTCGGGGTGGTCGCGGACGTCGCCGACCGCATCGCCGTGATGTACGCGGGACGGATCGTCGAGTCGGCCCCCGTCCACGACCTCTACAAGGCACCGGCACACCCCTACACCCGAGGCCTGCTCGACTCCATTCCGCGTCTGGACCACAAGGGCAGCGAGCTGTACGCCATCAAGGGCCTGCCGCCGAGCCTGACGGCCATCCCGCTCGGCTGCGCCTTCCACCCGCGCTGCCCGATGGCGCGGGACGTGTGCCGTACGGACGAACCGCCGCTGTACGAGGTGTCCGGGACCCGGGGCAGCGCCTGCCACTTCTGGAGGGAGTGCCTCGATGGCTGACACGGCCGAGCCGATCCTGGAGGTCAGCGGCCTCGTCAAGCACTACCCGCTCACCCGAGGCATCGTCCTCAGGAAGCGGATCGGCGAGGTGCGCGCGGTGGACGGCGTCGACCTCACCGTGCACCGGGGCCGAACCCTGGGCGTGGTGGGCGAGTCGGGCTGCGGCAAGTCGACGGTCGCGAGGATGCTGTGCCACCTGGAACGGCCCACGGCGGGTGCGATCCGGTTCAAGGGCGAGGACATCACCGCGCTGACCGGCCGCGCCCTGAAGGCGGTGCGGCGCAACATCCAGATGGTCTTCCAGGACCCGTACACCTCGCTCAACCCCCGTATGACGGTGGGCGACATCATCGGAGAGCCGTACGAGATCCACCCGGAGGCGGCACCCAGGGGCGACCGCCGGCGCAGGGTCCAGGAACTGCTGGAGGTGGTCGGCCTCAACCCCGAGCACCTCAACCGCTATCCGCACCAGTTCTCCGGCGGCCAGCGCCAACGCATCGGCATCGCACGGGGTTTGGCGCTGCGCCCGGAGGTGATCGTCGCCGACGAACCGGTGTCCGCGCTGGACGTCTCGGTGCAGGCGCAGGTGATCAACCTGATGGAGCGGCTCCAGGACGAGTTCGACCTGTCGTACGTGTTCATCGCACACGACCTGTCGATCGTGCGGCACATCTCGGACCGGGTCGCGGTGATGTACCTGGGCCGAGTGGTGGAGACCGGCAGCGACACCGAGATCTACGACCACCCGACGCACCCCTACACCCAGGCCCTGCTCTCCGCCGTCCCGGTCCCCGACCCCGAGGCCCGGGACCGTCGTGCGCGCATCATCCTCACGGGTGACGTCCCGTCCCCGGCCGCCGTCCCGTCCGGGTGCCGCTTCCGCACCCGCTGCTGGAAGGCGCAGGAGCGCTGCACGGTGGAGGAGCCGGTGCTCGCGGTGCCCGCCGCGTTCCGGGGGACGAGCGGCCCGGCGGCGCACGACTCGGCCTGCCACTTCGCGGAGACGGCGCCGATGGCGCACACCGAGTCGCGGTAGGACGGGTACGGAGGGGTGGCGTGGCGCGCGGGGGAGGGGGCGGTACGGCAACGGGCCGGGTGGCATGACGCCCCCCGGCCCGTCCACGGCACCCGCACGGCCGTACGCCGTCCAGCTTCGCCCGCGCGTATATCGGCGTCGCTTCCGTGAAGTTGCCTGTGCGTTAAGCCGGTTGCGGCCGCGAGCCGGCAAGGGACCTTTTGAGGAAGTCCACCTGAAGGAGCAACAGGTTCTCCGCGACCTGCTCCTGCGGGGTCATGTGCGTGACGCCGGACAGCGGCAGCACCTCGTGCGGGCGGCCGGCCGCCAGCAGGGCGGAGGACAGGCGCAGGGCGTGGGCCACCACCACGTTGTCGTCGGCCAGCCCGTGCACGATCATCAGCGGCCGGTGCGGTTCGGCGGGGGAGGACAGCCCGCCGTCGGTGACCAGGGAACTCCTGGCGTACGCGGCCGGGTCCGCGCCGGGGTCGCCCAGATACCGCTCGGTGTAGTGGGTGTCGTACAGCCGCCAGTCGGTCACCGGGGCACCCGCGATGCCCGCGTGGAAGACGTCCGGGCGGCGCAGCACGGCGAGGCCCGCGAGCCAGCCGCCGTAGGACCAGCCCCGGATGGCGACCCGGGACAGGTCGAGCGGGTAGCGCTTCGCGAGGTCCTGGAGCGCCTCGACCTGGTCGTCGAGGGACACCGTGAAGTCGCCGTGCACCGCCTTCTCCCAGGCGGGGGAGCGGCCCGGGGTGCCCCGGCCGTCGGCGACGATCACCGCGAAGCCCTGGTCGGCGAACCACTGCGAGGTCAGGTGGGCGTTGTGCGCGGCGACCACCCGTGGGCCGTGCGGACCGCCGTAAGGGTCCAGCAGGACCGGAAGAAGGGTGTCGGAGTGGTGGTCCTGCGGCAACAGCACGGCGCACGGGATCCGCCGTGCGCCCCCTTCGGTCAGGGTCACGCGGGGGGACATACCGGGATGTTCGGCGTAGGACGTGACAGTGCCCGCCGGTTTTCCGTCACGGAGGACCTGGACCCGGGTGCCGGGCCGGTCGAGGTTCGCGGAGACGAGAACCGTCACACCTCCGGCGCGAACGGCCGAGTGCACGCCGGGCTCCTGCGAAACACGCTCCACACCGAGCTCGTTCACCCGGTAGACGTGCACCTCGCCGGTTTCCGGATCCTCGGCCTCCTCGCCGGCCGACGCCGAGACCAGCACGTCGTCGTCGGACACGTCGAGCACCGCGCGGACGTGCAACTGGGCCCGGGTGAGCGGGCGTTCGCCCACCGCGAGGACCCGGGCACCACCCTCGTCGGCGATCCGGACCAGCCGTCCCGACGGGGTCCAGCAGGGCACACCGGCGAACAGTTCAAGCCATGTTGGATCTTCCTCCGCGTGCACCATCCGGGTCGCCCCCGTCTCCGGGTCGACGGCGAGGAAGAGCTGACCGCGCTGGTCCCGCGCCTGCACCAGGATCAGCGGCGCCCCGGCGTCTGACCAGTGCACATGGGCGAGATACGGATAGCGCGCGGAGTCCCAGACAACCTCGGTGCGCGAGCCGTCGAGCCCCATCACGAACAGACGCACCTCGGCGTTGGCGGTGCCCGCCGCCGGGTACGCGATGTGCTGTGGCTCACGCTCCGGTCGGGCCGGATCCGCGATCCACCAGCGCCGCACCGGTGTGTCGTCCGCGCGCGCCACCAGCAGCCGCTCCGAGTCCGGCGCCCACCAGAAACCCCGTGAACGCCCCATCTCCTCGGCCGCGATGAACTCGGCCAGCCCGTACGTGACGTTCTCCGACTCGGGCTCCGCGAGCGCCCGGTCGCTCTCTCCCTCCGCCCCCACGACCCGCAGCGCCCCCTGGGCGACGTACGCCACGTGCCGCCCGTCGGGTGCCGGGCGAGGGTCGATCACCGGCCCCGGAGAAGGGAGTTCACGTGCCGTACCGGCCCGCAGCTCGGCCGTGAAAAGCCGACCTGACAACGCGAAAGACGCCAGCTCCACGGCCGAGTCGGTGGCGTAGCCGACGATGCCGGCGCCGCCCTCCCGGCTGCGCTCGCGGCGTGCCCGCTCCTCGGCCGAGAGGTGCTCGGCGGCCCCGCCCAGCAGCGCTCCCGGGTCGGCCGCCACGCGCTCCGTGCCGTCCTCGATGTCCATGATCCAGAGGGAGTTGGCCCGGTCCGTACCGGAGTGCGAGCGCAGGAAAGCGACACGGGAGCCGTCGGGCGCCACGGTGAAGGCGCGTGGCGCGCCGAGCGTGAACCGCTGTGTGCGGGCGTGCCGTCGGGGGAAGGAGTCTGCCTCGGTCGTCATGCCTTGACCATATTGGCCATGCGCCCCCTTGTGCGGCCATGCGCCGAGCGATGCGCGAGTACGGAAAGTTATGATCGCTACCGCTGGGTGGGTATGAACCTGCTGGCTCCTGTATGTATTTGCTGTACCGATCTACAACCCCCATAGTCGGACCCCCCTCGTGTACCTGGGATCTTTGGAGGTGAGCCGCCGTGGCACTCTCGATTTCGGCGGTGGTGCTGCTGGCGATCATCGTCTTCTTGTTGATCAAGAAGTCGGGCCTGAAGGGCGGTCACGCGGTCGTCTGCATGCTGCTGGGCTTCTACTTGGCCTCCTCGACCGTCGCGCCGACGATCAGCGAGCTGACGACGAACGTCGCGAGCATGATCGGCAGCATCAAGTTCTGACGCGGCTTCCGCTCGCCCGGTACGGTCGCGGGAGTGCGTGCTCTCACCGCGAGGGCCGAGGAGTGCTGAGGGTGGGTTCCGTCAATGGCGTGCCGTGTCGGTGAGTTCGTGCTCGACTGCCAGGACCCCGAGGCGCTGGCGCGGTTCTGGTGCGAGGTCCTGGACTTCGTCGTGCTCGACCGCGAGGAAGGCGGCATCGAGATCGGACCGCCCGAGGGATTCGGCGGCCCCCAGCCGACGATGGTCCTCCTCCGCACCGACGAGCCGAAGAGCGGGAAACTCCGGCTGCACATCGACGTCAACCCCACCGACCGCGATCAGGACGCCGAACTCGAACGCCTCCTGGCCGCCGGGGCCGTACGTGTCGACATCGGCCAGTCCGGTGAGGTGCCCTGGTACGTCCTCGCCGACCCCGAAGGCAACGAGTTCTGCCTGCTCAGGACCCGCCTCGCCCCATGACCGCACAGTCCCGCCAGCCCGACGCCGAGCACGTCGACTCCGAGCTCGTCCAGGCCGCGGCCCACGTGGCCCGCACACGCTGCCGGGGTGACAACCACACCATGGCCGCGGCGGCCCGCGCCCGGGACGGCCGGATCGTCACCGCCGTGAACGCCTACCACTTCACCGGAGGCCCCTGCGCCGAACTCGTCCTCATCGGCGCGGCCGCCGCCCAGGGCGCCCACGAGCTGGACACGATCGTCGCCGTGGGCGACCGCGACCGGGGAGTCGTCCCGCCGTGCGGCCGCTGCCGGCAGGTCCTGCTCGACTACTTCCCCGCCCTCGAGGTCATCGTCAGCGAGGGCGCCCACCTCCGAGCCGTCCCGGTCACGGACCTGCTACCCGGGAGCTACGTCTGGGCCGACCACCAACTGGGGGCCGAGTAGGAACCCGGTGGTGCTTGACTCCCGCCCCGGGGTGGCTTCTAGGCGCGGGAGGCGTACGGGACGAAGTCGGCCCAGGTGGCGGGGGCGAAGTGGATGCGGGGGCCCTCGGTGTGCTTGGAGTCGCGGACGTGCACCGTGCCGGGCGAACGCCCCTCTGCCGAGCCGTCAGCGAACTTCAGCACCTTGATGCCAACGCCGTGCTGCACGGCCGCGTCCCGGGCCGTGACTTCCTGCTGGAGCTCTACGTCGTCGGGGACGCCCTGCGGATCGAGGTGACCGACACCTACGGGGAACGTCTGCCCGAACTCCAGGAGTCCGTGGAGGATGCCGAGACGGGCCGGGGGCTCGTCCTCGTGGAGGCCCTCGCGGACCGCTGGGGAGTGGCTCCGGGACGGTCGCCGCGCAAGACGGTGCGGGCGGAAGTCGTGGTGCGCGCCGCACCGGAACCCGGCGGGTCGTGCTCCGGTGTCGGGGGCGGTCTTCTTCAAGGACCACGAGGGTGAAAGGACCTCGCCAAGCCCCACCCCTCCCGCCCGTGGCACGGCCTCACTCGGGCGAGTGAATATGCCAATTCGGCTGGTTTCGTGGCCCCTTGCCTGCCCTACGCTCAGCGCGACACGACAACAGACATACGTCGGCCCCCGCAGGGAGTGCAATCCCGGTGCGAGGGCCTGACCACTAGGAAGCCGAACCTTCCCGATGGATACACAAAACCCTAGCGTGCCCCCGCACGCCCAGTCCCGAGTTGCCCGGAGGAATCACTCCGGAGGGCTGATCCACGACAACGCCCGCCACACCGCCCGCTTCACGGTGATCGGCAACCATCTGGCCCAGCACCCGGAGCTGTCGGGGCTCGCCATCGGGCTCGGCGTGTACATCCAGTCGCTTCCCGCCGGTGCCCGCGTGGACATCAAGACGCTCACGACCCGGTTCCCGGAGGGCGCGACCAGGATCGCCGCCGCGCTGCGCGAGCTGGAGGCGCACGGCTACCTGCGGCGCGAACGGGAGCGGCTGCCCGGTGGCCGCATCGTCACCCGGACGGTCTCCTGCAACCAGCCCGGCCGCCACCGCCGTACGGCCGACGCGCCCGCCCCTGAGCGGTCCGAACGGCCGAGGAAGCGGGCGGCCCGCAAGCCGCTGCCCGCCGTGCCGCAGCCCGTGTGCACCGCCCCCGCGCTTCTCCAGCAGGCCGCCGACCTGCTCGCGGACCTGCGCCGTCTCGACCCCCGCCTCCTCCTCTCCGCCTGCGACACCGCGCACCTCGCGCCCGGAGTCGCCGCCTGGCTGGAGCGGGACGCCGGCCCCGCCGCCGTACGGCACGCCCTGACGACGGGCTTCCCGCCCGAGGGCGTACGCCGCCCGGCCGCCCTGATGGCCCACCGCCTCCGCGCCGACCTCCCACCCCTGCCACCACTCCGCGCACCGGCCCTCCCACCGCAGGTCCGGCACCCACTCCAGACCTGCGAGTCCTGTGACCGAGCCTTCCGCGCACCCGAACCGGGGCTGTGCCGTGAGTGCCGCTCTGCTCGTAGGCTGGCCCCATGACGGAACTGCCCGCTCGGCGGATGCTGCTCGTGCACGCGCACCCGGACGACGAGTCGATCAACAACGGCGCGACCATGGCCAAGTACGCGGCCGAGGGAGCACGGGTGACGCTGGTCACCTGCACCCTCGGGGAGCGGGGCGAGGTCATTCCGGCCGAGCTGGGGCATCTGAGCGGTGCCGCCCTCGGGGAGCACCGGATGCGGGAGCTCGCGGAGGCGATGGGCGCGCTCGGTGTCGAGGACTTCCGGCTGCTCGGCGGGGCCGGGCGGTACGCGGACTCCGGGATGATGGGACTGGCCGACAACGACGACCCCGCGTGCTTCTGGCGGGCGGACCTCGACAAGGCCGCCGGGTACCTCGTGGAGGTGATCCTGGAGGTCCGCCCCCAGGTCCTCATCACCTACGACGACAACGGCGGTTACGGACACCCGGACCACATCCAGGCCCACCGCGTCGCCATGCGGGCCGTTGAACTGGCCGCCGAAGCGGGCTGGACGGTACCCGCCGTCTACTGGAACCGCGTCCCGCGCTCCGTCGCCGAGGCCGCGTTCGCCCGCCTCCGGGAGGATCTGCCCGGTCTGCCCTTCGCCAAGTCCGCGGCCCTGGACGACGTACCGGGCGTGGTCGACGACGAGCGCGTCACCGCCGAGATCGACGGCGGCGCGTACGTCGCCGCCAAGGCGGGCGCGATGCGCGCCCATGCCACCCAGATCGAGGTCGCCGAGCCGTACTTCGCGCTCTCCAACGCGCTGGCCCAGCCGGTCTTCGCCACCGAGTACTACGAACTGGTGGACCCGGCCGGCAACGGTGGGCGGCCGGATGTCCGGTACACCGACCTGTTCGGCCCCGTCGCCGCGCGGGAGGCGTCATGAGCGGCGGACCGGCCGGGCGCGGGTCCATGCTCGCGCAGCCGCTGCGCTTCCCCTCCGCCGCGCGGATCGCCGCCCTCGTAGGTCTGTTCGTGCTCGGTGCCGTGGTCGGCGTGGCCGGGTCGCTGGTGCAGGCCGGCTGGTTCCCCGGCGGGTTGCTGCTCGCGCTGGCGGGTGCGGCAGGACTGTTCCTCGGCGGTGCGCGCGTCACCCGAAGCCGCGGTGGGGCCGTGGCCCCGGCGGCGGGATGGTTCGTCACCGTCATCGCGCTCACCCTCGGCCGCCCGGAAGGGGACTTCGTGTTCGCGGCGGGCGGCGGCCCCTATCTGTTCCTGCTGGGTGGCATGGCTCTTGCTGTGATCTGCGCCACCCTTGCGCCGCGGAGGCAACCGGACGACGCCGACGCCCGACTTGCCAAGTGACGTACCGATTCGCCGTGAAACGCGCGTGCGAGTCCCGTGGGGAATTCCCCAGCGGCCACGGGATACACGTCATGGACGGCCAGTATGGTGGTGCGCGCCGCCGAGCCGCCCGCGGGAAGAGGTCGTAACGGGCGGCGGAGCCAACCGGGAGAACTTGCTTTGAGTCGTGAAACTGACACTCCGTCCTCCGGGCCCAACGGGCGCGGCGGAGCCGCATACCCCTCAGGCACGCCGCCGTACGGGACCCCCATGGTTTCCGACAACGGCACGGACGCGGGCCGTTCGGCCGCCCAGCCCGAGGAGCGCAAGACAGAGACCACGCTGACGACCCGGATCCGGATCAACATCCCCGGGTCGCGGCCGATTCCGCCGGTCGTCATGCGTACGCCCGTCGCGGACGCCGAGCGCTCCGACGACGACACCGGTACGGGTAAGGGCGCCGCCGCGGAGCAGCAGCTGCCCTCCTCCCCGTTGCCGGGCAGTCGCACGGAACCGGCCCCCGCCGAGGCCGACGCCCCGGCCGAGGAGCGGACGAGCGACTGGTTCGCGCCCCGCAAGGGCTCGGCCGGCAAGTCCGGTCCGGGCGGCGGTGGTACCAACGGGGCCGGGATGCCCGGTGCTTCCCCGGCCGCGCAGGCCGGACCCGCCGCGCCAGCCACGCCCTCCGCCCCGGCCGCCCCCGGCCAGGGCACGGGTCTCAGCCGTCCCGGTGGTGTCGTCGGCTCCATGAGCATGCCCGGCGCCACCCGGCCCGGCGGCACCAACGGCGCGGGGCTCACCGGAGCCACCGGCGGACCCGTGGCTCCCGGGCACGGTGGCGGCACCGGTTCCTTCGACGTGACCGAGGCGCTGGCCGCCGGTCCACTGGCGAGCGGCACCCGCCCCGGTACGGGCGGCGCCGAGGAACCGCGCCGTGACGACCTGCCGTACTTCTCGGAAAGCGGCCGGAGCGGCCCCAGCGCCCCCGCCGCGCCGAACGCGCCGCGCACCCCGCAGGCCCCCGCCGGTCCGACCGCCGGTCCGGTCACCGGTGACAGTCCGCTGGTCCCGCCCATGACCGGCCGGCCCGGTCCCGGCATGGCGCCCGGCGAGTCCTTCACCGATCCCGGAGCCGCCCCCGGCAACGCCCCCGCCGGCAGCCCGCGCGGCCCCCGCCCCGCCGGTGCCCTCGGCGACGACACCGCCATCCTCACCCCGCAGAAGCCCGCCCAGGAATCCGGCATGCCGGGCGTGCCCGGCTACCGTGCCCCGGCGGACAACGTCTCCGGGCAGACCGTCACCAGCGGCATCCCGATCGTCCCGCCCGCCGGGAACTCTCCGTTCGGACCGCGCACCGGTGCCGACGGGCCGCTGCAGCACACCCCGCCGAAGCTCCCCGAGCCGGTCTCGCCGAACGTGCCGGAGAGCAAGAAGTCCGCGAAGCCCGCGAAGAAGAAGGGCCGCAGCAAACTGGTGCTGCTCGGCGTCCTGCTGGTCGTCGGCGGCGCCGGTGTCTACGGCGCCGGACTGCTGATGAACCACTCCGACGTGCCCAAGGGCACCACGGTGCTCGGCGTGGACATCGGCGGCGGCACCCGCGACGACGCCGTCAAGAAGCTGAACGACGCCTTCGGTGCCCGGGGCAGCCAGCCGCTGAAGCTGTCGGTCGACGGCAGGACCGTCTCGCTCGTCCCGAGCCGGGCGGGTCTCCAGTTCGACATCGCCGCCACCGTCGGCGAGGCCTCCGGCAGCGACTACAACCCCGTCTCCGTGATCGGCACCCTCTTCGGGGAGCAGCGGGTCGTGGAACCGGTCATGCCGGTCGACGAGGAGAAGCTCCAGGCCGCCCTGAAGACGGCGGGCGGCGGCTCCGGCTCGGTCACCGAGGGCACGATCAAGTTCGAGTCGGGCAAGGCCGTCGCCGTGTACGGCAAGGCGGGCAAGGGCATCGACGCGGCCGGTTCGGTCCGGGCGGTCGAGCAGGCGTACCGGTCGATGGTGGAGACGGGCACCGCCACCCCGGTCACCGTGTCCACGACCGGCCAGCAGCCGACCATCTCCAGGGCCGAGGTCGACCGGAAGATGAAGGAGTTCGCCGAACCGGCGATGTCCGGCCTGGCCACCGTGCGCGTCGACGCCGCGCACAAGATCCAGTTCGGTCCCCTTTCCCTGCCGAAGATCCTCGGCGTCAAGGCGATCGACGGCAAGCTCGTGGAGACGTACAACCTCGAAGCGCTCAAGAAGGCGTACGGCAGGACCTTCGACGGCGTGAAGGTCGAGTCCGCGACCGGGAAACGCGACGTCATCCCGCAGGACGTCGTCAACGCCCTGCGCACCGCCCTGCGGGGCAGGACGAAGGCCGAGCGGGTCGGGATCATCGAGACCAACCCGAACTGACCCGGCGGGGGCCCGGCGGCACCGAGCCGACTGCGGTATGACATCTGTCATGCGGCAGTCAGGATCACCGGCACTGCCCGGCCCCCCGGCCCCGCCGTCAGCATGGACACCATGACAACGACAGCGGTACCGGACACCAGCACCCTGGTGGTCGGGTTCGACCAGGTGACCAAGACGTACGGCAATGTACGGGCCGTCGACGGCCTCTCGCTGCGGCTCCACCCGGGGGAGACCGTCGCCCTCCTCGGCCCCAACGGCGCCGGCAAGTCCACCACCCTCGACCTGCTCCTCGGGCTCAAGCAGCCCGACGCCGGCACCGTCAGCCTGTTCGGCACCGGCCCGCGCGAGGCCATCACCGCCGGGCGGGTCGGCGCCATGCTGCAGAGCGGCGGACTGATGGAGGATGTCACCGTCGCCGAACTGGTCCGGCTCGCCTGCGATCTGCACCCGAAGCGGTACAAGGCCGCCGATGTCCTGGCCCGGGCCGGAATCACCCAGATCGCCGACCGCAAGGTCAACAAGCTCTCCGGCGGCCAGGCCCAGCGCGTCCGCTTCGCGCTCGCCACCGCGGGCGACAGCGACCTGATCATCCTGGACGAGCCGACCACCGGCATGGACGTCACCGCCCGCCAGGCGTTCTGGGCCACCATGCGGGAGCAGGCCGACCAGGGCCGCACGGTCCTCTTCGCCACCCACTACCTCGAAGAGGCCGACGCCATCGCGGACCGCGTGCTCGTGCTGCACCGCGGCCGGCTGCTCGCCGACGGCACCGCCGCCGAGATCAAGGCCAGGGCGGGCGCCCGCCGCGTCTCCTTCGACCTGGAGGGCGCGATCGACGAGACCGCCCTGCACGGCCTGCCCTTCCTGACCTCGATGGACGTCTCCGGACAGACCGTCCGCATCCAGTCCACCGACGCCGACGCCACCGTCCACGCGCTGTACGGCCTCGGCGTCTACCCCCGCAATCTCGAAGTCGCCGGGCTCGGCCTGGAGCAGGCGTTCGTCGCCATCACCGAGGCCGAAGAGGCCAAGGAGGTCACCGCACCGTGAACAGCCTGATCAAGCTCGAGCTGGCGCGCGCCCTGCGCAACAAGAAGTTCCTGTTCTTCTCGGTGATCTACCCCGCGGCCCTGTTCCTGCTCATCGCGGGCGGCGCCGACTCCCACACCAAGGTCGACGGCACCGGGCTGACCGTCCCGACCTACATGATGGTCTCCATGGCCTCCTTCGGCGCCCTGACCGCCGTACTGATGGGCAACAGCGAGCGCATCGCCAAGGAGCGCGAGAGCGGCTGGGTACGGCAGCTGCGGCTGACCGCGCTGCCGGGGCGCGGATACGTGCTCGCCAAGACCGCGAGCGCGGCCGTGGTCAGCCTGCCCTCGATCGTCGTCGTCTTCGTCGTTGCCGCGGCCGTGAAGGACGTACGCCTGGACGCCTGGCAGTGGCTCGCCCTGACCGGCTCCATCTGGGCCGGCAGCCTGGTCTTCGCCGCGCTCGGCGTCGCCATCGGCTACCTCGCCACCGGCGACGCGGTCCGGCCCATCACGATGATCACCTACTTCGGCCTGTCCATGCTCGGCGGCCTGTGGATGCCCACCACGACCTTCCCGCAGTGGCTCCAGGACATTGCCAAATGGCTGCCCACGCACGCGTACGCTGCCCTTGGACGAGCGATCGAACAGAGCCAGGCGCCGCACGCCACCGACCTCGTCAACCTCGCGGTCTACTTCGTCCTCTTCGCGGGCGGCGCGGCTTGGCTGTACCGGAAGGACACGCTGAAGGCGTGAGTGCCATGACGGAAGACCCCGGGGCCGGGGAGAGCCGGGCGGAGCGGCTGCTGCGCATCGGCAGGCCGCCCGTCAACCGCCCCGAACTGCGGCGCAAGGTGCTGTGGATCGGCGTCTGGCTGGTGTTCCTGAGCTCGCCGGTCAACGACCTGCTGTCCGGGAACCACACCACCGGCGCCACCGTGGCGGGCTGGCTCGGCCTCATCGGCTTCGTCGGGGTCTATCTGTCACTGGTCTTCCGCAACCTGGGCAAGACCTACAGCGGCGGGTTCGTCGTCGGCCTCGTCGTGGCCCTCGGCGTCCTCGCCTCCGTGTTGAGCCTCGCCTTCGGTGGAGCGTGGCTCGGCCTGTACTGCTACGTCTCGGTCGCCTGTGGATCCGTCCTGCCAATGAAGGCCGCCTATGGGGCGATCCCGGCGACGACCGGCCTGTTGCTGCTGGTCGGCAGCCGGGTCGACCTGGAGACGGCGGAGAACCTGTCCCTCCTGGTGCTGCTCATCGGGTTCGCCATGACCGGTGTGAGCCAGATGGTCCGCACCACCGTCGAACTGCGCAGGGCCCGCGCCACCGTCGCCCAGCTCGCCGCCAACGAGGAACGGCTGCGCCTTGCCCGCGACCTGCACGACCTCCTCGGCCACTCCCTCTCCCTCATCACCCTCAAGAGCGAGCTGGCGGGCCGGATGCTGCCCGGCCACCCCGACAAGGCGGCCCAGCAGGTCGCCGACATCGAGCAGGTCAGCCGACAGGCCCTGGTGGACGTCCGCGAGGCGGTCAGCGGCTACCGGCGCCCCCGCCTGCCCGCCGAACTCGCGGGCGCCCAGGTCGCCCTGACCGCGGCCGGCGTCGTCGCCGAGGTACCCGCCGACCCCGACCTCACCGACGTACCCGAGGAGTCCGAGGCCGCCCTCGCCTGGGCGCTGCGCGAGGCGATCACCAACGTCGTACGGCACAGCGGCGCCCAGAAGTGCACGATCGAGGTGCTGCGGCGGCAGACCCTCGACGGGCCCGTGCTCGAACTCTCCGTCGAGGACGACGGGTCCGGCGGCGGGAGCGGCTCGGGCGGCGGATTCGGCAACGGGCTGACCGGTCTGACCGAGCGTCTGGAACAGGCCGGGGGCACCCTGGAGGCGGGCCGCGTGAGGCACGGATTCCGGCTGGTGGCCCGCGTACCCGTGGTTGTGGGGGGCACGTAGGATCCGGGCATGAGCAGCCCGATCAAGATCCTTCTCGCCGAGGACCAGTCGATGGTCCGCGAGGCGCTCGCCGCCCTGCTCGGCCTGGAGGACGACATCGAGGTCGTCGCCCAGGTCTCACGCGGGGACCTGGTGCTGGCGGCCGCGCGGGAGCACGACGTGGACGTCGCCCTGCTCGACATCGAGATGCCGGGTTGCACGGGAATCGAGGCCGCGGCCCGGCTGCACCAGGAACTCCCCACGGTGAAACTGGTCGTGCTCACCACCTTCGGCCGCCCCGGCTATCTGCGCAGCGCCATGGAGGCGGGCGCCGACGCCTTCCTCGTGAAGGACGCGCCGGCCGCCCAACTCGCCGAAGCCGTACGCAAGGTGCTCGCCGGAGAGCGGGTCATCGACCCCACCCTCGCCGCGGCCGCCCTCGCCGACGGCGCCAACCCGCTCACCGACCGAGAACGCGAGGTGCTGCGCGCCGCGGCCGACGGCTCCACCAACGCCGAACTGGCCGCCGCCCTGCACCTGTCCCAGGGCACGGTACGCAACTACCTCTCCACTGCCATCCAGAAGCTGGCGGTACGCAACCGCGCCGAGGCGGTACGGACGGCTCGGGAGAAGGGCTGGCTGTAGGGGCCCGCTCCAAGCGGCAGGCGTCAGTTGAGCATGGCGCGTGCCGTGTGTGCCTGGCCGCGGATCCGGCGCGCGGTCGGCTCGTCCACCTCCGCCATCACGTCGGCGTACGCGTCCAGCTCCGCCGCCCCGGCGAGGTACTCGCCGCGCTGCACGAGGAGCTGGGCCCGTTCGTAGCGCAGCCGCGCCGGGTGCGAGGGCAGCAGCAGGGACAGTTCCACGGCCCACAGGGCCACGTCCGAGCGCTCGGGCCGGGCCGAGGCCCATGCGCGGACGTTGTTCAGGATCCGGATCACCACCTCCAGCGGCTCCGCGGGCACCAGCATGTCCGGATCCAGTGGAGCCCCGGTCGCCCCGGCGACGAGCAGTTCGGCGTCCGACCCGGTCAGCACCCGGCCGCCGTCGAAGGGGTCGGCCAGCACCTGCTCCCCGGCCGTGCCCAGCCCGACCACGAAGTGCCCCGGCAGCGCGACCCCGTACACCGGGGCGCCCGCTCTGCGGGCCACCTCCATCCACACCACCGACAGCAGGATCGGCAGCCCGCGACGGCGTCGCAGCACCTCGTGCAGCAGCGACGACTCCAGGCGCCGGTAGTCGGCGGCCGAGCCGTGGAACCCGTGCCGCGCCCCGAGCAACTCGTGCAACGCGGTCGCCCAGGCCCGCGGCCCCCCGGGTCGGTAGGGCAGCCGCCCCGCCAACTCGTCCAGCTCGATCTGCGCCGCGTCGATACCGGCCTCGTCCAGGGACCCGTCGGCCTCGGCCCCCAGCAGCAGACACAGCGCCGACAGATCGGGCCGCTCTCCCCGTGCCTCGTCGGCGAACCGCCGCCGCAACTCGGCGGAGCGCTCCGGGGGAGGGGGACAAGGCGGAAGCATATGAGGTGTGTGCCCTTTCAGGACGGTTCCCTACCGTTCGGTTCGTCCGGTGGCCGGGACGACCGGCTCCCGATAGTGCTGGTAGGCGTGGTGCGCCGTGAAACCCAGCCCCGTGTACAGCTCGCGTGCCGACTCGTTGTCCGTCTCCACCTGGAGCCAGGCCGCCGACGCGCCCTCGGACAGGGCCTGGCGGGCCAGGGCCGCCATCACGGTGCCGGCCAGCCCCCGCCGTCGCCGCTCCGGGGCCACCTCGACGGCGGCGAAACCGGCCCACCGCCCGTCCACGACCAGCCGGCCGATCGCCGCAGGGACGCTCCCGCTCTCGTCGGGGACGCTCGCGAACCACACCGACGGGCCGCTGCCCAGCACCTTCAGCGCCACCTCGCTCACCCCCCTGCGCCGGTAGCGGGCCAGCCAGGCCTCGTCCGCCTCCCGGGAGAGCGCCACTTCGGTGCCCTCGGCCCGGTCGGCCAGCGGCGCCAGCGCGCCGGTCCACAACTCGGCGGTCACCTCGCACACCCAGCCACGCCGCTCCAGCTCCGCGGGCAGCGGCTCCGATGTGCCTGCGGCGCCCGTCGCCGTCTGGATGTACGCGGGCAGCCCCCGTGCGCCGTACCAGCGCCGTACGGCCTCCAGCGCCGCGTCCAGGGGCAGCCCCGGGTCGCCGAGCGGCAGCACGCTGTTCGCCCGCCGGGTGAATCCGCCCGCGGCCCGCAGCTCCCATTCGCCGAGCCGCTCGCTCTCCAGCGGCCGCCACGCCCGGGAGGCGACACGCGCGAGTTCCTCGAAGGAAGTGGCGGGACCCCGCCGACGCGCCGGAGCGGCCGGCACGACCTTTCCCGCGACCAGCGAGGACTCCGGAATGCGGACGGTCTCCCCGGTCCGGCGCGTGATCATCAGCACACCGTCGTCCCAGGATGCGAGAACACCCACCGTGTCGGTGAACTTCTCCCCCGGGGGTCCAGGTTCGCTCAAGCGACGTACGGAGACTCGTTTACCCACATCAGCAGCGGTGATTCGGACCTCGAGTCGCCCGCCGGCAGAGATTTCCACAGGTCGGTTCACCCCTCCTGTTCGGATCATGCCCAAGAACGGAGATACTAGGGGCGGGCATCGACGACGCCGCGCTCCCGCGCGCCAGGCGGCGGAGCCTACGGAGGCCCGCCAGCGCCCTATCGAGGAGGAACGACAGCGTGACCTACGTCATCGCGCAGCCTTGTGTCGACGTGAAGGACAAGGCGTGCATCGAGGAGTGCCCGGTCGACTGCATCTACGAGGGCTCCCGGTCCTTGTACATCCACCCGGACGAATGCGTTGACTGTGGTGCCTGTGAGCCGGTCTGCCCGGTCGAGGCGATCTTCTACGAGGACGACACTCCGGAGGAGTGGAAGGACTACTACAAGGCGAACGTCGAGTTCTTCGACGAACTGGGCTCCCCCGGCGGTGCCAGCAAGCTGGGACTGATCGAGCGCGACCACCCCTTCATCGCCGCGCTGCCGCCGCAGGCCGGATAACGGCGGGCGGCCCGGCGGCCGTTCATCCGTCCCGCCTCGGTCCCGTACGACCCGACCGTCCCGGTCGGCGCCGTACGGGACCGAGGCGTTTGCCGTACCGGCCGTAGCCGCCGTACCGGCCGTTTCGGCTGTACCGGCTGTACCGAAGAAAGTGAGCGAGTACATCGTGTCCGCAGTCTCCGATCGCCTGCCCGCCTTCCCCTGGGACAAGCTGGAGCCGTACAAGAAGACGGCCGCGGCCCACCCGGACGGAATCGTCGACCTGTCCGTCGGCACCCCGGTCGACCCGGTCCCCGAGCTGATCCAGAAGGCCCTGGTCGCCGCGGCCGACTCGCCGGGCTACCCGACCGTCTGGGGCACCCCCGAACTGCGCGACGCGATCACCGGATGGCTGGAGCGCCGGCTGGGCGCCCGGGAGCTCACCCACCGCCATGTCCTGCCGGTCGTCGGCTCCAAGGAACTGGTCGCCTGGCTCCCCACCCAGCTGGGCCTCGGCCCCGGCGACAGGGTCGCGTACCCCCGGCTGGCCTACCCGACCTACGAGGTCGGCGCCCGCCTCGCCCGCGCGGAGTACGAGGTCTACGACGACCCCACGGAGCTCGACCCGGCGAACCTGAGGCTCCTCTGGCTCAACTCGCCCTCCAACCCGACCGGCCGGGTCCTCGGCAGGCAGGAACTCACCCGGATCGTGGCCTGGGCCCGCGAGCACGGCGTCCTGCTCGTCTCCGACGAGTGCTACGTCGAGCTGGGCTGGGAGGCCGACCCGGTCTCCGTGCTCCACCCGGACGTCAACGGCGGCTCGTACGACGGGATCGTCACCGTCCACTCCCTCTCCAAGCGCTCCAACCTGGCGGGCTACCGCGCGGCCTTCCTCGCCGGTGACCCGGCCGTCCTCGGCCCGCTCCTGGAGATCCGCAAGCACGGCGGCATGATGACCCCGGCGCCCGTCCAGGCCGCGGTCGTGGCCGCCCTGTCCGACGACGTCCACGTCCGCGAGCAGCGCGACCGCTACGCCGTCCGGCGCACCGCGCTGCGCGCGGCCCTGCTGTCCCACGGCTTCCGCATCGAGCACAGCGAGGCCAGCCTCTACCTCTGGGCCACCCGCGGCGAGTCCTGCTGGGACACCGTCGCCCACCTGGCCGAACGGGGCATCCTGGTGGCGCCCGGCGACTTCTACGGCACGGCGGGCGCGCAGTTCGTCCGGGTGGCCCTGACGGCGACGGACGAGCGGGTGGCGGCGGCCGTGGAGAGGCTCGGGCACGCCACCTGACAGCGCGACGGCCCGCCCCGGTTCCCCGGGGCGGGCCGTTTCGTCGTGCTGGGGAGTCCGGCCGACTAGCCGAGCGGCAGGCCGCTCACCGGCAGCGAACCGCCGGGCAGTCCGCCGCCCGGCAGGGAGGCGCCGGGCAGTCCGCCCTTGGTGAGGGCGTCCGTGGGCAGGCCGCCCTTCGGCGCGGTCTTCGTCGCCGTCCTGGCCGTGTCGCCGAGGACGTCCCCGGCGGAGCCGGCCGCGTCGCCCGCCGCGCGCTGCGCCGCGGGCGCCGCCTTCTTGACGAGCTTGCCACCGGTCTTGCCCGCGGCCGGCACCGCCTGCTTGACCGCCTTGCCGCCGGCGTCGCCCGCCAGCCCGGTGACGTGCTGCGTGGCACCGTCGACGGTGTCGCCGACGTGCGCCCCGTCCAGTGCGGTCAGCCCGCCGAGGTTCGGAGTGGCCGGCAGTTCCGGTGCCGCGCTCGCGGAGCCGGCCACACCGACCCCGGCGGCCGCTCCCGCTGCGACGAGCAGCGCGGCACGGGCGATCCTGCGGGTCAGGGGGAGGGACATGATGCTCCATTCGACGGTAGAGAACGTTCAGGTGTCCGGTGGCGGACGCAGTGACTACCGCTCGAAGCCCACGAAGGTTGCGGACGCCAAAGGTAAAGAATTGATAACGCGTCGCATTATCTGTTGTGGATAAAAACGGGCAAAGGGCGCCGTGCGTGCGGCCCAGCCGAAACCTTCCGGCGCACTGTTTCCAGGGCTTCGGCGCCTATGAAGGCGACCGCGCGAAAACCCGCGCATCCGGCCCGGCCGAAGCGCGCCGTATGACCCCTTCGGGTGAAGTCCCGTACTCCTGCCCGGCCTGCCGCTACCGCCCGGTGACGATGCGCACGGACCCGGCGGCCCGCTCCGCACCCGCCGCACCGAGCCCGCGCACCGTGCGCCACCGGCTGTCCGTACTCCCGGCGGTCCACTCCCGGCCCGCGTACGACACCCGCGAGATGTGCAGCGTCGAGGAGTTGGCCACCGCCCAGTGGGCCAGCTGCCAGCCCCGCTGCCGCTCGGTGCGGCCCGCCCGGTCGGCCTTCGGGTCGTCCGGCACCGGCACGGTCACGATCCGCGCGGTCGCCTCGGAGGCCGGGCGCGGGGACGGCGGCGCCGTGGCGCCCACCTCCGTGCCGGCCAGATCGAGCGCGTCGCGCCCGAAGTCCCGTGCGAGCGCCGCCCGCACCGCGCCCGGGCCCGTCCGCACCGCCGCTTCGGCCGTGCCGGACGCCGGGCTGCCCTGGCAGGTCAGCGTCGCCGCCGACTGCCCGGTCAGCGCGGCGGCCAGCAGCGTGGCGTCCGGCTCGTGCTTGGCGTACGCCTCCGGGTAGCCGCTGCGCTGCACCCGCTGCGCGGCCACCGTGAGCGGAAGCCCGGTGTAGCCGGGCACCTTCGCCAGATGCTTGTAGAAGGCGCCCGCCGCGTAGGTCGGCTCCATGATCTGCTTCTCGGTGCCCCAGCCCATCGAGGGACGCTGCTGGAACAGGCCGAGGGAGTCCCGGTCGCCGTGCTCGATGTTGCGCAGCCCCGACTCCTGGAGCGCGGTGGCCAGCGCGATGGCCACCGCCCGCTGCGGCATGCCCCGGCCGGTGCCGACGGCGGTGATCGTCGCCGCGTTCGAGGCCTGCTCGGGAGTGAACTTGTAGGACGTCCCGTCGCCCCGGCCCGAGACCACCGTGCAGCCCGGGGCCCCGGCGCCCGACGTGACGTACTGCACCACGAGATAACCCGCGACGGCCGCGAGGACCGTGAGGGCGGAGCCGAGGCGGAAGAGACGGCCACGGCGCTTGGCAGGACGCTGGGGTGGGACGAGGGACGGCTCGGGCACGCGTACAAGGTACTGGAGTCCGCCGGGGCGACAAGGGAGGAAGCGGCGCACGGAATGGCATCGGCGCCTGATCGGCGCGCGGCCCCCGGAACGGGTGGCGGGTTAGGGTCGTCACCATGCCCGACACCCCGCTCGACCCTTCGTTCGACACCGCGCTGGATCTCACGCTGGACGCCGCCGCGCTCACCGCGCGGCTGGTCGACTTCCCGTCGGAGAGCGGCACGGAGAAGCCCCTCGCGGACGCCGTCGAAGCGGCCCTGCGCGCGCTGCCGCACCTGACCGTCGACCGGTACGGCAACAACGTCGTCGCCCGCACGAACCTGGGCCGGTCCGAGCGGGTGATCCTGGCCGGGCACATCGACACGGTCCCGATCGCGGACAACGTCCCCTCGCGCCTCGACGAGGACGGTGTCCTGTGGGGCTGCGGCACCTGCGACATGAAGTCCGGCGTCGCGGTCCAGCTGCGCATCGCGGCCACCGTTCCCGCGCCCAACCGCGACCTGACCTTCGTCTTCTACGACAACGAGGAGGTCGCCGCCGACCTCAACGGCCTCAAGCACATCGCCGAGGCACGCCCCGAATGGCTGGAGGGCGACTTCGCCGTGCTCCTGGAGCCGTCGGACGGCCAGGTCGAGGGCGGCTGCCAGGGCACCCTGAGGGTCAAGCTGAGGACGACGGGGGAGCGGGCCCACTCGGCACGCGGGTGGATGGGCTCCAACGCGATCCACGCCGCCGCGCCGATCCTCGCGCGCCTCGCCGCCTACCAGCCCCGATGGCCGCTGATCGACGGCCTGGAGTACCGCGAGGGCCTCAACGCGGTGGGTGTCTCGGGCGGTGTGGCGGGCAACGTCATCCCCGACGAGTGCGTGGTCACCGTGAACTTCCGCTACGCGCCCGACCGCTCCGAGCAGGAGGCGCTCGCGCACGTCCGCGAGGTCTTCGCGGACTGCGGGGTGGCGGAGTTCGTGGTGGACGACCACAGTCCCGGCGCACTGCCGGGACTGTCCCACCCGGCCGCGGCGGCCTTCACCGAGGCGGTCGGCGGCACCCCGCAGCCGAAGTACGGCTGGACCGACGTCTCCCGTTTCTCCGCCCTGGGCGTCCCGGCCGTCAACTACGGGCCGGGCAACCCGCATCTCGCACACAAGCGGGACGAACGGGTCGAGACGGCGAAGATCCTCGCGGCCGAAGAACGCCTGCGGGCCTGGCTGACGAGTTGAGCCGGACACGCTGACGTCCCCCGCGCGTAACCCCCGCCGATCTACGCTGAGGCGGAAACACCTGTACGTGGAGGGAGCGCACATGGCTACTGGCAACCCCGAGGGCAAGAAGCAGCCACCGGAGGAGCAGCGCCTGGGACCGGTCCTCCGCCGCCGGGGGCAGGTGACGTCGAGCACCACGGACCAGCGACTGCTGGACGCGGGCGGCCCGTCGGACTGGGTCCACACGGACCCGTGGCGTGTCCTGCGCATCCAGTCGGAGTTCATCGAGGGATTCGGCACCCTGGCCGAACTCCCGCCCGCGATCAGCGTGTTCGGATCCGCCCGCACCCCGACGGACTCGGCGGAGTACGACGCGGGCGTGCGTCTGGGCCGCGGCCTCGTGGAGGCGGGCTGGGCGGTGATCACCGGCGGTGGGCCCGGCGCGATGGAGGCCGCCAACAAGGGTGCCTGCGAGGCAGGTGGCACCTCGGTCGGCCTCGGCATCGAGCTGCCCTTCGAGCAGGGGCTCAACCCCTACGTCGACATCGGCCTCAACTTCCGGTACTTCTTCGTCCGCAAGATGATGTTCGTCAAGTACGCCCAGGGTTTCGTGGTCCTCCCCGGCGGCCTCGGCACCCTGGACGAACTCTTCGAGGCCCTCACCCTCGTCCAGACCCAGAAGGTCACCCGCTTCCCGATCGTGCTCTTCGGCAGCGCGTACTGGGGCGGCCTGGTCTCCTGGCTCCGGAGCGCGGTGATCGCCCAGGGCAAGGCCTCCGAGAAGGACCTCCTCCTCTTCCACGTCACGGACGACGTGGACGAGGCGGTCGCCCTGGTGTCCAAGGAGGCCGGGCGGTAGATCCCAGGGGACTTCCCCAGGGGCGTGTTTCGTCCTAGGGCGTGTCTGACAATTCCCGCCTGCCTCGCGGGGGCTGGCACGCACGCTCGCAGCGTTGCCGAAACGCCCACGTGGCGCCGCCACGAGGGCGCTCCGGCGCCTTGCGATCGCACGCACCAGCCCCCGCGAGGCCCGCCCTCCGGGCGGACGACGGGAATTGTCAGACACGCCCTAGGCCAGCCCCCGGCGGGCGACCGCCGGGGGGCGGTGGCCGGCGATCGAGGCCACCATGTCCAGGACCTGCCTGGTCTCCGCCACCTCGTGCACCCGGTACACCCGCGCCCCCAGCCACGCGGAGACCGCCGTCGTCGCCAGCGTCCCGAGCAGCCGCTCCTTGACCGGCCGGTCGAGCGTCTCCCCGACGAAGTCCTTGTTGGACAGCGACACCAGCACGGGCCACCCCGTGGCCACCAGCTCGTCCAGCCGCCGCGTCGCCTCGAGGCTGTGCCGTGTGTTCTTGCCGAAGTCGTGCCCGGGGTCGATCAGCACCGACTCCCGGGGCACCCCCAGCGCCACGGCCCGCTCGGCAAGACCCACGGTCACCCGGAGGATGTCGGCCACCACGTCGTCGTACGACACCCGGTGCGGCCGCGTACGCGGCTCGGCGCCGCCCGCGTGCGTGCACACCAGTCCCGCCCCGTATCGTGCGGCGACCTCCGCGAGCCCCGGGTCCACCCCGCCCCAGGCGTCGTTGAGCACATCGGCCCCGGCCTCGCAGACGGCCTCCCCGACCTCCGCCCGCCAGGTGTCCACGCTGATGATCACATCGGGGAACAGCCGTCGTACCTCCGCCACGAAGCCGACCGTCCGCCGCGCCTCCTCCTCTGCGGTCACCTCGTCCCCCGGCCCGGCCTTGACCCCGCCGATGTCGATGATCGCGGCCCCCTCGGCCACCGCCTGCTCCACGCGCGCGAGCGCAGGCTCGTCACGGAAGGTGGCCCCCCGGTCGTAGAAGGAGTCCGGGGTCCGGTTCACGATCGCCATGATCACCGGCTCGTGCGGCTCGAAGACCCGCCCGCCCAATCTGAGCATTCTGTGCCCTTCTCCCAGTACGTCGCGGTACGCCGCGGTGTCGGACGCCGCCGACCGCGACTGTCAGACTGGCATGGCACGATCGCACCCGGAAGTGCGCGAGACTGCGCAAGCCAGTTACACAGAGCGTGGGGACGCAGCGATGGTTATGTTCATGTTCCTGGTCGTCGCGCTCGCCGTCGTGGTCGCCGCGGTGACACTCGCCGTGGTGGGCGGCGGCGAGGGCGCCACCGGCCCCCTGCCCGAGGCGTCACCCGAGCGCCTCACCGACCCGCTGCCCCCGGACCGCCCGATCGGCCGCGCGGACGTGGAGCACCTCCGCTTCCCGCTCACCGCGCGCGGCTACCGCATGGCCGACGTGGACGATGCCCTCGGCCGCATCGCCGCCGAACTCGCCGAGCGCGACGCCCGTATCGCCGACCTGGAGTCCGCGCTGGCCGGTGCCCAGGCCGCGGCGCACGTCCGGCTGGACAAGCCCGCGCGAGAGGACGAGCGGTGAGTGACGGCTCCGCCCTGGTCGGCCCGGACGGCCTGCCGCGCTGCCCCTGGGCCCTGTCCACCGAGGACTATGTGAGCTACCACGACGAGGAGTGGGGCCGCCCGGTGCACGGCGACGACGCCCTCTTCGAGCGCCTCAGTCTGGAAGCCTTCCAGTCGGGTCTGTCGTGGATCACCATCCTGCGCCGCCGTACCGGATTCCGCGCCGCCTTCTCCGACTTCAAGATCGCCGCCGTCGCGGACTTCACCGACGACGACCGCGAGCGCCTCCTCGGAGACGCCGGCATCATCCGCAACCGCGCCAAGATCGACGCGACGCTCGCCAACGCGCGTGTGCTCGCCGACTGGTCACCCGGCGAGCTGGACAGCCTGATCTGGTCCCACGCCCCGGACCCGGCCGGCCGCCCCGTCCCGAAGACCCTCGCGGACGTCCTCCCGGTCACCCCGGAGTCGACGGCCCTGTCGAAGGCGCTCAAGAAGCAGGGCCTGCGCTTCGTCGGCCCCACGACGGCATACGCGCTGATGCAGGCGTGCGGGCTGGTCGACGACCACCTGGAGGGGTGCGTGAGCCGCACCAGCCCACCGCCCGGCGCATGAGTGCCCGGGGCCTGTCCGGGGCTCAGCGGCCCAGGTACTTCGGCTTCTCCTTGTTCACGAACGCCTGCACCGCGATCGTGTGGTCCTCGGACCGCCCCGCGCGCGACTGGAGCTCGTCCTCCTTGTCCAGCGTCTCGTCCAGGGAGTGCGTCATGCCGAAGGCGACCGCCTCCTTGATCGCCGAGTAGGCCAGGGTCGGACCCGCGGCGAGCTTCCGGGCGACCTTCTCGGCCTCGGCCCGCAGCTCGCCGGACGGCACGAGCCGGTTCGCGATGCCCAGCTCGTACGATTCCTGCGCGCTGATGGTCCGCGGGAAGAGCAGCAGGTCGGCGGCGCGGCCGGGGCCGACGACCCGGGGCAGCGTCCAGGAGACGCCGGAGTCGGCGGTCAGCGCCACCCCGGCGAACGAGGTGTTGAAGGACGCCGTGTCCGACACCAGACGGAAGTCCGCCGCCAGCGCGAAACCGAGGCCCGCGCCGGCCGCGACGCCGTTGACCGCCGCGACCACCGGCTTCGGAGCCCCGGTGAGGGCCCGCACGATCGGGTTGTAGTGCTCCCGCACCGTCCTCATCGTCTCTCCCGCCCCGGTCTCGCGGTCGGACGCCAGCAGTCCCATGTGCTCCTTGAGGTCCTGGCCCACGCAGAACGCCCGGTCCCCGGCGGCGGTGAGCAGGATCGCCCGTACGGACGCGTCCTCCGCCGCCTGCCGCGCCGCGTCCCGGAAGGCGGCCTTGGTCTCGATGTTCAGAGCGTTCATCGCCTCGGGGCGGTTCAGCGTGATCGTTGCGAGTCCGTCGGTCACCTCGTAGAGCACGGTGTCGGCCATGACGCATCCCCTCTTGCAGTGTCTGCCCGGGGCGTACCGCGTACGCCCGTGTCACAGGACAGCATGGCGGAGATCACCGCGGGGACGGCATCCACGGTCGGCGCGATGGCGCAGTATCGCAGTCACATCGCCGAATTGAGTGGTTTTGCTCGCGCGCGTTGCCCAAGCGATGCCTACTGATGTTGGTCATCGGGTCCTGAGATGCGGGATAATGGCTTGGAAGCAATGTGTTCGATGCCGGTGACGCGTGTCCCACCCGGATTCCGCGTGCCCTCCAGGGCCGTCGGCAGACTATGAGCTGGTTTCAGGAAGGGGAACGAGCATGGCGGCCATGAAGCCGCGGACGGGCGATGGCCCGCTCGAGGTGACCAAGGAGGGGCGGGGCATCGTCATGCGCGTTCCGCTCGAAGGCGGCGGTCGGCTCGTCGTCGAGCTGACTCCTGACGAGGCCGAGGCGCTCGGCGACGCCCTCAAGAAGGTCGTTGCCTGACGCGCCGGCGACCATCCCTTTCAGTTGTCCCGGTATCGCATGCGATACCGGGACAACTGCGTTCCGGGTGGTTCCAGACGGTTCCGGGTGGTTCCCGGTGGCGTTCGGTGTCCGGCGACGTTCACGATTCGATGACGTTTGGCGGCGTTCACCTTTTGACGGCGCAGAGCAGCCCGTCGCCCACCGGCAGCAGCGAAGGCACCAGTTCCTGGCTCTCCCGCACCGCCCGCAGAAGCTCCCGCAGCCGCAGCACCTCGGTCGGCTGGGGACCCGAGTCCACCGTGCGGCCGTTGCCGAAGACACCCTCGAAGACCACCACCCCGCCCGTCCGCAGCAGGCGCAACGATTCAGCGAGGTAATCCAGGTACTCCAGCCGGTCGCCGTCGCAGAAGACCAGGTCGTAGCCGGCGTCCGCGAGCCGGGGCAGCACGTCCAGGGCGCGGCCGGGGATGAAACGGGCCCGGTTGCTGGCGAAACCGCTGGCGCGGAAGGCCTGCCGGGCGAACTGCTGGTGCTCCGGCTCGGGATCCACGGTGGTCAGTACCCCGTCCGGCCGCATGCCGTGCAGCAGATGGATCCCGGACACCCCGCAGCCGGTGCCGATCTCCGCGACCGCCTTGGCGTCCACGGCGGCGGCCAGCAGCCGCAGCGCGGCGCCCGCGCCGGGCGACACCGAGCGCAGCCCCGCATCCCGGGCCCGGTCGCGGGCCCAGCGCAGCGCGTCGTCCTCGGCGACAAAGGCGTCGGCGAACGCCCAGCTCGTCTGCCGGTTGCCGGTAATGACCCTCTCCTGTCCCCAAGGTTGCCTGGGCGTGACTGTATCCGTTGGCCCCGGGAACCCGCAGATGGGACCGGGCGTTTACAGGGGTGAGTGAGCGGCACGGGGACCGACGGGGGGCCACAGGTGCGGACAGCGGTACGGACAGGGGTACGGACGGAGGCGGGCCGTGAGGCGCGTCGACCCAGCTCAAATTCTCGTAAAACCGCTTATCCGGAGCTAACGGGCGAGGTGGCTATGGTAGGGGCTCCACTGGACACCACCAGAGCTGACAGGGGAGGTGCGGCCGCGCATGCGGATCGCGGAGGAGTGCTGCGGCGCTTTCTCGGATCGGCGGGCAGGCCGAAATCCGTGAACGACACCGCTGCTGACGCCGGCCGCGCCGCCGGATTCGCCGCAGGCGAAGCCCAGACCGCGACGTTCTCCACCGACGCGGACGCCCAGGCGTGGACTCCGCCCACGTGGGAGGAGATCGTCAGTACGCACAGCGGCCGGGTCTACCGCCTGGCGTACCGACTCACGGGCAACCAGCACGACGCGGAGGACCTCACGCAGGAGGTCTTCGTCCGCGTCTTCAGATCGCTGTCGACCTACACACCCGGCACCTTCGAGGGCTGGCTGCACCGCATCACCACGAACCTCTTCCTCGACATGGTGCGCCGCAAGCAGCGCATCCGTTTCGACGCGCTGGGCGAGGACGCCGCCGAGCGCCTGCCGAGCCGTGAGCCCACGCCCCAGCAGGCGTTCAACGACGCGCACTTCGACGCCGACGTCCAGCAGGCCCTGGACACCCTGGCGCCCGAGTTCCGGGCCGCGGTCGTCCTGTGCGACATCGAGGGACTGTCCTACGAGGAGATCGCCGCGACCCTCGGCGTCAAGCTCGGCACGGTCCGCTCCCGGATCCACCGCGGCCGCTCCCAGCTGCGCAAGGCCCTCGCGCATCGCGCCCCGCAGACGCGGGCCGCCGAGCGCCGCTCCTTCATGGCCCGCGTTCCCGCTCTGGGAGGAGGGGGCGCGACCGCGTGAGTGGATCACGGCCGAAACCTGCCGAGGCACTCCTCGCAGAGCAGCATCTGGGAGATCGGCTTTCCGCCCTCGTTGACGGTGAGCTCGATCATGAGTCGCGTGAGCGCGTCCTGGCCCACCTGGCCACCTGCGTCAGGTGCAAGACGGAGGCGGACGCCCAGCGACGCCTGAAGAACGTCTTCGCCCAGGCGGCCCCGCCCCCGCCGTCCGAGAGCTTCCTGGCACGTCTCCAGAGCCTTCCCGCGGGCGGCGGTGACGCGGACGAGGGCACCGGCTCGCCGCTGGGCGCAGGCGTCTTCGGGGTGCGCGGGCCCGAGGGGTTCAAGTTCGGCTACGTGCCGGTCCGTCCCCACCCCGCCGCGGCCTCCGTCGCCGACCGTGGCTTTCGTATCCACCCCGTCGGCGAGCGCCCCAGCTCGCGTGGGCTGCGGTTCGCCGCGGCAGCCGCCGGGGCGGTCTCGCTGGCCGCAGTCGCGCTGGGCGGGGTGAGCACGGGCATCCCGGGCGACCTGACCCCCGACGCGCGGGGCGGCCCCGGCACCAATGTGACCCCGGCCCGCACCCAGGGTGGCGGTGGGACCGGCGGCGGGACATCGGCGCCCGACTCCCAGCGCCGCCGCACCACGGGACCGCTGCTCGTCCAGGCCAGCCGGCTCGGCGAGACATCCGTGGCGCCGACCTCGGTGTTCGCGCCCCTGCAGCCCGGACTGCCGGCGCCGGCACGCGAGCTGGCCACGGCCGACACACCGCCGCTCATACGCCCGCTGTCCTGGCCCACGGCCGGCCCCGCCCCCACCAACGCCACCTCCCCGCACCGGGCCCCCTGACCCGCCCACTCCTCTCGCCGACCTGGTTGAATCCTGCGAGGGCCGTGCCCGCGGTGGAGTTCCCGGCGCGGAGTCGAGTTCGGCGGCCCAGCTGTGGGGAGAGCATGAACGAGGGGAATCCGACAAAGCCGGCCAGGACCAAGTGGTGGAGCCGCCCCCGGCCCCCGGCCCAGTCCGCCGACGGAGACTTCGAACTGGCGGCACCCACCCGGGGTGCCGTGCCGCAGGACGGCGGCTCCGGGGGCGAGGCGTCCGCGTCGGGGGCCGGTGAGTCCGTGCCGTCCGTGCCGGACGAGGCCGCGATGTCTTCCGGTGCGGCCGGGGGGCCCGAAACCGGGAGCGATGCGTCTGCGGCCGAGGACGACGACAGCGCCGTGGCCGAGGCCGTCGAGGCGCCGCCCCCGGCCGAGGGCGATCGGGTCAGGCCGCTGCACGATCCCGACCCGTACGGCACGCCTCCGTACGGCGAACCCGGCCCCTGGGCGCCCGCTCCGCCGGTGCAGCACCCCGCGCCTGTTCCTGCGCCTGTTCCTGCGCCTGTTCCTGCGCCTGCTCCGGCCACTGCCCCCGCAGCCGCCCCCACCCCCACCCCCGCCCACGGCACGCATCCCGACCTCTGGCGGCGCTACGACCCCTGGGCCGGTCACGGGGCCCTTCAGCAGACCGTTGTCGCTGCGGGCTCCGAGCGGCATCGGCGTGGGCGGCGCAGGCGGGCGCTCGTCGGCGGGGCGGTGGCGCTGGCGCTCGTCTCCGGAGGCGTCGGCGGCGCGATCGGGTCGTACCTGGAGCGCAACGGCGGCCTGGGCGACGTACACCTGCCACAGGCGGGCGCGGTACCGGCCGGGCGCGCCCCGGACAGCGTGGCCGGAATAGCCGCCCGCGCGCTGCCCAGCGTGGTCACCCTGCATGTGACCGGCCGCAGCGAGGCGGGCACCGGCACCGGCTTCGTCCTGGACACCCGGGGACACATCCTCACCAACAACCACGTCGTCGAGTTCGCCGCGTCCGGCGGCGAGATATCCGTGACGTTCAGCAGCGGCGACACCGCCAAGGCCAGGATCGTCGGCCGGGACAGCGGCTACGACCTCGCCGTCGTCCAGGTCACCGGTGTCCACGGCCTCAAGCCCCTGCCGCTCGGCAACTCCGACAACGTCCAGGTCGGCGACCCCGTCGTCGCCATCGGCGCGCCCTTCGACCTCTCCAACACCGTCACCTCCGGCATCGTCAGCGCCAAGGAGCGGCCGATCACGGCGGGCGGCGAGCGCGGGAGCGACGTGTCCTACGTCGACGCCCTCCAGACGGACGCGCCCATCAACCCCGGCAACTCCGGCGGCCCGCTCCTCGACTCCCAGGCCCGGGTCGTCGGCATCAACTCCGCCATCCGGTCCGCCACAGGCGGCTCCGACCAGCAGGACCCGGACAAGGGTCAGGCCGGCTCCATCGGCCTCGGTTTCGCCATCCCGGTCAACCAGGCCAAGCGCGTCGCCGAGGAACTGATCAACAACGGCCGGGCGGTCCACCCGGTGATCGGCGTCAACCTGGACATGGACTACACCGGCGACGGCGCCCGTATCGACACCACCGGACCCAAGGGCACGCCCGCGGTCGTCAGGGGTGGTCCCGGAGCCCGCGCCGGCCTGAAGCCGGGCGACGTCGTCACCGGGGTCGACGGGCAGCGCGTGCACTCCGGGGAGGAACTGATCGTCCGGACCCGGGCCCACCGGCCGGGCGACCGGCTGCGCCTGACCGTGGAGCGCGACGGCAGTCGGACGTCGGTCTCCCTGGTGCTCGGCTCATCGGACGACATCTGATCCGACGACATCTGATCCGGCGACCATTGGGGCAGTTCCGGTCGGACCGGTACGCCGGGTACCGTAGACCCGGCCCGGGGACATCACAAGGAGCTTCAGGTGTTCAATGACATAGGACCGCTTGAGCTGGTCACGATCATCGTGATTGCCGTGCTCATCTTCGGTCCGGACAAGCTCCCGAAGTTCATTCAGGACGTCACGCGGACGATCCGAAAGATCCGGGAATTCTCGGACAGTGCCAAGCACGACATCCGCGCCGAGCTGGGTCCGGATTTCAAGGACTTCGAGTTCGAGGACCTCAACCCCAAGACGTTCCTCCGCAAGCAGCTGGACAACGACGACCTGGGGCTGAAGGAGATCCGCAACGGCTTCGACCTGAAGAAGGAGATGGCCGAGGTCACGGACGCGGTGCACAGCCGCGAGAGCGACTCCGGTGACTCCTCCACCGGTCGTCGCGTCGACATGGCCAAGAAGCCCGAGCCCCCTGCCGGGGACGGGCGGCCGCCCTTCGACGCGGACGCCACCTGACCGGCGTAAACGAGTCAATGTCACGTCCCGGCGCGCCACGCGCCGGGACGTGACGTGTTTCATACCGTGTGGGCGGCTCGCACGGCGCGAACCAGCCGCGCGTGCGACCCACGCAACGGAAGGATTCGCCGCTGCTCGAAGCGGTGTCGATATGCTGCCGAGTTGTTGTGCGGACCGGACGAGTACGCCCGAAGGGGGGCGGGCCCCCGCCCCGGTCCGACGAGAGCGAGGAGGCGTCCGGGCAGATGGAGACGACAAGTCGGGCAGTCGCACAGGCGCCGGACGCGGAGGGTGGCAGACAGGTCCCCTTCGCCCGGCGCACGGTCGACGGCTACCTGCTGGCGCCCTTCCCCTGGTACGGCCTCGACGAGGCCTTCACGGGGCCGCGCTGGCTGATGCAGGTCGGTACGGCGGCCGACGGCACCGTCGAACACGGTTCGATCGGACACGGCGACGAACCGTCCGTCAAGAACGAGTTCGCCGTCGGCACGGGTACCGAGCCGAAGGAGAAGTTCGCGGTCGTGGTCACGGTCGCCGCCAACCCGTCCCGGCGCAGCGCCGACGGCACGGGCTTCCTGGAGGCCACCTCGGTCTCCTCCGCGGCCTGGCTGGCCGGTGTGGGGCTGCTGATGTTCACCTGGCCCGGCCAGATGGACCACAGCCTGCGCGACGACTGGCTGGAGCAGCAGACGGAGACGGCCTGGGTGCTCGCGGACGACCTCGCGGGATCCGACTGGTCGACCCTGTCCCTGCCGGTCGACGGCGTGCCGACGCCCTTCCACTACCGGGAGTCCGAGTTCGGCTGGGTGCTTGCCGGCTCGACCCAGGAAGGGGTGCACGTGGGGGCGTACGGGAGAGGGATGAGCGCGTACGGGCTCGGCTTCGCCAAGATCAAGGACATCACGGCGTACGCCTGACCGGCCGCACCCGGCTCCGACGGAAAGAGGCGCCGTCCATCAGTGGACGGCGCCCCGAGCCTGCCCGGGAGGCCTGAGGGCCCGGGCCCTGTCGGCCTAGAACTTGTTCTTCGGCGTGATCCCCAGCGACAGCCCGGAAAGGCCCCGCTGGCGGCCGCCGAGCTTGCCCGCGATGGCCAGCAGCGCGGAGCCCGCCGGTGAGCCGGGGTCGCTGAGGACGACGGGCTTGCCCTCGTCGCCGCCCTCGCGCAGGCGGACGTCGATCGGGATGCTGCCGAGCACCGGGACGGTCGCGCCCGTCGTGCGGGTCAGGCCGTCCGCGACGGTCTGACCGCCGCCCGTGCCGAAGACGTCGACCATCTCGCCGCAGTGCGGGCAGGGCAGGCCGGACATGTTCTCGACCACGCCGACGATCTTCTGGTGGGTCTGGACCGCGATCGCACCCGCCCGCTCGGCGACCTCGGCGGCCGCCTGCTGCGGCGTGGTCACGACCAGGATCTCGGCGTTCGGGACCAGCTGGGCGACCGAGATGGCGATGTCACCGGTGCCCGGGGGCAGGTCGAGGAGCAGGACGTCCAGGTCGCCCCAGTACACGTCCGCGAGGAACTGCTGGAGCGCGCGGTGGAGCATCGGGCCGCGCCAGACGACCGGCGCGTTGCCCGGGGTGAACATGCCGATGGAGATGACCTTCACGCCGTGCGCCGACGGCGGCATGATCATGTTCTCGACCTGGGTCGGACGGCCGTCCGCGCCCAGCATGCGCGGCACGCTGTGGCCGTAGATGTCGGCGTCGACCACGCCCACCTTCAGGCCGTCGGCCGCCATGGCCGCCGCCAGGTTGACGGTCACGGAGGACTTGCCGACGCCGCCCTTGCCGGAGGCGACCGCGTAGACCCTGGTCAGGCTGCCGGGCTTGGCGAAGGGGACCTCGCGCTCGGTCTGGCCGCCGCGCAGCGCGTTCGCGAGTTCCTTGCGCTGCTCGTCGCTCATGACGTCCAGCGTGACGTCGACGCGGGTGACGCCGTCGACCCGGGAGACCGCGTCGGTCACGCGCTGCGTGATCGTGTCGCGCATGGGGCAGCCGGAGACCGTCAGGTACACGGTGACCGCGACCGCTCCGTCCGCGCCGATCTCCACCGATTTGACCATGCCGAGTTCGGTGATGGGTCGGTTGATCTCGGGGTCGTTCACCGTCGCCAGTGCCTCGCGCACCGCGTCTTCCGTAGCCATAAGGACGATGGTACGGCGCACGGAGGGGCCTGCGGGTAGCGGTTCAGCGGTCGTCTGCGTCACTACCCGGGGACCGGTCTGCCCGCTTCGCCGGGAATACGATGTGTCCGCCGCGATGCCGCCGTTCCTCCACCTCCTTCGCCTCCCTGATGAAGTCCTGGAGTTCGGAGCGGATCCAGTCGCGCGTGGCCACCTCGCCGAGGCCCAGGCGCAGGGCGGCGATCTCACGGGTGAGGTACTCGGTGTCCGCGATGGACCGCTCGTTCTGCTTGCGGTCCTGTTCGAGGTTGACCCGGTCGCGGTCGTCCTGGCGGTTCTGTGCGAGCAGGATCAGCGGGGCCGCGTAGGAGGCCTGGAGCGAGAGCATCAGCGTCAGGAAGATGAACGGGTAGTTGTCGAAGCGCAGGAAGGCCGGCGCGGCGATGTTCCACACCACCCACAGGATGATGACGACGGTCATCCAGACGATGAAGCGTCCCGTGCCGAGGAACCGCGCGATCTTCTCCGACAGCCGCCCGAAGGCCTCCGGGTCCCACTCGGGCAGGAACCGGTGCCGGGGCGGCCGTGGCTGGTCGAGCCGCGGGGTGCGCGGCCGGGAGGCGGCGGTGGCGCCGGCCGGGGTGCGCTCGCGTGCGCCGGTCTCGCGCTCAGGAGCCATGCGTGCCCGCCCCCTCGCCGTCCGTCTCCTCGTCCAGGTGGAACTCCGTCTCCCGCCAGTCGTCGGGGAGCATGTGGTCCAGTACGTCGTCCACGGTCACCGCGCCGAGCAGTGACCCGGACTCGTCGACGACGGGCGCCGCCACCATGTCGTACGTGGCGAAGAACCCGGCGATGAGCGGCAGGGTGGCGTCGGGGTCGAGCGGCTGGAGGTCGTCGTCCACCAGCGAACTGACCAGGGTGTACGGCGGGTCGCGCAACAGGCGCTGGAAGTGGACCGTGCCGAGGTACTTGCCGGTCGGGGTCTCGTCGGGCGGGCGGCAGACATAGACCTGGGCGGCGAGGGCCGGCGGCAGGTCGGGGTTGCGGACCCTGGCGAGGGCGTCGGCGACGGTGGCGTCGGGCCGCAGCACGATGGGCTCGGTGGTCATGAGACCGCCCGCGGTGTGCTCCTCGTACGACATCAGGCGACGCATCTCGGCCGCGTCGGCGGGCTTCATCAGGCTCAGCAGCCGCTCCTTGTCCGTCTCGGGCAGTTCCCCGAGCAGGTCGGCCGCGTCGTCCGGGTCCATGGCCTCCAGGACGTCCGCCGCGCGCTCCTCCTTCAGCTTGCCGAGGATCTCGATCTGGTCGTCCTCGGGGAGCTGTTCCAGCACGTCGGCGAGCCGGTCGTCGTCGAGGGCGGCCGCGACCTCGGCGCGCCGTTTGGGGGAGAGGTGGTGCAGCACGTTGGCGAGGTCGGCGGGCCGGAGCTGCTCGAAGGTGGCGAGCAGGTTCTCGGCGCCCTGCCCGTGCTCCTCCAGCGAGAACCCGGTGACGGCGGACCACTCAACAGTGAGGGCCTCGCCCTTGGCGCGCCGGAACGCGCCGCCCCTGCGGCCCTTGCGGACGTAGACCCGGTCGACCTCCCAGTCCCGGCGGGCCGGCAGCTGCTGCGCGGACACGTCCAGGACGGTGACCTCCTCGCCGGTCTCCACGAGGGTCACGCGCCGGTCGAACAGCTCCCCGAAGACGAGGCGCTCGGTGGGCCGCTGCTCGAAGCGGCGGACGTTGAGCACCCCGGTCGCGATGACCTGGCCGGATTCGATGCTCGTCACCCGGGTCATGGGCAGGAAGATACGGCGCCGCGTGGACAGTTCGACGACCAGTCCGAGCAGGCGCGGGGGCCGGCGGGCGACCCGGAGTATCACCACCAGGTCGCGTACGCGGCCCACCTGGTCGCCGTTCGGGTCGAAGACGGGGACAGCGGCGAGGTGCGAGACGAAGACCCGGGGGACGCCGGCTGCCATGGCGGTGCTTCCTTTGCATACGGGTGTGTACTTATCCGTACGGTTCTGCTCGCTCGGTGTGCTTCAGGCTAGCCCGTACCGATCAGGTACGCCCTGGTGAGCGGTCCGGACGGACTGACTCCGTCTGCCGGGCGCGGCCCGGGTACGCTGCCGTAGCCGATCAGGAGCCGTCAGAAAGGCAGCCGCGTCCGTGACAGCGATTCCCCAGAGCCGTATCCGCCGTGCCGCGCTGCTCGGTGCGTCATGCGCGCTGGTGGTGACGGGAACGGCGGCACTCGCGGGGTGCGCGGAGGATCCGGACGCCGGTACCAACGGAGTGGGCAAGCTGGCCGCGGGCACGATCCAGAGCCGCACGAAGACGGCCGCGGGTTCCGTCGACGCGGTACGGCTGTCCGGGACCGTCGTCGCCAGCGGGCACAGCTACCGGCTCGACATGCGGCTGAAGCCGGACGGCGGCACCGGCTCGGTCACCTCGCAGGGCGCGACCTTCCATGTGCTGCGGATCGGCGAGCAGCTGTATCTGAAGGCCGACGCCGAGTTCTGGAGCCAGGCGGACGGCAAGGACGGTGACAGGGCGGCCGCCGACAAGCTCGACGGCAAGTATGTGAAGGTGCCGCAGGGCGACCCCGCCTACCGGAAGTTCAGCGGCTTCACGGACAAGTCCGTGCTCCTCGACAGCCTGCTCAGCCTGCACGGGAAGCTGGCCGTGGACGGTCACCACGAGCAGTCCGGCACCCGGGTCATCCGCATCACCGGCGACAACGGCACCGGCGGCACCCTGGACGTCTCCCTGGAGGGCAAGCCGTACCCCCTCCGCCTGGTCCGTGGCGGCGGCGCGGGAACGCTCAGCTTCTCCGACTGGGGCAAGGACTTCACCGTGTCGCAGCCCGCGAAGAACGACACCGTGGACTACGGCAGACAGCTCCCCGCGTCGTAGCCGCAGGGACCGCCGGCTACTTCCGCCCGCGTCGCCGCAACAGCAGCCGGGGCAGGGCCGCCGGGATCGGCCGGCGGGTGGTCGCCGGGGACGGCAGGGGGGACGCGGCCAGGTCGCCGTCGGGCAGCGGGGCCGTATCGCCCGTCGGGGTCAGGCGCAGCACCCGGCACTCGCGGGCCCAGCGTCCGGTCATCGCCTCCCCGTCCGGCGCGTTCAGCCGCTTGCCCTTGAGCTCGGCCACCGTGGCGTCCCACTCGGCGGAGCCGGCCGTCAGCTCGGTCACGGCCGCCGTCCAGGTCACAAGCCTGCCGCCCTTGTCCTTGCCGCGCACCGTCACCTCGGCCCGGCCTCCGTCGGCCAGCCCGGGCAGCGGCTGCTCCCCGGGACCGTCGCCCAGCAGGCACACCGCGCCGTCGTGCCACACGTGCCACACCGCCCGCGCGGCCGGGGCCCCGTCGCCCCTGACCCAGATCAGGCCGGACTTCTTCGTGGCCTCCTCGACGAGGGCCTGGCCGAGCAGCTCACTAGTCATGCGACTCAGCCTAGGCCCTGCCCGTCGGACCCGACCCGGGCCCGCAGGGCCCCGCTCACAGCCAGCCGTTGCGCTTCAGGGTGCGGTGGATGCCCAGACAGAGGGCGACCGTGACGCCCATGATCACCGGGTAGCCGTACTTCCAGTGCAGCTCGGGCATGTGCTCGAAGTTCATGCCGTACACCCCGCACACCATCGTCGGCACGGCGATGATGGCCGCCCAGGCCGTGATCTTGCGCATGTCCTCGTTCTGCGCGACCGACGCCTGCGCCAGATTGGCCTGGAGGATGGAGTTGAGCAGTTCGTCGAAGCCCAGCACCTGCTCCTGGACGCGGACCAGGTGGTCGGCGACGTCCCGGAAGTACTTCTGGATGTCCGGGTCGATCAGTCGCATCGGCCGCTCGCTCAGCAGCTGCATGGGCCGCAGCAGCGGCGACACCGCCCGCTTGAACTCCAGTACCTCACGCTTGAGCTGATAGATCCTCGCCGAGTCCACACCACGCGACACCCCGCCCTTGCGACCCGGCGAGAAGACCTCGGTCTCCACCACGTCGATGTCGTCCTGCACCGCGTCCGCGACCGCGATGTAGCCGTCCACCACATGGTCGGCGATCGCGTGCAGCACGGCCGAGGGACCCTTGGCGAGCAACTCGGGCTCGTCCTGGAGGCGGTGGCGCAGCGCCCGCAGCGAGCCCTGCCCGCCGTGCCGGACGGTGATGAAGAAGTCCCGGCCGGTGAAGCACATGACCTCACCGGTCTCCACGACCTCGCTGGTGGCGGTGAGCCGGTCGTGCTCGACGTAGTGGATGGTCTTGAAGACGGTGAAGAGGGAGTCGTCGTAGCGCTCCAGCTTCGGCCGCTGGTGCGCCTGCACCGCGTCCTCCACGGCCAGCGGGTGCAGCCCGAACTCACCGGCGATACCCGAGAATTCCGCCTCGGTCGGCTCGTGCAGGCCGATCCACACGAATCCGCCGTCGCGGCGCACCAGCCGCATGGCCTCGTGCGGGGTCAGCGGTACCGCGGTGTCCACCCTCGTGCCGTCGCGGTACACCGCGCAGTCGACCACGGCGGACGGCGTCGAGGGGTCGCGCGTGGTGTCGTAGGCCCCCGAGTCCACCCGCAGGACGTTCTTGCCCAGCGAGGGACGGGACGGGCGGACCACGGCGCGCAGGTCGCGGATCATCGACATGGCAGGGCTCCTTCGTGACGAGCGGCGAGGCACGCGCAGACCGCTGTGACGGGTGGAACTGCCCGGAATGGGGACGTCCGTGCTGTGGGATGTTTGGCACGTCCACAAAGCGGGGAGCACCGCACCGTTGCGGTGGTGGGGCTTCGCTGCTGATTCGGCTACTGATGCGGATAGGCAGATCAGGCAAAACGAAACGAAGTGCTCTTCCCTGCGGCGAACCCATGGCGAACCAAAGCGCACAGACGCGCGCGAACGCGGGAGGCGAAGGCCGGACAGACGGGTCGAAGCAGCTGGATCAGCGGCGGGAAGAGCGGGTGATACTGCAGGATCGACTTCGATCCATCGCAGCCCCACCTCCTCCGGCCGGTCCCTCGTAAGGGAGTCTCATCGGCGTCGGGACTCGATCGCGACGCTTCTGCGTGCTGTCCCGAACACCGGCTCAGAGTATCAGCAGCCCGCAGTGTCAAGGCGCCGCTTTGCCCGGTACTGACGAGATCTATGCTCAGCGCATGGTTGATGTTCTGCCTCTCGTCGAGGCCCGGTTGAGTACGGCTCTGGGAGAACCCGACGCGCGTGCCGCGGTCACCTTCCTCGGCACGGACCGTATCGAGGTGCTCCGCTTCCGGGACAGCGACCAGGAGGGTGCCGTGGTCCGCTACGCCACCCTCGGCATGTCCGCGCTGCCCATGGCCGACCCCACGGTGATGCTCGCCGACCCGGTCGAGGGGCCGCGCGCGGAACTGGTCCTCTCCGTACGCGCGGGTCACGCCGACACCGACAAGGTGCTCCGCGCGCTCGCCGTGCTCGGCGCGTCGCCGCAGGTGGAGGGTGTGGTCGTGGCGCCGGGTGCCTCCCTCGACGTGGGCGATCCGCTGTGGCCCGGCGCGCCGTTCACCTCGGTCCTGGTCGGTGAGCCCGGCGGGCTGGTGGCGGATCTGGAGCTCGACGCGCCGATGGACCCCGTACGGTTCCTGCCGCTGCTGCCGATGACTCCGAACGAGGCCGCCTGGAAGCGGGTCCACGGCGCCCAGGCCCTCCAGGAGCGCTGGCTCGCGCACGGGACGGACCTGCGGGATCCGGGGCGCGGTTCCGTTCCGCTCGACTGACCGCGGCCCCGCCGTGAGGGTGACTGATGTCACCGACGGGTGGTGACCGGTTCCCTCCGGACGGGTGATCGTCCTTGACGTGGGGGAGCGGGGGTAGGACCGTGGGGCCCTATGAGGGGCGAACCCAGTTGCCCGAAGTGCGGTGGCCGGGTCAGGGCTCCCGGACTCTTCGCCGATGCGTGGCAGTGCGATGTGCACGGGACCGTACACCCGGTCCAGCCCGTGATCCCGCCCAGCGTCGAGGCCCTCGGTGTCGTGGTGCATCGCACTCAGGTGCCGGTCTGGATGCCGTGGCCGTTGCCGGTGGGCTGGTTGTTCACGGGCGTGGCCTGTGCCGGCGACGACCGCAGCGGCGGGCGCGCGACGGCCGTTGCCTGCTCGGGACCCGGCCCGCTCGGCGGCATGGGCGAGATGATCCTGGTCGCCGAGGAGCTGGGGGTCGGCCTCGGCGCCCGGTATGCCGGCATCGACGGCCCGGATCCCGGGCCGTACATGAACGTCGAGAAGCCGCCCCAGGCGAAGGTGCTGGCCGCCGGACGGCCGACCCCGCTGTGGCATGTCACCGGCGCGCCGGACGACCGTGCCGTCTTCGCGGGCGAGGCGCGCGGGATGTGGCTGTGGGCGGTGGTGTGGCCCGAGCAGACCGGGCTGCTGATGTACGACGAACTGGTGCTGACGGATCTGCGTGATGCCGGGGCCGAGGTGGACCTGGTGCCGTGCGGGGCGCTGTCCCCCAGACTGCTGAAGCCCTGAGCGCGGGTCCCGATGGCAGGTACGAGGACGGTACGAGGACGGGTGTGTAGGGGGCGAGTGCGGGTTGCGGGTGTGACAGGGCACCCTGTGGCCCGGCTATCCTTGGGTGTCCGCTTCCGCCCCCGGGTGTGCTCTGCCGCCCGTCAATGCCTGGAGTCCGCGTCGTGCGCATCGATCTGCACTGCCACTCCACGGCCTCCGACGGTACGGACACCCCGGCCGAGCTGGTGCGGAACGCCGCCGCGGCCGGTCTCGACGTCGTGGCACTGACCGACCACGACACCACCCGAGGGCACGCCGAGGCCGTCGCCGCGCTGCCGGCGGGGCTCACCCTGGTCACCGGCGCCGAGCTGTCCTGCCGTTTCGACGGCATCTCCATGCACATGCTCGCCTACCTCTTCGACCCCGAGGAGCCCGCCCTGCTCGCCGAGCGCGAGCTGGTCCGGGACGACCGGGTGCCGCGAGCCCAGGCCATGATCGTCAAGCTGAACGAGCTGGGCGTGCCGGTCACCTGGGAGCAGGTCGCGCGCATCGCCGGTGACGGTTCGGTCGGGCGTCCGCACATCGCGTCCGCGCTGGTCGAGCTCGGTGTCGTGCCGACGGTGAGCGACGCGTTCACCTCCGAGTGGCTGGCCGACCGCGGCCGGGCCTTCGTGGAGAAGCACGAGACCGACCCGTTCGAGGCCATCCGGCTGGTCAAGGGCGCGGGCGGTGTCACCGTCTTCGCGCATCCGGCGGCCGCCAAGCGGGGCCGTACGGTCCCCGAGTCCGCGATCGCGGAGATGGCCGCGGCCGGTCTGGACGCCATCGAGGTCGACCACATGGACCACGACGCCGACACCCGCGCCCGCCTGCGCGGACTCGCCGCCGACCTGGGGCTCCTGGTCACGGGATCCTCGGACTACCACGGCAGCCGCAAGACCGTGGCGCTGGGCGAGTACACGACGGACCCCGAGGTGTACGGAGAGATCACGCGGCGGGCCACGGGGGCGTTCCCGGTACCGGGGGCCGGCGGAGCCTGAGGCTCACTTCCGTCCCTTCCTCTCGGATTCCTTCGGCTTCCGTCCGCTTCCCTCGGCTTCCTCAGCCGCCGCTTCTTCCCGCAAGGCCAGTGCACCTATGTTCGACGTCGCCGTGTTCGGCTCCCTCTTCCTCACCCTGTTCGTCATCATGGATCCCCCCGGGATCACCCCGATCTTCCTCGCGCTCACCGCCGGACGCCCCGCCAAGGTGCAGAAGCGGATGGCGTTCCAGGCCGTCTGCGTGGCCGGCGGTGTGATCACCGTCTTCGGACTGCTCGGCCACCAGATCCTGAACTACCTGCATGTCTCGGTGCCGGCGCTGATGATCTCGGGCGGTCTGCTGCTTCTGCTCGTCGCGCTCGACCTGCTCACCGGCAAGACCGACGAACCGAAGCAGACCAAGGACGTCAACGTCGCCCTGGTGCCGCTCGGCATGCCGCTGCTGGCCGGGCCGGGCGCCATCGTGTCCGTCATCCTGGCGGTGCAGAAGGCCGGGAGCGTGGCCGCGCAGGTCTCGGTGTGGTCGGCGATCCTCGCGATCCATGTCGTGCTGTGGCTGGTGATGCGCTACTCGCTGCTGATCATCCGGGTGATCAAGGACGGTGGTGTGGTCCTGGTGACGCGTCTGGCGGGCATGATGCTCTCCGCCATCGCCGTGCAGCAGATCATCAACGGGATCATGTTGGTGATCAAGGGCTCCTGAGCCGCCTGCCCCGAGCGATACCCCGAGTCATACGCAGAGCCCCCGTACGGCGTAGTGCCGTACGGGGGCTCTGAAGAATCTGCGGTGATCCGCGTCTGATCCGCTTCTGCTGTTACGCGGCCGGGGTCTCGGCCGGCCGGATCCACAGCCGCTGTCCGATGGCGGCGGCCTGCTGCACGATCCGGTTGACGGAGGCGGCGTCCACGACAGTGCTGTCCACGGTCGTGCCGTCGACCTCGTCGAGTCGCATGATTTCGAAGCGCATGCCTCTCCCTTCGTCGTTGTTACACCTGAGTCAACGAGTTGCGTGTTACAAACATTCCCTACGCTAAAGAAATTTTTCGAACGGCTAATTACCGACCGGTAGGGGGGCCGTCGGGGAGACTCTCCGGGACCGGTTGTGTTCGCAGCGTGACCGCCGGGACAATGGAGCCGATGAACGACGACCTGGCGGCACTGCAAGCCCGCATCGACCGCACCAACGAGCTGCTGCAACGCATGCTCGCCGAAGTCGCGAAGACGCCCTCGACACACGCGATCTTCGTCGACGCGGGCTATCTGTACGCGGCCGCGGGCCGCCTGGTGACCGGGACCGAGGACCGCCGGGCCTTCGACCTCGACGCCGAGGGACTGATCGAGGCGCTCATCGACCGCGCCCGCACGATCTTCGCGGACAGCAGGCTGCTGCGCGTCTACTGGTACGACGGTGCCCGGCGCCGCATCCACACCGCCGAGCAGCAGTCCATCGCGGAACTCCCGGACGTCAAGGTGCGGCTCGGCAACCTCAACGCGAACAACCAGCAGAAGGGCGTCGACTCCCTGATCCGGTCGGACCTGGAGTCACTCGCCCGGCACCGCGCCATCAGTGACGCGGCCCTGATCGGCGGTGACGAGGACCTGGTCTCGGCGGTCGAGGCCGCCCAGGGATACGGCGCCCGCGTCCATCTCTGGGGCATCGAGGCACCCGAGGGACGCAACCAGGCGGAGCCGCTGCTCTGGGAGGTCGACAGTCAGCGCACCTTCGACCTCGACTTCTTCAAGCCGTACGTCTCCCGGCGCACCGCCCCCGCCTACGAGCCCACGGCCAGTCGGCCCAGCCGCGACGACGTCCGCTTCGTCGGTGCCCAGATCGCCGCGAAGTGGCTGTCCGCACGCGGCCGCGAAGCCCTGGTCGAGCTCCTCCCGGGCCACCCCTACCTGCCCGGCTCCGTCGATCAGGACCTGCTCGTGGAGGCCGAGGGACTGCTCCAGTACTCCCTGCGGGGCCAGGCCGACCTCCGGCGCGCGCTGCGGGACGGCTTCTGGGAGCACCTTCAGACGCAGTACTAGGTCCTCAGGGAGGGCCGGCGCCGTCCCAGAAGTCGGCGACGGCGCGGGCGGTCGCGAGCGGCTGGTCGGTGTTCGGCGAGTGCTCGGCACCCTCGATGATCGTCCTCCGGGCCCCCAGCCGTGCGGCCATCTCGTCGAGCAGCGTCACCGGCCAGGTGTCGTCGAGTGCACCCGACACCACGTGGAACGGCAGGGGCACCGTGGCCAGTTCGGCGACCCGGTCCGGCTCGACGCACAACTGCCGCCCCGTGGCGATGAGCTGGGCGGGCTTGGTGCTCAGCCAGCGGTGCCGCAGGTCCTCCCGGTCGTCCAGTCCGCCGTCCAGCGCACCGCCCTCGACCGTCGCCTGCGCGTCCATGGCCCGCATCGCGTCCCACACCTCGGCCATCGACAGCACGGCGAGGGCGTCACGCAGCAGTTTCACCCGCTCCCGCTGCTCGTCGGCGATCTGCGCCGGCCCCGAGGCCATCAGGGTGAGGGACAGAAAGGGGGAGTGGTCGGTCAGTACGGCCGCCCGGGCGATCTGGCCGCCGAGGGAGTGCCCCAGCAACTGCACCGGTGTGCCGAGCGCCTCCGCCTGAGCCAGCACGTCCCGTGCCAACTCCTCCTGGGCGTAGGCGGACTCGTCGTCCGACGGGCCGTCGGACTCGTACTGCCCCCGCCCGTCCACCGCGACGGTCCGGTACCCACGCTCCGCGAGCGGCACGTGCAGCGGGTTGAAGTCCTCCTTGCTGCCGGTGAACCCGGGCAGCAGCAGCGCGACACCCCTCGGCTCGACACCCTCGGCCGCGGGAGCGTCGACTACGGCGAACTCACCGCGTGCGGTGCGCAGTGCGTACGCGCGGGCGCCCGGGGGCGGGACGAAGGTCGCTGGCCTGCTCATGCGCAGAGATTATCGGGCGCCCGCTCGACGCGGCGGCGCGGGGGCCGCTGCCGCAATGCCGACGGCCCGGTCCCACACGAGGTGGGACCGGGCCGTACCGGGCTCATGACCCGGGGTCGTACCGGATCAGGCTGATCAGGCCTCCGGAGCCTCCACGGCTGCCGTCGCCTTGCGGGTCCGGCGCGCCTTGGGCTTCGCCTCGGCCGTTTCTCCGGCCACCTCGGCGGTCGCGGTCGCGGCCTTGCGCGTACGCCGACGCGGTGTGGCCTCCGGCTCCTCGGCAGCCTGCGCCGGGATTTCGGCGACGGTTGCCGTGGCGGCCGTCTTACGGGTGCGACGCGGCTTGGCGGGGGCGGCCTCGGCCACGGCTGCGACCTCGGCCTCGGGGGCGGCGACGGCGGTCTTCCGCGTGCGGCGCGTGGCGGGCTTGGCCTCCGTGGCCTCCGCCGTGTCGACGGCCGCTTCCGCTGCGGCGGCGGCCGTCTTGCGGGTACGGCGCGGCTTGGCGGGGGCGGCCTCGGCCACGGCTGCGACCTCGGCCTCGGGGGCGGTGACGGCGGTCTTCCGCGTGCGGCGCGTGGCGGGCTTGGCCTCCGTGGCCTCCGCCGTGTCGACGACCGCTTCCGACGCGGTGGCCGCCTTGCGGGTACGGCGGCGCGGCGCGGCCTCGGCGGCCTCGCTGACCTCCGCCGTCGCCTCGGGGGCGGCCGCGGCCGTCTTGCGGGTACGGCGCGGCTTGGCCGGGGCGGCCTCGGCCTCGGCCACGGCCTCGGGGGCGGTGACGGCGGTCTTCCGCGTGCGGCGCGCGGCCGGCTTGGCCTCGGTGCCCTCGGCGGTGTCGGCGACAGTCTCCGCGGCGGTGGCGGCCTTGCGGGTACGGCGGCGCGGCTTGGTCTCCTCGACGACGTCCGGCGTCTCCACGACGACCGGGGCAGCCTCGACCACCGGGGGAGCCTCGACTGCCGGGGCCACGGCCTCGGGCGTGCTCTCGGTGCCCTTGGCCGGGGTCTCCGCCCGCTCCGCGGTCTTGCGGGTGCGGCGGCGACGCGGCTTCTCCGGCGTGTCGACGGCCTCGGGGGCGTCGAGCACGGCCGGGCCCTCCACCGCCGTGACGGCGGCCTGCGCGGCCTCCGTCACCGTTGCCTCGGTCGCCACGGCCTCGACGGTGGCCACCGCCTGGCCGTCCGACGACCTGCCACGGGTGCGGCGGCGACGGCGCGGGGTGCGCGCAGACGTCGGCTCCTCCGTCGCGGCGGTCCCGGCGGCGGCGTCCTCCAACGGCGTCCCGCCGCGCGTACGACGGCGATTGCGCGGCGCACGCGCCGTTCGCTCCGCACGCTCGCTCTCGGCGGGCCTGGAGTCACCGCTGCCGCCACGGCCACCACGGCCACGCGCGCCACGGCCACCGGTCTCGCCCAGGTCCTCCAGCTCCTCCGCGGCGAGCCCGGCGCGGGTGCGCTCGGAGCGCGGCAGGACACCCTTGGTGCCCGCGGGGATGCTCAGGTCCTCGAAGAAGTGCGGCGAGGTGGAGTACGTCTCCACCGGGTCACTGAAGCCCAGCTCCAGCGCCTTGTTGATGAGCTGCCAGCGCGGGATGTCGTCCCAGTCGACGAAGGTGATCGCCGTACCCTTCGCGCCCGCGCGGCCCGTACGGCCGACACGGTGCAGGTACGTCTTCTCGTCCTCGGGGGACTGGTAGTTGATGACGTGGGTCACGCCCTCGACGTCGATGCCGCGGGCGGCGACGTCGGTGCAGACGAGGACGTCCACCTTGCCGTTGCGGAAGGCGCGCAGCGCCTGCTCGCGGGCGCCCTGGCCCAGGTCGCCGTGGACCGCGCCGGAGGCGAAGCCGCGGCGCTGGAGCTGCTCGGCGATGTCTGCGGCCGTGCGCTTCGTACGGCAGAAGATCATCGCCAGTCCGCGGCCGTCGGCCTGCAGTATGCGGGCGATCATCTCCGGCTTGTCCATGGAGTGCGCGCGGTAGACGAACTGCTTGATGTTCGCGACGGTCGCACCCTCGTCGTCCGGCGCGGTCGCGCGGATGTGGGTGGGCTGGCTCATGTACCGGCGGGCGAGACCGATGACCGCGCCCGGCATGGTCGCCGAGAACAGCATCGTCTGGCGCTTCGCCGGAAGCATGTTGATGATCTTCTCGACGTCGGGCAGGAAGCCCAGGTCGAGCATCTCGTCGGCCTCGTCGAGGACCAGGCACTTGACGTGCCGGAGGTCGAGCTTCTTCTGGCCCGCGAGGTCCAGCAGCCGGCCGGGGGTGCCGACGATCACGTCGACGCCCTTCTTGAGGGCTTCGACCTGGGGCTCGTACGCCCGGCCGCCGTAGATGGCGGTGACGCGCACGTTGCGCACCTTGCCCGCGGTCAGCAGGTCGTTGGTGACCTGCGTGCACAGCTCGCGCGTGGGGACGACGACGAGCGCCTGCGGGGTGTCGGTGACCGCTTCGGGGCGCGCGCGGCCGGCTTCGACGTCGGCGGGGACGACGACGCGCTCGAGGATCGGGAGGCCGAAGCCCAGCGTCTTGCCGGTGCCGGTCTTGGCCTGGCCGATGACGTCGCTGCCCGAGAGGGCGACCGGGAGCGTCATCTCCTGGATGGGGAAGGGGTTGATGATGCCGACCGCTTCGAGGGCTTCAGCGGTCTCGGGGAGGATTCCGAGGTCTCGGAACGTCGTAGTCAGGGTGCTGCCTCTTCTGTGAGTCGCGGCGCGAGGCGAGCGCGGGGGTCTTGACGGACCGTGCCGGGGACGTCGGCTGCCTTACGGGCGAACCACTCGGTGCAAGCCGTGTGGCACGGGACCTCTGACGACGCTCTAGCGCTCGTACCGCTGAGGGTGTCCCTCCGGTTGTCGTACGCACAGTGCCGTACGGCCAGGAGAGCTGTCGGGTCGGAGCCGATCGGGCCACCGACCGGGCATCCTCATACGTGCGGCCTGTCGAGATACGACGTCGACTTCGACCACGTACCAGCAGGCGCATTACCACCATACCCCGGATTCGCGCACATGCGATGGCCGAATTGGTCACGTACTCGTTGTCGCACTGGTTGACCAGGGGCTTCCCAGTGGCGGCGGGCGGGCTATTGTGCGCTTCATGACGAGCTCTGACAAGCCTGACAACGCCCTCGAGGAAGCCTCGCCCGAGGCCACCGGAGTCGCCGCCCAGGACTGGGCGAAGGCCGCCGCCGACCCGCAGTACCGCGCCGCCGTCGTGGATCTGCTCGGCGCGCTCGCGTACGGCGAGCTGGCGGCGTTCGAGCGACTCGCGGAGGACGCCAAGCTGGCGCCCACGCTGGCGGACAAGGCGGAGCTGGCCAAGATGGCCTCGGCCGAGTTCCACCACTTCGAGCAGCTGCGTGACCGGCTCACCGGGATCGGCGAGGAGCCGACCGAGGCCATGCAGCCCTTTGTCGCGGCCCTCGACGGCTTCCACCGGCAGACGGCCCCCTCGGACTGGCTGGAGGGCCTGGTCAAGGCCTACGTCGGCGACTCCATCGCCAGCGACTTCTACCGGGAGGTAGCGGCCCGCCTCGACTCCGACACCCGCGAACTCGTGCTGGCCGTCCTGGACGACACGGGGCACGCCGGTTTCGCCGTGGAGAAGGTGCGGGCCGCGATCGACGCGGACCCACGCGTGGGCGGTCGGCTCGCTCTGTGGGCGCGGCGGCTGATGGGCGAGGCGCTCTCCCAGTCCCAGCGTGTCGTCGCCGAGCGGGACGCGCTGTCCACGATGCTCGTCGGCGGCCTCGCGGACGGCTTCGACCTGGCCGAGGTCGGCCGGATGTTCACCCGCATCACCGAGGCGCACACGAAGCGGATGGCGGCGCTGGGGCTGGCGGCTTAGCCCCGGCCCCTTCAGCCCCGGCCCCTACGCGGGGACGGAGCGTCGGCGGAGTCTCCCGGCCGGGCGGAGCAGCAGTGACAGCGCGGCCGCGGAGACCACCATCCCGCCGAGGAGACTCGGCAGGAGGGTGCCGGCGCCCAGCGAGCTGTGGGTGACGAAGTCACCGAAGACGGCGCCGGCGACGCCGGTGGAGAACACCAGCGGGCGGGCGGGCAGGCGTCGGGGGAAACGGTGCACCGCGGCCCAGGCCAGCACGGCTCCGAGCAGCACGGAGCCGAAAGCTTCCAGGATCATGACGGGTCCCTCCCACACGGCCTGCCTGCGCTTCGCGGTCCTAGCCGGTCCTACCCGTGACCTGCGCAACACAATCCTCCCCTGTGGGTGTCTTGTGCTCCACCTGTGAATGCCGTTCACGCGGAAGGGGTCCGATGGCCGCGGCCACCGGACCCCTTCCGACACAGACGTCACTACAGCGTGCTGAATCCCACCTTGCGGGCGGTCGGCTCGCCCAGCTCGACATACGCCAGGCGGTCGGCAGGGACCAGCACCTTGCGGCCCTTCTCGTCCGCGAGGCTCAGCAGCTGCGACTTTCCGGTCAGCGCCTCGGACACCACGCGCTCGATCTCCTCCGCGCTCAGACCGCTCTCCAGAACGATCTCGCGGGGCGAGTGCTGCACGCCGATCTTGACCTCCACGGCTATGTCCCTCCGACGCTCAGTGAAGTGCGCGATCTTTCCGCGCCGTACCCAGCACACATTAGCCCGGTGAGGGGACGTACACGCTTCGGGCGGGAACGCCAGGAGCGAACAGTCTTCGGACCGTCGGGCGGTCAGTGGTTCTGATCGGTCCCGTGCAGCGGGAAACCGGCGATGCCCCGCCAGGCCAGGGACGCCAGCAACTGCACCGCCTGGTCCCGCGGAACGCTGCGGTCGCTGTGCAGCCAGGATCGGGCGACCACCTGGGCGAGACCGCCGAGCCCGGAGGCCAGCAGCATCGACTCGGCGCGCGACAGACCCGTGTCCTCCGCGATGACCTCGCAGATCGCCTCGGCGCACTCGTTGGTGACCTTGTCGACGCGCTCGCGGACCGCGGGCTCGTTCGTCAGGTCGGACTCGAAGACCAGACGGAACGCGCCACCGTCGTCCTCGACGTAGGCGAAGTAGGCGTCCATCGTCGCCCGCACGCGCTGCTTGTTGTCGCTGGTCGACCCCAGGGCGGCGCGGACGGCCTGGATCAGGGCGTCGCAGTGCTGGTCCAGCAGCGCCAGGTAGAGGTCGAGCTTGCCCGGGAAGTGCTGGTAGAGCACCGGCTTGCTGACGCCGGCGCGCTCGGCGATGTCGTCCATGGCCGCAGCGTGGTAGCCCTGCGCCACGAACACCTCCTGGGCGGCGCCCAGCAGCTGGTTCCGACGGGCACGGCGCGGCAGGCGAGTGCCCTTCGGGCGTGCCGCCTCTGTCTGCTCGATGGCTGTCACGCCGCCTCCCAAAGTTGTCCACTTGCGGTGTGCGCCGCGCGGCTATCGTACTTTTCGGTAACCGGGATGTGCGCGCTGCGAGCGCAGAATTTCACGTACCGGACAGCGGACAAACCCCCTCGTAGGGCGTTGAACGGGGCGGGTCACTCCCCGTGTCCCGCCGGGTGTCAGCGGTAGTCGTCCTCGTCGAGGCCGACGACACGGGCCTGTTCGACGAGGTCGGCCTCGTTCGCGCGGGCCGGATCGACGTCCTCCAAGGGGTCGTCGCGGTCCTCGGTGAGCTCCGCGTGCTGCTCCGCCGTGTCGTTCTCGGGAGCCTCGACGTCGATCTGCGGCAACTCGTCGGACGCGAGTTCCACGACGACATCGGGATCAGTGGGATCAAGGGCCATGGCGGGCTCCCTTCCGTCGGGCGTCCCTGGAACAGACTGGGGACTGCATACGGGTGCCCCTGTATGAGCCTAGGAGACACCCGATTCGGACGCTATGCGATCCGCGCCTCTTCTGTGACGGCTAACACACGATCTGCCGCGTGATCGTCTCGTAACATTGCCGCATGTCTTCGACCGAGCTGCCGGCCGTGCCGGCCACCAGCGTGCTCCCCAGGGTGGCACCTGTCAGGGTCGCGGAGGGCGAGCGGCTGCGTTCGGTCAGGCTTCCCGGGGTCACGCTGTCGGTCCGGTCGAGGCCGCCCGCGCGCGAGGGGCTGTCGCCCGCGCTGTACGTCCACGGGCTCGGGGGCTCCTCGCAGAACTGGTCGGCGCTCATGGAGCGGCTCGACGGTGTCGTCGACGGCGAGGCGGTCGACCTGCCGGGCTTCGGCGACTCGCCGCCCCCGGACGACGGCGACTACTCCGTCACCGGACACGCGCGCGCGGTGATCCGCTACCTCGAGACCTCGGGGCGCGGCCCGGTCCATCTCTTCGGCAATTCGCTGGGCGGCGCGGTCGCCACGCGGGTCTCCGCCGTACGTCCCGATCTCGTTCGGACACTCACCCTTGTCTCGCCCGCGCTCCCCGAGCTGCGCGTACAGCGCACCGCCGTCCCCACGGCACTGCTGGGGGTGCCCGGTGTGGCCGGGCTGTTCACCCGGGTGACCAGGGAGTGGACGCCGGAGCAACGGGTCCGCGGGGTCGTGGGGCTGTGTTACGGCGACCCCACGTCCGTGTCGCCCGAGGCCCTCGGACACGCCGTGGAGGAACTGGAGCGGCGGCTGCGGTTGCCGTACTTCTGGGACGCGATGACGCGCTCCTCGCGCGGGCTGGTGAACGCTTACACCCTCGGCGGCCAGCACAACCTCTGGCGTCAGGCCGAGCGGGTGCTGGCCCCGACCCTGCTGATCTACGGCGGCCGCGACCGGCTCGTCGGCTACCGCATGGCCCAGAAGGCGGCACGCTCCTTCCGTGACTCCCGTCTGCTGTCCCTGCCCGACGCCGGGCACGTCGCGATGATGGAATACCCCGACACGGTGGCCGAAGCGTTCCGGGAACTCCTCGCGGGACATTCCGCGAGCACCGTGGCGGAATCCGCGCCGACGGCCGACAGCGTGAGCGCGGGGAGCTGAGGACCGATGGGACGCCACAGTCGCCGCGGGCCCGCCAAGGGTGAGATCGCGGACATAAAGAGCGCAGGCATAAACAGCGCGGGCATAAACAGCGCGGACATGAACAGGACGCCGGGGGCGAGGCGACCCGCGGGCGCGGTGCCGTCACCGGACATCACCGCCCCCGACGCCTCACGTGGGGGGCGGCGCGGGCGTGGGGTACCGCGCGCGGCCGAGGGAACCCCCGTGCACGGCGTGCCGAGGTTCGGGGGCGGTACGCCCGCCCACGGCGCTCCCCAGGCCCGTGGAGGGCATCCGGAGCAGCGCGAACCCGGTGGCGGTTGGGGTGAGATGGGCGGCCGGACCGACGGTGGTCGGACCGCCGGGGCCGGGGCGCCGGGAGCGGCCGGGGTGTTCGTGCCGCGTCAGCGGCACGCGGCTCCGAGCGGCCCCCGTCAGGACTACGTCGACGCCTTCGGCGCGCGCGGCCCGGACGACGCGGACGCCGCGGACGACGACGACGTGTTCACGCCCCGGGCCGGAACCGGCGCCGGGGACCGCCGCCCGCAGCAGGCCACCCAGGCCACCGCCTCGGTCGCCCCGCCCGGCGACGCGCCGCCCACGGGCCCGCCCGCGCAGTCCAAGGGCGGCAAGGGGCGCGCGTTCACCGGTATCGCGGCCGCCGCCGTCACCACCGTGCTCGCGGTGATCGTTGCCGGTCAGGTCACCGACGATCACGGCGGCTCCGGCGCGCGGTCGCAGTCGGCCGCCGACCGGGCCGACCGTGACATCGCCTCGCGCGGCAACGGCCGTGCGACCCCGTCGGTCGTCCCGGGCGTGGCGCCGCTGACGTACGCGCAGAGGATGGGCAAGAAGTACCCGCTCGCCGCCCAGCTCAAGGGCTCGGGGAAGTTCGAGGTCGTGCCCGGTACCGCCAAGGCGCCGCACGCGGGCAAGGAGACGTTCACCTACCGCGTCGACGTGGAGCAGGGGCTCGACCTGGACGCCGAGCTCTTCGCCCGGGCCGTGCAGATCACGCTCAACGACGACCGCAGCTGGGCCCACCGGGGCGCCCGTGCCTTCGAGCGCGTCGACTCCGGCAAGCCCGACTTCGTGGTCACGCTCGCCAGCCCCGGAACCACCGCCGACTGGTGCGCCAGGTCCGACCTCGACACGGCGGAGGAGAACGTGTCGTGCAACTCGTACAAGACCAATCGCGTGATGATCAACGCCTATCGGTGGGCGCAGGGCAGCGAGACATACGGTGACGCGATCTACGCGTACCGCCAGATGCTCATCAACCACGAGGTCGGCCACCGGCTGGGTCACGACCACGTCACCTGCGACAGGGACGGCCAACTCGCCCCGGTCATGCAGCAGCAGACCAAATTCCTCAACCACGACGGAATCCACTGTCTGCCCAACCCTTGGCCCTACCCCAAGAGTTGACGTGACACTCCGCGTCCACGCGGTCTCTTAGCGCGACCGAACGGCGTTCGCACAGGAAAGTTACGACCGTTCACCCCTTTTGGTGGCGCGACGGACAACCGTCCGTCGCGCCACCGCCATGTGCGCTTACGTTCGTCCCGCTGCGAGCCGCCAGAGGGACGGCGGCTCCCCAACGCGGGAGATCGGGGGTGCACTCGTGCGCATCGGAATGGTTACCGAGGGTGGCTATCCGTATCTGAACGGTGAGGCCGGGCTCTGGTGCGACCGGCTCGTGCGTGGGCTCGGGCGGCACGAGTTCGACGTCTACGCGCTCAGCCGCAGCCGACAGCAGGAGGACGAGGGCTGGGTCCCGCTCCCACCGCATGTCGGCCGGGTTCGGACGGCCCCGTTGTGGACCGCCGAGGACGTCAAGGTGCCGTGGGGCAGGCGCGCGCGCCGGCGCTTCGCCGACTGCTACGCGGAACTCGTCGGCTCGGTCGGCGCCGTCTCGGACGATCAGGCGGACCGTTTCACCAGCGCGCTGTACGGACTCGCCGAACTGGCGCGCGACGAGGGCGGACTCGCCGGCGCCCTCCGCTCCGAAACCGCCGTACGCGCGCTGGAGCACGCCTGCCGCACGCCCAGCGCACCGCGCGCGGCCCGCGAGGCCCGCGTACCCGACCTGCTCGCCGTCGCCGCGCACTTCGAACGCGCTCTGCGCCCCCTCTCCCTCGACTGGTACGACGACGACGGCCTCGGCTCGGCCGACCTGTGCCACGCCACGGCCGGGGGCCCCGCGGCCCTGCCGGGACTCCTCGCCAGCCACTTCTGCGACGTACCGCTGCTGGTGACCGAGTACGGCGTGCGCCTGCGCTCGCACTACCTCGCCTCCGCCGACGCCACTCCCGCCGTGCGCACGCTGCTGGCCTCCTTCCACGGCAGGCTCGCCGCCGAGGTCTACCGCAGGGCCGCGCTGCTCACCCCCGGCAACGCGCACGCCCGCCGCTGGCAGGAGCGCTGCGGTGCCGACCGTGCCCGGATCCGCACCGTCCACCCGGGGATGGAGGCCGCCCGGTTCGCCGAGGTGGGCGACGCCCCGGACCAGGCCGACCCCGGCACACTGGTCTGGGTCGGCCGGGTCGAACCCGCCCGGGACCTGGTCTCCCTGCTGCACGCCTTCGCCGAGGTCCGCAGGGAGGAACCCGGGGCGCGGCTGCGCATCGTCGGTGCGCCGGGCGGCGCCGAGGGCGAGGCGTACCTCGCCCAGTGCCGGGCGCTGGCCGCGCAGCTCTTCCCCGACGAGGCCGACGGCGTGCACGCCGTCGGCGACAACCCGGTGTCCTTCGAGGAGATCGGCAGCCCGCAGGCCCCCGCCCTCGCCGAGGTGTACGCCTCCGCCGCCGTGACCGTCCTCTCCAGCGTCGTCGAAGGCTTTCCGGTCAGCCTCGTCGAGGCCATGTTCTGCGGCCGCGCGACGGTGTCCACGGACGTCGGCGCGGTGGTCGAGGTCATCGGCGGCACCGGACTCGTCGTACCGCCACGCAACCCGCGGGCGCTCGCGGAGGCGTGCGTGGCGCTGCTGCGCGACCCCGAGCGCCGCGAGCGGCTCGGCGCGGCCGCCCGCGCCCGCGCGCTCGAACTGTTCACCGTCGAGCAGAACATCACGGCATTTCACGGCATTTACCTGGAGATCGTGGCGCACAGCCCGGTGCACAGAGTCGTCCTGGACGACACCGGAGAGCCTCTCCCGTTCGCCGTTCCGGCCGAGGCCCACCTCCCCGGCCGCTGGACCCGCCCCCTGTCCCGGGTCGTCGCCCGCGGCGTCCCCTCCTGGGCCTCAGGCCCACCCGTACGCGCCACCCCCGTCCCGGCCCCGGCCGCCGTCCCCGCCACGGAGGAAGCCCGATGAGCGGCCTCGGTGAACTCGACCGTCCCGCCACCCCGGACGGCCCCGGCACAAGCGCCGGACGAGACCGCGCCACCACCGTCCGCCGGGGCGCCGGGGACCCCGTGAAGACGCTGATGCACCGTCATCGCGAGCTGTGCGAGCGGGCTGTGGACCCGCTGGAGATCGCGGCCGGGCTGGAGGCGCACGGCGTCACCGACCGGACCGCCGCGCGCCTGCGTCACCGCGACGTCTTCTCGCTCGCCGAGGAGATGTACGCCCGCGTGCCCCGCGAGGACACCCCGCCCACCCCTCCCGGGCCCACGCCCGTGCCCCGAGCGCGCCTCGGCTGGATCCTGCTCACCCTCCTTCCCGGAGCGTTCGGCACGGCGGTCGTGACCGCCACACACCTCACCCACGGCCGCACCCGTCTCCTCACGGCCACGGCAGGCCTGCTCGCCGTGGCCCTCGGTGCGCGCCTGGCACTCCGCCGCGGCCCGCTCGGCACACCACCGAACACCCACGGGTGGCGCACGGCGGCCCGCACCCGCGCCGCCACCTACTGGCTGCTCGGCTACGCCCTCCTCGGCGACGGACTGCTGCAGGCCGTGCTGACCGGCGGCCCCGACGGCCCGCCCGGCGCCGCACCGGACAGCGCCTGGCCGCTGACCACCGCGCCCGCCCTGGCCCTCGCCCTGGCCTGCGCCCCGGCCGCCTGGACCGCCCACCTCTTCGCCGCGCGCGCCCGTCGCAGGCTCGCCGCCAGCCGCGGCCTGAAGGAGTTCACCGCCGCCGCGCGGCCACTGCTGCTCGGCGCCGCCGCCCTGTATCTGGGCGCGCTGACGGCCCTGGCCGCCCTGACCGGCGCGGCCCTGCGGGAACCCGCCGCCCAGCCTCAGGTCCTCACCCTCGGTGTCCTCCTCCTGCTCGCCCGCCTCCTCGCCGTGCACCGGCTCCCGCACGCCCCGGTCCACGCCCTTGCCACCGCGGCCGCCACCGAGGCCCTCGCCCTCGCCCTGGTCCTCGGCGGCCGTCTCCCCGGGTGCGCGTTCCTGGCGACCCCCGTCGAGACCCTCGCCGACACCTGGGGAACCGGCAGCGTTCCCGCGCTCGCCTGCGGGGCGGCCGCCCTGGCCCTGCTGTTCCACGCGGCCCGCACCCTGACCCGCGCGGCCGCCCATGCGCCGACGGGGGAGCACCGGTGACCGGCCCCCCGCTCACGCGGCCGGACCGCCACGCCCACCCCCGTCCTCTCCACGCCGTCGGCGACCGGCCCTGCCGCCGTCGGCCACCGCACCAACCCTCAGAAGGAGAAAGCCAGATGACCACCTCCCGACCCGGAGCGCCCGGAGCCCCCGGAGCAGCCGGAACGCACACCCCGGGAGCCGAACGATGAGGGTCCTGCTGATCGGAGCCAACGGCTACCTCGGCCGCTTCGTCGCCGACCGCCTGCTCGCCGACCCGGCCGTGCAACTCACCGCACTCGGCCGCGGGGACGACGCCGACGTGCGCTTCGACCTCGCGACCGGCAGCCCCGGAGCGCTCACCCGCTTCCTCGACGCGGTCCATCCCGGAGTCGTCGTCAACTGCGCCGGAGCCACCCGGGGCGGCGCCCGCGATCTGGCCCGGCACAACACCGTGGCCGTCGCCACCGTCTGCGAGGCGCTGCGCCGGAGCGGCTGCGGCGCCCGGCTCGTGCAGATCGGCTGCAGCGCCGAGTACGGTCCGAGCCAGCCCGGATCCTCCACGGCCGAGGACGCCGTGCCCCGCCCCGGCGGCCCGTACGGCGTCAGCAAGCTCGCCGCCACCGAACTGGTGCTGGGCTCGGGCCTGGATGCCGTGGTTCTGCGCGTGTTCTCCCCGGCCGGACCCGGCACTCCCGCGGGCTCCCCCCTCGGCCGGCTCGCCGAAGCGATGCGCCGTGCCATGCAGTCCGGCGACGGCGAGCTCAAACTCGGCGGCCTGGGCGTCCAGCGTGACTTCGTGGACGTCCGCGACGTGGCGCGCGCCGTGCACGCGGCGTCGCTCTCCGCCGCGCAGGGCGTCATCAACATCGGCTCAGGGCGCGCCGTCCGCCTCCGCGACGCAGCCGCCGTCCTCGCCCGCGTCGCCGGATTCGGCGGGGCCCTGCACGAACTCGACGGGCCGCCGGGCACGCTCAGGGCGCCCATCGGCCACCCCCGCGCGGAGTCCGACCACGCGGCCCCGGTCGTGTACCCGTACCCGGACGGCTGCGGCAGCTGGCAGCAGGCGGATGTACGCACCGCCCGCGACCGGCTCGGCTGGCGGCCCCGGATCAACCTCGAGGAGTCCCTCGCCGACATCTGGATGGAGGCGGCATGCCGCATCTGACCAGTACCACGGCGGGCACCGCGGGAACCGGTGTGCGCAGCGGCTTCGGCATCCCCGGCTATGCGCACCCTCTGGTCGCCCCGACCGAGTGGGCCGAACTCACCCGCCCCGGCACGCCCCTGCACTGGGTGGTGCTCAACGTCTCCGGCAGGGGTCCCGGCAGCCGCCCCGATCCGCACTGCCTGGAAGCGGCCGGACGGCTGCGCAACGCCGGCGTCCGGGTCCTCGGCCATCTGGACAGCGCCCATGGCACCCGCGCCCCGGGGGACCTCTTCGCCGACGCCCACCTCTACGCCGACTGGTACCGGGTCGACGGCTTCCTTGTCGACCGCTGCCCCGCGGACCGAGGCGACCTCCCCGAGGTCCGCCGCGTCGTCACCGCGCTCCGCGGGATCCGTGACGGTGCTCATGTCGTCCTCGGCCAGGGCACCCATCCCTACCCGGGTTACGCCGAGAACGCGGACCAACTGGTGACCTACCGCGGCTCGTGGGCCGACTACCGCTGGTCCCAGGCGGCCGAGTGGACCGCCGACTACCCGCCCGACCGCTTCTGTCACTTCGTGCACAGCGTGCCCCGCGGACACCTCGACGAAGCGCTGCGCATCGCCCGCTGGCAGGGCGCGGCCACGATCTACTTCACCGACCGCACCGATCGCGGGGGCAGCGTCGACCCGTGGGAGACCATGCCCGGTTACTGGGACGACATCGTCTCGCGGATCGGAACGGGTGTCTCGGAATGAAAAAGGCCATGGCAGTGTTACGGGGAGAACAGACGTAGTGATTGACCGACCAACGGAGTCCCCGTGTCGTTGCCACCCCTGGTCGAGCCGGCCGCCGAGCTCACCGTAGACGAGGTCCGCCGGTACTCCCGCCACCTGATCATCCCCGACGTCGGGATGGACGGGCAGAAGCGGCTGAAGAACGCCAAGGTGCTGTGTGTGGGCGCCGGCGGCCTCGGTTCGCCCGCGCTGATGTACCTGGCCGCGGCGGGCGTGGGCACGCTCGGCATCGTGGAGTTCGACGAGGTCGACGAGTCGAACCTCCAGCGTCAGATCATCCACAGCCAGGCCGACATCGGCCGCTCCAAGGCCGAGTCCGCGCGGGACACCGTCAAAGGCATCAATCCCTACGTGGACGTGATCCTTCACGAGCAGCGGCTCGAGGCCGACAACGTGATGGACATCTTCAGCCAGTACGACCTGATCGTCGACGGCACGGACAACTTCGCGACCCGGTACCTGGTCAACGACGCGTGTGTGCTGCTGAACAAGCCGTACGTGTGGGGTTCGATCTACCGTTTCGACGGTCAGGCCTCCGTCTTCTGGTCCGAGCACGGGCCCTGCTACCGCTGTCTGTACCCGGAGCCCCCGCCGCCCGGCATGGTTCCCTCCTGCGCCGAGGGCGGCGTCCTCGGCGTGCTGTGCGCGTCCATCGGCTCCATCCAGGTCACCGAGGCGATCAAGGTTCTCACCGGCACCGGTGAACCGCTGGTCGGCCGGCTCATGATCTACGACGCCCTGGAGATGCAGTACCGCCAGGTCAAGGTCCGCAAGGACCCGAACTGCGCGCTCTGCGGCGAGAACCCGACCGTCACCGAGCTCATCGACTACGAGGCCTTCTGCGGCGTGGTCTCCGAGGAGGCCCAGGAGGCGGCCGCCGGTTCGACGATCACTCCCAAGCAGCTCAAGGAGTGGATCGACGACGGAGAGAACATCGAGATCATCGATGTCCGTGAGCCGAACGAGTACGAGATCGTCTCCATCCCGGGCGCCAAGCTGATCCCGAAGAACGAGTTCCTCCTGGGCGCCGCGCTGCAGACCCTTCCGCAGGACAAGAAGATCGTCCTGCACTGCAAGACGGGTGTCCGCAGCGCCGAGGTCCTTGCCGTGCTGAAGTCCGCGGGCTTCGCGGACGCCGTGCATGTCGGTGGCGGCGTGATCGGCTGGGTCAACCAGATCGAACCGGACAAGCCGGTCTACTAGACCGGTCGGCGGCACAGCCATCCAGGTCCCGGAGAGGCCCGGCACCATGAGTGCCGGGCCTCTCCGGGCTTTCTCCGTTGCCCCGGGAAACCTGACGGCCTGCCCTAGGCGCAGACCTTGCCGTCCCGCGGGACCGTGCCGTTCAGCAGGTAGGCGTTGACCGTGGAGTCGACGCAGTCGCTCCCGTTGCCGTACGCCCCGTGGCCCTCGCCCTTCCAGGTCAGCTCCACGCCGACGCCCTTGCCCAGTTCGTCCGCCATCCGGCGGGCGCCTTCGTAGGGCGTCGCCGGGTCGCCGGTGTTGCCGACCACCAGGACCGGCGCCGCACCCCACGCGGCGACCTCCGGGGTGTCGTACTGTCCGGCCACCGGCCAGTCGTGGCACCACCCGGCCGTGTCCCAGCCGAGAAGGGCGCCGAACACCGGCGAGATCCGCTCGAACTCCGGCAGCAGCTTCTTCGTCCGGGCGAGCGTGGGCCGCTGCCGCTCGTCCAGGCACGATATGACCCGTTGGGCGTGGGTCGCCGTGCCGTAGTGTCCCGTGGAGTCGCGGTCGTTGTACTCGTCGGCGAGGGCCAGCAGTTTTGAACCGTCGCCCCCTTCGGCAGCCTTCAGGGCGCTGGTGAGCATCGGCCAGGCGCTCTTGCTGTACAGCGTCACGACGATGCCGGTGATCGCGAGCGTCTCGGTCAGCTTTCGGCCGGACGAGGCGGGCAGCGGACCGGCGTCGATCTCCGCCAGCAGGTCGGCGATCTTCCGTGTTCCCTGCTTCGGGTCCTGGCCCGTCGACCTCAGGTAGTCGTCGAGGGCCCGCTGGAAGCCCCGGGCCTGGTTCTCGGCGTGGCCCACGGTGTCCGCGCTCGGGTCGACCACCGCGTCCAGGACCATGCGGCCCACGTGCTTCGGAAACAGGTGGGCGTAGACGCCGCCGAGTTCGGTGCCGTAGGAGATGCCGAAGTAATGAGTTTGGCTGTCGCCGAGGACCTGGCGCATCAGGTCCATGTCGCGTGCCGTGTCGGTCGTCGACACATGGGTCATCAGCTTGCCGGCGGCCCGGACACAGCCCTTGCCGAAGTCGGTGGCGTCCTGGAAGTAGGCCCGCTCCTCGGCCGGGGTGTCCGGGGTGGCGTCCACCGTCTCGGCGGTGCGGATCTCCCGGTCGCCGCGGCAGCGGATGCCCTCGCTGGCCCCGACCCCGCGCGGATCCCAGCTCACCAGGTCGTACCGCTCGCGCAGCTTGGCGACCGTGCTCCCGTAGTAGGGCATCGAGGACACTCCCGAGCCTCCCGGTCCGCCGAAGTTGAACAGCAGCGAGCCGATGCGGTCGTCGCCGGTCGCCCTGGCCCGGATCAGGGACAGGCCGATCGTCTCACCGCCCGGCTTCGCCCAGTCCAGCGGCACCTTGAGCGTGGCGCACCGCCAGTCTCCGCTCGGCGCCGGTGCGTTGCCCGTCCCCTCGCAGCGGTGCCAGCCGGGCTTCTGGGTCGTCAGTGAGGCGGGCAGGGCGGCCGTCCTCGGGTCGGCCGGTGACGCCTTGGGTGACGTCGGCCCGCCCTTCCCCTCGTCCCCGCCCGACCCGGACGATCCACTGCTGCATCCCGCGACCAGCACCGCGGTGGCGGCCACGGCCGTCCACCGTACGAAACGCGACATACGTCCCCCCGTCACGAGCTCTCCGCGCTGTGCCGCGAGGAGCAGTGAGGACATCGTAGGCCGATCGAACCGATCCCGTTTTGGCCTGTGGATAACCCTTTGAGCTGCTGCTTTGTCGAGGGAAGGCGGTCAGGGCAGTCCGGTCGGGTCGGTCTGGTCAGGAGCAGACCGTGTCGGCCGACGGCACCTTCCCGTCGAGCAGGTATCCGTTCACCGCGTCCTGCACGCACTTGTTCTTGCTGTCGTACGCGCCGTGCCCCTGCCCCTTGTACGTCAGCTCGACGCCCACGCCCTTGCCGAGCGCGTCCACCATCCTGCGCGCGCCCTCGTAGGGGGTCGCCGGGTCGCCGGTGTTGCCCACGACGAGGATCGGTGCCGACCCCGGCGCGCTCACATCGGGATGGTCGGCGGCGCCCGGTACCGCCCAGTTGGTGCAGCTGACCAGGCCCCAGGCCAGGTAGTCCCCGAACAGGGGGGAGGCCGAGCGGAACTCCGGCACCTTCTGCTGCACGTAGTCGGCGGTGTACCGAGGCTTGTCGTCGGCGCAGTTGACGGCGACGTTGGCGGCGGTGATGTTGCTGTACTCGCCGTTCTCGCTGCGGCCGTTCATGGAGTCGGACAGCAGCATCAGGATCCTGCCGTCACCGTCGTATGCCTGCTCCAGGCCCTCGGTGAGGTACTCCCAGAAGTCCTTGGAGTAAAGGGACTGCGCGATGCCGTTGGTGGCGGCGGTCTGGGTCAGCTCACGCGGGAAGACGCCCGGGATCGGCTTCTTCTCCAGGCTCGCGAGCAGCTTGGCGATGCGGTCCTTGACGTCCTGCGGTGTGTCGCCGATCGGGCACTCCTCGATCTTGGACGTGCAGTCCTCGGCGAAGTTGTCCAGCGCGAGCTGGAAGCCCCGGGCCTGCCCGAGCGAGCTCTCCTCGGGGTTCTGCGTGGGATCCACGACGCCGTCGAAGACCGCCCGGCCGACGTGCTTCGGGAACAGGTGGGCGTAGACGCCGCCGAGTTCGGTGCCGTACGAGATCCCGAAGTAGTGGAGTTGCTTGTCGCCGAGAACCTGGCGCATCAGGTCCATGTCGCGGGCGGCGTCCGTGGTGCGCACGTGCGGCAGGATCGTCTTGGAGTTCTTCTCGCAGGCCCCGTTGAACTTCTTGGTGCGTTCCAGGAGCTGGGCGCGCTCGGCCTTGTCGTCGGGCGTCGCGTCCTGCTGGAAGTAATCGTCGAGCTGCGCGTCGCTCTCGCACTCCACCGGGTCGCTGCGGCCGACCCCGCGCGGGTCGAAGCTGACCAGGTCGTAGCGGGTGCGCAGTTTCGTGTAGTCCTCGCCGAAGGCGGGCAGTGTGGTGACGCCGGAACCGCCGGGGCCGCCGAAGTTGAAGATCAGTGAGCCGATCCGCTTGCCCGGGTCGCCGCTCGCCTTCGCCCGGATCAGCGCGATGCCGATGGTGTCGCCCTTGGGGTCGTTCCAGTCCCGGGGGGCGCGCAGGGTGGCGCACTGCCAGGTGCCGCCGTTCGGCAGCGGCGACGGAGCGCCTCCGCCGCCCTCGGCGGGGGAGGGCGCCGGGCAGTCCTTCCAGTCCAGTTCCTGCTTGGTCAGGTCGCCGCTCCCACTCCCGGAGTCGGTGGCACAGCCCGCCACCAGGGAGGACAGCAGGGCGGCGGCGGTCACGGCGGCGCGGATCCGGGAGGGGTTCGGCATGTTCCCATCCTGGGGCGGCGCACCGTGGGACGCTCGGGGCGCGGGCCGTACGAGGTACTCGCCGTGCTCCGTGCTGCCGTACGGGGCATCGCCGTCCCGCGCCTACAGGGAGCCCTTGCGTGAGAGGTGGTTGAAGGCGAGCCAGCCGGGCAGCACCGGAAGCCAAAGCGTCAGCAGGCGGAACAGCAGCACCGCCGGCGCGGCCACCTCCTTGGGCAGGCCGAAGGCGATCAGACCGACCGTCAGGGTCGCCTCCACCGCGCCCACGCCGCCCGGGGTCGGCGCCGCCGAGCCGAGGGCGTTTCCGGCGAGGAAGACGACCGCCACGCTGGCGATGCTGAGTGAGACCGTGCCGTCCCCGAAGGCCCGGATCGACGCGTCCAGGCACATCACGAAGCAGGCGGTGAGCAGGAGCATGCCGCCGATCCCGGTCACCAGCTTCTGCGGCCGCTGCAGCACGTCGAGCATGCGCGGCACGACACCCGCGAACAGCGACCGTACGCGCGTGGCGACGAACTTCCGCAGGAACGGCACCGAGGTCACCACGAGCACCAGCACCGCCACCGTGAGCAGGCCGGCGATGACCGTGCGGGAGGGCGACAGGGACGGGGTCTTCTCGGTGCCGGTCAGATAGCCGAAGGACAGCAGCATGAGGATGTGACAGCCGAGCCCGAACAGCTGCGAGGCGCCCACGCTGGCCACCGCCAGGCCCGGCCTGACCCCCGAGCGCTGGAGGAAGCGTGTGTTGAGGGCGATGCCGCCGACCGCGGCCGGGGCCACGATCTTCACGAACGACCCGGCGACCTGTGCCGCCACGGTCCGTACGAACGGCACCCGCTCGGGCACGAACCCGAGCAGTGCCATGGCCGCGGCGACGTAGCTGAGCGCCGAGAACAGCACCGCCGCGATCACCCAACCCCACTGGGCCTGGGCGAAGAGCGTGCCGAACTCGATGTGGGTGAGCTGCGTCAGCAGGTAGTAGGCGCCGATGGCGCCCGCGATGAAACTGATCAGCGTGCGTGGCCTGATCCGTTCGAGGCGGGCAGGTTCCACGGGGGCCTGCGGCCTGATCCGCAGCACCTGGTGCCGGATCTGGGTGAGCAGGTCCTCTTCGCGGGCCTCCTCCAGGGCTTCGTCGATGGCCCGCTTCTCGGCCCGCTGCTCGGCGCGCACCGCTTTCTTCTCGGTCTTCTTGTCGGGACCTTCGGGCGCGGACCCGGTGCCTTCGGAGGTCTCCTCCAGACGGGCCTGCTTCGCCTGCCGCGAGGCCTCAAGGACCGCCTCGCGCTCCCGCTGAGCCCGCTCGCGGGCCAGTCTTCGCAGCGTCGCGCGCGTGGAACGGGTCAGGGCGATCGGCTGGAGCATCGGCAGACAGTCGGCCACGGCGTCCGGTCCGAGGACGCGGACCGCGGAGGCCACCGCCCGCTCCGCGCCCACCCGCAGGCCGAGCGTGGTCACCATCTGGGCGACGTCCATGCGCAGCAGCAGGTCACCGGCCGCGATCTCGCCACCGCGCAGATCGGTGAGGATCACCGTGCCGGAACGATCCACCAGGATCGCGTCACCCGCCAGCCTGCGGTGCGCGATGCGCCGGGACTGCAGCGCACGCACCTGGTGCCACGTGTTGCGCAGCAGTTCGTCGGTGATCTCCTCGTCGGCCAGCGCGTCCAGCGTCCGCCCGCCGGTGTGCTCGTAGACGAGGATGACCGCGTCCGGCCCCAGTTCGGAGGTCGCGATCAGCTTCGGGGCGTTGGCGCCGGCCGCGATGGCCGCGTACGCGAGCAGGGCCTCCTGCTCCAGCGCCTGGCGCAGCGACTGGAGGCTGCTGCGGGTGGCGAAGCCGCGCAGGGTCAGATTGCGCCACGCGCGGTAGAAGAAGCCCTGCGCCTGCTGCTCCCGGTCGACCACGGTGACGTCCAGCGGCGGGCCGTCCTCCAGGGTGACGAAGTAGCGTCGGCCACGGTCGCCGTTCTCCGTGTCCGAGGCTTCCTCGCGCGCCGCGCTGACGGGGTGGAAACCGACGTGCCGCAGTCCGGCCATCAGGGTCTGCCCTGTGGGGCGGACATTCGGCGAGCCGACCGCGTACAGCGTGCCGTACGCCACGGACCAGCCGATCAGCACCGTGAGGATGATCGAGAACGGTGTCGTGTAGCCGGTGACCAGCATCGAGAAGGCGTCCAGCAGCAGCACGACCCACAGCACGGACCGCCAGCGGGGCCTTCGGGACATCCCGACGGCCGTCATGTACGCGATGACGGGGGCCAGATAGCCGTGCACCGGGTCGGTCAGCGCGTGGATGTCGCCGGGGGAGGGCTGGGTCAGCGCCTCCTGGATCGAGCCGGGGGCCGCCCTGGCCACCCAGAGGTCGGTGGCGAGTGTCACACCATGGGCGAGGACCGCCGCGAGCACACCGTCGGCGATGCGCAGCCCGTCCCGTTTGATCAGGCGCTCGATCGCGAAGGCGACCGGCACCAGGAGGATCGCGATGCTGGACACCAGCCCCGCGATCTTGATCAGCAGGTCGGGTGCCTGGCCGGTGCCCTTGTTGATGTCCTGTTCGAGCCCGGAAGTGGTTCCGTGCGCGAACGCGGCGATGGCGAGCAGGACGGCGATCGCGAGCACGCCCACCAGCAGCCGCATGAGGTCGGACGGCCGGTGCACGCGCGCGGGGAGCAGCGGTTCGTCGCCCTCCACCTCATCGGTGCGACCGTCGTCGGGGTGACCGTCATCCGTGTGACCGTCGCCGGTGTGCTCCTTGGCGGTGTCCGGACGCGAAGGACCGCCGGAGGCCCGCGAAGGGCCGCCGGACGGGTGCGCAGGATCGCCGGAGGTGCTCTCCGCGCCTTCGGGGTGCACGCCCTGCTGCTTCATCGTCTCTTCTTGATCTCGTATCTCTTCTTGATCTCGTATCACCAGTCACCGCCCGCAAGATGGTGGCATGCTCCGCCGACACACGGGGGCATCAGGGTGCAAATGCGGGGGCGCACAGTCTGCCGGACGCGCCGCTCCGGGGCGAGGGATGCGCCGGGCGCCCAACGCCTCAGCCTGTCGGCGGGGTGGGGCAGGATGGGGGGAATGAGCGAGGAGAACCTTCCGGAGGTCACCCGCGCGGGCGGCGCCGACGGCCGCACGGGCGCGCTGCCGGAGTACGCCGAGCGGGTCCTGGACGTCGCGGAACGCATTCCGCCGGCACGGGTCATGACGTACGGGGACGTCGCCGAGTGGCTGGAGGAGGGCGGCCCGCGGCAGGTCGGCCGGGTGATGGCGCTCTACGGCGGAGCCGTCCCGTGGTGGCGTGTGGTGCGCGCGGACGGCGGACTGCTCCCGGGCCACGAACTCCGGGCCCTCGACCACTACCGTGCGGAGGGCACCCCGCTCAAGGAGGCGAGCAGGGCCGCCGAGGGCCATCTGCCGCGGCTCGACATGAGACGCGCGCGATGGGACGGCGAAGAGGGCGCGGAAGGTCACACCTGACAGCTTCCGCCATCGGGCGCCTTCAGGGGGAACCTGTGGCCCGTACGAGGGACACCGGGGATGTCCGGGGCATGACGTACGTTCGTGAGGTACGGGCCCCACGGGACGTGTGCACCCCGAGGGAAGAAGCGGAAGCCCTGCTTCCGCCCCGCCCGGCGGCGTAGCGTCGACGGAACGCGTCCCCCTCACCCCGCGGTCACCGCGCTCCGCGCGCGGCGCCCCGACCACCAGTACGACCACCAGGACCGGCGAACCACGTGAGCTCCTCTTCCTCCACCAAGCACCTGCCGCATCTTCCGACGCGGCAGGGGAGCCGTGGCGCTTACCGACTGGTGCGTACGCCACCCGCCGAGCCCGACCCCCCTCGTCCTGACGCCGCCCAGCGCGCGGTGGTTGACCACCGCGCCGGTCCGATGCTCGTCCTCGCGGGGCCCGGCACCGGCAAGACCACCATGCTCGTCGAGTCCGTCGCGGCACGCGTCGCCCGCGGAGCCGACCCCGCGCGGATCCTCGTACTCACGTTCAGTCGCAAGGCGGCCGTCGAACTGCGCGACCGCATGGCACGGCGCATGGGGACGGCCCGGGCGCCCCAGGCCACCACCTTCCACTCGTACTGCTACGCCCTGGTCCGCGCCCACCAGGACAGCGACCTGTTCGCGGAGCCGCTGCGACTGCTCTCCGGCCCCGAGCAGGACGTCACCGTCCGCGAACTGCTCGACGGCCAGCTGGACCTGGAACGGCTCGGTCTCACGCACGTGCGCTGGCCGGACGAACTCCGTGCCTGCCTTACCACCCGCGGCTTCGCGGACGAGGTCCGCGCCGTGCTCGCACGCAGCCGGGAACTGGGCCTCGGCCCCGAAGCCCTGGACGCCTTCGCCCGCCGCACGGGCCGCCCCGACTGGCGTGCCGCCGCCGCGTTCCTCGCCGAGTACCTGGACGTGCTCGACATGCAGGGCGTCCTCGACTACGCGGAACTCGTCCACCGCGCGGTGCTGCTCGCACACCGCCCCGAGGTCGCCGGCCGGCTCGCCGCCCAGTACGACGCCGTGTACGTCGACGAGTACCAGGACACCGACCCCGCCCAGGTACGCCTGCTGCACGCCTTGGCCGGCGGCGGACGCACCCTGGTCGCGTTCGGCGACCCGGACCAGTCGATCTACGCGTTCCGTGGCGCGGATGTGAACGGCATCCTGGATTTCCCCGCGCAGTTCCCGCGCACGGACGGCGGTCCGGCCCCCGTCGAGGTCCTGCGGACCTCCCGCCGCGCCGGCGCGGCCCTGCTCACCGCCACCCGTCTGCTCACCCAGCGCATGCCGCTGACCCGCCTCCCGGCCGACAAGGTGCGCGCCCACCGGGAACTCACCCCGGCCCAGGGCGGCGGCCGCGTCGAGGTCTACACCTACCCCACGCCCGGCACGGAGCTGGACAACATCGCCGACATCCTCCGCAGGGCCCATCTGGAGGACGGCGTCCGCTGGAGCGAGATGGCCGTCCTGGTACGCGCCGGATCACGCACCATCCCAGCCGTCCGCCGGGCCCTCACGGCCGCCGGTGTCCCCCTGGACATCGACGGCGACGACCTGCCGCTGCGCCACGAACCGGCGGTCGCACCGCTCCTGACGGCGCTCCGAGCGGCGGCGACGGCCGAGGCCTCACGAGGAGCCGGACACGAGGACCACGAGGACATGGCGCGCGAGGGCACGGCGCACGAGGGCACGGCCAGGAACGTGGAATCCTCCTGGCTCGACACCGAGACCGCCCTCACCCTGCTGACCTCCCCGCTCGCCGGTATGGACACCGCCGACCTGCGCCGCCTGGGCCGGGCCCTGCGCGAGGAGGAGCGGGCGGCCGGGAACCCGCTGCCTCCTCCCTCGGACGTGCTGCTCGCGCAGGCGCTCGCCGAACCCGAGCGTCTCGTCGCCCACGACCCGGCCTACGCCCGGGGCGCCCAACGGCTTGGCGCACTGCTCAGCAAGGCCCGACAGCGGCTCGCGGACGGCGGCACGGCCGAGGAGGCGCTCTGGGAGCTGTGGGCGGGCACCCCGTGGCCCGGCCGGCTGGCATGGGCGGCCCGACGCGGCGGCGCGGCCGGCCGCAACGCCGATCGCGACCTGGACGCCGTATGCGCCCTGTTCGCCACCTCCGCGCGCGCGGAGGAGCGCACCGGTGGCCGAGGCGCCCTGAACTTCCTGGAGGAGGTCGACGCCCAGGACATCGCCGCCGACACCCTCGCCCGGCGCGCCGTACGGCCCGACGCGGTCCGCCTGATGACCGCCCACCGGTCCAAAGGCCTTCAGTGGCGGCTCGTCGTCGTCGCCGGGGTCCAGGAGGGACTCTGGCCGGACCTGCGCCGCCGCGGCTCCCTCCTGGAGGCCGACCGCATCGGCCGTGACGGACTCGCCGAACCCCTCACCCCGGGCGCACTGCTCGCCGAGGAGCGCCGCCTCTTCTACGTCGCCGCCACGCGCGCGCGTGAACGCCTCGTCGTCACCGCCGTGAAGGCGCCCGCCGACGACGGCGACCAGCCCTCCCGGTTCCTCACCGAACTGGGCGTCGAGCCGCAGGACGTCACCGGACGTCCGCGCCGCCCGCTGTCCGTCGTCGCGCTCGTCGCCGAACTGCGCGCCACGACGGTGGACCCGCGCGCGTCCGACGCCCTCCGCGAGGCCGCCGCCCGTCGGCTGGCCCGGCTTGCCGCGCTGTCCGACGAGGACGGCCGCCCCCTCGTACCGTCGGCGCACCCCTATCGCTGGTGGGGCATGTTCGAACCGACCGTCAGCAAGGTCCCGCTGCGCGACCGCGACCAGCCCGTAGTGCTGTCCGGCAGCGCCCTCGGCCAGCTCGCGGGCACCTGTGCCCTCCAGTGGTTCCTGGGACGCGAGGTCAAGGCCGACGCGCCCGCCACCACTGCCCAGGGCCTCGGCAACGTCGTGCACGTCCTCGCCGACGAGGTCGCCTCCGGCCGCACCCCCGCTGACCTCGACGTCCTCATGGAGCGGCTGGACTCGGTGTGGAACGCGCTCGCCTTCGACGCGCCCTGGAAGTCCGCGCAGGAGTACGAGCACGCGCGCGTGGCGCTCGAACGCTTCCTGAAATGGCACGTACTGGACCGCACCGGGCGCACCCCGGTGGCCAGCGAGCACGACTTCGACGTCACCCTCGAGGCGGGCGACTACGAGGTGCGCATCCGCGGCCAGATGGACCGCGTCGAGACTGACAACCAGGGGCGCGCCTACGTCGTCGACTTCAAGACCGGAAAACAGCCGGTCAGCGCCGCCGAAGTGGCCCGCCATCCCCAGCTCGCCGTCTACCAGCTCGCCGTCGGCGCGGGCGCCGTGGACGACGCCTTCGACGGAGTACGCCCCGAGGCCGGAGGCGCCGAACTCGTGCACCTGCGCCAGGGCGCGGCCGGACGCGACGGCGGCGAGACCCTGCCCAAGGTGCAGGCCCAGGAGCCGCTGGAAGGGGAATGGGTCGGCGAGCTGCTGGCCACCGCCGCCGGAAAAGTCCTCGACGAACGGTTCACGCCGAGCACCGGCCAGCACTGTGCCCACTGCGCGTTCCGGGCCTCCTGCAGCGCCCGGCCGGAGGGCCGGCACGTGGTCGAGTAGCCCGCGTGACGCATCGCACCACCCGCCCCGACCTGGCCTTCTTCCCTGCCCGTCGGCCGAACCCGCGTCGGCTGTCAGTGCCCGCCGCTACTCTCAGCGACATGCCAGCCCGCATCACCGACCCCGAGCAGCTCAAGGAGCTCCTTGGCATCCCGTTCACCCCGGAGCAGACGGCCTGCATCACCGCGCCGCCCGCCCCGCAGGTGATCGTGGCCGGGGCCGGCTCCGGCAAGACCACGGTGATGGCCGCGCGCGTGGTGTGGCTGGTCGGCACCGGACAGGTCACCCCCGAACAGGTCCTCGGCCTGACCTTCACCAACAAGGCGGCCGGCGAACTCACCGAACGCGTCCGAAAGGCGCTGGTCAGGGCAGGCGTCACCGACCCCGACGTGATCGACCCGGACAACCCGCCCGGCGAACCGGTGATCTCCACCTACCACGCCTTCGCCGGCCGCCTCCTGACCGACCACGGGCTGCGCCTCGGCCTGGAACCGACCTCCCGGCTGCTCGCCGACGCCACCCGCTACCAGCTCGCCGCGCGGGTGCTGCGCGAGGCCCCCGGGCTCTACCCGGCGCTCACCCGCTCCTTCGCCGACCTGGTCAGCGATCTGCTCGCCCTCGACTCCGAACTCGCCGAACACCTCGTGGACCCCGAGGACCTGCGCACGAGCGACACCGGCCTGCTGCACACCCTGGACAGCGTCAAGCTCACCAACGCCGACCTCCGCAAGATCCCCGAGACCGCCGCCGCCCGCCGTGAACTGACCGGCCTGGTCCTGCGCTACCGGGCCGCCAAACGCGAGCGCGACCTCCTCGACTTCGGCGATCAGATCGCCCTCTCGGCGAGGCTCGCCGGCATCCCCGAAGTGGGTCGCCTGCTGCGCGACGAGTTCCGCGTGGTGCTGCTCGACGAGTACCAGGACACCTCGGTCGCCCAGCGCGTCCTCCTCGCCGGTCTCTTCGGCCGGGGCACGGGCCACCCGGTGACCGCCGTCGGCGACCCCTGCCAGGCGATCTACGGCTGGCGCGGCGCCTCCGTGGCCAACCTCGACGACTTCCCCGAGCACTTCGCCCACGCCGACGGCCGACCCGCCACCCGCCAGGCGCTCAGCGAGAACCGCCGAAGCGGCGGCCGCCTCCTGGACCTCGCCAACGGCCTCGCCGAGCCCCTGCGCGTCATGCACGCGGGCGTGGAGGCCCTCCGCCCGGCCCCCGGCGCCGAACGTGACGGCACGGTCCGCTGCGCCCTGCTGCGCACCCACGCGGAGGAGATCGACTGGATCGCGGACTCCGTCGCGCACCTCGTGCGCACCGGGAAGGCACCCGGCGAGATCGCCGTCCTGTGCCGCACCGCCGGTGACTTCGCCGAGATCCAGGGCGCCCTCGTCGCCCGTGACGTCCCGGTCGAGGTGGTGGGGCTGTCCGGGCTGCTGCACCTGCCCGAGGTCGCCGACCTGGTCGCCGTCTGCGAGGTGCTCCAGGACCCCGGCGCCAATGCCTCCCTGGTCCGCCTCCTGACCGGCCCGCGCTGGCGCATCGGGCCGCGCGACCTCGCCCTGCTCGGGCGGCGCGCCCGGCTGCTCGTGGCCCACGCGCGCGCGGACGCCGACGAGGACCCGGACCGCCGGCTCGCCGGGGCCGTCGAAGGCGTCGACCCGTCCGAGGTGATATCGCTCGCGGACGCCCTCGACACGTTCCTGGAGAACCCCTTCACCGCCTCCACCGGCGCCACCCGCACCGACGGCGAGCGGGACGACGACGGGCTGCCGTTCTCCCCGGACGCGCGCGTGCGCTTCGCCCGCCTGGCCACCGAACTGCGCGAGCTGCGCCGCTCGCTGGCCGACCCGCTGATGGATGTCCTGCACCGGGTCCTCGCCGTCACCGGCCTGGAGGTGGAGCTGTCGGCGTCCCCGCATGCGCTGGCCGCCCGCCGCCGCGAGACCCTGTCGAACTTCCTGGACACCGCCGCCTCCTTCGCATCGCACGACGGCGAGGCGACCCTGCTGGCCTTCCTCGGCTTCCTGCGCACCGCCGCCCAGTACGAGAAGGGCCTGGACAACGCCCTCCCCGGCGGCGAGAACACCGTGAAGGTGCTCACCGCGCACAAGTCCAAGGGCCTGGAATGGGACGTCGTCGCCGTGCCCGGCCTGGTCAAGGGCGCCTTCCCCAGCACCCAGGGTCGCGAGAAGTGGACCTCCCAGGCCAGGGTGCTGCCGCATGCCCTGCGCGGAGACGCCGACACCCTGCCCGACATCGACACCTGGGACTCCCGAAGCATGAAGGCCTTCCAGGAGGCCATGAAGGAGCACCAGCACACCGAGGAACTGCGCCTCGGCTACGTCACCTTCACCCGCCCCCGCTCGCTGCTCCTCGGCTCCGGCCACTGGTGGGGCCCCACCCAGAAGAAACCCCGCGGACCCTCCGCGTTCCTGCGGAACCTGTACGAACACTGCGCCGCCGGGTACGGCGAGATCGAGGCCTGGGCCGACGAGCCCGAGGAGGACGAGGAGAACCCGGCCCTGCACCGGGAGACGGCCGACCAGGCCTGGCCGCTGCCCCTGGACGCCGACGCCCTGGCCCGCCGCCGCGCGGCCGCCGAGACCGTCCTCGCCCACCTGGACGCCCTCACCTCTGCCGAGGACGCCCACCACCCGGCGGCCGGCCACGACCCCGCGGGCCACGACGACCCGGACTGGCCGACGCCACCGGACGACGAGCCCGCCTCGGGCGACGCGACCGACACGACGGACCACCCCGAGGACGCGGCCCACCCGGACCACGCGGATGCCCCGGATGACCTGGGTGACTGGGACGATCCGGACGATCCGGATGATCCGGATGATCCGGACGACTGGGAGTCCTGGAGCACGGAGCGCCCCACGGTCCCGCACCAGGCCACCCGCCCCGCCGCGCGGTCCGAGGTCCGGCCCCACCACCCCGCCGGGCCCGAGCGCACGCCCCTCACCCCCGAGGAGGCGCGGACCGTCGACTCCTGGGACCGCGACCTGGACGCGCTCAGCGGGGAGCTGCTGCGCGCCCGGCAGAGCGTCACCGACGTATTGCTGCCGACGGCACTCACCGCGTCCCAACTGATGCGTCTGGCCGAGGACCCGGACGGGCTCGCGCGGGAACTCGCGCGCCCCATGCCGCGCCCCCCGCAGCCCGCCGCGCGCCGAGGCACCCGGTTCCATGCCTGGGTCGAAGCCCGGTTCGAGGCACTGACGCTGCCCCTGCTGGAGCCCGAAGAGCTGCCCGGCGCCGACGCCGAGATCGCGGACGAACGCGACCTGGAAGCACTCAAGGAAGCCTTCGAGCGCACCGAGTACGCCCGCCGCACACCCCACCGTGTCGAGGCCCCCTTCCAGCTCGCGCTGGCGGGCCGCGTCGTGAGGGGCCGCATCGACGCCGTCTACAAGAACGGCGACGGGGACAGTGCGACGTACGAGATCGTCGACTGGAAAACCGGCCGGACCCAGACCGCCGACCCGCTGCAACTCGCGGTCTACCGCCTCGGCTGGGCCGAGCAGCAGGGCGTGCCGCCGGAGTCGGTCACCGCCGCCTTCCTCCACGTCCGCAGCGGCGAGGTCGTACGCCCGGACGGACTGCCGGACCGGGCCGCCCTCGAACGGCTGCTCCTCGGAGAGCCCGAACCGGAGCCCGACCCGGAGCCCGACCCGGAGTCGGAACCCGCTCCCGAACCCGCCCCGGCTCCGGTCCCGGAGCCGGATGTCGGAGAACCCCGGGTGTGACATATGCCCGCCGATGATGTCCGTGCGGGCCTATAGGGTCGTGGACATGAGCCAGACCCCGGACAGCGTCGTCCGTACGTACATCGAGCAGCACCGCGCTGCGTTCCTCGACGACCTCGCCGCATGGCTGCGCATCCCCTCCGTGTCGGCCCAGCCCGACCACGCCGCCGATGTACGGCGCAGCGCCGACTGGCTCGCCGCCAAGCTCCGGGAGGCCGGCTTCCCGGTGGCCGAGATCTGGGAGACGCAAGGCGCCCCGGCCGTCTACGCCGAGTGGCTCTCCGGCGACCCCGAAGCCCCCACGGTCCTCGTCTACGGCCACCACGACGTGCAGCCCGCCGCGCGCGAGGACGGCTGGGACAGCGACCCCTTCGAGCCCGTCGTCCGCGAAAACCGTCTCTACGCGCGCGGTGCCGCCGACGACAAGGGCCAGGTGTTCTTCCACACACTCGGCGTCCGCGCCCACCTCGCCGCCACCGGCCGCACCGCCCCGGCCGTCAGCCTGAAGCTCTTGATCGAGGGGGAGGAGGAGTCCGGCTCACCGCACTTCCGGGCTCTCGTCGAGGACCACGCCGACCGGCTCGCCGCCGACGCCGTGATCGTCTCCGACACCGGTATGTGGTCCGAGGACACCCCGACCGTCTGCACCGGCATGCGCGGCCTCGCCGAGTGCGAGATCGTCCTGCACGGACCCGAGCAGGACATCCACTCCGGCTCTTTCGGCGGCGCCGTGCCCAACCCGGCGACCGCGGCCGCCCGACTGGTCGCCGCCCTGCACGACGAGCACGCGCGCGTGGCGGTGCCCGGCTTCTACGACGGAGTCGTCGAACTCACCGACCGTGAGCGCGAGCTCTTCGCCGAGCTGCCCTTCGACGAGTCGACGTGGCTGCGCACCGCCAAGTCCCACGCCACCCACGGCGAGGCCGGACACACCACCCTCGAACGCATCTGGGCACGTCCCACCGCAGAGGTCAACGGCATCGGCGGCGGCTACCAGGGCCCCGGCAGCAAGACGATCATCCCGTCCTCGGCCATGGTGAAGCTGTCCTTCCGGCTGGTCGCGGGACAGGACCCGGACCACATCGCGAAGGCCGTCCGCGCCTGGGCCGACGGGCAGATACCCGCCGGCATCCGGTGCGAGGTCACCTTCGGTCCGGCCACCCGCCCCTGTCTGACCCCGCTCGACCACCCCGCCCTCCAGTCCGTCGCCCGCGCCATGGGCCGGGCCTTCGAGGGACCCGTCCGCTTCACCCGCGAGGGTGGCTCCGGCCCGGCCGCCGACCTCCAGGAGGTTCTCGGCGCACCGGTCCTGTTCCTGGGCATCTCCGTCCCCTCCGACGGCTGGCACGCCCCCAACGAGAAGGTCGAGCTGGACCTGCTCCTCAAGGGCGTCGAGACCTCCGCCTACCTTTGGGACGACCTCGCGGAGAACTGGCGCCATGCCCCCTGACCGACCCGTGCCCCCCGGACCGGCACCGCGCGCCGGGCACACTGGAAGAATCGCCCGGCACGCCCCGCCCGAGCCCGGCCCGGTCGCCCCCTGCCCTACATCCCGCTGAACCGCCCACCGAAACAGCCCGTTCCACTGGGGGAGTTGCAAGCACCCGTGACCACCTGGACCGACCACACCGCCGACCGACCCATCTCGCTCACCGCCCCGAGCGGCATCGACCGCGCGGCCCACCACCGGCTCGACGAGGCCTGGCTCGCGGCCGCGTGGAGCCACCCCACGACTCGCTGCTTCGTGGTCTCCGGCGGTCAGGTGCTCATCGACGAGACGGCGGACGGCCGTACCGAACTCGTGATGACCCCGTCCTTCGAGGCCCCGCTCACCGAGGCGCACCGCTACTTCCTGGGCACGGACACGGACGGCGTCAGCTACTTCGCGCTGCAGAAGGACTCCCTGCCCGGCCGTATCGACCAGTCGGCACGGCCGGCGGGCCTGCGCGAGGCCGGTCTGCTGCTCTCGTCGCGGGACGTCGGCCTCATGGTGCACGCGGTGGGCCTGGAGAACTGGCAGCGCACCCACCGCTTCTGCTCCCGCTGCGGCGAGCGCACCGTCATCGCCGCGGCAGGCCACATCCGCCGCTGCCAGGCATGCGGCGCCGAGCACTATCCGCGCACGGACCCCGCCGTGATCATGGCAGTGACCGACGACGACGACCGCGTGCTGCTCGGCCGCCAGGTGCACTGGCCCGAGGGCCGCTTCTCGACGCTCGCCGGATTCGTGGAGCCCGGAGAGTCCATCGAACAGGCGGTGCGCCGCGAGGTCTGGGAGGAGGTCGGCGTCACGGTCGGGCAGGTCGAGTACGTCGCCAGCCAGCCCTGGCCGTTCCCGTCCAGCCTGATGCTGGGCTTCCTGGCCCGTGCCACGTCGACCGAGGTACAGGTGGACGGCGACGAGATACACGAGGCCCGCTGGTTCTCCCGTGAGGAACTGGGCGCCGCCTTCGAGTCCGGCGAGGTGCTGCCCCCGTACGGCATCTCGATCGCGGCCCGCCTGATCGAGATGTGGTACGGCAAGCCACTGCCGACCCGCACCTTCGCGGTTCTCGCAGCCGACGGCGTCGGCCGCCGAGGCCGTCGGACGGCGAGGTCGTCAGACGCCGACCTTCTGCTTCACCTGGGCCAGCGACGGGTTGGTCAGCGTCGAACCGTCTGCGAAGCGCACGGTCGGAACCGTCTGGTTTCCGCCATTCGCCTTCTCCACGAATGCCGCCGACTCCGGGTCCTGCTCGATGTTGATCTCGGTGTACGCGATGCCCTCGCGGTCCATCTGGCTCTTCAGCCGACGGCAGTAACCGCACCACGTCGTGCTGTACATCGTCACAGTGCCCTGCATCTCGCTCGCGCTCCTCTGGTGGCTCGGGGAAGTCATCCAGCACAGGAACGTACGCGAGGCGGCCGCCATTCCCGGCCGGGGCACTCGTGCGACGTGACTCCCGCCGCACCGGAACGTCCGCCCGCACCGGAGCGTCCGCACGGAACGTATGACAGTACGACTTCACCGGGCTCCCTGTGGACAACCGCCACAGCAGTCTCCGGCGACCTGGCAGCATGGCGGTGTGACACCAGCAACGCACTCCACCCTCTTCCCACAGGGCCACGGCGTCTCCCAGTACTCGGCCGTGCCGAGCGGGGCGGACGCGGTGCTCGAAGGGCTCGACCCCGAGCAGCGCGAAGTGGCCACCGCCCTGCACGGGCCGGTGTGCGTGCTGGCCGGAGCCGGCACCGGCAAGACGCGGGCGATCACCCACCGCATCGCCTACGGAGTGCGCGCCGGGATCCTCCAGCCCGCCAGTGTGCTCGCCGTCACCTTCACCAACCGTGCCGCCGGGGAGATGCGCGGCCGACTGCGCCAGCTCGGCGCCCAGGGCGTCCAGGCCCGCACCTTCCACTCCGCCGCGCTGCGACAGCTCCAGTACTTCTGGCCGAAAGCGATCGGTGGCGCCATGCCCCGGCTGGTCGACCGCAAGATCCAGTTCGTCGCGGACGCGGCGGCCGCCTGCCGCATCCGCCTCGACCGAGGTGAGCTGCGCGACGTCACCGCGGAGATCGAGTGGTCCAAGGCCACCCAGACGGTCCCCGCCGACTATCCGCTCGCAGTCGCGAAGGCCGGCCGCGAGGCCCCGCGCGACCCGGCAGAGATCGCCCAGCTCTACTCGGTCTACGAGGACCTCAAGCGGGACCGGGGCGTCATCGACTTCGAGGACGTCCTGCTGCTGACCGTCGCCGTCCTCCAGGACCGCCATGACATCGCCGAACAGGTCCGTTCCCAGTACCAGCACTTCGTGGTCGACGAGTACCAGGACGTCAGCCCCCTCCAGCAGCGCCTGCTGGAGCTGTGGCTCGGCGACCGGGACAGCCTGTGCGTGGTCGGGGACGCCAGCCAGACCATCTACTCGTTCACAGGAGCAAGTCCCGACCACCTCCTGGACTTCCGGCTCCACCACCCCGGAGCCACCGTCGTCAAGCTGGTCCGTGACTACCGCTCCACCCCCCAGATCGTCCGCCTCGCCAACGGCCTGCTCGCCCAGGCCCGCGGCCGCGCCGCCGACCACCGGCTCGAACTGATCTCACAGCGCGACCAGGGCCCCGATCCCGTCCACACCGAGTACGCCGACGAGCCCGCCGAGGCGGAGGGAGCCGCCCGCCGCATCCGCGAGCTGATCGACTCCGGCGTCCCTGCCGCCCGGATCGCCGTCCTGTTCCGTACGAACTCCCAGTCCGAGACCTATGAGCAGGCCCTCGCCGACGTCGCGGTCCCCTACCAGCTGCGCGGCGCGGAGCGGTTCTTCGACCGGCCCGAGGTGCGCACGGCGACCGTCGCACTGCGCGGCGCGGCACGCTTCGGCGGCAACGACCCGCTCCTCGACGACGTCGTGAGCCTGCCCTCGCAGGTGCGTGCCGTCCTCTCGGGCAAGGGCTGGACCTCGGAGCCGCCGGCCGGTTCCGGGGCCGTGAGGGAACGCTGGGAGTCGCTGGCCGCGCTGGCCAACCTCGCCCATGACTTCGCGGCCGCCAGACCCGAGGCCACCCTGAGCGACTTCGTCACCGAACTCGACGAGCGGGCCACCGCGCAGCACGCCCCCACCGTCCAGGGCGTCACCCTTGCCTCGTTGCACTCGGCCAAGGGCCTGGAGTGGGACGTCGTCTTCCTGGTGGGGGTCGGCGAGGGCATGATGCCGATCACCTACGCAAAGACCGACGAACAGATCGAGGAGGAACGCCGACTCCTCTATGTCGGTGTGACCCGTGCCAGAGAGCGGCTGTATGTCTCCTGGTCCCTGACCAGATCGCCCGGCGGCCGGCCCAACCGCCGCCCCAGCCGCTTCCTCGACGGCCTGCGCCCGGGCACCGTCACCGCGGGGCGCCCGGCAGGCGGCGCCTCGGGCGGGGTCGAGCGGGGCTTCGCCGTCGCCGGTGCCGTCGCCGCTCCCCGGCGTGCCCAGCGCAGCCCGGCCCGCTGTCGCGTCTGCGGCCGCACGCTCACCGACGCGGGCGAGATGAAGCTGATGCGCTGCGAGGACTGCCCCTCGGACATGAACGAAGGCGTCTACGAGCGGCTGCGCGAGTGGCGCGAGGAGCAGGCCCGGCGCAGCGGGCAGCCGGCGTTCTGCGTCTTCACGGACAAGACGCTCGTCGTCATCGCGGAGAGCGTGCCCGACGACACCGGAGCGCTGGCCCGTATCCCCGGCGTGACGGTGCGCAAACTCAACCGGTACGGGGCCGATGTCCTGGCGATCTGCGCAGGCCGCGAGCCAGGCGGAAGCGCCGGGCACGACTGATACGAACTCGTCGAAAAAATAGTTTGCGCATGCCCCAGCAATCCCCATAGGTTCTAAGCACGGAAACGGCGCTCTTCTCGAAGACGCCGGCACCGTGTTGTACTTGCATATCCAAGTGGGCTGGTTCACCCGGCCCCTGAGACGCCGAGAGGAGGCGAGTCCGGTGACCATCATCAACCCCAGCTTCAGCATCCTGAGCACGGCCAAGATGACCGATCGCTCGACCGTCTCCCTGTGCATTCTCGGCGCCTCGAACCCGGCCACCGGTATGTCCGGCATTCGTGCCGAGCGTCCGGCGTCCTCCCCTGTTCTGGCTGGTCTTACCGGCCGTGAGCGCAATGAGCGACCGATCAAGGCACTGGAAGCAGTAACGGCACAGGCGCAGGCCTATGCCTTTGCGGCCGGTGCCGGAGACCGGAAGCAGAGCAAGCAGCACCACCTGATGTGGGCCTTCCGTGGGCCAGAACCCTGGAGTGATCCAGCCTGATCGTCGATCAGGCCGGCGCCTTCAGGGCCGCGGAACCCCACCCGGGATCCGCGGCCCTTCTGTTTGCCCCGAACGGGGACGACGGAGCGAAGGGGCCTCGGGACAAGACAAGAACCCGGTACCAGCCGCCACCCGGTCCACCCGACCGGAACGACCAGACGAGGAAGACGAACCGTGCAACTCGAAGCGCACGCCCCGTCCGTACCGCCTTCCGAAACGATCCCCCCGCCCGGCCTCACGGAGGACTCTCCCTTGACCCCGCTCACTGCGCTCACCGCGCTCGACGACGCCATCGAGAACCTCGGCGTACCCGTCCCCTGCCGCTCCAACGACCCGGAGGTCTTCTTCGCCGAGTCGCCGGCCGATGTCGAGTACGCCAAGGCCCTCTGCCGCACCTGCCCGCTGATCGAGGCCTGCCTCGCCGGGGCCAAGGAGCGGCGTGAGCCCTGGGGCGTCTGGGGTGGCGAGCTGTTCGTCCAGGGCGTCGTTGTCGCCCGGAAGCGGCCGCGTGGCCGCCCGCGCAAGAACCCGGTTGCGGCATGAACACCGCAGGAACGATCGACCGCCCCCTCACGCTCGACCCCAAGAAGCAGGCCCCGATGAAGCCGTCCACCAGCGAGCCCGTTGGCTCCGCGATCACAGACTTCAGCACCACCAGCGGCACGACCGTTTCGTGCCAGAACAGGACCCGAGAAATGCAACTCATCCCAGAAGCCCTGGCTCGTGCGCATATGCACGACCGACTGCACGAGGCGGAGCGACAGCGCCGGGCCGTGAGCCTGGCGACCGCTCGCCGGATGCAGCGCCGGGCCGAGCGCGCCTCGCTGCGCGCCCGGCGCGCGCTCGCCATGGCCGTCATGCAGTGATCCAGCACATCTGAAAGCGGTGGCCTCCCGGTCTCGGGAGGCAACAGCTCCCCGCGGGGGCCGGTCCGAGCGAACGGACCGGCCCCCGCGGTGCGTTGTACCCGCCGGTCGGCCGCTCGCGGCGTTATGGTCGCCGGGTGACGAGTCTTCCCGGAGACAGTGACCACGAGGGCCTCCCCACGGAGTCCCACGCCGTCGTGTGTGCCCGCTGCGGCACCCGGGCCGAGGCGCCTCGGCCCACCTGGACCTGCTCGGTCGAGAACGGCGCTCGTCGCTACTTCTGCGACACCTGCGCCCGGGAGAACCTCAGGGCCATCGAGGGGCGGCTGGACTCGGCCTGGTGGTGAGGCCCCTCGTCCGGGACCTCAGGCCTCCGCCGGTTCCGCCTCGTCCAGGTCCTCCTCGGGGACGAGCCCAGGCAGCCAGTCCTCCAACTCCGCACGAAGCCGTACCGTCGCGCCCAGCTGGCACAGGACGCCGATGGTGCTCAGGGTCACCCGGTGGATCAGGAGATAGGCGGGCGGCAGGTTGAGCCGCTTGCCCAGCTGGTAGGCGGGGGAGCGGGGGTCGGCCACGCGGGCGGCCTGGCCGCGCATCCAGGCGCGCGTGAACGTGAACTCCTCCACCAGCGCCGGTTCGATGATCGGCAGCAGGTAGTCGAGGACCGCCTGAGGGGCGAGGTCTATCGACTCCTTGACGAAGCCCTCGGCGCACAGCAACTCGTAGACCGCCCCGGCCTCGCCCTCCAGAGCCATCCGCAGGGAGTCGCCGATCGGCGTCGGCAGACCACCGGGGAGACGGTCGACGGTACCGAAGTCCAGTACACCGAGTCGCCAGTCGTCAGGGCGGTCCGGGTCGCCCGGGAGCAGCCGGAAGTTGCCCGGGTGCGGGTCGGCGTGCAGCAGGCCGGTACGGGCCGGACCCGAGAACAGGAACCGGGCGAGGAGCTGGCCCGCCCGGTCGCGCTGCTGGGTCGTGCCGTCCGCGATGATCTCCGAGAGGGGGATCCCGTCGATCCACTCGGTGACCAGAACCTGGTCGCACTGGTGGACCACCCCGGGGACCACCACATCGGGGTCGTCGGCGAACTCCTCGGCGTGCGCCCGCTGGGCCTGGGCCTCCAGGCCGTAGTCCAGTTCCTCGGAGACCCGGTCCCGCAGCTCGGTGATCAGCGGTTTGATGTCCATGCCGGGAATGAGCGGACCCAGCAGGCGGGCGAAGCGGCTCAGTTGGGTCAGGTCGGACAGAAGCGCCTCACCTGCCCCGGGATACTGCACCTTCACCGCCACATCACGGCCGTCGTGCCACACGGCCCGGTGCACCTGCCCGATCGAGGCGGCCGCGGCCGGCTTGTCGTCGAACTCCTCGAACAGGTCCCGCCAGTTCGCCCCCAGCCGCTCCACGAGCACCGCGTGCACGGTGCGGGTGGGCATCGGCGGGGCCGCGTCCTGGAGTTTGGTGAGAGCCGCGCGGTAGGGACCCGCGACCTCCTCGGGCAGCGCCGACTCGAAGACGGACAGAGCCTGCCCGAACTTCATCGCACCGCCCTTCAGCTCGCCGAGGACCTTGAACAGCTGTTCCGCGGTGCGCTGTTGCAACTCGCGGCCGACGATCTCCGCGGACTCGCCCACGATCCGCTTGCCCAGGCCCCAGGTCGCCCGGCCTGCGAAGCCGAGCGGGAGCGCGGCGAGCTTGGCGGTCCGGGTGACCGCCTTCCGGGGAAGATCAGACATGCGCCCTCCAAGTCCCAGCCGGCCGTGCCGCGTCTGCCCTGCGTGCTCGATCCGTCAACGGCCGTTGCCCTGCCATTGTCTCGTGTGTCCCCGCGTTCGTTGAGGGGTGTTCTCCCTCACCTCTCTCCGCCGCTCCGCAGGGACATGCCGGATGCGGCCGCACCGGCCGTGCCTGCCAGTGCAGGCCCGGCAGGGAGGTCTCCCAGCGGACGCCCGCGCTCGACGGCGACTCGCCGTCCAGGAAGGCGAGCGTGTGGGCGGCGGCCAGCCCGGCGACGGCCGTCGCCAGCGTCAGGTCGCACGCGGCCACTTGCCGGGCCCGGCCGGAGCGCCACTGCGCGACCAGACGGGGCCAGGTCGGGTCCTGATCCGTGCGGTCCTGGTGCAGGCAGCCGGCGCAGCCGGTGCCGCCCGGCAGAACGAGGGGACCGACCACGCCGGTTCCCTCCACGACACCCGCGTGGAGATGGGGTGTTCCGGTGGTCATGAGCGGCTCGGCCGAGAAGGGATCGGGCGCGTGGACGGCGACGTCGTCCCGAGGGGCGAGGATCACCAGCGAGAGGCCGGGTTCCGCGGTCTCTGTCCTCGTGCGGTGGCCTCGGCGCGGCGGGCGGTCGGGCGCGGCCCGGCGCACCGCCTGGCGCGCGGCCTCGGTCCTCGCTCTGCCGACCGACTCCGCGTCCAGCCCGCCCGGTGCGACGTCCCACGGCTCGACTTGGCCGATGTCGCGGACGTCGACCTCACCCACGCCCGCGCCCGACAGCAGCGCGGCCAGTGTCACACCGACCCGTCCGGCCCCGCGCACCTGGACACGCAGACTCCGGCGGGCCGTCAGCCGGCCGATCGCTCCGCCCGGATCGGAGGTGAGCAGGGACAGTGACGCGAGATCGGGACGCAGCCGGTCGAACACGTCCTTCTTCTTCCGCAGGGCGTCGGCCGCCTGTCCGCCGCCCAGCGCATCGTCGAGCAGGCCCGCCCGCGACAACCTCTCCACCAACGCGTCGACACGCCCGCCGGGCAGGTCCATGCGGGCTCCCTCGTCGCGCAGCAGCGGCAGCCCGCGGGTGCCGTTGAGCAGGTCCAGGAAGCTGACCGTCGCCGTGTCCATCGGACCGAGAGTCATCGCGTGCGCCGGGGTCATCCCGAACTGCACCGTGTTGAGGTCGCGCCAGCCGCGCCTGAGCGCGGGTTTCACCATCGGATGCATGACAGGCCCCCGTAGCCTCGGAATAGTCCGGAACACCCCTGTTCGTCGGGGAAGCGGTCGCGTTCCGCCGACGACTGCCAGCATGCCCGGTGCCGCGGGCCGGTGCCGGAAGTTGTCCACAGGCGGGGTGGATTCTTCGTACGAATCAGACGCATGGTGGGGGATCGGCAGCGAACCGTCCCGGACCCGGGACTTCTCCCGTGTGCAACGGGTAACGTCGGGGCGTGCCCGCCGACCCACTGCACCGCGCCGGAAAGCCACAGCGCAGCACGACGAGCCAGCCGCCGAGTGGCTCGGGGGCCAGCGCGATCGAGGTCCGCAGGAGCGCCCGGCGACGCCGGACCGTCTCCGCGTACCGCGAGGGCGATCGCACTGTCGTGCTCATCCCCGCCCGGATGTCCGAGGCGGAGGAACAACGCTGGGTGACCGTCATGCTCGACAAGCTGGCCGCCCAGGAGAGCAAGCGGGTGCCCGGCGACACCGAGCTCGCCGAACGTGCCCAACGGCTGTCGGACCAGCACTTCGGCGGCCGGGCGCGGCCGGTCTCCGTGCGCTGGGTCACCAACCAGAACACGCGCTGGGGTTCGTGCACCCCGGCCGAGGGCAGCATCCGGCTGTCGCACCGGTTGCAGGGCATGCCCGAGTACGTGATCGACTACGTGCTCTGCCACGAACTCGCCCATCTGCTCGTGCCGGGGCACGGACCGCGGTTCTGGCGGCTGCTGGAGGCCTATCCGCGCACCGAGCGGGCCCGTGGCTACCTCGAAGGCGTGGCGGCCGCGGGACGTCTGCCCCATGCGCCCGGCGGTGTGCGCGACGAGTGACCCGTCCGCGGGCCGGATTCCGGGCGCCGCCGGAGACGGTTGTGTACCGGGTCTGTACCGGCCGCGTCCGGTGTCCGGGTTTGCCGTTAGCCTGGCGCGACGCACTCACATTCGGGATGGGGACGGTCGTAACGCATGGCCAGGGAATTCCAACGCGGCCACAAGGCCAGGATCAGTGACCTCACGGCGGGCACGGATCTGTACGTAGGCGTGCAGATTTCCGCCCCCGGACTGACCTTCGACATCAGTTGCTTCGGCCTCGACGCCGACGAACGCCTCTCGGACGACGCGTACTTCGTCTTCTTCAACCAGCCGAAGTCTCCCGAGGAGGCCATTCAGCTGCTGGGCGCCCAGGCGGGCGACACGGAGTCGTTCCGGATCACGCTGGACAGGATCCCGTCGCGGATCCAGAAGCTGTCGTTCACGGCGACCGTCGACGGCGCCGGGCAGATGTCCCAGATCAACCCCGGGTACATCCGGATCGTGGCCGGTGGCGAGGAGGTGGCCCGGTACTCCTTCAGCGGCTCGGAGTTCTCCACCGAGCGCGCCGTGATGCTCGCCGACCTCTACCTGAAGGACGTATGGCGGTTCGCCGCGGTCGGCCAGGGCTTCGACGGCGGCCTGGAAGCGCTGCTGAGGAACTTCGGCGGCGAGGTGATGGAGGAGGAGCAGGCACCGGCCGCTCCGCAGCAGCCGCAGACCGGAGCGAGCCCGAGCTTCGCCCCGCCCGCGTTCGGCGCCCTGGCCGCCCCGGCTCCCGTACCCGCCCCGGCCGCCGTGCCCGCCCCGGCTCCAGCTCCCGCTCCTGCCCCACAGGGCTTCACGCCGCCCCCCGCGCCCGACGTGCACGCCGCGCCGACCGTCATCGCCCCGCTGGCCCCGCCGCCCGGCGGCACGGTGCCCCCTCCGGCCCCGGCTCCGGCGCCCTACGGCCAGCCCCATCCGGGATACGGCCAGCAGCCCCCGAGCGCACCCATGCCACCGGGTTACGCACAGCCCCCGGCCCCGCACGCCCCCGGCTACGGCCAGCCCACTCCGCCTCCCGGTTACGGCCAGCCGCCCCAGCCGCCGGGCTACGGCCAGCAGCCGCCGTTCGGCCAGGTCCCCGGCCAGCCGACCGCCTCCTACGGCGTGCCGCAGGGCGCCCCCCAGGGCGGCGCCGGGGTGACCGCAGCGCTCCAGCAGTTCAAGGAGACGCCCACCGGCCAGCGCTGGACCCAGCAGAACAAGAAGCTGATCCGCGTCGACCTCGGCATCGGTGGCCAGCCCGTCCTCGCCCGCCAGGGCAGCATGGTGCTCTACCAGGGCAAGGTCGACTTCAGCTACAAGGGCGCAGGCTTCGCCGGCCGGGTCGTCGGCAACGCGACCGGCCAGGAGATGCAGCTCATGCGCTGCACCGGCCAGGGCCAGGTGTTCCTCGCCGAGAACTCCACCCACTTGCACCCCGTCGAACTCCAGGGCGACGCGATCTGTGTCTCCGCCGAGAACGTCCTCGCCTTCGACGAGAGCCTCCAGCACGAGGTCCGCCGCATCGAGGGTCACGGCATCCCCGGCGGCGCCCTGTTCACGATGCAGTTCCAGGGCACCGGCACGATCGTCGTCAAGACGCACGGCACGCCCGTCGTACTGCCCGTGACACCGACGACCTTCGCCGACTGCAACGCCGTGGTCGCCTGGTCGGCCGCCTCCCAGGTGATCGTCTCCAGCCAGGTCCGGATGCGCCGCAACGCCTACCCGGGCGACACCGGGGAGAGCGTCAACCTCCAGTTCCGGGGAGCACCCGGCAACTTCATCGTCGTCCAGCCGTACGAGGTCTGAGGGAGCCCGTCATGAACCAGCCACTCGCGGGCTACGCCCCCGCACCCGTCACCGCCCGTATGGAAAACCACGGCGAGCACATGCTGAAGGTCGCCATGCAGACCGGCAACGACCTCCTCGCGCGCGTGGGGTCGATGGTCGCCTACGAGGGCTTCGTCCAGTACGAACCCAACCCGCCGGCCGTCCGGCAGATCGCCCGCGACTGGATCACCGGCGAGGGCGCCCCGCTGATGAAGTGCTCCGGCGACGGACTGCTCTACCTCGCGGACTACGGGGCGAACGTCGTCGTGATCAACCTCAACGGCGACGGCATCTCCGTCAACGCCACCAACCTGCTGGCCTTCGACGCGCACCTCACCTGGGGTGTGGAGCGTGTCAAGGGACTGGCGAAGTTCGCCGGCCAGGGCCTGTGGAACACCAGGATCTCCGGGCAGGGCTGGGTGGCCCTCACCTCCCGAGGCAAGCCGATCGTCGTCGACTGCGGCGGCGGTGAGGACGAGACGTACGTCGACCCGGACGCGCTGGTCGCCTGGTCCCCGAACCTCAAGGTGAAGGGCAAGCGCAGCTTCAAGGCGCAGTCGCTGATCGGCAGGGGCAGTGGGGAGGCCTACCAGATGGCCTTCTCCGGCCAGGGCATCGTCGTCGTACAGCCCAGCGAGGACAGCACCGACCGCCTCCGGATCCGGGGCTGAGGGGGAACGAGAGAACCATGCAGAGCCCGCTTTTCGCGTTCAACGACTCGCAGTCCCAGGACCGCTACAGCCTCCAGAACAAGCAGATGCTGCGCGTCGTCATGGAGGGGCACGACGACATCCTCGCCCGCAAGGGCACCATGGTCGCCTACCAGGGCCTGGTCGAGTTCGACGCCGAGTACCAGAACAACCAGCAGGCCCGCGCGCGTGCCTACACCGGTGAGGGACTCAACCTGATGCGCTGCCACGGGCAGGGCACGGTCTACCTCGCCAACCTCGCCCAGCACATCCACGTGGTGGACGTGGAGCAGGACGGGCTGACCGTCGACAGCAGCTACGTCCTGGCCATGGACTCCTCGCTGCACCACGACGTGATCGCCGTCGACAGCCTGTACGGCATCACGGGGTCGGGCAAGTACCAGCTCAACATCACCGGACGCGGCAAGGTCGCCCTGATGACCTCGGGCGCGCCGCTGATGATGCAGGTCACACCGGACAAGTACGTGAACTGCGACGCGGACGCCATCGTCGCCTGGTCCACCGGGCTGCGGGTGCAGATGCAGGCCCAGACGCACTCCTCCGGGGTGTGGCGGCGCCGCGGCAACACCGGTGAGGGCTGGGAGCTGAGCTTCATGGGCAGCGGCTTCGCACTGGTGCAGCCGAGCGAGCTGCTGCCGCCGCAGAACGCGGCGATCGGACAGGGCCTTGCCGCGCAGTTCGGCATGGGCCAGCACGGGGCACGGGCACAGAACCAGGGGAACGTCTGGAGCTGAGTCCGGGTGACGGGTGACCGCGAGGACGGTCACCCGTCACCCCTCAGGTCACCCGTCACCCCTCAGAGCCTGGCGCGGGTCGCCTCCAGCAGTCGGACGACGGAGTTGTCCGCCACATCCGCCACCTCGGCATAGGCGAACCAGCACAGGTCGAGCGACTCGTCGCTGATCGCCTCCACGGCTCCGCGCGGGGCGACGGCGGCGTACTGCACGTCCAGGTGCCAGGCGCACGGGGTGTGGTGCCGGTCCAGGCGGACCGGGACACTCCCCAACAGCCGCAGCGAGGAGATGCCGGACTCCTCCGTGGCCTCGCGGAGCGCTGCAGCCGCGAGTGTGCGGTCGCTCGGCTCGCAGTGGCCGCCCATCTGGAGCCACATACGCAACTTCTTGTGCAGCGTGAGCAGGACACGCTCGCCCTCGGGGTCGATCACCAGGGCGCTCGCCGTGATGTGCCCGTCCCCGCACGCCTTCCACATCCCGTCGGGATGCCCGTCCAGATGGTTCAGGTAGACCTGACGGAGATCGTGCTGGTCCTCGTACTCCTTCAGGACCTGGACCGCGTCGCCGTGCAGCGTCACTCGGAGTCCTCGTCCTCGTCCTCGTCCTTGCTCTTGGCTCCGCCCTTGCCGCTGTCCTCGGCCTTCCCGGAGTCGTTCTTCTCCAGGTCCGGCTTCCCGCCGGAGCCGCCCGCCGCCTCGCCGAGCATCTTGTCCAGCTCGGAGAAGTCCAGGTGCTCCCGGTGCACGAAACCGTCCGGGTCGTCCAGGTCGGTGGCGGTCGGCAGCATGTCCGGGTGAGCCCACAGGGCGTCCCGGCCGTCGACACCGCGCGCGTCGGTGAGCGAGGCCCACAGCCGCGAGGCGTCCCGCAGCCGGCGCGGCCGCAGCTCCAGGCCGATCAGCGTGGCGAAGGTCTGCTCCGCGGGACCCCCCGTGGCGCGGCGACGGCGCAGCGTCTCGCGCAGGGCGTCGGCGGACGACAGACGCGGCTTCGCGGCGGCGTGCACCACCGCGTCCACCCAGCCCTCCACGAGCGCCAGGGCCGTCTCCAGACGGGCCAGGGCGGCCTTCTGCGCCGGCGTGTCCTCCGGCTGGAACATGCCCTGCTGGAGCGCGTCCTGCAACTGCTCGGGGTTCTGCGGGTCGAACTGGCCGACCACGTCCTCCAGCTTGGCCGTGTCCACCTTGATCCCGCGCGCATACCCCTCGACCGCGCCGAACAGGTGCGCGCGCAGCCACGGCACGTGTGCGAAGAGCCGCTGGTGGGCGGCCTCGCGCAGGGCCAGGTAGAGCCGCACCTCGTCCTGCGGGACGCCCAGGTCCTTGCCGAACGCCTCCATGTTCACCGGCAGCAGCGCGGCCCGACCGGCCGGGCCGAGCGGGAGGCCGATGTCGGTCGAGCCGACGACCTCGCCCGCGAGCACGCCCACGGCCTGCCCGATCTGTGTGCCGAACATGGCGCCACCCATCGAGCGCATCATGCCGATCAGCGGGCCCGCCATGGCCTGCATCTCCTCCGGCAGGACGTCGCCCATGGCCGCGCCGACCCGCTCGGCGACCGGGTCGACGAGCTCCTTCCAGGCGGGCAGCGTCGCCTCGACCCACTCCGCGCGGGACCAGGCCACCGCGGAGCCCGCACCGGACGGCAGGGACGTCGCGTCGTCGAGCCACAGGTCCGCGAGCCGCACGGCCTCCTCGACGGCGGAGCGCTCGGAGGGGCCGACGCTCGCGTCCTTGACGCCGTCCTGAGTGCCCTGGGACACCGTCTGGCGCGCGATCTGCTTGGCCATGTCCCAGTTCACCGGGCCGCCCTCGTAGGAGAGCATCTGGCCGAGCTGCTGGAACGCGGCGCCGAGGTCGGTGGGGTTCAGCGAACCGAACATGGCGGCGAGCGGATTGTCCGCGCCCTGGCCGCCGAAGCCACCGGCCCCGGGGAACGCGAAACCGAACGGGTTGGCCGGTCCCTGCCCACCACCGCTCTGCTGGTCCTTCTCCTTGCCCTCGTCGCCGTCTTCCGGCTCCTCCGGCGGAAGGCCGAATCCGAATGGGGTGTCACTCACGGGATTCCTCGGCTGGTAAGGCCACCGGTTCTCTCCGGCGGCGCGGCTGCCCGACAACACCACCCAGCGTAGACACCTGCGGCGCGATCGGGGCTCGGTGCTTCGCCGACTCTTGGCCTGCGGCAGGATGGATGCCAACTGGTACGTACGCGTCACTCGCGCCCGTACTGAAGACAACCGCTGGAGACGCCCGGTGAGTTCCCCAGATCCGCAGGTTCGCGGAGCGCGAAACCATTCAACGCCCGCCGCGGTGCGCGGGCCCGTCGTCGCGGTCACCGGCGCCGCCACCGGGGTCGGCGCGCTGCTCACCGAGCGGCTCGCCGCGTCCGAGGCGATCAAGCAGGTCGTCGCCATCGACGAGCGGCGCGGAGAGTGCGCGGCGGCGCAGTGGCACATCCTCGACGTGCGGGACCCGGCCATCGCGGACAAGCTGCGGGGCGCGGACGTGGTGGTGCATCTGGCTCTCGACCTCGACCTCGGGAGTGACGCAGCCGCCCGTACGGCGTACAACGTGCGCGGCACGCAGACCGTGCTGACGGCAGCGGCCGCCGCCGGGGTGCACCGGGTCGTGCTGTGCACGTCGGCCATGGTCTACGGGGCGCTGCCGGACAACGAGCTGCCGCTGTCGGAGGACGCGGAGCTGCGGGCGACCGCAGAGGCCACCGGCGTGGGCGACCTGCTGGAGATCGAGCGGCTCGCGCGGCGTGCGCCCCGCGCGCACCCCGGGCTCAATGTCACCGTGGTGCGGCCCGCCGTGCTGGTCGGAGGCACCGACACCGCGCTGACCCGCTACTTCGAGTCGCCCCGGCTGCTCGTGGTCGCCGGTTCCCGGCCCGCCTGGCAGTTCTGTCACGTCGAGGACCTGTGCAGCGCGCTGGAGTACGCGGTCGTGGAGAAGGTCGACGGTGAGCTGGCCGTCGGGTGCGACGGTTGGCTGGAGCAGGAGGAGGTCGAGGAGCTCAGCGGCATCCGGCGGATGGAGCTGCCCTCGGCGGTCGCGCTGGGTGCGGCGGCCAGGCTGCACCGGATCGGGCTGACTCCGTCCCCGGCCGGGGACCTGGCCTACACGATGTATCCGTGGGTGGTCAGCGGCAGCCGGCTGCACGACGCCGGGTGGCGTCCGGGGTGGACCAACGAGGAGGTGCTCGCGGAGCTCCTCGAGGAGGTCTCCGGGAGGCACACGGTCGCCGGGCGGCGGCTGGGCCGCAAGGACGCGACCGCGGCGGGCGCGGCGGGCGCGACGGTCGCGCTGCTGGGCGCGGCGGCCGTCGTACGGCGGGCCCGGAAGGCGCGGCGGCGTCTGTGAGACCGGGGGCCGGCCCGGAGCGGGGTGTTGTCCAGGTGTTGTAGGACACTCCGAAGCGTCCCGCGCGCGTGCCCGGGGTTACCTGATGAACGTCGCATTCCGTGATGGCGGTGGCGTGCGGCACGATGGAGACATGGCAGCCACGAACGATCACCCGGGCGAGCACGCGGCACAGGACCCCATCAAGCTGATCGCCGTCCGCGAGGCGGCGCTCTCCGTGGACGAGGTGTTCCGGGCCGTCGGGGACGACGCGGCGGGTGGGATCGCGCTCTTCGTGGGAACCGTGCGCAACCACGACGGCGGGGCCGACGTGGACGGTCTCGGGTACTCGTGCCACCCGAGCGCCGAGGCCGAGATGCGGCGGATCGCCGAGAAGGTGGTCGCGGACCATCCGGTCCGGGCCCTGGCCGCCGTGCACCGGGTGGGGGAGCTCGGGGTCGGTGACATCGCCGTCGTCGTCGCGGTCGCCTGTCCGCACCGGGGCGACGCCTTCGACGCCTGCCGACGGCTGATCGACGATCTCAAGCACGAGGTGCCCATCTGGAAGCACCAGCGGTTCTCCGACGGCACCGAGGAGTGGGTCGGCGCCTGTTGACCCGTCCCAGTGACTCCGGTTGCGTAACCGAACCCCGGGCATGAGCGTTGTCAGTGCGAATGGTTAATCTGCTGATCAGTCAGTCGCGGACGCTTTGAGGGGTCGGGAGGCACGGCATGGCGGCGCTCGCCTGGTTGCTTATTCCGCTTGTTGCGGCGATAGGCGCCGGCCTGTGGGGAAGTTGGGCAAATCGGACTCGTCGGACCCGCAGCGACGGCCCGGAACTCGACGGGTACGCCCGGTTCCGGGAGGCCATGGAGCGGTCCCACTCCAGCACCTGAGATCCCGCACGGGGTGCCCTGACGGTGTGCTGACAGACACGTCCCGTACTGTCGAGGCATGCCACGCCGCACTGCGACGATGCTCGCCTCCACCCTGATGCTGATCGTGCTCCTGTGCGCGGGGCTGCTCATCCCCACGCCGTACTCGGAGATGTCCCCGGGCCCGACCGTGAACACCCTCGGCGAGCACGGGGGCGAGCCGGTGCTGCAGATTTCCGGACACCAGACCTACCCGAGCTCCGGAAACCTCAACATGACCACCGTCCGGGTCACCGGTGCCAACTACAAGATGAACCTGATCGAGGCCGTCTACGGATGGCTGGCACACGACAGCAAGGTCGTGCCGCACGACACGCTGTACCCGGACGGTCAGACCGAGGAGCAGTCCACCCAGGAGAACGCCGAGGAGTTCAGCCAGTCCCAGGAGAGCGCCAAGGTCGTGGCGCTCAAGGAGCTCGGCATCCCGGTCAAGTCCTGGGTGATCGTCTCGACGGTCGTCAAGGACTCACCGGCCGAGGGCAGGCTGCACGCCGGGGACGTGATCAACGCCGTGGACGGCACGGTGGTCAAGCAGCCGTCCGACGTGGCCAAGCTGGTGACCCGGCACAAGCCCGGCGAGAACGTCGTCTTCACCGTCGTCCCGGCCAAGGAGCAGGCCGCCGCCGAGAAGGCCCACCGCGCGGCGACCGCCACCGAGAAGGTCGCGATCACCACGGCGCCGTCCCACGACACCGGCGCCAAGCGGGCGATCGTCGGGATCTCCGCCGGTACGGACCACACCTTCCCGTTCACCATCGACATCAAGCTCGCCGATGTCGGCGGCCCGAGCGCCGGCCTGATGTTCGCGCTCGGCATCTACGACAAGCTCACCCCGGGCAACCTCACCGGCGGCAAGTTCGTCGCGGGCACCGGCACCATCGACGACGAGGGCACGGTCGGACCGATCGGCGGTATCGCGATGAAGACCGTCGGCGCACGCGACAAGGGCGCCCAGTACTTCCTCACGCCCGCCGAGAACTGCGCGGAGGCCGCGAAGGACACCCCGGGCGGCCTCACCCTCGTCAAGGTGAAGACCATGGACGACGCCCTCGGCGCCCTCCAGGACATCCGCGACGGCGACACCGCCGCCCTCCCGAAGTGCACCGACAAGGGCTGAGTGCACGGGCAAGGGCTGACCAGGGCTGACCCTCGCGAGAATCCGGTGTGACGGTACGAGGCCGGGGGCGCCCCTTGTTCGGGGGCGCCCCCGGCCTCGTACCGTCCAGGGAACGGAGAACCGACCGGAGTTCTCAGTCCGCGAAGGTCGCCGACAGCGCGTCCGCCAGACCCGGCACCAGGTCCGGGCCGGTGAGGACCTCGGTGGGCGTGTCCTTCTCGCGCAGCCGCACCGCCGCCTCACGGGTGCCGTCGCGCAGCACGGCGACCGTCATACGGACCTCCTGGCGCTCGGGGTGGCTCGCCACCCACTTGGCCAGCTTTGCCTCGCTCAGGCCCTGCGGGACCTGCGCCTCCGCGGACGGGGGAAGCATCAGACGCTCGACCGTCAGCGCACAGCCAGTCACGGCATCGGGCCAGGCGATCGTGCCGAGGAACTCGTCGAGCGCCTTGGACGTTGGAACCTCATCCTGCTCGATCGGGGTGAGACCGGTGGTCACGGACTCGTCCTCCAGGCCGAGCTGGGCCGCGAGGGCGGGTTCCTGGGTCCGCAGCTGCGTGGTGTCTACGAGGGCGAAGAGGCGAGCGGGCTGGTCCCAGCCGAGGCCGGAGGCGTACTCGTCGATTTCGAGTACGGCCCGGGTGAGCGGGTTCGCTGCCATGGGAGTGTTGGACATGGTCACAATCCTGCCTCGTTCCCACCCGGAATCGGGAACCGAGTAAACCGTGAGTAAGTTGCATAGGTGTGGGCCCGCGATCACGGCGGGCCATGGTGGGTCCACGAACACGAGGGCCTGACGGATCAACAGCGATATTCGAGGTGCGCACCTTGGCTTTCCAGATGCCGGACCGCGGCGGGGGCCCGACGGGGCCGCGGCGGATCAGAGTGGGCCGACCGTCCCGGCGGGCCCGGACCCTGCTCATGACACTGGGCGTCCTGGCCGTCCTCGGCATGGCGTTCACCATGTTCGCGGGCTTCTGGACGGACTGGCTGTGGTACCGCTCGGTGCACTACTCGTCCGTGTTCACCACCATGCTGTGGACGAAGATCGGGCTTTTCTTCGTCTTCGGTCTGCTGATGGCGGGCGCGGTCGGCTTCAACATCTGGCTCGCGCACCGGCTGCGGCCGCCGCTGAGCGCCATGTCCATGGAGCAGCAGAGTCTCGACCGCTACCGGCTGGGCATCGCACCGTACAAGACGTGGCTGCTGCTCGGCGTCACCGCGCTGGTGGGCCTGATCGCGGGAGCCTCCGCGGCCGGGCAGTGGCGTACCTGGCTGATGTGGGTCAACGGCGTGCCCTTCCACCAGAAGGACCCGCAGTTCCACCTCGACGTCTCGTTCTACGCCTTCGACCTGCCCTGGTACCGCTTCCTGCTGGGCTTCGGCTTCGCCACCGTCATCCTGTCGCTGATCGCCGCCGCGCTCACCCACTACCTGTACGGCGGGCTGCGCGTGACCAGCCCGGGCGCGCGCGCCACGGCCGCGGCGACCGGACACCTCTCGGTGCTCCTCGGCGTCTTCGTCGCCCTGAAGGCGGTCGCCTACTGGCTCGACCGGTACGGACTCGCCGTCAAGTCCAGTGACTTCAAGGCGACCGACAACTGGACGGGCCTCAGGTACGTCGACGCGCACGCCTATCTGCCCGCCAAGACCATCCTGTTCTGCATCGCCGTCATCTGCGCGCTGCTGTTCTTCGCCACCCTCTGGCGGCGCACCTGGCAGCTGCCGGTCATCGGCTTCGGCCTGATGGTGCTCTCCGCGATCCTCATCGGCGGCCTGTACCCGGCCATCGTGCAGAAATTCCAGGTCCAGCCCAACGAGCAGGCCAAGGAAGCCCCGTACGTCCAGAAGAACCTGACGGCGACCCGCGAGGCATACGGCATCGACGACGCCCAGGTCACCGATTACGAGGGCAAGAGCAACACCGAGGACAAGACCAGGCTCCGCAACGACGCGGCCGCCACGGCGAGCATCCGGATCATGGACCCGAACATCGTCTCGCCCACGTTCCAGCAGCTCCAGCAGATGCGGAACTACTACGGGTTCCCGACCAACCTCGACGTCGACCGGTATGCCACCAAGGACGGCAAGGAGCAGGACACCGTCGTCGGTCTGCGTGAGCTCAACCTGGCCGGCATCCCGAAGAACAACTGGATCAACGACCACTTCCGGTACACCCACGGATACGGCGTGGTCGCCGCCAAGGGAACCGAGGCGGACTCCGAGGGCCGCCCGGTCTTCACGGAGTACGACCTGCCGTCCCGCGGCGACCTCGGGACGTACGAGCAGCGGGTCTACTACGGCGAGAAGACCTCGACGTACTCGATCGTCGGCGGTCCCCAGAAGGAGATCGACTACTCCGACGACAGCGGCGAGAAGACCACCAGCTACCGGGCGAAGAGCGGGGTCAACCTCGCCAACCCGCTCAACCGGGCCGCCTACGCCGTGGCGTTCAACGAGCCGCAGATCCTCTACTCCGGAGCTATCGGCGAGGGCTCGCGGATCCTGTACAACCGCACGCCCAAGGAGCGCGTCGAGGCGGTCGCCCCCTGGCTCACCATCGACGGCGACGCCTATCCAGCGGTCGTCAACCACCGGATCCAGTGGATCGTCGACGCGTACACGACCTCCAACGGCTACCCGTACGCCTCCCGCACGACCCTCGGCGACACGACGGCCGACTCGCTGACCGCGACCAACAACTCGCGCGCGGTGGTGGCCCAGCAGAACCAGGTCAACTACATCCGCAACTCGGTGAAGGCGACGGTCGACGCGTACACCGGCGACGTCAAGCTCTACCAGTGGGACACCAAGGACCCGGTGCTCAAGACCTGGATGAAGGCGTTCCCGGACACGGTGCAGCCGAAGACCGACATCTCCAACGAGCTGATGGCCCATCTGCGCTATCCGCAGGACCTGTTCAAGGTGCAGCGCGAGCTGCTCACCCGCTACCACGTGACGGACGCGCAGACGTTCCTGACCGGCAGCGAGGTGTGGCAGGTGCCGGACGACCCGACCAACAAGTCGGGCAACGCGGTGCCGCCGTACTACCTGAGCATGAAGATGCCCGGCCAGTCCTCGCAGGCGTTCTCGCTCTCCACCACGTTCACACCCAACGGGCGTGACAACCTCAGCGCCTTCATGTCGATCGACGCCGAGGCGGGCTCGCCCGAATACGGCAAGATCAGAATCCTGAAGCTACCGACGAGCACAACGGTCAACGGGCCGAAGCAGGTTCAGAGCCAGTTCAACTCCGAACAGGACATCGCCTCGGTCATCAGCCTGCTCAGCCGGGGACACTCGGACGTGGAGTACGGCAACCTGCTCGCGGTACCGCTCGACGGCGGACTGCTGTACGTGGAACCCGTCTACGTACGCGGCGGCGGCCTCAAGTACCCGCTGCTGCGCAAGGTGCTGGTGAGCTACGGCAACAGCTATGCCTTCGAGGACACCCTCGACCAGGCGCTCAACAAGGTGTTCGGGGCACAGGCCTCGACCCCGACGCCACCGGACACCGGCACGGGCAAGCCACCGGCGGCGGGCAACGCCACCGTCCAGAAGGCACTGGGCGACGCCCAGAAGGCGTTCGACGCCGGACAGGACGCCCTGAAGAAGGGTGACTGGCAGGCGTACGGCCAGGCGCAGAAGGATCTTCAGGACGCGCTGCAGCGGGCCGCGGAGGCCCAGTCCGAGGGCGACAAGGCAGGCAAGCCCGCCTCCGGCGGTTAATGGCTGATCAAGACCGTCCCGCGCCGTGATACGGTTGGCACACAACGGCGCGGGGTGGAGCAGCTCGGTAGCTCGCTGGGCTCATAACCCAGAGGTCGCAGGTTCAAATCCTGTCCCCGCTACTGCGATCGAAGGCCCGGATCCTCAGAGGATCCGGGCCTTCGTGGTGTGGGAACGCATATTGCGGTCACTTGTACAGCGCGCCGCCGTGGGGAGTTGGCGCAGCTGTGTTTGACTTGTCTCTCTGTGGGCATGTCGACAAAACGCTGAAGTGACCTCCCGGGCTGCGGTATACCGGGTGTACCGAGGTTGCAGGTGGTGCGACGATGGACGTTATGGGGGACAAGGCAACTCTGTTGGAGACAGGGCGTTTTGTGCGGACTTCCGACCGTGTGCTGCCTTCCGGCCTCGTGCAGCCCTCCGAGCGGGACGGGGCAGGCGAGGCCGCGGAGGAGGCGCGTCAGCTGCTCGCCGTGGAGGCCGGCGACGTCGAGGCGATGAGTGTCCTCGGCGCCATGCTGCTGCGCCGCGGCGACCTCGACGGAGCCGAGCCTCATCTGCGTGCGGCCACCGCGGCCGGTGACCGGGCCGCCGCCAACAACCTCGGCGTCCTGCTGCACCAGCGCGGCTACCCCGAGGAGGCCGCCGGATGGTGGCGGATCGCCGCCGTGGCCGGCTCCGCGGCCGCCGCGCACGCACTGGGACGGCACCACCGGGAGCGCGGGGACGAGCCCGCTGCCGAGTACTGGCTGCGCCAGTCCGCCGAACAGGGTCACGCGCTGGGCGCGTACGCGCTCGCCGACCTGCTGGAGCACCGCGGAGCCGCCGGGGCCGAGCAGTGGATGCGGGCCGCCGCGGAGCGGGGGCACCGCGAGGCGGCGTACCGACTGGCGCGTGCGTTCGACCGCAAGGCCGGGACCGAAGGGGACGGCGACGCTGACAACGGTGTCGCGTCCGGCCCGTCGGCGGAGGCCGAGCAGTGGTACCGGCAGGCCGCCGCGCGCGGGCACCGGCGGGCCGCGCTGCACCTCGGGGCGATCCTGGAGCGGCGGGGCGAGCTCAAGGAGGCCGGACGCTGGTATCTGACCTCCGCCAAGGACGGCGAGGCGCGTGCCGCGTGCGCGCTCGGCTTCCTGTTGCGCGACGCGGGGGACACCGAGAGCGCGGCCGTGTGGTGGCTGCGCGCCGCGCAGGACGGCGACGGCAACGCGGCCAACGCGCTGGGCGCGCTGCACGCCGAACGGGGTGAGACTCAGACCGCCGAGCGCTGGTACCGGGAGGCCATGGAGGCCGGGGACGACAACGGGGCGTACAACCTGGGGCTGCTCTGCGCCGAGCAGGGACGCACCGGTCAGGCCGAGCAGTGGTACCGGCGGGCCGCCTACGCCGGACACCGGGAGGCGGCGAACGCGCTGGCGATCCTGCTGCTCCAGGGTGGGGACACGGCCGGGGCGGAGCCGTGGTTCTCCAAGGCGGCGGAGGCCGGGAGCGTGGACGCCGCGTTCAACCTCGGCATCCTGCACGCCGGACGTGACACCCGGGAGGACGCCGAGGCCGCGCTGCGCTGGTACGAGCGGGCCGCTGCCGCCGGTCACACGGAGGCCGCGCTCCAGGTCGGCATGGCGCGGCTGGGGGAGGGTGACGAGCAGGAGGCCGAGCGGCATCTGCGGTGCGCGGCGGGCGGCGGAAGCGCCGAGGCCGCCTACCGGCTGGCCGCCTTGCTGGATGCGCGACGGCCGCCCGCGCCCGCCCATGAACTCGGCGAGTCGGTGCACGAGAAGACCGAGTGCGAGGAGTGGTACGAGCGCGCGGCTTCCCAGGGGCACCGGCGCGCCCAGGTGCGGGTGGGGATGATGGCCGCCGCGCGCGGTGACGTCGTGGAGGCGGCGCGGTGGTACCGGGAGGCCGCGGAGGCCGGCTCCCGCAACGGGGCGTTCAACCTCGGACTCCTGCTGGCCCGTGAGGGCAGCGAGCCGGAGGCCGCGGTGTGGTGGACCCGCGCCGCCGACGCCGGTCATGGGCGGGCGGCGTTGCGGCTGGCCCTGGTCTACGCGCGTCGCGGTGAGCTGGCGGAAGGCCAGCGGTGGGCGGAGCGAGCGGCGGCTCTCGGCCCGGCGGAGGTCGGGGAACGGGCCGCCAGGCTGGGAGAGGCCCTGCGTTCCGAGCTCACCGCGTGACCCGAGGCTGCTCCAGACAAGTGATTTGCCTCTGCCCGCATCCTTGACGTAATGTTGCATTCATCGACGCGGGGTGGAGCAGCTCGGTAGCTCGCTGGGCTCATAACCCAGAGGTCGCAGGTTCAAATCCTGTCCCCGCTACTGAAGACGAAGGGCCCGGATCCTCACAGGATCCGGGCCCTTCGTGGTTCGTGCCTTGTGGTTCGTGGTTCGTGCCTTGTTCGGTCAGGCGGAGGCGCAGTTCGGGCAGGTGCCGCGGTACGTCACCTCGACGTCCGAGACCGTGAAGCCGAAGCGTTCCGTGTCCGGGAGGTCGGCGAGGGGGTTGCCGGACGGGTGGACGTCGCGGATCGCGCCGCACTGGGAGCACACCAGGTGGTGGTGCGGCTGGTGCGCGTTCGGGTCGTACCGCTTGGCCCGTCTGTCCGTGCTGACCTCGAGGACCTCGCCCAGGGAGACCAGCTCACCCAGTGTGTTGTAGACGGTCGCCCTGGAGATCTCGGGCAGCTTGGCCACGGCGCGTGAGTGGACCTCGTCGGCCGTCAGGTGGACATGCTCGCCGTCGAGAACCTCGGCCACGACACGCCGCTGCGCGGTCATCCGCCATCCGCGTCCGCGCAGCCGTTCCAGAAGGTCACTCATGGAAACCAGCCTAACAGCAGAGCAGGCCAAGTCCCGAATGGGTGTGAGTTTAGACTTCCTCTGATTTTAGACTGATTCCACTGGCTGTGGAGCCGGTGCCCAGCAGCGGATGATGTCGCGTACCGAGACGATCCCGGCGGGCTCGCCGCGGTCGAGGACGATGAGGTGGCGGAAGCCGCCGTGCGCCATGGCGCGGGCCGCCTCCTCCAGTGTCCACGTCGGTGCGGCGAACACGACGTTGTTGGTGGTGTGGGCGTCGGTGCGCTCCGCGTCCGGGTTCTGGCCGAGCCCCACGGCGTTGAGAATGTCCCGCTCGGTGAGGATCCCGATGCCACCGGCGTCGGGGTCGTGGACTATGGCGGCGCCCACGCGGCGGGCGGACATCAGGGCTGCGGCTTGGCGGAGGGTGTGTGCTGGGCCGATGGTGAGGACCATCGGGCTCATGGCGTCGCGGACGAGCATGGTCTGGAGCCACCTCCTAGGGAACCGCTGCGCTAGTTCAGCGATTCACAAGTTCACAAGTGGGGGTCCCTTCAGAGTGGCAGGTAAAGCGGGGGTCAACAAGAGGGCGCGCGCGGCCCAACGAGGGCGTGCGCGTGCGTCCCGTCCGGCTCACTGGCGCCGGTATTGAACCGGCGCACCAGTTTTGCCCCCCGCCTCCAGGGGACACGGTCGGTGAGTTTCCGTGGAGGTACCGAAATGAGTGCTGGAGAAAGAGCCAAGGCAAAGGCCGAACAGGTCGTCGGAAGGACCGTGCGGAAGGCGGCCCACGCGGTGCACAAACAGACCCTGGAGGCGAAAGGCGCGGCGCTGGAGGCAAGGGGCATGATGCGGGGCGCGAAGGAGCGGGCCAAGAGCTCCTTCAAGGGCTGAGAGGCCATTGGCGTGGGGTCGCGCAGGTCAGAGCCCTCAGAGCCTCCCTCAGAGCCTTCAGACCCCTGAGGGCGCTCAGTAGCGCTGGTTGAGATACCCCAGCAACTCGTCGTGCAGCGCTCCGTTCGACGCGGCCGCGTTGCCGCCGTGCGGGCCGGGGCGGCCGTCGAGGCCGGTGAAGGTGCCGCCGGCCTCGGTGACGATGATCGCGTTCGCGGCCATGTCCCAGAGTGACAGTTCGGGCTCGGCGCAGATGTCCACCGAACCCTCGGCGACCATCATGTAGGGCCAGAAGTCGCCGTATGCGCGCGTGCGCCAGACCTCGCGGGTAAGGTCCAGGAAGCCGTTCAGTCGGCCCTGCTCCTCCCAGCCGGAGAGCGACGAGTACGCGAACGAGGCGTCCGCCAGCCTGTTCACGCCCGAGACATGGATCCTGGACGCGGCGGACAGGCTGCGTCCGGTGAAGGCGCCGTGCCCCTTCGCCGCCCACCAGCGGCGGCCGAGCGCCGGCGCGGAGACGACGCCGACGACAGGCTGGAAGCCGCCCTCACCGGCCTCCATCAGGGAGATCAGGGTGGCCCAGACGGGGACCCCGCGCACGTAGTTCTTGGTGCCGTCGATCGGGTCGATCACCCAGCGTCGCGGGCCGGTGCCCTCGATGCCGTACTCCTCGCCCAGCACCGCGTCCCTGGGGCGGGCGCGCTGGAGCTGTCCGCGGACGAGTTCCTCGGCTGCCTTGTCCGCCTCGCTCACCGGCGTCATGTCCGGTTTGGTCTCGACCTTCAGATCGAGTGCCTTGAAACGGGCGGTCGTCGCGGCGTCGGCCGCGTCCGCGAGGACATGGGCGAGACGCAGGTCATCAAGGTACTCCGGCATGCCCCGAACGGTATCCGGCGCGGTTGCCGTGCGGCTACCGGGGGACCCGTCCGCGTCCGGCGGGAGACCGACGGCCCGCGCGCGGCGGCCGAGGGGCGCCCCCCGATGCCCTCGCGAACCCTTGACAGTGCATTCGCGCGCGTCAAATCTGGGCGCAGAGCCGCTCGCCCCAGGGAGGCGATATGCCTGCAGCGCGGGAATCCCTACTGGACGCCGCCCATACGGCGCTCGCGCACCGGCCGTGGTCCACCGTGCGGATGGTGGACGTGGCCGCGGCGGCCGGGGTGTCCCGGCAGACCCTGTACAACGAGTTCGGGAGCAAGGAAGGGCTGGCCCGGGCGCTGGTGCGCAGAGCGGCCGACGGATATCTCGCCGGGGTGGACCACGCCCTCACCCACGGCGCCGAGGCACGCGACCGGCTCACCGCCGCCGCCGAGTGGACCACCGTGGCCGCCCGGGACAACGCCCTGGTGCGCGCCGTGCTCACCGGATGCTGGAGCGAGCGTCTGCCCTCGCCGACGCTCTCCGCCGTGCCTTCCTCCTCGGCCGTACCGGCCCAGCGCCGGGCCGACGGCCCGCTGCCGTCGCCGGGCGAACTCGTGCAGATCGTTCGGGACCGGGCGGTGGCCGTGCTCGTCGGCGACGGCGCTGCCCGCGCGGACGGCGGCGAGCTGGCCAGGTCCTGCGAACTCGCCGTACGCCTCGCCCTGTCCTGCGTCGCCGCCCCGCCGGGCGAGGGCGGGGTCGCCGAACTGGTGCGCGGCGTGCTCCACGCTCAGCCCGTCGGACCCGGCTGAAGCGAGTGCGCCTGACGGGCCCGGCTGAGCGACGTCCGGCCGGGTTGTCAGTGCGACGAGCCCGACAGCTGGAGTCCGATCACCCCGAGGATGACCAGGCTGATCGACACGATCTTGAGCGTCGAGACCAGGTCGCCGAGGAAGATCATGCCGTAGATGGCCGTGCCCGCCGCGCCGATTCCGGTCCACACCGCGTAGGCCGGGCCGACGTCGAGTTTCCTCAGGGAGATGGTGAGCAGTCCGAAGCTGCCGAGGGCGAACGCGGCGAACGCGATGGTCGGCCACAGCCGGGTGAAACCATGGGAGAGCTTGAGGCACACGGCGAAGCCGGTCTCCAGAACTCCGGCCACGATGACCAGCAGCCACGCCATGTGGTCTCCTCCTGAAAGTCCGGCTCGGCAAATGTCCGGCCGGTGCGATTATGCACATGCCGGACTCGTGTCCAGCCAAACAACGCGGTGGTCACGCCCGCTCAGTCGCCTTCCGTGCGCTCCCGCGTCGCGAGCAGCCGGCGCAGCGAGTACAGCCGGGCGGGGTCCGCGTGGCCCTCGGCCACCCAGCCGTCCAGCCCGCAGTCCTGCTCGTCGTGGCTGCACGCGCGCGGGCAGCCCTCGGTGCCCGGCGCCAGGTCGGGAAAGGCGTGGATGACACGGGACGGGTCGATGTGCGCCAGGCCGAAGGACCGAACTCCGGGTGTGTCGACGACCCAGCCGTCCGCCGCGCTGAGCGGCAGGGCGAGCGCCGAGGTCGTGGTGTGCCGGCCGCGGCCGGTCACCGCGTTCACATGCCCGGTGATACGGCGTCGCTCCTCCGGGACCAGCGCGTTGACCAGGGTCGTCTTGCCGACGCCCGAGTGGCCCACGAAGGCCGTCACCTTGCCCTTGAGATGTGCGCGGACCCGGTCGGCCGCACCGCCGCTCTCCAGCTCCTCGCGGCTGGTCACGACATAGGGGATGTCCAGGTCGCCGTAGAGCTCCAGCAGCTTGTCCGACGGCGCCAGATCCGACTTGGTCATGATCAGGAGCGGTGTGAGGCCGCCGTCGTACGCCGCGACCAGACAGCGGTCGATCAGACGGGGCCGGGGCTCCGGGTCGGCCAGGGCCGTGACGATGGCCAACTGGTCGGCGTTGGCGACGACCACGCGCTCGAAGGGGTCGTCGTCGTCCGCCGTCCGGCGCAGGACCGAGGTCCGTTCCTCGATCCGGACGATCCGGGCGAGTGTGTCCTTCTTGCCGGACAGATCACCGACGAGGGCCACCCGGTCGCCCACGACCGCCGCCTTGCGGCCGAGCTCGCGGGCCTTCATCGCCATGATCGGGCGGTCGTCGACCAGACAGGTCAGCCGGCCGCGGTCCACCGTGAGGACCAGACCCGAGGCCGCGTCCTCGTGTTTCGGTCGGATGTTCGAACGCGGCCGGTTGCCCTTGCGGTTCGGGCGCTGGCGGATGTCGTCCTCGTCGGTGTGCTTGCCGTAGCGGCGCATGGCGGTGTGTCCCCTACGCCCTGTCGCTCCCGCCGCGCCCGACGGTTCCGAGCATGGCGGCCCACATCTCCGGGAAGTCGGGGAGGGTCTTCGCCGTGGTCGCCACGTTCTCGATCTGCACACCCTCGACCGCCAGGCCGATGATCGCACCGGCCGTCGCCATGCGGTGGTCCTCGTAGGTGTGGAAGACACCGCCGTGCAGACGCCGGGGGCGGATGTGCAGGCCGTCGGCGGTCTCGGTGACATCGCCGCCGAGCTCGTTGATCTCCTTGGTGAGCGCGGCCAGCCGGTCCGTCTCGTGCAGCCGCAGATGCGCCACGCCCCGCAGAGTGGAGGGGGAGTCCGCGAGAGCGGCGACCGCCGCGATGCCCGGGGTCAGCTCGCCGACATCGCCGAGGTCCACGTCGATGCCGTGGATCCGGCCGGATCCGGTGAACTCCAGGCCGTACTCGGTCAGCTCGCAGGAGCCGCCCATCTCGGTGAAGATCTCGCGCAGCCGGTCACCCGGCTGGGTGGTCCGGGACGGCCAGTCCGGGATCAGCACCTTGCCGCCCGTCACCAGGGCCGCCGCCAGGAACGGCTGGGCGTTCGACAGGTCCGGCTCGATGGTCAGGTCGCGGCCGAGCAGCGCGCCCGGGGTGACCCGCCAGACGTTCGGCTCGCCGCCCGACTCCGGGGTGTCGACCTGGGCGCCGACCGCGCGGAGCATGTCGACGGTCATCCGGATGTGCGGCAGGGACGGCAGCGAGGCGCCGACGTGACGGACCTCCACGCCCTGGTTGAAGCGCGGGCCGGAAAGCAGCAGCGCAGACACGAACTGGGAGGACGAGGAGGCGTCGATCGACACCGGGCCGCCCTCCAGGGCGCCGCCACCGTGCACGGTCAGCGGCAGCGCGCCCCGGCTGTCGTCGTCGATCCGCGCGCCGAGTACGCGCAGCGCGTCGATCACACCGTTCAGGGGACGCTCGTACGACCGCGGGTCGCCGTCGAAGCGGACGGGGCCGTCGGCCAGCGCGGCGACCGGCGGCAGGAAACGCATGACCGTGCCCGCGTTGCCGACGTCGACCGTGGCCGGGCCGTGCAGGCCGTTGGGGAGTACCCGCCACGCCTCGCCGGAGCCGGCCGGACCCGAGGAACTGGAGGACACCGTCTCCTCGATGCCGACGCCCATGGCGCGCAGGGCGCCCGCCATCAGCAGGGTGTCCCGGGAGCGCAGCGGGCGGCGCAGCCAGCCGGGCTCGGAGGCGAGGGCGGCGAGCACCAGCGCTCGGTTGGTGACCGACTTGGACCCCGGCACGTGGACCGTCGCGTCGACGGCTCCGCTCGCGTGCGGGGCGGGCCAGAGGGCGGTGTGTGCGGGGTTCGGGGCCATGGACCCACTTTAATGGTCGGCCGACGTTCGGGTGCGTCGCTGTTGTCGCTGGTCGCGCCCCGCCGCGTGAACCGTCGGCCTCGCCCGCCGTCACACCTCCAGGAGCCAGCGGCCGCCGCCGATCAGCGAGCTGAGCGACACCACGTGGAACAGGAACAGCCACAGCCCGGCCGGCACGTTGGTGAGCCGGGCCAGCTGGTCCGCGTCCGAGTCACCGGCGCCGCCACGCACCCGCTTGACCTGGAGTTCGAAGGCCGGGCGCACCCCGCCGAGCAGCAGGAACCACACCACCGCGTACGCGAACGCCGCCTGCACCTGCGGCCCGGCCAGCCAGGACACCAGCAGGAAGGCGCCGCCCGTGAGCACCACGGTCAGCACTCCGTACGCGTTGCGGATCATCACCAGCATGGCCACGAGCAGTGCCGTCGCCAGCCACAGCAGCAGGGTGATGTGCCCGGCGGCCAGCAGTGCGGCTCCGCCGAGCCCCAGGAGAGGGGGGGCGGTGTAGCCGGCGGCCGCGGTCAGGATCATGCCGATGCCGTGCGGCTTGCCCCGGCTGACGGTGAGCCCGCTGGTGTCCGAGTGCAGGCGTATGCCCGTGAGCTGCCGTCCGGTGAGCAGCGCGACCAGCCCGTGGCCGCCCTCGTGGGCGATGGTGATGGCGTTGCGCGAGACCCGCCACAGGCCGGGCGGGACCACCACGGCGAGGGCGGCGCCGAGCGTGGCGAGGACCACCCACAGATCGGGATCGGGCTGGGTGCCGAGGAGCCGGTCCCAGAGGTCGGGCAGCGCGGTGGCGGCGGTGCTGCTGTCCATGTGTGCTGATCGCTCCCTCTGCGCGGTGCGGAGTCTGGCAGTGTGGCACGTATGTGCGGACGGTATGCATCGAGTCGTAGGCCCGAGGATCTCGCCGGAGTCTTTGAGATCGAGAAGTGGCAGCCCGAAGAGACCTTGGAGCCCGACTACAACGTGGCTCCCACCAAGGAGGTCCACGCCGTCCTCGACCGTCCGGTGAAAGACGCCGCCGACCCGCGCCCGGTTCGGCAGCTGCGCAAGCTCCGGTGGGGGCTCGTCCCGTCCTGGGCCAAGACCCCCGAGAGCGGCGCCCGGATGATCAACGCGCGCGCCGAGACCGTGCACGAGAAGCCGGCGTACCGCCGCGCCTTCGCCGCCCGGCGCTGTGTCATCCCCGCCGACGGCTACTACGAGTGGGTCACCGGCACGCAGGAGCGGGAGCTGGAGGTCGAGGGGAAGAAGAAGCGCCCGCGCAAGCAGCCGTACTTCGTGCTGCCCGCCGACGGGTCCGTGTTCGCCATGGCGGGGCTGTACGAGTTCTGGCGCGACCGCACCCTGCCCGACGACCATCCGCAGGCCTGGTGGGTGACCTGCTCCGTGATCACCACGGAGGCGGAGACGACCCCGCTGGCAGTCGCCCCTGCCGACGGGCCGTACTCGCTTGCCGAGATCCACCCCCGGATGCCGCTGATGCTCACGCCCGACCGCTGGGACGCCTGGCTGGACCCCTCCCGCACGGACCCCGAGGACCTGCGTTCGCTGCTGGTGCCGCCCCCGGCCGGCCTGATGCGCGCCTACCCGGTCTCCACGGCCGTCAGCAACGTCCGCAACAACGGCCCGGAGCTGCTGAAGGAGCTCGACGGGCCGGAAGAAGGCACACTCTTCTGACGTGACGACCCAGCCGAACGCGACGACCCAGTCAGACGTGACGACCGAGATCATCGGCACCGACGCGGGAGACGCCCGCGTCACCTGGCACCGGGCGAAGCGGCCCCGCCTCGTCCTGGCCGTGAGCCACGGCGCGGGCGGCGGCGTCGAGGTCCGCGACCTCCAGGCGCTCGCGCACACCCTCCCCGCGCACGGTGTGACGGTCGCCCTCGTGGAGCAGCCCTGGCGGGTCGCCGGGAAGAAGGTCGCGCCCGCGCCGAAGACCCTGGACACCGGCTGGCGGGGCGTGTGGCCGGCGCTCACGAAGCCCGGCCTGCCGGTGATCTCGGGCGGGCGGAGCGCCGGAGCCCGCGTCGCCTGCCGTACGGCGGCCGAACTGGGCGCACACGCGGTCCTCGCGCTCAGCTTCCCGCTGCACCCGCCCGGCAGGCCGGAGAAGTCCCGCGCCGACGAACTGCTCGCCGCCGGAGTCCCCACGCTCGTCGTGCAGGGCGGCAACGACCCCTTCGGACGGCCGGACGAGTTCCCCGAGGGGGCGTACGACCTGGTCGAGGTGGCGTACGGCGATCACGGCTTCGCGGTGCCCAAGCGCGCGGAGACCACCCAGGAGCGAGCCCTGGAGATCATCACGGACGGCGTCGCCCGGTGGACCGCGTCACTGCGCTGAGGCTCGGGAATGTTGCGCGACTGACCACTGTTGTCACGCACAGAAGTGCTCGACGGCAGCACGGAAGTCGTAGGAGAGGAAGTCCGCCGCATGGGTTCGACCATCTGCCCGAGCCGTAGCAGCAGCTCTGACCTGGACTGGACGGTGCTGCACGCGGCCAAGACCGCTCCTATTCGAGCGGCGGCAGGCACGGGTCGTGTTCTATCCTCCGAAACGAGTGGGGCCGGTTTCGGTCCCGCCCGGGATCTTGAGGAGGTGGGTCCGGTCACTGGGACCGACGCAGGGACCGACAACGGCCAGGCGGAGCAGCCCGAGGGCCGGGGCGTGAGCGCGGAGTCGAGCGCGGAGCGCAGCGCGCGCTTCGAGCGGGACGCGCTCGAATACCTCGACCAGATGTATTCGGCCGCGCTGCGCATGACGCGCAACCCGGCCGACGCCGAGGACCTGGTGCAGGAGACCTACGCCAAGGCGTACGCGTCGTTCCATCAGTTCCGCGAGGGCACCAACCTCAAGGCGTGGCTGTACCGGATCCTCACCAACACGTTCATCAACTCGTACCGCAAGAAGCAGCGCGAGCCCCAGCGCAGCGCGGCCGAGGAGATCGAGGACTGGCAGCTCGCGCGCGCCGAGTCGCACATGTCGACCGGTCTGCGCTCCGCCGAGTCGCAGGCGCTCGACCACCTGCCCGACTCGGACGTCAAGGCAGCGCTGCAGGCGATCCCCGAGGAGTTCCGCATCGCCGTCTACCTCGCGGACGTAGAGGGCTTTGCGTACAAGGAGATCGCGGACATCATGGGGACTCCCATCGGCACGGTGATGTCCCGGCTGCACCGGGGCCGCCGCCAGCTGCGCGGCATGCTCGAGGACTACGCCCGCGAGCGCGGACTGGTTCCGGCCGGTGCCGGAGACTCGGACGAAGCGAAAGGCTCGGGCTCATGAGCTGCGGAGAGCCGCACGAGACGGACTGCAGTGAGGTCCTGGACCATCTCTACGAGTTCCTCGACAGCGAGATGCCGGACCTCGACCGTGAGAAGTTCCGGCAGCACTTCGACGAGTGCTCGCCGTGCCTGGAGAAGTACGGCCTGGAGCAGGCGGTCAAGAAGCTGGTCAAGCGGTGCTGCGGCCATGACGACGTGCCCTCCGACCTGCGCGCCAAGGTCATGGGTCGGCTCGACCTGATCCGCTCCGGACAGGCGGTGCCCGAGCACGACGTGACGGCGGCGGCGCCGGTCACCTCGCAGGAGTCCTGACCGTCGCTGCGGACCACCCCCTTCCCTGACCAGCTTCACTGACCCCGGATTCATCACCCGAACGTGCTAATCCGGAGGGCATACCCGCACGAACCCCCCGACCACCGCCCTAGGCTCCGGAGCCTGGACAGGCATGGTCGGGGGAGGGGCGTACATGGAGGCTGTTCCGGCACGGGCGCGCGTGTACGTGGCCTGTGCCGCCGTACTCACCCTGCTCTGTCTGCTGCAACTGCACCACAACCGGTCGCCCTGGTGGCCCGTCGTCCTGCTCGCCGTGGTCTACGCGGGCTGCGAACACCTGCTCCGGCGCCGGTTCGGAGGAACCTTCCATCCCGTCCTGCTGGCCGGGGCCTTTCTGCTGCCGCCACCCGCCGCCCTGCTCGTGGCGCTGCCCGGCGCCCTGCTCGGCCACGACGGACGGCCGCCCACACCGCTGCGGCGCGTCTGGCGGGCCGTCCGGCCGGCCCTCGCCGTGTGGGGCGCGTCCCGGGTGCACTGGGCGCTGGGCGGCCGGGAAGCGGTCGCCGCCGCCGACTTCCCGTACGCCCTCCTGCCCGCCGGGGCCGCCGTACTGGCCTTCTGCCTGATCCTCGCCGCGCTGGACGGCGGGATCCTCACCCTCGCCGAGCGGGTGCCGCCCCGGCGGGCCTGGCGCGGACTGCTGTCGCGCTCGCTCGCGCCGATCGCGGCCCACGGACTGGCCGGGCTGATGATGGCCGTCCTCTGGCGCAGCCCCTACGGCCCCGCCGCCGCGCTGCTCGTACTGCTGCCGATGTGCGTGTCCTGGTGGGCCTCCGCCCAGTACCACCGGGAGCGGGCCGCCCACCAGGCCACCATCCGCGCCCTGGTGCAGGCCGTCGACATCAAGGACGGATACACCCGCGGACACAGCGAACGGGTCGGCCAGGCCTCCGTACTGATCGCCCGCGAACTGGGCATGGACGACGAGCGCGTCGAGGTGCTCCGCTTCGCCGGGATCCTGCACGACGTGGGCAAACTGGGCGTACCGACCCGGCTGCTGCGCAAGGACGGACCGCTCACCCCCGAGGAACGGCGGATCATCGAACTGCACCCCGAGTACGGGCACGAGATGGTGCGGGGCATCTCCTTCCTCGGCGAGGCCCGCGCCGCGATCCTGCACCACCACGAGCGACTGGACGGCAGCGGCTACCCCTACGGCCTGGTCGGTGACCAGATCCCCGAGTGCGCACGCGTGGTCGCCGTCGCCGACGCCTTCGACGCGATGACGTCCACCCGCTCCTACCGCAGGGCCCGGCCCGTCCCGACGGCCCTCGCGGAGCTGGAGCGGTGCGCCGGGGCCCAGTTCGACCCCGCGATGGTCGGCGCCCTCGGCCGGGCACTGGCCCGGCACGGCTGGCATCCCGCCGTCACCGCCGACGAGCCGCCGGACAGCGCCCGGCCACCCGAGCCCAGCCCGTCCGGAGCACGACGATGACGGCACCGCGCGTGTTCGGCGGCCTCGCCGCCGCGCTCGCGCTCGGCTGCCTGGCCGTCACCCTGTGGACCGGCGTCGGCCGGCAGTCGGTCGCGCTCGCCTTCGGCGTCCTCATAGCCGTCGGCGAACTCATCCGCCCCCAGCCGCCCGGCCCCGCGGGCGTCAGCCAGACGGACGGGACGAGGGACCCGGGAGCCGCGGGGGAAACCGCCGCGCCCGGCGCCCGCGCGCGGGAGGCCGCGCCCGTCGGTGCCGCCGGCGCGCTGTCGTACGCCCTGCTCGGCGAGGTCGCCGGGCGCTCCGCCCAGCACGGCGCGGCCCAGGCCGTCAGCGTCGTCCTGGCCGCCACCCTGCTCGGCGGTGTCCCGCACATCTGGCACGGCCGGGGCGCCGCCTCCGACCACCTCACACGCCGCGTCCTGACGGTCGCCTTCGCCGCGGTCTGTTTCCAACCACTCTGCGACCGGGGCCTGTTCGGGGCGTGGGACGGCCCCGCGCACGCCCTGCTGGTGCTCGGCCTGCTCGTGCTCACCAAGCTGTGCGACGCCGTCCTCGCGGCCACGCTCGCTCATTCCCGCACCCGCTGGCCCTTCGGTCCGCTGCTGCGGGACGAGTTGCGCGGGCTGCTCGGCATCGGGTCGGCGGTCTGCGCGACGGGCGCGGTGATGGCGCTGGCGGTGGCGGTCGCCGGACTGTGGGCGCTGCCCGTGTTCTGCCTGCCGCTGCTGCTCACCCAGCTGTCGTTGCGCCGCTATGCCGCCGTGCGCGCCACCTACCGGCAGACCATCGCCTCCCTCGCGCGGGCCACCGAGGTCGCCGGATACACCCCCGCCGGGCACGCCCGCCGGGTCGCCGCGCTCAGCCGGGCCGTCGGACGGGACCTGGGGCTGTCCCGGACCGAGCTGACCGTGCTGGAGTACGCCGCCCTGATGCATGACATCGGACAGCTCAGCCTGGTCGACCCGGTGCCGGCCGGGGCCACCGCCGGACTGCCGGCGGAGGAGCAGCGGCGCATAGCGCTGCTCGGCGGGGCCGTCGTACGTCAGACCGGGGTGGACGCGGTGGTCGCCGTGGTCGTGGAACGGCAGGCGGACCCCTACCGGGAGCAGCCGGTGGCCGCGCGGATCGTGCGCGCGGTGAACGCCTACGAGGAGAAGTCCCGGGACGCGGGGCCCGGCGCGCCGCTGAAGGCACTGGAGGAACTGCGCCTCGCGACGGCCGGGGACTACGCGCCCGAGGTGGTGGAGTCGCTCGCCCGCGTGCTGTGCCGGGACTGTCTTACCTTGCCGTCGGCTGGGTAACCCATGGGTAATGAGCGCCCTTCCCGCCGTACGTGGTTGGATGCGAGGGAGAGGGTGTCCGGGGGCACAAGCCAGCCCACTGTGGGAACTGGAACTGGCAGGCGGGAATCGTGAGGATCTTCGGCAAGGGACGGCACCGGCCCTCCGCCTCCTGGCGGCAGGCCACCGACCGGGCGTTCACGCTGATCGGCGACGGCCGGTACGAGGACGCGGGCGAGCTGCTGACACGCGCCGCCGACCTGGAGCCCTGGCTGTCCGAGTCCTGGTTCAACCTCGCGCTGCTGCACAAGTTCCGCCACGACTGGGAGCAGGCGCGGGCCGCCGGCCTCAGGGCCGTCGCGCTCCTCGACCGGGAGACCGGGGCGCCGGACTGGTGGAACGTCGGCATCGCCGCCACCGCCCTCCAGGACTGGCCGCTGGCCCGGCGGGCCTGGCAGGCCTACGGGCTGCGGGTGCCGGGCGGTGCCACCACCACCGGCGAGCCGCTCGGCATGGAGCTGGGCAGCGCGGCCGTACGGCTGTCGCCCGAGGGCGAGGCCGAGGTCGTGTGGGGGCGCAGGCTCGATCCGGCGCGGATCGAGGTGCTGTCGATCCCGCTTCCCTCGTCCGGACGGCGCTGGGGCGAGGTCGTGCTGCACGACGGAGTGCCCCACGGGGAGCGGACCACGGCCGCCGGGCACGCGTACCCGGTCTTCGACGAGATCGAGCTGTGGGCGCCGTCGCCGGTGCCCACCTGGGTGGTGCTGCTGGAGGCCGCGAGCGAGTCGGACCGGGACGCGCTGGAGCAGCTGGCCGCCGACGCGGGCTTCGCCGCCGAGGACTGGTCGTCGTCCGTGCGGCTGCTGTGCCGGATGTGCTCGGAGTCGCGCATGCCGTCCGACGAGGGCGACGGTGTGCACCTCGACCCGCACGACCACAGCGAACCGGGGCATCCGGGCCCGCTCGGCCATCGCACGGACGGGCAGCTGTGGGTGCCGGAGCGCGAGTGCGGGGTGGCCGCGCCGGCCGCGCTGGTACGGGGGCTGCTCGACGGGTGGGTCGCGGACAGCCCGGACTCCAGGGACTGGCGGGACCTCGAAGAAGTCTGCTGAGCCATGTCCCCCGGGCAACCCCCTTAGGCTGTACTCGCAGATTTTTCGCAGGCTTTCAGGAAGGCGTACGTCGGTCATGGCGCAGCAGGACACCGATCAGCAGCACGGGGGCGTGCTCCCCGTGGACGACGAGGGCTTCGTCATCGACACGGAGGAGTCCGAGGAGCGCGAGAACGCCTGGCGTGAGCGTGGCACCTCGCGGCCGATCACGGTGGTCGGCAACCCGGTGCTGCACAAGGAGTGCGCGGACGTCACCGAGTTCGGCGAGGAGCTCGACCGGCTCGTGGCGGACATGTTCGCCAGCCAGCGCACCGCGGAGGGCGTGGGCCTGGCCGCCAACCAGATCGGTGTGGACCTCAAGGTCTTCGTGTACGACTGCATGGACGACGAGGGCGTGCGGCACGTCGGCGTGGTGTGCAACCCGAAGCTGGTCGACCTGCCCGCGGACCTGCGCCGTCTGGACGACAGCAGCGAGGGCTGCCTGTCCGTGCCGACCGCCTACGCGGAGCTCGCCCGCCCCGACTACGCCGAGGTGACCGGGCAGGACGAGAAGGGCAACCCGATCAAGGTGCGGGGCACCGGCTACTTCGCCCGGTGTTTGCAGCACGAGACCGACCACCTGTACGGCTACCTCTACATCGACAGGCTCTCCAAGCGGGACCGCAAGGACGCCCTGCGGCAGATGGCCGAGAACGAGCCGCGCTACCCCGTGGTCGCGAACGACTGAGACACCCGACTCCTCCTGTGACGCCTGGTCAGGGCCTGCCCCCGACCGGGCGTCACGGCGTTCCGGATGCGATTCCGGTCGTATTCGCTCACCAGTGCGTAGCACATTCAATCTCATATGGGCCGGTAGCGATCCCTGATCAGTCACGCAAGGGGGGAAAGTCGGCACTGAGGGGTAGTGAGTGGAGCAAATCCGTTCCCAGAACGGTCGTTTGTAGGGCTGAATGGGAAGGCGGGGATACGCAACGGCGCACGCCCGGCACAACAGGAGGGGTGTGTGCTCCTGGCGGCTGAGAGGGGTTTGTTCGTGCATGCTTTCCCACACAGCACCACATCCACGCCGACGGCGGTTCCGGTCCCGCCATCCCTGGCCCTGCCGGTGATCGAGGCCGAGTTTCCCCGGCATGTGCATCCGTATTGGCCGCGGCTCCAGGAGAACACCCGTGCCTGGCTGCGGGAAAAGCGGCTCATGCCGGCGGACAAGGTGACCGAATATGCCGACGGCCTTTGCTACACCGACCTCATGGCGGGCTACTACATCGGCGCCCCGGAGGACGTCCTCCAGGCCATAGCCGACTACAGCGCGTGGTTCTTCGTCTGGGACGACCGGCACGACCGTGACATCGTCCACGGCCGCGCGGCGGGCTGGCGCCGGCTCAGGCTCCGGCTGCACACGGCGCTCGACGCGCCCCGGCACCACCTGACCCATCCGGATCCGGTGGTCGCGGGCTTCGCGGACAGCGTGTTGCGGCTGTACTCGTTCCTGCCCCGGACCTGGAACGCCCGCTTCGCCCGGCACTTCCACGAGGTGATCGAGGCGTACGACCGGGAGTTCCACAACCGGGTGCGCGGACATGTGCCCGAGGTCGAGGAATACCTCGCCCTGCGGCGCCTGACCTTCGCCCACTGGATATGGACGGATCTCCTGGAACCGAGCGCCGGAATGGAACTCCCGGACGCCGTCCGGAAAGATCCGGCATACCGTCGACCGGCGCTCCTGAGTCAGGAGTTCGCCGCTTGGTACAACGACCTCTGTTCCCTGCCGAAGGAAATAGCGGGCGACGAGGTTCACAACCTCGGAATCAGTCTCATCACTCATGAGGGACTCACCCTTGAAGACGCGGTCGCGGAAGTGCGGCGGCGTGTCGAGAAATGCATCGCAGAATTCCTGGATGCCGAACGGGACGCCCTGCGGCTCGCGGTCCGGCTCGACGACGGCACGGTACGCGGAAAGGAACTCGCGGCCGCCGTACGAGCCTGCCTCGGCAATATGCGGAACTGGTTCGGTTCCGTCTACTGGTTCCACCACGAGTCCGGCCGTTACATGGTCGACAGCTGGGACGACCGGTCCACGCCCCCGTACGTCAACAACGAAGCGGCAGGTGAGAAATGACCATCGAGTCCGTGAAGCCCGCGGCGCCCGAGGCGCCCGCGCCGAGCGAGCCGCCCCTCGCCGGCGGCCGTGTCCCCGGCCTCGGCCACGGCTGGCGACTCGTCCGTGACCCACTGGCCTTCATGTCCCGGCTGCGCGACCACGGCGACGTCGTACGACTGCGCCTGGGACCGAAGACGGTGTACGCCGTCACCTCCCCCGCGCTCACCGGCGCGCTGGCGCTGGACCCCGCCTTCGAGATCGCGGGGCCGCTCTGGGAATCCCTGGAGGGCCTGCTCGGCAAGGAGGGCGTGGCCACCGCCAACGGCCCACGCCACCGGCGCCAGCGCCGCACCATCCAGCCCGCCTTCAGGCTCGACGCCATCCCCGGCTACGGGCCGGTCATGGAGGAGGAGGCACACGCGCTGACCGAGCGCTGGCGGCCCGGCGAGACCGTCGACTGCACCTTCGAGTCCTTCCGGTTCGCCGTGCGCGTCGCGGCCCGCTGCCTGCTGCGCGGCGACTACATGGACGAGCGGGCCGAGCGGCTGTGCACCGCGCTCACGACCGTCTTCCTCGGCATGTACCGCCGGATGGTCCTCCCGCTGGGACCGCTCTACCGGCTGCCACTGCCGGCCAACCTGAAATTCAACCGCGCGCTGGCCGATTTGCATCTCCTCGTCGACGAGATCATCGCCGAGCGCCGGGCCTCTGGTCGAAAGCCGGACGATTTGCTGACGGCATTGCTGGAGGCGGAGGACGGGAATGGCGATCCCATCGGGGAACAGGAGATCCATGACCAGGTGATCGCCATACTCACGCCGGGAAGTGAAACGGTTGCCTCCGCGGTCATGTGGCTGCTCCAGGCACTCGCGGAACAACCGGAACACGCCGAGAAGGTGCGCGACGAGGTCGAATCCCTGACCGGCGGACGGCCCGTCGGATTCGATGACGTCCGACGGCTCGGCCACACCAACAATGTCGTCGTCGAGTCGATGCGTTTGCATCCCGCGGTCTGGATATTGACGCGGCGTGCGGTGACCGCCACCACGCTCGGCGGCCATCACATTCCGGCCGGGGCGGACATCGTCTACAGCCCGTACGCCATCCAGCGCGACGTTCGGTCGTACGACCGCAACCTCGAGTTCGACCCCGACCGCTGGCTGCCGGAACGCGCCAAGGACGTGCCGAAATACGCGATGAGCCCGTTCGGCGTCGGCAATCGCAAGTGCCCGAGCGACCACTTCTCCATGGCCCAACTGACCCTGGTCACGGCGGCGCTGACGGCGAAATACCGCTTCGAACAGGTCAGCGGCTCGAACGACACACCCCGCGTGGGCATCACGCTGCGTCCGCACCGACTGCTGGTGCGGCCGATGCCGTGGTGAGACCCCACCGGCCGGCGTGCGCCCGGACACCCTGCTGGGCTCCGGAACGCACGCCGGCCGGCGGTCGGTGCTGGTGGACTTCCCCGAAGTCCTGGAAGTCCTGCCGGACTTCCTAGAAGTCCTCGTCCAGATCGACCGTGCCCTCCACCGCCACCTGGTACGCCGACGGGCGCCGTTCGAAGAAGTTGGTCAGCTCCTGGACGCCCTGGAGCTCCATGAAGGAGAAGGGGTTCTCCGAGCCGTACACCGGGGCGAAACCGAGGCGCGTGAGGCGCTGGTCGGCGACGCACTCCAGGTACTCCCGCATCGACTCGGTGTTCATACCCGGCAGACCGTCGCCGCACAGGTCGCGCGCGAACTGCAGCTCGGCCGCGACGGCCTCCCGCAGCATGTCGGTGACCTGCTGCTCGAGCTCGTCGTCGAAGAGGTCCGGCTCCTCCTTGCGTACGGTGTCCACGACCTCGAACGCGAAGGACATGTGCATCGTCTCGTCGCGGAACACCCAGTTGGTGCCGGTGGCCAGGCCGTGCAGCAGACCCCGGCTGCGCAGCCAGTACACGTACGCGAAGGCGCCGTAGAAGAACAGGCCCTCGATGCACGCGGCGAAGCAGATCAGGTTCAGCAGGAACCGGCGCCGGTCCGCCCTGGACTCCAGCCGGTCCAGCTTCTCCACCGAGTCCATCCACTTGAAGCAGAACTCTGCCTTCTCGCGGATGGAGGGGATGTTCTCCACGGCCGCGAAGGCCGCGGTGCGGTCCTCCGGGTCGGGGAGGTACGTGTCCAGGAGGGTCAGATAGAACTGGACGTGCACGGCCTCCTCGAACAGCTGGCGCGACAGGTACAGGCGCGCCTCCGGGGAGTTGATGTGCTTGTACAGCGTCAGCACGAGGTTGTTCGCGACGATCGAGTCGCCCGTCGCGAAGAAGGCCACCAGACGGCCGATCAGGTGCTGCTCGGCCGGGCTCAGCTTGGCGAGGTCGGCGACGTCCGAGTGGAGGTCGACCTCCTCCACGGTCCAGGTGTTCTTGATGGCGTCCCGGTACCGCTCGTAGAAGTCCGGGTAGCGCATCGGGCGCAGGGTCAGTTCGAAACCCGGGTCGAGGAGGTTGGTGTTTCGGGTGGTGCTGGACATTACTGGCAGGCCTCGCAGGACTCGGGGTTCTCAAGGGAGCAGGCGACCGCGTCGGGGTCGGCGGCCTGCTGCACGGGAATGGTGGCTTGGGCCTGGGCCGCGCGGGCGATCCGGGTCGCCGGGCGCGAACGCAGGTAGTACGTCGTCTTCAGACCCTGCTTCCAGGCATAGGAGTACATCGAGGAGAGCTTGCCGATGGTCGGCGTCTCCAGGAACAGGTTCAGCGACTGCGACTGGTCCAGGAACGGCGTCCGGTCCGCGGCCATGTCGATCAGTCCGCGCTGCGGGATCTCCCACGCCGTGCGGTACAGCGCCCGCACCTCGGCCGGGATCCACGCGAAGTCCTGCACCGAACCGCTCGCCTCGCGCAGCGCCTCCCGGGTGCGGGCGTCCCAGACGCCGAGCTCCTTGAGTTCGTTCACCAGGTACGAGTTGACCTGGAGGAACTCGCCGGACAGCGTCTCGCGCTTGAACAGGTTGGAGACCTGCGGCTCGATGCACTCGTACACGCCCGCGATCGAGGCGATGGTGGCGGTCGGCGCGATCGCCAGCAGCAGCGAGTTGCGCATGCCGACGGTGGCGATCCGCTCGCGCAGCGCCGCCCAGCGCTCAGGCCAGTTGAGCTCGACGTCGTAGTGGTCCGGGTGCAGGACACCGCGAGCGGTACGGGTCTTCTCCCAGGCGGGAAGCGGGCCGTTGCGCTCGGCGAGGTCGGCGGAGGCCTCGTACGCGGCGAGCATGATGCGCTCGGCGATCCGGGTGGACAGGGCGCGCGCCTCGGGCGAGTCGAACGGCAGCCGCAGCTTGAAGAAGACGTCCTGGAGGCCCATCGCGCCGAGGCCGACGGGACGCCAGCGCGCGTTGGACCGGCCCGCCTGCTCGGTCGGGTAGAAGTTGATGTCCACGACACGGTCCAGGAAGGCCACCGCGGTGCGGACCGTCTCGTCGAGGCGCTCCCAGTCGAGGTCGCCGTCCGTGACGAACGCGCCGAGGTTGACCGAGCCCAGGTTGCAGACGGCCGTCTCACCGTCGTCCGTGACCTCCAGGATCTCCGTGCAGAGGTTGGAGGAGTGCACGACATGGCCGGGCTCCGCCGTCTGGTTGGCGGTGCGGTTGGCGGCGTCCTTGAAGGTCATCCAGCCGTTGCCGGTCTGCGCGAGCGTGCGCATCATGCGGCCGTACAGGTCGCGGGCCGGGATGGTCTTCTTCGCCAGGCCGGCCGCCTCCGCCTTGCGGTACGCGGCGTCGAACTCCTCACCCCACAGGTCGACCAGCTCCGGCACGTCCGCCGGGGAGAACAGCGACCACTGGCCGTCGGCGTTGACCCGGCGCATGAACTCGTCCGGGATCCAGTGCGCGAGGTTGAGGTTGTGCGTACGGCGCGCGTCCTCACCGGTGTTGTCGCGCAGCTCCAGGAACTCCTCGATGTCGGAGTGCCAGGTCTCCAGGTAGACCGCGGCCGCGCCCTTGCGCCGGCCGCCCTGGTTCACGGCGGCGACGGAGGCGTCCAGGGTCTTCAGGAACGGGACGATGCCGTTGGAGTGCCCGTTGGTGCCGCGGATCAGGGAACCGCGGCTGCGGATGCGGGAGTACGACAGCCCGATGCCACCGGCGTGCTTGGAGAGCCGGGCCACCTGGTGGTAGCGGTCGTAGATGGAGTCCAGCTCGTCCAGCGGGGAGTCCAGCAGGTAGCAGGACGACATCTGGGGGTGCCGGGTGCCGGAGTTGAACAGCGTGGGGGAGGAGGGCAGGTAGTCGAGGCGGCTCATGAGCCCGTAGAGCGCCGAGACCTCGTCCACCGACCGGCTGGTGTCGTCCTCGGCGAGGCCGGCGGCGACGCGCAGCATGAAGTGCTGGGGCGTCTCGACCACCTTGCGGGTGATCGGGTGACGCAGCAGGTAGCGGCTGTACAGCGTGCGCAGGCCGAAGTAGCCGAACCGGTCGTCGCCCGCCGGGTCGATCAGCGCGTCGAGCCGTGCGCCGTGCAGCCGGACGAACTCGGCCGTGCGGTCGGCGATCAGTCCCTCGCGGTGCCCCACGACGACGGACTCGGTGAAGGTGACGACGCCCTGAGAGGCGGCCTCGGCACGGATGCTGATCGCCAGCAGCCGGGCAGCCAGCTTCGAGTAGGCGGGGTCCTCGGAGATGAGGCCCGCGGCCGCCTCCGTGGCCAGCTCACGCAACTCCGCCTCGTCGGCACGGGCGGACCGGCCGCGCAGCGCGGCGGCGGCGACCCGGCCGGGGTCGGCGTCGGGGAGGTCGGCGGTCAGCTCGGTCAGGTTCCGCAGCAGCGCGGCTCCGGGACCGTCGGTCTCCAGGCCGGTCGCTGAAGCCGGTTCGGCTGGCGCGATGGTCACGTGGGGCTCTCCCTCGCTCGGCAGGGGGCCTGGCGGAGGGCAGGGGGCAGCTCGCGAGCGCACGCAACGTCGCGTCCACCGGCCCACTCCACGAGGCCCGGACGTCAAAGCACCCGGACCGGGCGGCCGGGCACGCTGTCGACAGGTCCTCGGACTGACGCGAGCGCGCACCACTTCAGGGGCGGAAACGCGCAAGTACACCGTTGCGGGACAGTTCCGGATTCGCACCGGATTCCCCTGCGGCGACAGCGAGCATGAGCATACATCTAGTGCCGGGCTGGCGTGTCACCCCCAGATGTTGTGTCGTGGCGGTGTCAGAGCGTCAACTCGTAGGTGAGAAGAGTGATGTCGTCGAGGTCGGGGCGGGGGTTCCAGTCGCGCCCCGGGCTGCGGGTGAAACCCAGGCGTTCGTAGATGCGGTGGGCGGTGTGCATGGACCGCTGGGTGGACAGGACGATCCGTGCGCGGCCCCGGGTGGCCCGTGCGCGGTCGACACAGGCGCGGACGAGGGCTTCCCCGACCCCGCGGCCGCGGGCGGTGTGGGAGACCGCGAGCATCCGGATCTCGGCCTCCCCGGGCCCGGCGATGTCGGCCATGGCGCCGCCGTCCGGCACGAAGGTGACACCGCCCAGGACCTCGCCCTGCGCCACGGCGACCAGTACCTCCGCGACGGCGGCGCGTCCGCTCACGTCCCGCAGCACCCGGAGATACCCGTCGCTCTCCCCGAAGTCGAGGAGGCCGTCCTGGAGATAGGCCTGTGCGGTGATCTCGCCCAGGGTGCCGTACTCGTCCGGTGCCGCCCGCCTGATCGCGAAGTCCATGCCGCCGAGTGTGCCGGACCGACGCGGCGACGTGCCGCCGGTTTTGCTCCGGCGGCACGTCGGTTGCTGGACCTCAGCGGCTCGTCGCCGACTCGTCCGTGGTCTGTTTGCGGCCGCCCGTCAGTGGCTCGTTCCCGCCGTGGCCGGCGGCAGTTCCACCTGTACGCCGGGGTCGCCCGAGTCGGCCGTGTAGTCCTCCGGGCTGGTCTCGTCGATGCCCTCCGGGGCCTTCAGCGCCTTCAGGGCGAAGGTCAGGACCACCGTGACCGCCACGTTGAGCACGAAGGCGGTGAATCCGATGTAGCCGATCTCCCCGATGCCCGGGATCTCCTTGGCCGAGCCGCCGAAGTGGGCCTGTGTCGGGGAGGCGACGCCGTACGCGGCGACCGTGCCGTACAGCATGCCGACCGCCCAGCCGGCGAGCAGCGCCCAGCGGTGGAACCAGCGGGTGAACAGCCCGCCCACCAGTGCCGGGAAGGTCTGCAGGATCCAGATGCCGCCGAGCAGCTGGAAGTTGATGGCGACGGTCCTGTCCATCGTCAGCACGAAGACCAGGGCGCCCACCTTCACCAGCAGGGAGACCAGCTTGGAGACCCGGGTCTCCTGTCGCGGTGTCGCGTCCGGGTTGATGAAGTCCTTGTAGATGTTGCGGGTGAAAAGGTTTGCGGCGGCGATGGACATGATGGCCGCGGGGACCAGGGCGCCGATACCGATCGCCGCGAAGGCAACCCCCGCGAACCAGTCCGGGAACATGTTCTCGAACAGCTGCGGGATGGCCAGCTGGCCGTTGGTCACCTTGACGCCCGCCGCGATCGCCATGAAGCCGAGCAGGGCCAGCAGGCCCAGCATGAGGGAGTACAGCGGCAGGATCGTGGTGTTGCGGCGGATCACCTCACGGCTCCTGGAGGAGAGTGTCGCGGTGATCGAGTGCGGGTACATGAAGAGCGCGAGCGCGGAGCCCAGCGCCAGCGTGGCGTAGGTCCACTGGCCCGCCTCCGGCGGGACGAGCGTGCCGCGTGGCTTGCCGGTCGCCGGGTTGACCTGACCGAAGGCGTCGCCCGCCTTCGCGAAGACGTCGTCGAAGCCGCCCAGTTTGATCGGGATGTAGATGATCGCCACCGCGATCACGATGTAGATCAGCGCGTCCTTCACGAACGCGATCAGCGCGGGGGCCCGCAGACCCGAGGAGTAGGTGTAGGCGGCCAGCACGCCGAAGGCGATGAGCAGCGGCAGGTCCTTGACGAACCAGCCGGTGTCCTCGCCGCCGCCGATGCCCATCACGTCGAGGACCGCCTGGATGCCGACCAGCTGGAGCGCGATGTACGGCATCGTCGCCAGGATCCCGGTGACCGCCACCGCCAGCGACAGGCCCTTGGAGCCGAAGCGGCCGCGCACGAAGTCCGAGGTGGTCACATAGCCGTGCCGGTGCGACACCGACCACAGCCGCGGGAGGAAGGTGAAGATCAGCGGGTAGACGAGGATGGTGTACGGGACGGCGAAGAAGCCGGACGCGCCCGCCGCGTAGATCGCCGCGGGTACGGCGACGAAGGTGTACGCCGTGTACAGGTCGCCGCCAAGCAGGAACCAGGTGACCCAGGTGCCGAACGACCGTCCGCCCAGGCCCCATTCGTCGAGGCTGTGCTCGTTCTCGGCCTTGCGCCAGCGGGCGGCCAGGAAGCCCATGACCGTGACGGCCAGGAAGAAGAAGATGAAGACGCCGAGTGCGACGCCGTTCACGCCGTCCTTCATCGCGACGCACCCCCGTCCCGGTGATCCGCCGCGCGGGTGCGCTGGTCATGCCGCCACAGCTGGTAGGCGGTCATGGTCAGCGCGGTGGAGATGACCACCCACAGCATCTGGTACCAGTAGAAGAACGGGATCCCGATGAACGCGGGGTCGGCCTTGGCGTAGGAACCGACCCAGAGCATCGCCACGAAGGGCGCTGCCAGACAGAGGGCGATGGCGACGCGCAGGGGCGTCACCACCGCCGATTCTCTGGTACCGGGCGTATCTGACATATCTGGCATGGCGCGGCTCCGTTCCCTCTCCGGTCGCAGCTGACTGCCACAGCTGACTGCGCGCGTAACTGCCTGCCCAGATGTCGCGTCGGCAATCCCGGCGGAGAGGTATGTCCGGCCTGCTCCCGCTATTCCCGTGGCCTCTTGAGGCGCGCCACGAACTTGTAGCGATCGCCGCGGTACACCGACCGCACCCATTCCACCGGTTTGCCCTCTCTGTCCAGCGAATGCCGGGAGAGCATCAGCATCGGCAGGCCCACGTCGGTGCCGAGCAGGCCGGCTTCGCGGGGGGTGGCCAGCGAGGTCTCGATGGTCTCCTCGGCCTCCGCGAGATGGACGTCGTACACCTCGGCGAGCGCGGTGTAGAGGGACGTGTACTTGACCAGGCTGCGGCGCAGCGCCGGGAAGCGCTTGGCGGAGAGGTGGGTGGTCTCGATGGCCATCGGCTCGCCGTTGGCCATGCGCAACCGCTCGATGCGCAGCACCCGGCCGCCGGACGCTATGTCGAGCAGTTCGGCGAGGCGCTCGTCTGCGGTGATGTAGCCGATGTCCAGCAGCTGCGAGGTCGGCTCCAGGCCCTGGGCGCGCATGTCCTCGGTGTAGGAGGTCAGTTGCAGCGCCTGGGAGACCTTGGGCTTGGCGACGAAGGTGCCCTTGCCCTGGATGCGTTCGAGCCTGCCCTCGACGACCAGTTCCTGAAGGGCCTGGCGGACGGTGGTGCGGGAGGTGTCGAACTCCGTGGCGAGGGTGCGCTCGGGCGGGACCGGAGTGCCCGGTGGCAGTGTCTCCGTCATGTCCAGCAGATGCTTCTTCAGGCGGTAGTACTTGGGCACGCGCGCGGTACGGACGGTCGCTCCACCCTCGTTCTCCGCACTGCTGACCTCGGTGCTCATGCTCCGCCTTCCCGGCTCCGTATGCCGAAACGACCGACCCCCGTCGGTCACGGCTCACATCGTGGCACGGCTTCCTGTCGGTGGGAGTCCACCCGCACGCTCCGTGATCCCCCTGTATACCTTTGCGCCCCTGCTTGGTCTAGTCCATCCAGTCCTCCGGTGCCGGTGGTCCAGTGGAGGCGGGTCGTCCGATCTGCCGCTTGCGCAATGAAAGGTCCCTGCATATCTCGGTCGCATCACGGACGTTCCGAGCCCGCCTGAACTCCCTTGACACGCCTATTGGTCTGGTCCAAGCTCCGGTTACTGGTCTACACCATTGGTCCAGGTCCCGGCCCCATGGGCGGTGCGAAGCGCTGGGCGCTCGCCGCGGGGAGGCAGGGGGGTTTGTGGCATCCCTGAGGAGGGTGGCGTGAAGCGCAGGGTGACAGCCGCGATCGGTATCGCGGGGATGATCGTCTCCATCGCGGCGTGCGGCAGCGAGAGCAAGGACGACGGCAAGGCGCAGGGGGCGGACGCCAAGGAGCTGACCGTCTGGCTCACCGTGGACGCCCAGAACAACTGGCCCGACCTGGTGAAGGCCGCCGACGCGGCCGTGCAGAAGAAGCACCCCGGCGTCACGATCAAGCACGAGTACTACGGCTGGCCGGACAAGAACACCAAGCTGGACGCCGTCCTCGCCACCGACAAGGCCCCCGACGTGGTCGAGATGGGCAACACCGAGATGCTGGGCTACATGGTCAAGGGCGCCTTCGCACCCGTCGACCCCGCCCGGTTCAGCAGCTCCTCCGCCTGGCTCGACGGCCTCAAGGCATCGGTCACCTATGACGGCAAGACCTACGGCGTGCCCTACTACGCAGGTGGCCGCGTCGCCAACTGGCGCAAGGACGTCGCCGGTTCGGTGGGCGTCAAGGCGCCGCCGAAGACCTACGCCGAGCTGACCTCCGACCTCGACAAGATCCAGCAGAAGGAGGGCGGCAAGTTCAACGCCTGGTACCAGCCCACCCGTGACTGGTACGCCGCCATGTCCTTCGTCTACGACGCCGGCGGCTCCATCGCCGTCGAGTCCGGCGGCGAGTGGAAGGCCAACCTCTCCTCGCCCGAGTCCGTCGAGGGCCTCAAGGAGTTCAAGAAGGTCGTCGACACCTATATGCACGGCGACAAGACCAAGGACGAGTCCGACCGCTACATCGTCTACGGTCAGGGCAAGTCCGCGATGATCTTCGCCGCCGCCTGGGAAGGTGCCACCGCCGCCGACCCGAAGAACGACAAGACCGGCAAGCTCAAGGACAACCTCGAGAACTTCGTGATGCCCGGACCGTCCGGCAAGAACATGCCGGTCTTCCTCGGCGGCTCCGACCTCGCCGTCCCCGTGAAGTCCAAGGCCCAGGACCTCGCCGCCGAGTGGATCAACGCCTTCACCGGCCCCGCCGGCCAGAAGGGCCTGATGGCCAAGGGCAACCTGCCCAACAACAAGACCGACCTGGCCACCCTGAAGAACGACCCGGCGACCGTCGTCCCGGCCACCGCCGCCGAGTCCAACTGGTTCGTCCCGATGGCACCCGGCTGGGGCCAGGTCGAGAAGGCCCAGATCCTGCAGACCATGCTCCAGAACATCGGCACCGGCAAGAAGTCGGTCGAGGACGCCGCGAAGGACGCGGACGCCGCGATCGACAAGGTCATCAACACCAAGTGACCCGAACGCGGGGCCCTGTCCACCGGCAGGGCCCCGCACTCGTACCACCTGAGGGACCGAGGGACCGCCGAGGAGCGTTCGATGACTGCCGCACACACGACCACCCCCGCCAAGGCGCCGCCACCGCGACGGACGCCACCACCGGGCGGCGGGCGACGGCCACGGGGAAAGGGGAACGGAAGGCGGGCGCCGGGCGGGACGGCCACCCCCTGGCTGCTGCTCGCCCCGTGCCTGCTGATCCTCGCCCTGGTCATGGGCTACCCCCTGGTCCGTCTGGTGACCCTCTCCTTCCAGAAGTTCGGCCAGTCCCAGCTGTGGGGCTTCAAGCCCGCCGAGCCGGCCGGGTTCGCCAACTTCTCCAAGGTGCTCGGCGACCGTGAGTTCTGGCAGGTCGTCGTGCGCACCGTGGTGTTCGCGGCCGGCTCCGTCGCCCTCACGATGGTTCTCGGCATGCTGGTGGCCCTGCTGCTCCGGCGCGTGTCCGGCTGGGTGCGGACCCTCGTCAACATCGCCCTCGTGGCGAGCTGGGGCATGCCCGTCATCGTCGCCACCACCGTCTTCAAGTGGCTGTTCGACGCCGATTACGGCGTCCTCAACGCGCTGCTCAGCAAGCTCCCGGGAGTTGAGCTGATCGGCCACAACTGGTTCGCCAGCGGACCCGAGGGCCTGGCCGTCATCATGCTCCTGGTGGTCTGGGGCGCGGTTCCCTTCGTGGTCATCACCCTCGGCGCCGGCCTCACGCAGGTACCCGCCGAACTGGAGGAGGCGGCCCGCCTCGACGGCGCGGGCGCCTGGGGCGTCTTCCGCTACGTCACCCTCCCCGTCCTCAAGCCGGTCGTCGTCATGCTCACCACCCTCTCCGTCATCTGGGACATGGGCGTCTTCCCCCAGGTCTTCGTCATGCGGAACGGGCACCCGGAAGCCGAGTTCCAACTCCTCACCACCTACTCGTACGACCGTGCCTTCGTGGTCAACGACTACGCGCAGGGCTCGGCGATCGCCCTGATCACCGTGGTGCTGCTGCTCGGTGTGGTCGCCGTCTACATGCGCCAGATGCTGAAGATCGGAGAGGTCGAATGACTGCCCTCGCCCACCGGGCGCGCCGCAGGCCGAGGCTCGGCTGGAACCTGCTGGGACTCCTCGTCTTCGCCACCGCGGGCTTCCCCGTCTACTGGATGATCGACACAGCGTTCAAACCCGCGAAGGACGCCATCGACCCGGACCCGAGCCTGCTGCCGACCAGCCTCACCCTGGCCAACTTCCGCCGCGCGACGGAAGTCGCCGACTTCTGGGGCCCGGTCGGCCGCAGCCTGGCCGTCTCCCTCTCGGTGGTGGTGGTCGGCGTGGTCGTCGGCATGCTGGCGGCGCTCGCCATCTCCCGGTTCGCCTTCCGCGGCCGCAAGGCCGTGATCGTGGGCATCCTGGCCGTGCAGATGGTGCCGCTCGTCGCCATGATCATCCCGGTCTTCCTGCTGCTGAACGACCTGCACCAGTACGACAAGCTCTCCGGCCTGATCCTCACCTACCTCACCTTCATCCTCCCCTTCACGGTGTGGACGCTGCGCGGGTTCCTCGTCAACATCCCGAAGGAACTGGAGGAGGCCGCCATGGTCGACGGCTGCTCCCGCACCGGCGCCTTCATCCGCGTCGTCTTCCCCCTCCTCGCCCCCGGCATGGTCGCCACCTCGGTCTACGGCTTCATCCAGGCCTGGAACGAGTACCTGTACGCCCTGATGCTGCTCAGCCAGGAGCACCAGACCGCGACCGTGTGGCTCGGCAACTTCACCACCAAGCACGGCACCGAATATGCCCCGATGATGGCCGGCTCCACGATGATGGCCGTGCCGGTCGTCGTCCTGTTCCTCCTTGTCCAGCGCAAGATGGCCGCGGGTCTGACCGCGGGCGCCGTGAAGGGATAACGCCACTCGATGACGACATTCGCCAGCGGTACCCCCGCTTCCGGTGCCCGCGACGCCCTGACGCGCGACGCGCTCACCGTCCTCCAGCCGGGCTTCACCGGGACAACGCCTCCGGACTGGCTGCTTCGCCGCCTCGACGAAGGGCTCACGTCCGTCGCACTGTTCGGCCGCAACATCCTCTCTCCCGAACAACTCTCCGCCCTGACCGGCCGACTGCGCGCCGAGCGGGAGGACGTCCTCGTCGCCATCGACGAGGAGGGCGGCGACGTCACCCGGCTGGAAGCACGCACCGGTTCCTCCTTCCCCGGCAACCACGCCCTCGGCACGGTCGACGACGTGGAGCTGACCCGAGAGGTGGCCCACGAACTCGGCCGCCGCCTCGCCGTCTGCGGGGTGAACCTCAACTGGGCACCGTCCGCCGACGTCAACTCCAACCCCGCCAACCCCGTCATCGGCGTACGCTCCTTCGGCTCCGACACCGACCTGGTCGCCCGCCACACGGCTGCCTATGTCACCGGCCTCCAGTCGGCCGGAGTGGCGGCCTGCACCAAGCACTTCCCCGGCCACGGCGACACGGCCGTCGACTCCCACCACGCGCTGCCCCGCATCGACGCGGACACCGCACTGCTGGCCTCCCGCGAACTCGCTCCTTTCCACGCCGCGATCGCGGCCGGCACCCGGGCCGTGATGAGCGCCCACATCCTGGTCCCCGCCCTGGACCCGGACCGCCCGGCGACCCTGTCACACCATGTCCTCAGCGACCTGCTGCGCGGCGAACTCGGCTATGACGGCCTGATCATCACCGACGGCATGGAGATGCGGGCCGTCGCCGCCACCTACGGCATCGAACGCGGCAGCGTCCTCGCGATCGCGGCAGGCGCCGACGCCATCTGCGTGGGCGGCGGCCTGGCGGACGACGAGACCGTACGACGACTGCGGGACGCCCTGGTCACGGCGGTCCGCTCCGGCGCACTCGCCGAGGAGCGCCTGGCGGACGCCGCACGACGGGTACGCGCACTGGCACGGTGGACGACCGCGGCCACCGCCGACCCGACCGGCGACGGGGGCGACAGCACGGTCGGCGCGCCGGCCGCCACGGTGACCGGCGGCCGGGGCGACCACCTCGGTGGCGACCTTGGTGGCGACCTCGGCGGCGGGGGAGCGCGGGCCGGCATCGGACTCGTCGCCGCCCGGCGCGCGCTCGCCGTGACGGGCGCCGATCGGTTCAAGCCCCTGACCGAGGCCCCCTATGTCGCCGCGTTCACCCCCGTGGCGAACATCGCCGTCGGTGCGGAGACCCCCTGGGGTGTGGCCGCCGAACTGTGCCGTCTGCTGCCCGGCACCGAGACGGGCACCTTCGCGGAGAATGCCGACGGGCAGGACGCGGGGGCGGCGGCACTCGCGGCGGCGGGCGACCGCCGGATCGTGGCCGTCGTCCGCGACGAGCACCGGCACCCCTGGATGGCCACGGCCCTCGACACCCTGCTGGCTGCCCGACCCGACACCATCGTGGTCGAGATGGGCATCCCCCAGGCTCCGCCCCGCGGCGCACTCCACATCGCCACCCACGGCGCGGCCCGGGTCTGCGGCCGGGCGGCGGCGGAGGCCGTCGCCGGCGTCTGACCCGCAGGAGCGCTCCGCGTGTCGTGGGTGTCGGACGGTTCCGCCAGGAGTAGGAGGAGACGGGCCCCACGGCCGCGGGGCAGGGTCAGATCCCCTGCCAGTCCGGTTTGTTGGCGTAGGTGTGCCGGAAGTAGTGGGCCAGCTTCAGCTTGGCCGCGGCCGCCTCGTCGGCGACCACCGTGGCATGCGGGTGGAGCTGGAGGGCGGAGGCCGGGCAGACCGCCGCCACCGGTCCCTCCACGGTCGCCGCCACCGCGTCCGCCTTGCCCTCGCCGGTGGCGAGCAGCACCAGGTGACGTGCCTCCAGGATCGTGCCTATTCCCTGGGTGATGACGTGGTGCGGCACCTGGTCGATGTCGCCGTCGAAGAAGCGCGCGTTGTCGATCCGGGTCTGCTCGGTGAGTGTCTTGATCCTGGTGCGGGAGGCGAGCGAGGAGCACGGCTCGTTGAAGCCGATGTGTCCGTCCGTCCCGATGCCGAGCAGTTGGAGGTCCACTCCTCCGGCCTCGGCGAGGGCTCTGTCGTACGCCTCGCAGGCCTCCCGCACGTCCCGCGCGGTGCCGTCCGGCCCCATGAACGCGGTCATGCCCACGCCGAGCGGCTCCAGTACCTGCCGTCGCAGCACCGACCGGTAGGACTCCGGATGCTCGGCGGGCAGGCCCACGTACTCGTCGAGCTGTGCGATCCGGGCCCGCGACACGTCCGCGTCGCCGGAGCGCACCATGGCCGTCAGGGCCTGGTATACGGGCAGCGGGGTGGAACCGGTCGCCACGCCGAGCAGGGCATCCGGTTTGCGTCGCAGGAGCCGGGCCATGGCGTTCGCGATCAGCTCGCCGCCCGCCGCGGCGTCCGGCACGATGACAACTTCCACGCTGGGCCTGCCGTTCTGAAGAGAGGCTCACTCGGAACCCCGGAGAACACGTGTGGTATAGACCAATCTAGCAGAGGCGTCCGACCCTGAGGAGGCCTCGCCGGGGGCGGCCGGACGGGCGGCCGGAGGGCGGGCGAGGGGGCTCGGGTCAGGGAGCCGCCCGTGACGTCCAGCCAGTGCCCCGTCACCCAGCGGCCGTCGTCCGAGGCGAGGACGCCCCCGCGGGCATGTCCCAGCCGGGGCGCGTGACGGGGCGAGCCGCGGGGAACTCGGAGCAGTCGCCGAAATTGCCATGTCCATCTGGCCCCGCGGCTGACCCGGGCGGGCTAGGCTGCCCATGGTCATCCGTGCACAGCCCCGACGCGTGCAGACACCTCGCACATGGACACACCCCCTGGTCTAGTCCAGAATGTGCGGAGGACTCGCGTGTGGTAGGACCGCGATGCGACCACAGTCCTCCGCCTTCCCCGCACAGGAAGACGGACCGAGGATCCGGTGCTCTCTGCCCTGACTGCCCCGGCTCCTCACCCTTCGGCCGACCGGGACCGCACACCCCGCGGCCGATATTGCTCCGGGCTGCGGTGCCGGGTGGGTTGAGGGTCCCGCCCAGGCGCCGCGGCCCGCGGGTGTTTTTCGGGCCGTACACCAGCCCGGGTACGCTCGCACACGTGCCCTCCATGAACGAACTCGTGCGCCAGCACACCGCCCTCGACGACTCCGATCTCGAATGGCTCCACCTGCTGGTCTCGGAGTGGCAGCTGCTCTCCGACCTGTCCTTCGCCGACCTGGTCCTGTGGGTCCCCACCCGCGACGGCACCCGCTATGTCTCGGTCGCCCAGATGCGGCCCAACACCGGCCCCACCTCCTACCAGGACGACATGGTCGGCCATCTGGTCCCGCGCGGCCGCCGTCCCATGCTGGACGCGGCGCTCGACGAGGGCCGGATCGTGCGGGAGGGCGACCCCGAGTGGCGCGAGGAGGTCCCGGTCAGGGTCGAGTCCATCCCCGTACGGCGTGAGGGGCGGGTCCTCGGCGTCATCGCCCGCAACACCAACCTGCTCACCGTCCGGACGCCGAGCCGTCTGGAGCTCACCTATCTCCAGAGTGCGTCCGACCTTGCGCAGATGATCGCCGCCGGCTCCTTCCCCTTCCCGAACCAGCAGGTCGACATGGACGCCTCGCCGCGCGTCGGCGACGGCCTGATCCGGCTGGACGTGGACGGCGTCGTGCAGTACGCGTCCCCGAACGCCCTGTCCGCCTACCACCGCCTCGGCCTCGCCTCCGACCTGGTCGGCCAGGAGTTGGGCACGACCACCGCCGAACTCGCCCCGACCCGGGGACCGGTCGACGAGGCACTGGCCAAGGTCGCGAGCGGCTGGGCGCCCCGGGAGTTCGAGATCGAGGCGCACGACGGGGTGATCCAGTTCCGGGCGATCCCGCTCAAGCCCAAGGGCACGCGTATCGGATCGCTGGTCCTGCTCCGGGATGTCACCGAACTCCGCCGTCGTGAACGTGAGCTGATCACCAAGGACGCGACCATCCGGGAGATCCACCACCGGGTGAAGAACAACCTCCAGACGGTCGCCGCCCTGCTTCGCCTCCAGGCCCGGCGCATCGACTCGCAACGGGGCCGGGAGGCCCTGGAGGAAGCGGTACGACGGGTCGGCTCGATCGCGATCGTGCACGAGACGCTGTCCCAGAACCTGGACGAGCGGGTGGAGTTCGACGAGATCGCCGACCGCGTGCTCGCGATGGTCGCCGAGATCTCGCCCGGCAAGGTCGTCGGCCGGCGCAGCGGAGCCTTCGGGATACTCGACGCCGAGGTCGCGACCCCGCTCTCGATGGTGCTGACCGAGATCCTGCAGAACGCTCTCGAACACGGTTTCCGGGACGGCGACACCGGCACGGTCGAGGTCTCGGCGGTCCGTGGCGGAACCAGCAGGGAGACCCGGCTGCTCGTCACCGTCCAGGACGACGGAGTGGGGCTGCCCGAGGGATTCGACCCGAAGACCGCGGGCAACCTGGGCCTGCAGATCGTACGGACCCTGGTCGAGGGTGAGTTGGGCGGCACGTTCGACATGGTGCCGGCGCCGGAGCGCGGGACCCGGGTCATTCTGGACATCCCGGTCGCATCGCAGAAGTAGAAGTGGGCCGCGTCCGGCGGCAGATGGCGCCCGGCGGGCGCCGGGGATTCACGAGCGGGAACCGGGATCCCCGGTGCCGACCGAGGAAAAGCAAAGAGCCCCGGACCTTGGTCAGGTCCGGGGCCTGTGCTCGCTGCTGCTCTCAACTACTAAGCGCATCGGGGGTACTGCGCGCTGCGGCTCGGGGGCGGGAGATGCGTACTCGCTGTACGCGCCGCCAAGCTCAGGCTGTCAGAGCGGGGTGGGTTGTTGTCAGGCGGAGGCCTGACGGGCCCGGTTGCGGGCGGCGCGGCGCTTCATGGCGCGGCGCTCGTCCTCGCTGAGACCACCCCAGACGCCGGAGTCCTGGCCGGACTCAAGCGCCCACTGCAGGCACTGCTCGATAACAGGGCAGCGACGGCAGACGGCCTTGGCTTCCTCGATCTGCAGCAGCGCAGGACCAGTGTTGCCGATGGGGAAGAAGAGCTCGGGGTCTTCCTCGCGGCAAACGGCGTTGTGACGCCAGTCCATGGCTGCTACCTCTCCTTGTATTACATGCAGATTGCTTGTGAATGTGAACGCTTTCACGAATCCCTCAACAAGTGAAGGGCCAACCGCCAGGTTCGCCGGCGTGGGTCCTGTGTTTGGAGAGGGGTTCCGGTGATCAGTGGAGGCCGGTCTTGCGGGCCGTCCCGATCGCCACGTAGAGACTCGCAAACCTCAGCGGCGGATACAACCCCTTCAGGAAAGTTTTTTTTGATTCCTCGGTGTCGACTGGGTCACAGCCGTACTTCCATGGGGTGGATCCTGGCCTAAACGTTCGAGTGAAAGGACTTTCGCGCGTTCCACTCACACAATCACACGCAGTGCGCGGCGTACGCCTGTGAACGTCACGCTCGTACGCAGCCCCAGGTGGTCTCCGTCCATCTGGAGAGGCAGCGGGACCTTCGAATGCAAGGTGAACCGGTCCAGATCGTGCAGGGAGAGCACATGCCTGCCGTGCGGGCCCCGCTCGGGGGACGAAGTGAGCAACTGGGTGCCATACCGGGCAACCGCCGCCGTGGACAGACGGCTGAGACCGAATACGTCGATGCCCTTATCGAACGAGGACTTAGGCGACGTGTACATCGGGCGATTGCCGAGATACGTCCATGGAGACGTGTTCGAGACTATGGCCACGACGAGATCGGTGATCGGATCAGCGCCGGACTGTTCGAGCGTGATCGCGCCGTGCCGCCGGTGCTGCTCGCCCAGGAACTGGCGCACGACCTGACGGACGTAGAGCGCGTGTGTGGACTTCTTGCCCAGTTCGCGCTGCTGCTCGACGCGGCCGACGACACCGGCGTCGAAGCCGAGTCCGGCGTTGAAGGTGAACCAGCGGTCCGGGACGGCCTCGTCCTCGGTGCCGGGCGTACCCGAGGTGAGCCCCAGGCCGACGACGCGCTCCCGCTTCTCGCGCAGCGCGTCCAGCAGGGCGCCGGTGGCCTCCACCGGATCGTTGGGCAGACCCAGGGCGCGGGCGAAGACATTGGTGGAACCGCCCGGCACCACGGCGAGGCCGGGGAGGCGGTCGAGGTCGGGGCCGTCGTGCAGCAGCCCGTTGACGACCTCGTTGACCGTGCCGTCGCCGCCGAGGGCGACCACCAGGTCTATGTCGTCACTCTCCGCCGCCTGCCGGCCCAGGTCGCGCGCGTGCCCCCGGTACTCGGTGGTGACCGCCTCCAGCTTCATCTCGCTCGCCAGCGCGTGGGTCAGCACGTCACGCCTACGTGCGCTTGTGGTGGTTGCCGCCGGGTTGACCACGAGAAGTGCACGCATGGGGTGCAGCGTACCTACTGGGTGGTACTCGTCCCAGACCGAGGTAGGTATCCGGTAAGAGATGAGGCCGTGAGGATCGACACTCGGACCCCTGAATGTCGACGGCTACCCTTCTGGGGTGAGCAGCGAGCAGAACCCCATCCCGGACACCGCCGAAGCCGTCGGCCCCCGCCCGCGTCGCCTGACCTACGCGGCGATGCTGGCCGCGCTGGAAGGAGCCGCGCTGCTGGCGGGCGGCGTGTGGATGCTCGTCCTCGGCCTCGGTGGGGACCCGGACGACCGGCAACAGGCTGTGACCGGGGCCATCACGCTCGTGGTCCTCGCCCTTCTCCCGTTGCTGGCCGCGCGCGGGCTGCTGCTGCGCCGCGGCTGGAGCCGTGGGCCGGCCGTGATCACCCAGATCATCGCGCTCCCCGTGGCCTACAACCTTCTCAAGGCCGACAGCATGGCCATTCCGGCCGGCATCGCGCTGGCCGTCGTCGCGGTGGCGGCGCTGGTGCTGCTGGTGAACCCGGCCACCACCCAGGCCCTGGGGATCCGGGGTCCTGGGCGCGCGGGGGATTCCGAGCGGTAGCTCGCCCTGCTCCTGTCGCGTACTCCTGAATTACTCCTCGACCAGCAGCTTCTCGCGGAGCTGGGCCAAGGTCCGGGCCAGCAGCCGGGAAACGTGCATCTGGGAGATGCCGACCTCCTGGGCGATCTGCGACTGGGTCATGTTCCCGAAGAAGCGCAGCAGGAGGATCCGCTTCTCACGGGGCGGCAGGCCCTCCAGGAGTGGCTTGAGGGACTCGCGGTACTCGACGCCCTCCAGGGCCTCGTCCTCGGCGCCGAGGGTGTCGGCGACCGCCGGGGACTCGTCATCGGTGTCGGGGACGTCCAGGGAGAGGGTGGAGTAGGCGTTGGCCGACTCCAGGCCCTCCAGCACCTCCTCCTCCGAGATGGCGAGCTTCTCGGCGAGCTCGTGGACCGTGGGGGAGCGCCCGTGCTGCTGGGAGAGCTCGGCCGTGGCCGTGGTGAGTGCCAGGCGCAGCTCCTGGAGCCGGCGGGGGACGCGGACCGCCCACCCCTTGTCCCGGAAGTGCCGCTTGATCTCGCCGACGACCGTCGGGGTGGCATACGTGGAGAACTCCACGCCGCGCTCCGGGTCGAAGCGGTCCACCGACTTGATCAGCCCGATGGTGGCGACCTGGGTGAGGTCGTCCAGCGGCTCGCCACGGTTGCGGAACCGGCGCGCGAGGTGCTCGACGAGCGGCAGGTGCATACGGACGAGTTGGTTGCGCAGCTCCGCGTACTCGGCGCTGCCGTCCTTCAGCTCGCGCAGCTCGATGAACATCGCGCGCGCTCCGCTGCGGTCCTGGGCGGCATGCTGCGTGCCCTGCGGGGCATGCTGTGTGCCCTGGGGATCCGGCACGCCCTGCGCGCCAGGCTCATCGTCCCGTTCGTGCTCGCTCATCGTCCCGCCCGTCGCCCTTGCCCGAGCCCTCGCCTCCGCTCGGATTGGGGTCACGCCCCCGTTCCGTTCCTCCGGAGGCGCGGTCCGCGCGGCACCTTCGAAGCCCGCCGTCGCGGAGTCGTCCTCCGGGTGCGGTCTGGCCTGCTCGGGGATGCCGTCGATGCCGTCGGCCATGCCGCGGGTGCCATCCCCGGGGCCCGCGCCCTCGGCCGGCAGTCCCCGTGTGCCGCGCTCTTCGTCCCGCACCGGCCCGTCCCCGTCCCTCACGCCGGCCCGGGTCCCGCGCCGCGCTGTTTGTAGAGGCTGATCGACACGGTCTTGTCCTCGTCGACGGCCGAGGAGACCTTGCCCGCCAGGGCCGACAGCACGGTCCAGGCGAACGTGTCGCGCGAAGGCGCGTGACCGTCCGTCGTCGGGGCCGACACCGTGACCTCCAGTGAGTCGTCCACGAGCCGGAACACACAGCTGAGTACCGAGCCGGGCACGGCCTGCTGGAGCAGGATCGCGCAGGCCTCGTCCACCGCGATGCGCAGGTCCTCGATCTCGTCCAGGGTGAAGTCCAAACGGGCCGCGAGACCGGCCGTGGCCGTCCGCAGCACCGACAGGTAGGCACCCGCAGCCGGCAGCCGGACTTCGACGAAGTCCTGGGTCGCGGGCTCGCCTGCGATCTGGGACACCCTCACCTCCATGGTGGTACAAGCTTTTCGGGGCCGAGGGTTGCCCCCCGGGATAACGCCGTACATGGTTCAGCGGTGACGCTATCGCGCTCCGAACTTTCGTGTTCCCGGGACCCCGACCCCCTGGCGTCACTCACAGTAAAGCGTTGTATACGCTCCGTGTCTAGGGGTTCCGTGGGCCCAAATGGGAAGAGCGCGCGCCGGATTGACGTACCCAGACGTCAGACCCGCGAACCGTCCGGAACCAGGGTCACACGAGTACGTGATCGACGAAGCACCATCGCCAGCTCTCACCGGGCTCGAACGTCCGCATCACGGGGTGACCGGACTTGTGATGGTGCTCTGTCGCGTGCTGTCCCGGCGAGGAGTCGCAGCAGCCGACGTGGCCGCAGCTCAGACACATCCGCAGCTGCACCGGGTGCGTGCCGTCGGCGAGACACTCCGGACAGGTCTCGTTCTGTGCCTCGGGTTCCGGATGCGGCAGCGCGTCGGCGTGCGTGCACTGTTTCATGATTGCCAGGTTACGACGGGTGTGCGGGTGGCCGCGCGGAAAAAGAGGACGGCGAGAACATGGACGTGATGCCACTGCTGTTGCTGGTGGCGGGCAGTGCGGTGGTGGCCGGTGCGGCGCGGCGCACGCCGGTGCCCGCACCGCTGATGCTCGTCGCGGTCGGGCTGCTGGTGTCGTACGTCCCCGGAATGCCCGACTACACCCTCGACCCCGAGGTCGTGCTTCCGCTCCTGCTGCCCCCGCTGCTGTACACCTCGGCCACCGACAGCTCGTACCTCGACCTGCGCGCGCAACTGCGGCCGGTGGCGCTGCTGTCGGTCGGATACGTGCTCTTCGCGACCTTCGCCGTCGGCTGGGCGGCCTACCGGATCGTGCCGGGCATGCCGCTGACCGCGGCGCTGGTACTGGGCGCGGTGGTGGCACCGCCGGACGCGGTGGCGGCGACGGCGGTCGCCCGCCGGGTCGGGCTGCCCTCCCGCATCACCACCATCCTCCAGGGCGAGTCCCTGCTGAACGACGCCACCGCGATCACCGCCTACAAGGTGGCCCTGGCCGCGGCCATCGGCGAGGGCGCCACCTGGACCGGCGGATTCGGCGAGTTCCTGCTCGCCGCGGTCGGCGGCGTCGGCGTCGGCCTGGTGCTCATGGCCCCCCTCCACTGGCTGCGCACGCATCTGAAGGAACCCCTCCTCCAGAACACGCTCTCCCTGCTGATCCCGTTCGTCGCGTACGGCGTCGCCGAGCAGCTGCACGCCTCCGGCGTCCTCGCGGTCGTGGTCGTCGCGCTCTACCTCGGGCACCGCGCGTGGGAGGTCGACTTCGCCACCCGCCTCCAGGAGGAGGCGGTGTGGAAGATGGTCGCCTTCGTCCTGGAGTCGGCCGTCTTCGCACTCATCGGACTCCAACTGCCGGTCGTGCTGAAGGGCCTCGGGGCGTACGAGGGCATCGACGCCGCCTGGTACGCGGTGGCTGTCTTCCTGGTGGTCGTCGTGGCCAGGTTCGTCTGGGTGTATCCGGCGACCTTCGTGCCGCGTCTGCTGTCGGCGAGGATCAGAGGACGCGAGGAGGACGTCACCTGGCGGGGTGCGATGGTCACCTCCTGGGCCGGAATGCGCGGCGTGGTCTCCCTGGCCATCGCCTTCTCCATCCCGCTCACGCTGCACGACGGCCGACCCTTTCCGCAGCGCAACCTGATCCTCTTCCTGACCTTCACCACGGTCATCGGGACGCTGGTCCTGCAAGGCCTGACGCTGCCCCCGCTGATCCGGATGCTGAGGTTCCCCGGCCGTGACGCGCAGGCCGAGACGCTCGCCGAGGCCAACGCCCAGGCACAGGCCTCCCGGGCCGCCGAACGGCGCCTCGACGAACTCCTCTCCGACGAGCGCAACGCCCTGCCACCCCCACTCGCCGAGCGCCTCCGCACGGTCCTGGAACGCCGGCGCAACGCCGTCTGGGAGCGGCTCGGCCAGGTCAACCCGATCACCGGCGAAACGGTGGACGACACCTACCGCCGCCTGTCCCGGGACATGATCAGCGCCGAGCGCGAGGTGTTCGTGAACCTGCGCGACCACCGCTACATCGACGACGAGATGCTCCGCACCCTGCTGCGCCGACTGGACCTGGAGGAGGCGGCGGCGTACCGCGAGGCGGCCTAGGACCTGCCCTTACCCTCGGGGAAGGGTCGCCCGGTGACGACCGCCGCGACCGTCGTCCCGCGCGGGAAGGCGCCCTCGTCCGCCAGGGCGACGAGCCCGTACAGCAACTTGGCGACATAGAGGCGTTCGACGGGCAGGCCGTGGCGGTGCCCGAAGTCCTCGGCGAACGCGTCGAGTGCCGGGGTGGTGCGGGCGTAACCGCCGAAGTGGAAGCGGTCGTCGACGGACCAGGCGCCACGGCGGCCGCCGAAGGCACGCTCCTGGAGTGCCTGGACGTCGGAGGTCAGGAAGCCGCCCTTCAGCACGGACACGCCCAGTGCCCGCTGTCGTGGGCCGAGTCCGGCGGTGAGTCCGGCCAGTGTGCCGCCGGTGCCGCAGGCCAGGGCGACGACATCGGCGTGGTCCCGCAGTTCCGTGCCGAGCGCCCGGCAGCCGTGCACGGCCGCGGTGTTGCTGCCGCCCTCCGGGACGACGTACGCGTCCTCCGCGCGGGCCGCGCGCAGTACGGCGCCCAGTGTCTCCGGGTCGTCCTTTCGCCGATATGTCGCTCTGTCGATGAAATGCAGTCGCATGCCGTCGGCCGTGCACCGGGCCAGGGAGGGATTGAGCGGGCGGTCGGCCAGTTCCTGTCCGCGAACCACGCCGACCGTGGGTATGCCGAGGAGGCGGCCCGCGGCGGCGGTGGCTCGCAGATGGTTGGAGTACGCCCCGCCGAAGGTGACCAGTGCGCGCCCCGCCGCAGCCTCGATGTTCGGCACCAGCTTGCGCCACTTGTTCCCGACCAGCTCCGGGTGGATCAGGTCGTCGCGCTTGAGCAGGAGACGCAGTCCGCGACCCGTGAAGCGGTCGTCCTCGATCTCCTGGAGGGGGGAGGGGAGCTGGGGGCGCAGGGCGCCGGGATCGGGAGTGTCGACGCTGGTCACCCGGCCATTGTCGCCCGGCCGCCGGTGATCGGCCCAGCAGCCCTGCGGGCCCGGCTCAGTCCTCCTCCAGGCCCGGCTCAGCCGCCGTCGGGGCTCGGCTCCGGGCCGCCGACCGGCAGCCCTCCGGCGTCCGGGTCGGTGGCCTTCCGGCTCCCGGGCAGGACACCGCTCCCCGGTGGGTGGCTCAGCCGCGCCCGGATCCGGGTTCGCATCGAGTCCATGGTGAACCCCTTGGGGTCGGTCTTCCCGGGCTGCCACTCCAGGTGCCCGATGACCGAGCGTTCCGTCCACCCGTGATGGCGGCAGACCGCCGCGGCGGCCCGCGCGATCGCCTCCAGCTGGACCTCGGGCCAGGGGTCCTTCCCGTCACCGAGGTTCTCGCACTCGAAGCCGTAGAAGTGCCGGTTGCCGTCGGTGTTCGCCTCGTTGTCGCGCGGGAGCGCGCGCTCCGCGACGACCGCGCGCAGCACGTCGTCGTCACCGAACCCGGCGTGGTTGGCGCGACCGTAGCCGACCAGGTGGATCGTGCCGTCCTTGGTGATCACGCCGTGGCAGAGGGGGCCCGGCAGGTCCGGGCGGCCGTTCCGGCAGAGGTTCACCGTCCGCTCGTCGCCCCTGGTCGCCGTGTGATGGATGATCACACCGTGAACGGGTCCCCACGGGCCCTTGTGGTCGCGGTTGTGGTGCTTCCAGCCGCCGACCTCGACGACGGCTGTCCCTTCGTGTCTCAAGGCGTCCAGAAAACCGCTCGCGGACATGGGTGAGGCCATGAGTGCCTCCTTCGTGCGGTACCCGCGGCCACTGAACGCGACCGTCTCGTCATGCCGCTTTTACCGCGAACCGGGCGTAGCGTGCCAGATCGTTCGGATTGTGTGCGAAGCCGTTCGGATCTTGTGCGAGCCGATCCGGACACCTCACCGGGAGGCGTGGCTCCCTCGGCACCGGCTCGGTCCCGGCCCGCCCTGGGCAAAGCCCCTCTTTCTGCCCAGTCGTACGATGATCCATTCCCCCTCTTTCGGGTAATGGTGTGAGCACATTCCGTGAGGGAGCCTGGGCGGGACACCGATGCCTGGCCAGTTCGGCGCCAGCGCATGACCGGGAGGGTAAGTCCTTATGTCGGTAGGCGAAGAGGTCCGCACGGATCAGGGCAAGCCGCAGCAGTCTCTGGACACGGCGGCAGCGCGGAACCTGGCCACCACCACCAAGTCCGCACCCCAGATGCAGGAGATCAGCTCCCGCTGGCTGCTGCGGACGCTGCCATGGGTGGACGTGAAGGGCGGCACGTACCGGGTGAACCGGCGACTGACGTACGCGGTCGGGGACGGTCGCATCACCTTCGTGAAGACCGGGGACCGGGTCGAGGTCATCCCGGCCGAGCTAGGCGAGTTGCCTGCCCTTCGGTCGTACGAGGACGGGGAGGTGCTGTCGGAACTGGCCCAGCGCTGCCGTCAGCGGGACTTCGGGGCGGGAGAAGTGATCGCCTCGTTCGGCAGTCAGACGGACGAGGTGTACCTGCTGGCGCACGGCAGGGTCGAGAAGATCGGCACGGGCCCGTACGGCGACGACGCGGTGCTCGGAGTCCTCGCCGACGGGGCGTACTTCGGCGAGCAGGCGCTGCTGGACCCGGACGCCATCTGGGAGTACACGGCCCGCGCGGCCACCGCCTGCACGGTGCTGATCCTGTCCCGTCAGGACTTCGAGCAGGTCAGCGAGCGTGCCGACTCGCTGCGTGAACACGTCCGGCAGCTGCGTGCGATCCCCGAGCAGCGCACCAACAAGTACGGCGAGAAAGCGGTCGAACTCGCGGCCGGACACAGCGGCGAGCCGGAGATCCCGCACACCTTCGTCGACTACGAGGCCAAACCACGCGAGTACGAGCTGAGCATCGCCCAGACCGTCCTGCGCATCCACACGCGCGTGGCCGACCTCTACAACCAGCCGATGAACCAGACCGAGCAGCAGCTCAGGCTCACGGTCGAGGCGCTGAAGGAGCGCCAGGAGCACGAGCTGATCAACAACCGGGACTTCGGTCTGCTGCACAACTGCGAGTACGACCAGAGGCTTCAGCCGCACGACGGCGTGCCCAGCCCCGACGACATGGACGAACTGCTCAGCCGGCGCCGCGGGACCAAGCTGTTCCTGGCCCACCCGCGCGCGATCGCCGCGTTCGGCCGTGAGCTCAACAAGCGGGGGCTCGTCCCGGAGACCGTCGACATCGGCGGCAACCGCATTCCCACCTGGCGCGGGGTGCCGCTCTACCCGTGCAACAAGATCCCGGTCACCCCGGAGCGCACGACGTCCATCATCGCCATGCGTACGGGCGAGGACGACCAGGGTGTCATCGGACTGCGGCAGGCCGGGATCCCCGACGAGATCGAGCCGAGTCTGTCCGTCCGCTTCATGGGGATCAACGAACAGGCCATCATCAACTACCTGGTCACCGCCTACTACTCGGCGGCGGTGCTGGTCCCGGACGCGCTCGGTGTGCTGGAAAATGTCGAGATCGGTCGCTGGAGGTGACGTACCAGCACTTCGTGGCCGTGTCCCCGCCCCTCGGGGCGGGTAGGTCCCTGGGGGACGCGGTCGGCCCGAGCGGAAACGCCACCGCCCGTGGACGCCGCGAGGGGGACCCATGGCCGAGTTCATGACGGAAACGAAAGCCCGCCCCACCGGGGTACCGCAGCCCACCGCGCCACCGCTCATCGCTGGGAACCGGGTCTCGGCGCCCGCCGGTCATTGCACCCCGGCGGGCGATCGGCACGGTGCCTCGGTGATCGGCGGCCACGACGCCATGGGGACCGACGAGCACGAAGCCCCGGTGATTCTGGAGCAGGCTCGGGGCCGCGTCGATCCCGAGCTGCGTGCCGCTCTGGAGTCGTTGCCCGGGGCCATGCGCAGGATCGGGCTCTATCACTTCGGGTGGCAGCACGCGGACGGCACTCCGGCGGCGGGCAACGCGGGCAAGGCCATCCGGCCCGCCCTGGTCCTCACGGCGGCCACCGCGCTGGGCGGACCGACGGCGGGGGAGAGGGCCGTACGGGCGGCCGCGGCTGTGGAGTTGGTGCACAACTTCACGCTGCTGCACGACGATGTGATGGACCGGGACGCATCCCGAAGACACCGGCCCACGGCATGGACGGTGTTCGGCGTCCCCGACGCGATCCTGGCCGGCGACGCCCTCCAGGCCCTGGCTCTCCGGTTGCTGGCCGAGGATCCGCACCCGGCCTCCGGGGCGGCCGCCACACGGCTCGTCGACTGTGTCATCGAGCTGTGCGAGGGCCAGCAGGCGGACACGGCACTGGAGAAGCGCGACCCCGCCGAGGTCACGCTCGACGAGGTGCTCACCATGGCCGAGGCCAAGACGGGCGCGCTCATCGGATGCGCCTGCGCCGTCGGAGCGCTCTACGCGGGGGCCGGGGAGGACGAGGTGGCGGCGCTGGACGCGTTCGGTCGGCAGGCCGGGCTCGCCTTCCAGCTCATCGACGACGTCATCGGCATATGGGGCGACCCGAGCCGCACCGGCAAGCCGGCCGGCGCGGATCTGGCCGCCCGCAAGAAGTCGTTGCCGGTGGTGGCGGCACTCACCTCCGGTACACCGGCGGCGGCCGAGCTGGCCGAGCTGTACGCACGGGCGTACGACGAGAAGGACCTGGAACGCACGGCGCTGGCCGTGGAGCGGGCGGGCGGGCGTGACTGGGCGCAGACCCAGGCGGCCGACCGGATGGGCCGGGCGATGCAGGAGCTGGCCCGTGCGGTGCCCGACCCGGAGTCCGCGGGCGGCCTGCTCACGCTGGCCGAGTTCGTGACCCGGCGCAGTAGTTGACACCGGCTGCCCGCCGGTGTCCGACGGATCCCGGAGCCCTCGGGACCGCGCGGTTCCTGACCCCGCGCGGTCACCGCGGACTCCGGTCCGGGGGGTCCCGCACGTCCCCACAACGTGCGGGGCCCGCCCTCCTGCCGGTAACCGGCGCGGCAGGCATTCCGGCACGGGCGGTCCTACGCTGGGGGCATGGACAGGGAAGGGCACGTCTGTCCCGTCTGCGGACAGCCCGTCGCATCGGTCGTTCAGCGGTACAAGACGCTGGGCGCCTGGGTCCCGCGCTGGGTGGCGGGCCCCTGTCACAACCCCGGGTGCGAGGTGTGCGTCGATCCGGTGGCCGAGGACCGACCGGAGGAGGAGCAGCCTGCGGACCGACCGGAGGGGAGGCCCCAGGAGGGGGACGTCCGTCGGCCGGCCCCGAAGCCGTAGCGTGGCCGCATGCCGAAACTGCCGTACATCCTTCACATCACCGAACGCTCTCTGTGGGAGGCTGCCCGCGAACGCGGCACCTATGAGATGTCCACCCGTGGCCGCACCCTCCAGGAGGAGGGTTTCATCCACTTCTCCACCCGCGATCAGCTACCGCGCGTGGCGGCGTTCCTGTACGGCGCCTACGACGGCCCGGACGACCTGGTGGTCCTGGTGGTGGACCCGGCGAAGACCGGCGTCCCGGTGAAGTACGAGGCAGTCGAGCCGGGGGGTGAGGAGTTCCCGCACGTCTACGGGCCCGTCCCGGTCGATGCCGTGGTGGACGTCGAACCCTGGGGCGACACCGGGTCAGCCGGCGGCAGCGGGGCGTGACCGGCCCGTCTCCGGATCCCGTGCGGTCAGGCAGTACGAGCCGCCCGCCGGATCCCGCATCACTGTTCAGTGGGTGCCGCGGGTGACGAAGGCGGCCCCGAGTTCCTCATGACGTGCGCGGACCGCCTCGGGCTCCGCGCAGGCGAGGTCGAGGTGTGCGCCGGTGGGCCGCTCCTCGTCCCGCCGACGCGGTCTCGGTCTCGTACATACGGTGCGATGTCCAGGCACACGGCCGTCGCCGCTCCCGCCTTCCGGGCCGACCTCACGAAGTCGCCATGTCCTCGGCCCGGACCGAGAAGTCGAGGCGTGCGCCGCCCGCGCCGGAGTCGACTCCCTGCACCTTCACAGAGGCGTCGGCGTCGGGAGGCGGCACGAGAGTCGTGAACTCGTCCCGGTCGCCACGGAGTTCGGAGAGCTCGGTGCCGGTGACCGCAGTCCAGAACGCACGGGCCACGCCGAGTCGGTCGGCCGACCGGCCGACCGATGAAGGCGTAGGTCCAGCGGATGGTCATGGGGTGATGGTGGGCAGGGGAGTCAGCCGGGCTCTCCGGGGGTTTCGGCTCAGCCGTCCGTCCGTTCCAGGAAGCGCAGCATGTTGCCGGCCGGGTCCCGGAAGGCGCAGTCGCGCACCCCGTACGCCTGGTCGGTCGGCTCCTGGAGAACGTCGGCGCCGGACTCCCGGACCCGCTCGAACAGGGCGTCGCAGTCCGCGGTGGTGAAGATGACCCCACGCAGTACACCCTTGGCGAGCAGTTCCGCCATGGCCTGCTTGTCGGCGGGGGAGATGTCGGGGCTCGCGGCGGGCGGCTCGAGCACGACCTCCACGTCCGGCTGGAGCGGTGAGCCGACGGTCACCCAGCGCATTCCCTCGAAGCCCACGTCGTTGCGGACTTCCAGGCCGAGTACGTCGACGTAGAAGGCGAGCGCCTTGTCGTGGTCGTCCACGGCGATGAAGCACTGCTTGAGTTTGAGGTCCATGCGTTCACGCTAGTGCTGGGACAGCGCCGCCGCAGGCCGCTCAGCCGCGGCCGCGTCGGGGCCGGGTGAAGGCGCGAGCCACACAGGACGGGATCGCCGCGCCGTCCTCGTGCGACCGGGCCCGGTACGCGCTCGGCGTCTCCCCGACCAGCTCCGTGAACCGCGAGCTGAACGACCCGAGCGAGGTGCAGCCGACGGCGATGCAGACCTCCGTCACGCTGAGATCGCCGCGCCTCAGCAGGGCCTTGGCGCGCTCGATGCGGCGGGTCATCAGATAGCTGTACGGCGTCTCTCCGTACGCCTCGCGGAAGCTGCGCTGGAAGTGGCCCGGGGACATCAGAGCGGTCCGGGCGAGCGTGGCGACGTCGAGCGGCTCGGTGTACTCGCGGTCCATGCGGTCACGGGCGTGCCGCAGCCGTACCAGGTCCTCAAGGGTCACCTGTCCAGCTTCGCACAGACTTGCGGGCCGGACGGGGCGCGCAGGCCTCTCGCCCAGCATTTCCCTCGTCAGCGAAGTGGGTCAACCGCCTCTGCCCGACCCGCAGATGCTCACGTGGCTCGCCTGCGGTGAGGAAGACCGCACCCGGCCGCAGGGAAGTCGCGGGCCGGGTGCGGTCGGGGAGCCGGTGAAGGTCAGGCCTTCTTGGTCTCCCAGAAGATCTTGTCGATCTGGGCGATGTGGTCGAGCGCCTTCTGGCCGGTCGCCGGGTCGGTGGACGCCTTGGCGGCCGAGAGGGCCTTCAGGGTGTCGTTGACCAGCTGGTGCAGCTCCGGGTACTTCTCGAAGTGCGGGGGCTTGAAGTAGTCGCTCCAGAGCACCGAGACGTGGTGCTTGGCGAGCTCGGCGCGCTGCTCCTTGATGACCGTGGCGCGCGCCTGGAAGTGCGGGTCGTCGTTCGCGGCCATCTTTTCCTGTACAGCCTTGACCGACTCCGCCTCGATGCGGGCCTGGGCCGGGTCGTACACGCCGCAGGGCAGGTCGCAGTGCGCGCTGACCTTGACCTTGGGGGCAAACAGGCGGGAAAGCATGGAGCATTCCTTCCTCGTGATCGTCTTCTCAGGTGGGACATTACTCCCTGGGTAGCGTGTTTTCGCGAGTGCCCCCTAGGGCTTAGGACAAAAGTCCGGGGAGAGACTGGGACTGGTGGACGAACGGACCGGGGAGGTGCCGGGGATGCCGGAGCCGTCGCAGGAGAACGGGCGGGCGGGGGCCGCGAAGGCCTTCGGAGTGGCCGAGGTGACCGGGCCGTCCATGGTGCCCACGCTCCATCACGGGGATCTCCTCGTGGTGCACTACGGCGCCAGGATCAGGCCCGGTGACGTCGTCGTCCTCCGTCATCCCTTCCAGCAGGACCTGCTGGTCGTCAAGCGGGCAACCGAGCGGCGCGAGGGCGGCTGGTGGGTGCTCGGGGACAACAGCTACGCCGGCGGGGACAGCACCGACTACGGGACCGTGCCGGAGGATCTGGTTCTCGGCCGGGTCCGGCTGCGGTTGCGGCCGTTCCCGGTGGGTCAGCGTTCGCCGCTCGCGCTGGCGCGCTGGGCGCTGTCGGCGGCCAGGCCCGTCTTCTCGGACAGGTCGGCCTCCTGGCGCTTGCGGGCCCGGTAGGCGGCCACGTTGGCGCGCGTCGCGCAGCGGTCCGAGCAGTAGCGCCGGGAGCGGTTCGTCGACGTGTCCAGATAGGCGTTGCGGCAGGGGTTCGCCTGGCAGAGGCCGAGGCGGTCCACGCCGTACTCGGTGAGGTGGAAGGCGAGGCCCATCGACGCGATCGCCGCGTATCCCGCGGTCGCGTTCGAGGGGTGGTCGGCCAGGTGCATGTGCCACAGCGGGCGGCCGTCGTCGTCACGGTGGTCGTGCCCGGAGATCTGCGGGCTGACCGGGAACTCCAGCAGCAGCGAGTTCAGCAGGTCGACGGCAAGCGTCTCGTCTCCGTTGTCGGCGGCCTCGAAGACCGCGCGCAGCCGGGCCCGTACGGAGCGGAAGCGGGTGACGTCGGTGTCGGTGGCACGACGGGCCGCCGACTGGTTGACGCCGAACAGATCACGGACGGCCTCGACCGAGGTCAGGGTGTCCTTGCCCCGGGCCGGTTCCTCGCTGTTGACGAGGCGCACGGCGTAGTCCGAGTAATAGGCCAATTCCACTTGTAGTCCTTACGGCGGCGCTCTATGGTCATGTCTGCGGTCGGGTAATGGACGGTCGCGCTTACAGGGTATTACGGACCTACGGGTTGGAGGGGTGCGATGACGGACGTGCGCACGACTACGGCGGCCGGTGCCGACTGGGCGGCCTGGCAGAAGAGCTGGGACCGGCAGCAGGAGTGGTACATGCCGGACCGGGAGGAACGCTTCGGGATCATGCTCGACATGGTCGAGGCGCTCGTCGGCGCCACGCCGCGCGTGCTCGACCTAGCCTGCGGCACCGGCTCCATCACCGCCCGGCTGCTGGCCCGGCTCCCCGGCGCCACCAGCACCGGCGTCGACCTCGACCCGGCCCTCCTCACCATCGCGGAGGGCACCTTCGCGGGCGACGGGCGGGTCACCCTGGTGACCGCCGACCTCAAGGACCCGGACTGGACGACGAGACTGCCGTACGACTCGTACGACGCGGTCCTCACCGCCACCGCCCTGCACTGGCTGCACACCGAACCCCTCGCGGCCCTCTACGGTCAGGTCGCGGGGCTCGTCCGCGACGGTGGTGTGTTCATGAACGCGGACCACATGATCGACGAGACCACGCCCCGGATCAACGCGGCCGAACGCGCCCAGCGCCACGCCCGCATGGATCAGGCCAAGCGGGACGGCGCCCCGGACTGGGCCGAATGGTGGCAACTGGCCGCCGATGACCCGGCCCTCGCCGGGCCGACCGCCCGCCGCTTCGAGATCTACGGCGAGCACGCCGACGGGCAGATGCCCTCGGCCCACTGGCACGCGAGCGTGCTCCGCGAACGGGGCTTCGCCGAGGCCCGGCCGGTGTGGTGCTCGCCCTCGGACACGCTGCTCCTCGCCCTGAAGTAACCACGCCGGCAGCCGGTGGACAGCACGAGGGGCGGTACGGGAATCCCGTACCGCCCCTCGTCGCGGCAAGCCGCGTTGACGCCTCAGAGCACCTTCGACAGGAACGACTTCGTCCGGTCGTGCTGGGGGTTCGTCAGGACCTCGCGCGGATGGCCGGACTCGACCACCACGCCGTCGTCCATGAACACCAGCGAGTCGCCGACCTCACGGGCGAAGCCCATCTCGTGCGTGACGACGATCATCGTCATGCCGTCCTCGGCCAGGTCGCGCATTACGTCCAGGACCTCGCCGACCAGCTCCGGGTCGAGGGCCGACGTCGGCTCGTCGAAGAGCATCAGCTTCGGCTGCATCGCCAGCGCGCGGGCGATGGCGACACGCTGCTGCTGACCGCCGGAGAGCTGCGCCGGGTAGTGGCCCTTGCGCGGACCGAGGCCCACCCGGTCGAGCAGACGCTCCGCGCGTTCGCGGGCCACCGCCTTCGACTCGCGCTTGACCTGGACCGGCGCCTCCATGACGTTCTCCAGGGCCGTCATGTGAGGGAACAGGTTGAAGCGCTGGAACACCATGCCGATGTCCCGTCGCTGCGCCGCGACCTCCTTCTCCTTCAGCTCGTACAGCTTGTCGCCGCGCTGCCGGTAGCCGACCAGGTGGCCGTCCACGTACAGCCGGCCTGCGGAGATCTGCTCCAGGTGGTTGATGCACCGCAGGAAGGTGGACTTGCCGGAACCGGACGGGCCGATCAGGCAGAACACCTCGCGCGGGTTCACCTCCAGGTCGATGCCCTTGAGGATGTGCGCGAGCCCGAACGACTTGTGCACTCCCTCGGCCCTGACCATGGGCGCGCCGCTGCTCGGCGGGGTGATGTCCTTGGAAAGCCTGCTCATCGGGCCACCTCCGGGCGGCGGAACGAACCGAACAGTCGGAGGTTCTTCTTCAGCCGCTGCAGCGGGGTCGGCGGCAGGCTGCGCGTCGAACCGCGGGCGTAGTGGCGCTCGATGTAGTACTGCACGATGCTGAAGATCGTGGTGAGGAACAGGTACCAGATGCAGGCCACGAAGTACATCTCGACCACTGCCAGCGAGGTGCTGGAGATGTCCGTGGCCTTCTTGATGATCTCGGGGAGCTGGACCGCGTAGGCCAGCGACGAGGTCTTCAGCATGTTGATGAACTCGTTGCCGGTCGGCGGGATGATGACCCGCATCGCCTGCGGGAGGACCACCCGGCGCAGCGTCTTGCCCTGGGTCATGCCCAGCGCGTGCGACGCCTCCGTCTGCCCCTCGTCGACCGACTGGATGCCGGCCCGGACGATCTCCGACATGTACGCGGCCTCGTTCAGGCCGAGTCCCAGCAGGGCCGTGAGGACGGGAGTCATCACATCGGTCATCTCGTCCTTGTAGAACCCGAGGTTCAGGACGGGGAAGACGATCGAGATGTTGTACCAGAGCAGGAGCTGGACCAGGACGGGTGTGCCGCGGAAGAACCAGACGTAGAACCAGGCCACGGTGCTGGTGACCGGGTTGGCCGACAGGCGCATCACGGCCAGCACCACGCCGAGTCCGACGCCGAGCACCATGGCCAGCACGGAGATGTAGAGCGTGGTCCAGGCGCCCGAGACGATGCCCGGGTCGAACACGTAGTCCGGGATGATGCTGTAGTTGATCTTCGCGTTGGAGAAGGCGACCCCGATCAGCGCCACGAGGGCGAGGACCACGGCACCGGCCACCCAACGGCCGTAGTGCCGCACCGGGATGGCTTTGATCTGCTCCGGCGGCGCCGCCGGAGTCTTGTCGACTATGTCAGTCACGGTGACTGCCTTTCAGCACTGCGCGGGGACTCAGGAGCCGCCGTTGGTCTTGGCTTCGGTCACCGCGCCGTCCGTGACGTTCCACTTCTGAAGGATCTTGGCGTAGTCGCCGTTCTTGATGATCGCGTCGAGCGCGGCCTGAAGGGCGTCACGCAGCTGGGTGTTGTCCTTGCGGACGGCGATGCCGTACGGGCCGGCCTCGATCTGCTCGCCGACGACCTCGAAGTCCTTGCCGCCGCCGGAGGTCTTCGCGTTGTACGCGGCTACCGGGAAGTCGTTCAGGTCGGCCACGGACGCACCCTGCTTCAGGCGGAGCAGGGCCTCGGGGTCGGTGTCGTACGTCTGGAGGTCGATGGCCTTCTTGCCCTCGGTGGTGCACTTCTTGCTCTGCTTCTTGGCGATGCCCTCGGACGTGGTGCCCTTCTGCAGGGCCACCACCTTGCCGCAGAGGTCGTCGAGGGACTTGATGCCCTTCGGGTTGCCCTTCTGGACCAGGATCGAGGTGCCGGCGGTGAAGTAGTCGACGAAGTCGACGCCGTTGCCGACCTTCTTGCCGGAGTCGGAGTCGACACCGTCCTGACGGGCCTTGGTGTCGTTCATGGCGGACATGACCGCGCCGAAACGCTTCGCCTGGAGACCCACGATCAGGTTGTCGAACTTGCCGTTCTGGAACTCGAAGCGCACACCGAGCTGCTTGCCGAGGGCGTCCGCGATGTCCGGGTCGATGCCGACGGCCTTGCCGCCCTCCATGTACTCGACCGGCGGGTACGCGATGTCGGAGCCCACCTTGATGACGCCCGCCTTCTTGACGTCGGCGGGGAGCTTGTCGGCGAGCGGAGCCGAGGCGTTCGACGAGGCGGAACCGCCGTCGTTGTTGCCCGAGTCCGTCTGGTCACCGCAGCCCGTGAGGATCAGGGCGCCTGCGACCGCTATCGCGCCGACCGCGGCTGAGCGGGAGCGGGCGGTCGTACGACGGGTGGAGCGAGCGGTCATGGTGGGTTCCTCCGGCGAAAAGGGTGGAGATGCCGTTAGGTCGACGAGAACACACACTTTCGGGTGTCGCGACCTCGTGGGTTTACGGCATCTTGCCATTCGGTTCACGAGATTCAGGGGACTCCCTATGTCAAAATCGCATAACGGGTGATCCCCGAAGCTGCGTGTCGGTTGGCGCATCCCGCCGGACGGTCTGCGGCATTCCCTCGATCCGGCCGTAATTCCTTCGGCGTATCTCACCCCTCGGTCGGTGCTTGCCCAGCCGTCGTGGCCGTGCCCGGGGCGCTCCGTCCTCCCTCGACGTGGCCTCGATGTCATCAGGTCGTGACCTTCTAGGCCCGTGATGTGACCTTGCACCTAATGGACTCGTCGTCGGCCCTGTCCGTCGGGTAAGAAGGTTCTTTACACCCCTCATCCGGGGCTCAGGGCGCGTGTGCGGCGCGCCCGTCGTGTACGGCCCGTACGAATCAGGCAATCGGGTCATACGCGGTCCCGCCCACTCTTCACCAGGAGTGGTCCACCCTCAAACCATGAACACTTAAGGGGTAAAACGAAGTGGCAGCGGAGATCGTCAATCCTCGCAGCGACGGCAAAAAGGACCAGGACGGCGGGGCCGAGCCCCTCGACTCCTTCGATCCGGCGTTCGCGCTGCACCGCGGCGGCAAGATGGCTGTGCAAGCCACTGTGCCGCTGCGCGACAAGGACGACCTGTCCCTCGCGTACACGCCTGGAGTCGCGCGCGTGTGCACCGCGATCGCGGAACAGCCGGACCTGGTCAACGACTACACATGGAAGTCGTCCGTGGTCGCGGTGGTGACCGACGGTACGGCCGTCCTCGGACTCGGGGACATCGGCCCCGAGGCCTCCCTTCCGGTGATGGAGGGGAAGGCGATCCTCTTCAAGCAGTTCGGCGGCGTGGACGCCGTCCCGATCGCGCTCGACTGCACCGGCGTCGACGAGATCGTGGAGACCGTCGTCCGGCTGGCTCCCTCGTTCGGCGGAGTCAACCTGGAGGACATCTCGGCGCCGCGGTGCTTCGAGATCGAGCGCAGGCTCCAGGAGCAGCTGGACATCCCGATCTTCCACGACGACCAGCACGGCACGGCCGTCGTGACCCTGGCGGCGCTGCGGAACGCGGCTCGGCTGAGCATGCGTGAGATCGGGCAGCTGCGCGCCGTCATCTCGGGCGCCGGTGCGGCCGGTGTCGCCATCGCCAAGATGCTGGTCGAGGCCGGCATCGGCGACGTGGCGGTGGCGGACCGCAAGGGCATCGTCTCGGCGGATCGCGCCGACCTCACGGAGGTCAAGCGGGAGCTTGCCTCCTTCACCAACAAGGCGGGCATCACCGGCACGCTGGAGAAGGCCCTCGCGGGCGCCGACGTCTTCATCGGTGTCTCCGGCGGTACGGTCCCGGAGGAGGCCGTGGCCTCCATGGCGGAGGGCGCCTTCGTGTTCGCGATGGCCAACCCGAACCCGGAGGTGCACCCGGACGTCGCGCACAAGTACGCGGCGGTCGTCGCGACCGGGCGTTCGGACTTCCCGAACCAGATCAACAACGTGCTCGCGTTCCCCGGCATCTTCGCGGGCGCGCTCCAGGTGCGGGCCTCCCGGATCACCGAGGGCATGAAGATCGCGGCGGCGGAGGCGCTGGCCGCGGTGGTCGGCGACGATCTCGCCGCCGACTACGTCATCCCCTCGCCGTTCGACGAGCGGGTCGCTCCCGCGGTGACCGCGGCGGTCGCGGCCGCCGCGCGCGCCGAGGGCGTTGCCCGTCGCTGACGTTGCTCCGAACGGCCCCGTCCAATTCCGTTGGGCGGGGCCGTTTCCGTTGGGCGCGGCCGTTTTGCCTGCCCGGTCGTCCGTTCTTCCATTCGGGTGATTTCGGATCATTCCCTTAGTAGGACTCCGTTAGGTCGTTCTTGGTCTTGTCCTCGTGTGGGCTCTGGTGGGGAGGGATTGTTGGCAGCTGGTGCAGATCCCGGTCCAGCACCTCAGGGTGTTTTGGAGAGCGTCGAGGATCTGGAAGAGAGTGAGCCTGGTTGCGGTGCTTTTGGGGCCAGGCGCTGTTCGGTGAGGAAGGCGTGTGCGGCGGTCGCGAGGGTGACGTGGTGGTGCCAGCCCGGCCAGGAACGGCCTTCGAAGTGGTCCAGGCCCAGGCCGTGCTTGAGCTCTCGGTAGTCGTGCTCGATGCGCCAGCGGACCTTGGCCAGGCGGACCAGATCGGCGATCGGAGTGTCGGGCGGCAGGTTGGACAGCCAGTACTCGCTTGGAGCTTCGGCGCCGGCGGGCCATTCGGCAAGCAGCCAGCAGTCGGGGAGAACCCCGTCCCACCAGCCCGGCCCGGCCGAGGCCGCTGTTTTGATCGGGCGTTCGACGGCTTTGCCAGCCGGACGCACGCGCACGGCCGCGAAGCGGGAACGTAATTCCCCCTTCGAACCCTGGCGCCACGTGAGAGGAACAAACTTCTCCTGCCCCAGAGTTGCGGCAAGGACTGCCACCGACGGGGCCTTGTGGCGGTATCGCGGCTGGGGCCAGCAGCCGACATTTCCTTTGCGCTGTGGGGTCTCGGGTTCTGCGTCGAGCGGGTGGGCGCTCACGTCCGACCGGATGGACAGGACATAGGTGAGTCCTCGCTTCGACAGTGCGGCCCGCAGGTGTGCGTTGGTGCCGTAGGCGGCGTCGGCCACCACCGCCGGCGGTGTCATCCCCCAGTCCGCGAGAGTGTCGAGCATGTCCAGAGCCAGCCGCCACTTCTCCCGGTGCGTGACCTCGGGCGGAATGCGGGTCCTGACGCGGCGGTGACTGTCCGAAGCCCACTCCTCGGGCAGGAACAGCCTCCACTGCAGCGGGCACGAGGCAGCGTCGCTGGCGGCGTGGACACTGACGGCGACCTGGCAGTTCGCGCGTTTACCCAGGGCTCCGCAGTACTGCGGAGCCACCCCGACCGACATCCGGCCGTCCTTCGGCATCGACACATCATCGATCACCCAGGCCAGCGGCTCGATCAACGGCAGCAGACGTTCGTTGATCCGCCGCTGCACGGGCACCGGATCCCAGGTCGACTGGTTCACGAACTGCTGCAGGTTCTGCTCGTTGCCGTCCGGCAGCCGCTCAGCCATCGCCTGGATCGACTTGCGGCGGCCGTCCAGCATGAGTCCCCGCAGATAGCAGTCGCCCTTGTCCCGCTGGTCCTTCCGCGGCACCGAAGCCAACACATCGGCCACGAACAACGCCAACGTCGCCCGGACACGCCTCACTTCATGTAAGTCCACAACCCCAACATGCTCTTGATCAGCACAAACAGGAAGACCTAACGGAGTCCTGTTAGGGCTCGCCCAGGGATGGCCGCCTCCGGACACCATGCCGTCGCGCAAGAGGGCGTGTGTCACAGCGGGCCGTGGTTCCGTCCGTGTGATCGGGAACCTATCGTCGAGCCCATGTTCGCTGTCTACGCCGCCCGAATCGACCGCGACCAGCCGCTCTCCGGCCTTGAGCTGGGCGAGCGCCCGGCGCCCGAGGCCCGCCCCGGCTGGAGCACCGTCGATGTCAGGGCCGCCTCCCTCAACCACCACGACCTCTGGTCGCTTCGGGGCGTCGGCCTGCCGGAGGACCGGCTGCCGATGATCCTCGGCTGTGACGCCGCCGGCGTCGACGAGGACGGCAACGAGGTCGTCCTGCACTCCGTCATCGGCCAGACCGGTCACGGCGTCGGCCCCAGGGAGCCCCGCTCGATTCTCACCGAGCGCTACCCGGGCACCTTCGCCGAACAGGTCGCCGTGCCGACCTGGAATGTGCTGCCCAAGCCCAAGGGGCTCTCCTTCGAGGAGGCCGCCTGTCTGCCCACGGCCTGGCTGACCGCCTACCGGATGCTGTTCACCAACGCGGGTGTACGGCCCGGGGACTCCGTCCTCGTCCAGGGCGCCGGTGGCGGTGTCGCCACGGCCGCGATCGCGCTCGGCAAGGCGGCGGGGCTGCGGGTCTTCGCCACCAGCCGCGACGAGTCGAAGCGAAAGCGGGCCATGGAGCTCGGCGCCGTGGAGGCGGTCGAGCCGGGGGCGCGGCTGCCCCAGCGCGTGGACGCCGTCATCGAGACCGTCGGCGCCGCCACCTGGTCCCACTCGGTCAAGTCGCTGCGGCCCGGCGGCACGATCGTCATCTCCGGTGCCACGAGTGGCGACCGCCCCTCGCACGCCGAGCTGACCCGCATCTTCTTCCTGGAGCTGAAGATCGTCGGTTCCACGATGGGCACCAAGGACGAGCTGGAGGACCTGCTCTCCTTCTGTGCCGCCACCGGTGTACGCCCCGTGATCGAAGAGATCCTCCCGCTCGACCGTGCCCGCGAGGGCTTCGAGCGGCTGGAATCCGGTGACCTGTTCGGGAAGATCGTGCTCACCAACGGCTGATCGGTCGTCAGCGGTTGATCGGTTGCCCTCCGCCTGTCCTTCGGCCGGCCCGGTCCCTCGGGCCGGCCGAAGGAGTATGTGTCAGACCTTCGGCCCGCGCAGTATCGCGCCGATGTGCGCCGCCGCCGTCGACAGATGGCGCCGTGCGTCGCGGAACTGGTCGGGCGTGACACCGTGGTCCCGGGACGCGTCGCGGATGTCGTCGCGGAAGCGGTCGAGCAGGCGGTCCAGGTCGCGGGCCGGGTCACCGCTGCCGTCCTCGTGGGCCCAGGCCGGTTCGTACTCGGCCGGGAAGGTCTCGGCGGGGTACGCGTATCCGGGCCCCGTGGCGGCCCCGCCGGCCTCGGATTCCTTGCTGGTGCCGGTTCGGGCTCCTGTGCCGTGGCGGCCGAGGCCGAAGTCCTTGCCGAAGCCCTTCCCGAACTCGCCGAACTCCTTGGCGAGTTCGGTCAGGCCCTCACGGACTCCGGTGGGCCAGTCGCCGCGCGCGAAGTGGTCCTGCACCTGCTCCTGGACCTTCCGGGCGATGCGCTGCATCTCCGCCTGGGCCTGAGCCTGCGCCCGGGACTGCGCCTCCTGTGCCTGGTGGCGGGCCCGCTGGGCCTCCTCGCGGGCACGGCGGCTCTCGTCCTTGGCGCGCCGAGCCTGCTCCTTCCACTCCTGCTTGACGCGGCGCATCTCCTCCTTGGCCGCCTGCCATGCCTCCTTCTCGCCGCCCGCGCCGTACTTCGTGCCGCCGTCGCCCGGCCCGGTGCCGTTCCGCGCCTCGCTGGCGGCCGCGCGCATCTCGCGGCGCAGGTCTCCCGCCGCGCCGCGCACATCGGCTCTGATCTCGGCGGCGAGCTCCGCGACCGACTCGCGGATCTCCAGCTCCAGATCGGCCAGTTCACCGCTGCGGTCGGCCAGTTCGGCGCGGCCGGCGTCGGTGATCGCGTACACCTTCCGGCCGCCCTCGGTGGTGTGCGTGACCAGGCCCTCAGCCTCCAGCTTGGCCAGCCGCGGGTAGACGGTGCCCGCTGACGGCGCGTACAGCCCCTGGAAGCGCTCCTCGAGCAGGCGGATCACCTCGTAGCCATGGCGCGGGGCCTCGTCGAGGAGCTTGAGCAGGTACAGGCGGAGGCGTCCGTGCGCGAAGACGGGAGGCATGTCAGAGCACCTTCTTGTCGGTCGTGCCCTCGGACTCGGCCGGGGAGTTCTGGGTGGTCGCGCCTTCGGCGGTCGTGTTGCCGTCCGGGGCGGTGACGGGCTTGTCGTCCGCCGGTGCCGGCGGCTCCGTCTCCCCTCGCTCGTCCAGGTCCTCCCTCGGCGGGCGGCGCAGCAGGGCGATCGAGCCGGAGACCGTGGTGGCCCTTAGCTTGCCGGTGCCTGCGCCGAGCCGTCCGGTGATCTTGTGGGCGCCCCACTGGCCGTGCACCCGCAGATCGTCGAAGGCGTTGGAGATCGTGCCGCTCGCCGTGTTCGCCTCGACCTCGGTGTCCGCGGGATGCGGCAGGCGGATGGCGATCTCACCGGAGACGCTGGTCAGTCTGACGTCGGTCGGGCCGTCCGGGTCCAGATCGATGATCATGGAACCGCTGACCGATTCGGCGCGCACGGAGGAACCCGAGCCCTCGACGACGGTCAGGTCGCCGGAGACGGAGTTGAAGCGCAGGTCGCCGGTGACTGCCTGGGCCTCCAGGTTCCCGGACACCGTCGAAGCGCGCACCGGGCCGGAGAGGGCGACCAGGGTGGTGTCGCCGGTGACGCCCTTGACCTCCGCGTGGCCGCTGATCCCCGACACGACGGCGCCGGCGCCGACGACTCCGACCTCGACACGGGTCTTCGCGGGGACCGCGAGGGAGACGACCGCGCTGCGCCGCCAGCCCTTGCGGTCGAGCCACTTGAGGAAGCCCTTCCAGGGCAGGTCCTCGTACGCCACCGTCAGTGTGCCGCCCTGTTGGGTGACCACCAGGGGCGGGCCCTCTATGTCCGAGACCTCCAGACGGGCGGAACCCTCGTCCGTGGCCACGACGTTGACCGTTCCGTTGACGATGCGCACGTTCAGCTCGGTCACGGGGGTGTCGAAGGCGAGCTTCGTGGGCTCCACGACGGACCACTCGGACATGGTGCTGACCTCCTTGATGCGGCGATGCGACGATGCGAAGCGACGCGCCATATCGCGTCATCCGAGAAACACGATATATCGTGGACGATGGAAGTCAAGGCGCTCGTTCGTGTGATCACCGAAACCCCGGCCGACGCCCCGGTTGATGCCCTATATCGGGCGGAGAGTGGGCGAAGTGCCTAGCGTGTTGACCATGTCGACGGATGGGTTTCGGGCCGGTTCACGGGGTGCTCCCGCCCCCGGCGCGCTGCTGCTCTGCCGGGCCGACCCCGACGCCGTCGCCCCCGTCGCCGACCTGTTGCGCGAGCGCATGCTGCTCACCGGTGCGGGCGGCGAGTGGAGCGTGCTCGTGCCCGAGGGAAAGCCCTGGCTGCGCGGCGGCGAGCCGGTCGACCGTGTCGCGACCGGCTGGGCCACGGCACTGGCCGTCGGCTCGTCCTGGCCCGTGCTCGCGCTGTGGTGGGACGCCGACCGCGCCGGATACACCCTCGCCTCCGGTTTCCGCCGTCCCGTGGCCTATGTCTGGCTGGCCGACGGCACCCCGGCGGGGGAGGGCGAGGCGATGCGCGCCTTCGTCGTGCGCCTCGGGCTGGATCCCGTACTCGACACGCAGTCCCTGGACCGGCTCACCGCGACCGACCCGGCGGCCGACGGGCCCGACCGGCTGCGCGAGCTGCTCGCCGTACTCGCGCGCGCGGGGGTGTCGCTGCCCGCCGGGCTCGGCCCCGGCGAACACGCCGACCGGCTCCGCGAGATCGCCCGCCTCCAGAACGACGTGCGCCAGGTCGAGGGGGTGGGAATCCTCGCGGGGTGGCGGGAGGCGGTGCGTGCAGAGATCGACGCCGTGGACACGGGGCGTCTCGCGCCGTGGCTGCCCCGGCCGGGTGATCCCCGCGCCCGCGCGCTGGCCCTGGCCCAGCTGGCGGCGGGACTGCCGGTGACGGTGTGGGGCCTGCGGCGGCGCAGCGGCGGGTGGGTCGCCGCGGGGGCGCTGCTGCTGGCCTACGGGACGCTCGGGGTGGCCTACGAACTGGTGCGGCCCCGCGACTGAGGCGGTGCCGTGGGCCCGGGGGCGGCGGTGCTACTCGTCGTCGTCCTCGTCGTCCAGGCGGGCCAGCCACGTCGCCAGCCGCTCCACCGGGACCTCGAAGTCGGGGTTCAGGTCGACGAACGTGCGGAACTGCTCGGCGAGCCACTCGAAGGTGATCTCCTCCTCGCCGCGCCGCTTCTCCAGTTCCTCGATGCCTCGGTCGGTGAAGTACATGGATCGTGCTCCGTGATGGATACAGGGGTTGGGCCGCTCCCGCGCGGGAAGAACCCTCTCCTTGCGGGAAGCAGAGGCGACGTCTTCCCGTCCGGGACGCCACGGCAGGGACAGGAAAAGGATAGGCGCAGGGGAGCACCGCGCCCACGGGCCGGCGGTGCCGCGGGGATCGGGGGAGCGGCATGGGGCAGGAATCGACACGGGTGGCGCGGATACTGCTGCCCGACGGCACGCCGGTGTGGGCCCGGATATCCGGAGCCGAGGAGCTCGCAGTGCCGTCGGGGGAGCTTTCGTACACGGACACCGGATTCACCGAGCGGGTGGAGGCGACCGTCGAGAGCCTGCACTCGCTCGTCACGGGGGTCGCGCGGTCGCTGGCCGGGCCGCTGCGCGCGGTGCGGCCGGACGAGGTGAGCGTCGAGTTCGGGATCGAGCTGAGCGCGAAGGCCGGGAAGATCGTGGGGCTGCTCGCCGACGGCGAGGCCAAGGCGGGCATCACGGTGACCCTGACGTGGAACGGCGGCGGGCCGCCGGACCCGGCGAACCCGGGCCACGGTCCGGGTTCGGACGGCTCGGCCTCGGGCGGCTCGGGTTCGGGTCCGGGCGGCGGCTCCGTCTCGGGTCCGGGCCCCGGTCCCGGCCCGGGTGGCTCGGCTCCGGGGAGCGGTGGCGCGGCCCCCGCCTCCGGAGCCACCCCCGGCGGAGCCGCCCACATCCTCGGCGCAGGCGTCCGCCGCGCACCCCGCGCGGGCGCATCCGCCGGTGTTTCGAGGCATGGGGGCGGTCGGGGGGCCGTGGGTGGGGAGGGCGCATGACGGAGCGGTACGACGGGGGCGCAGCGGAGAGTTCGCGTGCTGCCCAGCATGCTCTGCGTGAACTCGTCATCGCGGCAACCGTACGCATTCATCGCACAGGTGTCGGGTATGTCCCGGACGAACCCGGCACCTTCCTCGGCAGCGGCTTCTTCATCGCTCCGAACTGGGTGCTGACGTGCGCACATGTGGTGGTCGGAGGGGAGGGGAGCGAGGTGTCCGTCGTCTACGAGACCGGCCCGGGGCAGGGGCCGGCCGCTGTCACCGGACAGGTGGCGGCCACCCTCCCCGAGCGGGTGGAACACCTCGTGACCGGCAGCTGGCCCGCCCCGGACCTGGCCCTCGTCCGGCTCCGCGAGCCCGTCGGCCACGACTGTGTGTACGTCTCCGAGCGGCCGGCCGCGCACTACGGCGAGGGCAGGGTGTTCTACGCGGGCTGGACCGTGACGGGGGGTCAGTTGCAGGTCCTGGACGGGTTCCTGTCCGTGCAGGGCACGATCGGCGGCTGGTCGGCGGGCGCGCAGCTGCGGCTGGGCCACAACGACCTGCCGCCCGGAGTCTCCGGCGGCCCGGTGATCGACCCGGTGCGCGGTGAGGTCATCGGCATACTGAAGTCGCGCGCGGACCACGGGACGGGCGGCACCTCCACCGGCATCGAGCGTCTGCGCACGTTACGGGTGCCGCCGAACGCCGTGACGACCGAGCACGACGACCTCTACCAAGCGGTCTTCCACGCCCATGACCGCTACCACCGCGACCGCCAGCAGCCCTCCGAGTCCAGGCGCCCCACCTGGGCCGACGCACAGGCGGAACTGGGCGCACGCCCCGGCCGGACGCTCGGCCCCGACGAGCGTGGTGAGTTGCTCGGCAGGCTCTCCGACCTTCCGCCGCCCGCCACCACCCGTGGCCTGCTGGACCTCCTCGACTCTCTCCCGAACTTCCAGCCGCCCACGCTGGTACCGGCTCCGCGCGGCTGGCGCGACGGCCTCGGTCTGCTCTACGAGAACGCCCGGCAGGACGGGGCGCTGAAGCTCGTACTCGACTACGCGATGCTGGTCCTGGAGGCCGAACGTCCCGCGACGCCCAGCGTGCTCGAAGCGGAGCAGGCCCTGTGGGAGTGGGTGAAGCAGGCGTCGACCGGTCTCGACAGCGGATATCGCCACGCTCTCGCCCGGCGGCGCGCCAAGTGGCTGGGCCTGCGCCCCCGGCCGCATGCCTCGCCGGTCACCCCGGCCCGCCCACTCACCCCGGTCGTGTCCACGGCGCCAGCCCTGCCCGGTCTCGCCGTGCTGCTGGAAGTGCTGCCGCGGGGCTGGGAGCCGGACCACTGCGACTGGTCGGTCTGCCTGACCTCACCCGATGGCGACGTGACCCGGCTGCACGAGGCCGAGCGCACCCCACTGGCCGGGCTCGCCGCACAGGCCGCCGAGCCTCTCGCCGAGGCCTTTCGCCGCGGCGACGAACCGGGGCGGCCCGTGGTCCTGCACGCCGCCCTGCCGCACCAGTTGCTTGGGCTGGCCGTGGACGACTGGCGGCTGCGACCGGACGGCGCCCCGCTGGGCGCGGAACGGCCCGTCGTCGTGCGCTGCTCCGACCGCGACCAACTGCCCGGCGACGCCGAGCCGGCGTCGTACACCGGCACGGACACCTCAAGCACTCACGCCCCGAGCACTCACCCCCCGAATGCGCACCCCGAGGAGTGGGACGACCCGGAGCGCCAGGACCGCTGGCGGCGGCTGCATGTGCGCGAGGCGCAGGCCGAGGTGCTCGACTGCGACGACGGCGTGCGCGAACCGGTCCCGACGGTCGGGGAGCTGCGCCGACTGCCACCCCGCGCGGTTCCGGTGCTGTGCCGCTACGGCGACCTGCGCTACGAGGACGACACGGCCGCGCTCGGCCGGATCGTGCGCGCGGGTTTCGGAGTGGTCCTGTGGCGCCGTTGGCGGGGCCGGCCCGAGGCCGTCTGCGGGGAGTTCCACCGGGGCGCCAAGCAGGTGGTCGACGACGGGGAGGGCGCCGCGCTGCTGCCCGACGTGGTGCACCGGCTGCGGGTCAGACTGCGGGCGGGGTTCCCGGATGCCTTCTGGGCCGACGGAATAGCACTCCTGTACGACGACCCGCATGAGCCGTTGCCCGGAACCGGAGATCTCCTGGAGGCCCCCTGATGCCACGTGCTCCCTGCGCCCCTCGGCCTCTTACCAGCTTTCCCACGGGTCGATAACGTGATGGACGTTCGACCCGCTGTGACGCATGACGACGGCTGCCGTGGTGGACGAGGGACGACGAGGACCGGATCATGACCGAATCCAGTGAGTGGCTCATCTACCGAGGCGCCGGGGAACCCCACGACGGAATGAGCCGGCTGCCCCCGCCGCCGCCCTGGCGGGACTTCGCCGGACGGGGCACGGCGGACGACGACGGCTCCCGCGACCGCAGGCTTGGCGCGCACCGGCATCTGGCGGAACTCCACCGCCCCGGCGCCGAGGAGCTGGAGATGATCAATGCGGCGCTCTATCTGCGCCGCCCGCTGCTCGTCACCGGCAGCCCCGGCGCGGGCAAGAGCACGCTGGCCCACTCGGTCGCCTACGAGCTGGGCCTGGGCGAGGTCCTGCGCTGGTCCGTCGTCAGCCGTTCCACGCTCCAGGACGGGCTGTACCACTACGACGCGATCGCCCGGCTCCAGGACGTGCAGATCGCCGCGCAGGGCGGCTACGGCTCCGCGGCGGGCAGCCCCGGTTCCGTCGAGGCCATCGGCAGCTACATCCGCCTCGGTCCGCTCGGCACCGCCCTGCTGCCCTCCGACACCCCGCGCGTGCTGCTCATCGACGAACTCGACAAGAGCGACATCGACCTGCCCAACGACCTGCTGAACGTGCTGGAGGAGGGCGAGTTCGAGATACCCGAACTGCAGCGGCTCGCCGACCGGCTGCCGGACGGGGAGGCCGAGGTGCTCACCGCAGACGGCACCAAGGCCCGGGTCCGCGACGGCCGGGTGCGCTGCCACGCCTTCCCGTTCGTGGTGCTCACCAGCAACGGGGAGCGGGACTTCCCCGCCCCCCTGATGCGCCGCTGCATCCATCTGGAGCTGGACCGCCCCGACCACAACCGGCTCGCCACCTTCGTCCGCGCCCATCTGGGCGACGAGGCGGCCCGCGTGGGCGACGACCTGATCACCCGCTTCCTGGAGCGCTCCCGTGGTGAACTGCTCGCCGCCGACCAGCTGCTGAACGCGATCTACCTCACCGACGCGGCCGCCCCGCCGAGCCGCGACCGACTCGCCGACCAGCTCATTCAGCGGCTCGACCGCCCGAGGTGAGGCGCTGATGCCCGACGCCGCGGCACGCCACGGTCCCCCCGACCCCGACCACCGCGCCCAGATGCCCGGCCCCTCCGGTGACCTGCTCACCGAACTCGTCGCACGGCTGCGGTCGGCCGGGCTCGATCCGGACGCCGAGGGGCTCAGCGACGCCCTCTGGCTGGCCCGCTGGACCCGTCCCGCCCAGCCGCCGGACCCCGACGCGGCCGCACCCGACGGCCGGGCGGGACGGTCCCGCCGCCCCGGACAGCAGCCGCCCGCCGGGACCCCGGCCACGGCCGAGCGGGACGAGTCGCGGCTCCGGCCGCCCGAACCGCCGTCGTACGGCGCCCGCCCCGACGGAAACGTGCCGCTCTACCCGCCGGCCCGGGGTGGAGCCGGACGCACCCGTGCTGCGGCGGGCCGTGCCACGGCGCTCCCGATCGGGGTTCCGGCGGCCTCGGCCCTGCCTTCGCTGATCGAACTCCAGCGCGCCTTAAGGCCGTTGCAGCGATATCGCGGGGCCGCACCACCGCTGCGCAAGGAACTGGACGAGATCGCGACAGCCGAACTCAGCGCCCGGGCGGGTGGGTTGGTGATGCCCGTGCACCGGGCCGTCACCCGCGGCGACACCCGGCTGCAACTGGTGCTGGACGCCTCGCCGTCGATGCGCGTCTGGGACCGCGTGTTCGCCGAACTGGAACAGGTCTTCGCCCAACTGGGCGCCTTCGGGGACGTCCAGGTCAGCCATCTGCACGAAGGACCGGACGGCGAGCCCGCGGTCAGCCACGGTCCGGACGCGCACTCCGCCCCGCTGCACAGGGCGGACCGGCTCAGCGACCCCACCGGCCGTCGCATCACGCTCCTGGTCAGCGACTGCGCGGGCCCGCTGTGGCGCACCGGCCGCGCCCAACGGCTGCTGCACCAGCTCGCCCGGCACGCACCGGCCGCCGTACTCCAGCCGCTGCCGCAGCGCCTGTGGAACCGCACCCGGCTGCCGGTGACCTACGGAGAGCTCTCCCGCGGCGACGCCCCGGGCGGCGCCGTACTGCGGGTGCGTACCTCGCCCGGCGCACCCCCGCACCCGCGCCGGGGCGCACTTCCGGTCCCCGTGCTGCCCCCCGAACCGGTCGCCCTCGGCGCCTGGGCGCGGCTGCTCTCCGGCGCCGCGCCGGTCGCGGGCGCGGTCGGCTGGGTGCGCGCCGACCAGCCGCCCGCCCCGCCCGCGCGCCCCGCGAGCCCGCTCTCCTGGGTGCAGCGCCTGGGCCGGTTCCGCGCCACCGCCTCCCCGGCGGCCGCCCGGCTCGCCGTCTACCTGGCGGCCGCTCCGCTGTGCCTGCCGGTGATGCAGCTCGTCCAGCGCACCATGCTGCCCCACTCCGGCCCCTCCGAGCTGGCCGAGGTGCTGCTCAGCGGGCTGGTGACCCGGGCGCCCGAACAGCATGACGACGGCGCCCAGTGGTACGAGATGCGGCCCGACGTGCACGAGGCCCTGCTGTCGGTTCTCGGCCGGGACGAGGCACTGCTGGTGCTCAAGCACTGCTCGGAGTACATCGAGCAGCGCTACGGAAAGGGCGGCCCCAACTTCCCGGCCCTCGCCATGGCCCAACTGGACGTGGGCACGACCGGCCGGGGCGCCCCCGTCGGAGGCTTCACCGGTTCCCGCGACGGCCCCGGTGACACCGCGGCGGACGGCGACCTGAGGCTCGTGCCGCAGCCGTTCGCGGAGGTCGCCGCGCGCGTCCTGGAGAGGTTCATGCCACTGCCCGGGGAGTTTGCGGCCTACGGAGAGAGCGGGCCACCCGGCTCAGAGGCCACCGAACCCGACGCCACCGTCCCGGACCAGGCCGCCTCGATACGCGGCGCCGTCGCCCGGGCCCGTTCCCTGACCGCGCGGTTCGACGGCGAGGGCATGGTGCAGGACCTCATCGACGCCGTACAGCTGCTGCGCGGCGCCACCGCGCACGAAGGGCAGGCCGCACCCGACCCGCACCTGTGGGCGGAGTACGCGCGCGCCACGCTGCGGCTGTGGGAGGTGCAGGGCGGCGCCGACCTGTTGAGCGAGGCCGAACGCGCCGCCGAACGGGCCGTGGCGCACCCGCACGCCCTGCGCGAACGGGCCGTCCTCGCGCGTGTGCTGCACGCCGCCGCCGTCGACCGCAGACGGCACGGCGACCAGCACGGCGCGCTCGACCGGCTGCGCCGCGCGGACCGCGAGTACGCGGTGGCCTGCGCGGCCCCCGACCTGGCGAAGGAGGAAGCGCTCGAACTCACCCTGGAGCGCGTCGGCGCGCTGGAGGCACAGTGGCGCCTGGGTGGCGACAGCGCGCTGCTCCAGGGTGCCGTCGGCATGCTGGAGGCGTTCGCCGACTCCTGGCCCGACCGCCGGCTGCGGCCGCCCGGACTGCCGCTCGCCCACGGCCGGATCCTGCTCCGGCTCGCGGAGGCCACCACCGACCGCGAACAGGCCCGCGCACACGCCGAGCAGGCCGCCCGCTCGCTGCGGGACGCCCTGGAGACCGCGAGCGGCACCGAACCGGCGCCGCACGACGAGGTGCGCGTCCGGATCGACCTGGTCGACGCGCTCCTCATCGCGGGCGGCCCCCTGGACGAGGCGCGGGACCGGGTGGACGAGGCACTCGCGCTCGCCCGCGAACGGCCCCGGCGGGCCGCGCTGCTGCTGCGCGCGGGACGCGTCGGAGTGGCACGGCACCGCGAGTTCGGTGACCCGGACGAGCTCCGCACGGCCGCCGAACGCTTCGAGCAGGCCGCGCAGAGCACCCCACGGGACCTGCCCGCGCACGCCGAGGCGCTCGCCGAGTGGGGCGCGGCGCTGCTCACGCTGGCCACCCCGGAGACCGGCGTCCGGGACCTCGGCCCGCTGTCGCAGGCGATCCGCGTGCTGCGCGAGTGCCGTACCGAGACACCGTCCGGCGACCGCCGCCTCGCCCACCGGCTGCTCACCCTCGGCCGGGCCCTGATGGTCCGCTACGGCACCCGGGGCGACCCGGTCGACCTGCGCGAGGCGGAGCACCTGTTCGGGCTCGCGGCGGCCGACGCGGCCGACCCACTGACCGCCGCACGCTGCCTGCTGGCGCTGGGCCGGGCCCGGTTCGAGGCGCACCGCGGCCTCGGCAGGCCCACTCGGCTGGACGCGGCGGCGGACGCGTTCCGGGACGCGGCCGAGGCCGCCGGCGACGCCGAGGAAGCGGCCGAGACCGAGCGGCGCCGGACGGCGGCAGTGGAACTGCGTGCTCAGGCACACCACTGGCGGGGTATGACCTATCAGGCGGCCACGCGACCGCGTGCCGCCCGCGAGGCCTACCAGGCGGCGCGGACCCAGTGGCAGCGGATGCCACCGGGCGCCGTCGCCACCCGTGAGCCGACGGCCGAGGACACGGCACGGAGGCTGGCCGAGCTGGAGTGACGATGCCGGCCGGGACGCGACCGGACGGGACACAGGAGGGGGAGTCGATGAGCGTGTCGGACGCCGAGCCGGGGCGGGACGAGCCGTTGCCGGACGTACTGACCATGAGCCTGGCCGAGTTGCGGACGGCCCGGCATCCGGTGCTGCGGGAGGTGCTGGCGGATCTGCGCGAGCTGGCCGCCCGGCCCGGCGAGATGCTCTGGGGGTTCTCCAGTTCGTTCTGACCGGTGCCGACAAGGGCTGACGGGCGCTGCCAAGGGCCGGGGAAGGAGGTGCGATCCGGTCGAACACCGTTTACGGACAGGCGAGTTCAGGCCCCGCAGGCCGCCCCTTCGGCCAGAAGCGACGGCCGCGAGTTTGCCGGTGTCCCGCCCGGGAATGCGGCCATCGACGGCCGTGGGCATGGGGGGTGGCGGAGTGTCGTACGACGTTGCTCCCGTAACCCCCCTGACACCCGCGGCCCCCGTCCCCTTCCGGCAGTTCATCGTCAAGGCACACGGCCGCTGCAACCTCGCCTGCCGCTACTGCTACCTGTACGAGGGACCCGACCGGACCTGGCGGAACCGACCCGCGGCCGCCCCCACCGCCGTACTCGACCGCACCGCGAGCCGTATCGCCGAGCACGCCGAGGCGCACGGACTGACGGAACTCTCCCTGGTCCTGCACGGCGGCGAACCGCTGCTGGCCGGAGCCGGGACGCTGGCCCGCTTCACCACCCAGGTCCGCGACCGAGTCCCGCCCGGCACCGCCGTACACCCGGTGATCCAGACCAACGCGACCCTCCTCACCGCAGGACGCCTGGACGTCCTCGCCGCCGCCGGAATCCGTGTCGGCATCAGCCTCGACGGCGGCCTGCCCGGTTACAACGCCCGGCGTGTCGACCACGCCGGACGCCCGTCCTGGGCCGCAGCGTCCCGCGGGGCGCGGCTGCTGGCGGAACGCTTCTCCGCGTCGTACGCGGGCATCCTCACCGTCGTGGACCCGACGGCCGACCCGGTCGAGGCCTACGACTCGCTGCTCGCCCTGCACCCGCCGGCCCTGGACCTGCTGCTGCCGCACGGCAACTGGTCGGCTCCACCGCCGCACCTGGCCGGGGAGCGCCACGGGCGGTGGCTGTGCGCCGTCTTCGACCGCTGGTGGTACGCGGGACGGCGGGAGACCCGGATCCGCCTGTTCGAGGCGTGCATCGCCCTGCTGCTCGGGATCCCCGCCGCCACCGAGGCACTCGGCCTCGCGCCGTTCGAGTCCGTCGTGGTGGAGACCGACGGAACCATCGAGCAGGTCGACTCCCTCAAGTCCTGCTACGAGGGCGCGGCCGAGACCGGCCTCGACGTCTTCCGCCACCCCTTCGACGAGGTGCTGCGCCACCCGGCGGTGACGGCCCGGCAGGCGGGTGCGGACGCGCTCGCGGACGGCTGCCGCGCCTGCCCGCTGCTCCGGGTGTGCGGCGGCGGCCAGTACGCCCACCGCTACCGGGCCGGGCACGGCTTCGCCAACCCCTCCGTGTACTGCGCCGACCTCCAGCGCTTCATCCGGCACGTGGCGCGACGGCTCACCGAGGACGCGACAGTCCCGCTGGCCGCCCCGGCGGAAGGAGGCACACCGTGATACTCCCGCCGCTGCCCGAGCACGCGCTCACCGAACTCGCCCGCACCGCGGGCAGCTCCGAGACCCTCGCCCTCCTCGTCCGCGACCAGGACACCCGTCGCCTCCTCGTCCTGCGCACCCTCCTCGACCAGGCGGACCGGTCCCCCGTATGCCCTCCCTCCGTACGGCGGCGGCTGCGCGAGGACTGGGCGATGCTGGAATCCGCCGAGGACACGGCGGACACGGCGGCCGGGACCGGTGCCGCGGCGGGCTCCGCCGTCCGCACCGGACTGCTCCAGCCCCTCCTCGGACCCTGGGCCCAGCGCTGCCTGCGCGCCCTGGAATCCGCCGACGGCTCCGCGTGGCAGCCGGAACTCGCCGCCCACTTCGACCACTTCGGCGCCGTGGCCGCGGCGATCGCCGCCCGCGCCGGTCTCCCCTTCGCCGTACGGCTCACCGCGCACGACGGCACGCTCGTCCTGCCGTCCCTCGGCGCGCTGCGCACCGGCGTCCGGGGCCCGGCCCGGGTGGCGGCCGTCCACCGGCACGGCCGTCTCACCCTGCGCCTGCCGGGCGCCGCCGATGTCGTCGTCCGCCTCCAGGACGGCGTCGGCGCCTGGTCCGGCTCCCGCGCCTGGACCCCCGCCCACGCGCTGCCCGGCCTGCTGCCCGGCACGCCCCCGGTCCCGCTGGACGACCTCGACCCCTACCGCAGCGTGCGCGGCGGACCGCACTACTACGGCCTGAGCGGCCCCGTCACCCTCGACGACGCCGAACGCAAGCGCTGGCTCCAGGCGTGGTCGGGCACCGCCGCGGCGCTGCGCGAGGGCGGCCGGGAGCGGCCGGCCGAGGCGGCCGCCCTGCTGCGCTGCCTGGTGCCGCTCGCCGTGCCACCGGGCGACTCGGCCGACGGCCGCGCCCATGGCGCCTGCAGCTCCACCCGGCAGGACGCGTTCGGGGCCGTACTCAGCAGCACCCCGCCGGACGCCACGGCCTTCGCGACCACCCTGGTGCACGAACTCCAGCACGCCAAGCTCTCCGTGCTCGGCCAGATGCTGACACTGCACCACTCCGACTCCCGCCCCCGGTACTTCGCACCCTGGCGGCCCGAGCCACGGCCGTACGACGCACTCCTCCAGGGCGCCTACGCGCATCTCGCGCTCGCGGACCACTTCGGGCACCGCGCGCTCGGCGCGGGCGACCCGGTCCGCCGCGACCGGGACTGGGCGCTGTTCGCGCGCTACCACGAGCAGGTCGGCGCCGCGCTGCCCGCACTCGCCGGATCGGACGACCTCACGGCGCCGGGGCGGCGGTTCGTCGAGGTCATGGCCGACACCTACGACCGTATGCACGACCACCCCGTCCCCAGGGAACACACGGTCCGGGCCCGCGAGTACGTACGGGCCGCCCGCAGGCTGTGGACACAACGCCATCCCGCACAGGTGCGCCGCTCGTGTGAATGAACATCAGATCCATGCGCGGAACATTGCGTTGGAAGGTGGAGATCGTTGGACGGGAGGGAAAGGATGCGATCCACAGATGTCGGAGCGGGCGCTGTCACGCGCCTTCCCGGTGCCGTGTCCAGCTTCTAAAATCGCTTGCGGGAGGCCGCTGCATGTCTGGAACTCGTAGGCCGGTCGGGTCGACCGGGGGGAGGGCCACGAAGCAGACCGTCACGATCAGCTTCGCCGGGTTCAACCGGGCCTGGGCGGCCTGGATCGGCGACCGTCTGGAGCGGCGTGGTCTGCGCGTGGTCTACCTGCGCTGGGACGCGCCCCCCGAGGTCCGGCTGGCCGACCTGCTGCGCGACCTGAGCCTGGCCGAGGGCCGTGTCCTCATCCTCGTGAGCGAGTGGTACTTCAAACTCGGCCCGCGCAGCTTCGACGAGTGGAACGCGGCGTTGCGCGAGGTCGTGGCGCCGGACCCGTCCCGCTTCGCGGGCGTCTCGGTGACCACCGCCCCGGTACCTACCGCGACCGCCGTCCTCGCGCCCGTCGACCTCGTCAACACCGGCCCGGACGAGGCCGAGCGGCGCCTGTGCGAGCGGCTCGACCTGCCCTTCGAGCTGTCCGTCGGCACCGACACCCGCGCCGTGCCGCGCTTCCCGTCGGCCATGCCCGAGGTGTGGGGCGGCGTACCGCGCCGCAACACCCGCTTCACCGGCCGCGAGCCCCTGCTGAACGACGCCTACCATCTGCTGAGCGGCAGCGAGCCCGGCGCGGGCGTGCTCACCTTCCACGGCATGTCGGGCGTCGGCAAGACCCAGCTGGCCGCCGAGTACGTGTACCGGTTCAGCGCCGACTACGACGTCGTGTGGTGGATCAACGCCGAGAAGCGGGTGACCTACCGCCGGCTGCTCGCCGAACTCGCCCCGAAACTGGGCCTCGCGACGGGCACCGAGTACGGCGAGCGGCTGCGCGCGGTGCGCGACGCGCTGCGCCGCGGCGAGCCGTTCTCCCGCTGGCTGCTGATCCTCGACGGCGCCGACGAACCCGACCAGATCTGGGACCTCGTCCCCACCGGCCCCGGACATGTGCTGATCACCTCCCGCAACCCGCAGTGGAGCGAGCACAACAGCCGCCTGCTCCAGGTCCCGGTCTACACCCGTGAGGAGTCGGTGGCCTTCATCAGGCGCCGCGCGCCACGGCTGGACGAGGCGGACGCCGACCAGCTCGCCGACGCCCTGGAGGACCTGCCGCTGCTGCTGGACCAGACGGCCGGCTGGCTCAACGACTCCGACCTCTCGGTCGACGACTACATCGCCCTGCTGGAGGGCGGCATCGACCAGGACGTGGTCAAGGTGTCCGCCGACTTCCCGGTCGCCTTCCAGACCGCGTGGTCGATACTGCTGAACAAGCTCCGCGAGACCGTGCCCGAGTCCGTGGACCTGCTCCGGCTGTGCACCTTCTTCGCCCCCGGATTCATCCCCGTACGCCTGCTGCGGGAGATGCCGCTGGACGACCTGCCCGAACAGCTCACCGGGCTGCTGGAGGACCCGCTCCTGTGGAACAGGGCGATCAACCAGCTCCGCCAGTACTCCGTGGTACGCCTGGAGTCCCACGACACCGGCGGCGAACCCGGCGGCTCCTCCGGCGAGTCGCTGTACCTGCACCGGATGGTGCACCAGATCGTGCGCGGCGACATGCCGCAGGCGGACCGGCAGGAGTTCGTCGACGTCGTACGGCGCGCCCTCGCCGCGGCCGACCCGGGCCGCGCCACGGACACCCGCCTGTGGGACAGATACGCGGAGATCGTGCCGCACCTCAAGTACGCGGACGTCCTGTACAGCACCGACCGCGCGGTGCAGAACCTCGTCCTCAACTGCCTGCGCTACATGTACTTCGCGGGCGAGTACACCACGGGCGTCAAGCTCGGCGAACGTGCCCTGGAGGCCTGGCGGTCCACGCTCGGTGACTCCCACCCCAGGGTGTACGACCTGATCTACCAGTACGCCAACCTGCTGCGCTCCTCCGGTGACTACGAACGCACCGAGGCCATCGAGCGGGCGGCCGCCGACCGGCTGCGCGAGGAGCGCGGCGAACGGGACCTGGACCATCTGCGCGCCGTCAACAGCCTGGGCGCCGACCTGTGGGGGCTGGGCCGGTACGCGGAGGCCCTGGAGCTCTACCAGTGGCTGTGCCCGGTCTACCGCGACCTGCTCGGCGACGAGGACTCCCGGACCCTGAACGCGCTGAGCAACCTGGGCTTCGCCCACCGGCACCTCGGTCACTACCAGCAGGCCCTCGACATCGACAAGACGACGCTGGAACAGCGCCGCCGGCTGCTGAAGGCACGGCACCCCTGGGCCCTGCTCTCGGAGGCCTCCTACGCCATCGGACTGCGGCTGCTCGGCCGCTACGCCGAGGCCGAGTCCGTGCAGGCGAAGAACGTGCGCGAGTGCCGGCTGGTGATGGGCGCCGACAATCCGCAGACCCTGCGCGCCGAGCACAACCTGGCGCTGTGCCGGTTGCGCGGCGGCGACCGGGCCGGCGCCGGGACGCTGCTGACCCGCGTGCTGGAGCGCTATGAGCGCAGGGTCGGCGACCGGCACCCGGAGACCCTGGCCGCCGCCGTCAGCCAGAGCTGCTTCGCCCGTGAGTACGGGGACATCGACCAGGCCCGCGAGGCCAGCGAGTCCATCATGGCCCGTTACGAGCAGTCGCTCACCGAGGGACATCCCTTCACCGCCGGAGCACGCGCCAACCACGCCCTGATCCTGCGCAGCGTCGGCGAGCGGGACCACGCCCATGTGCTGGCCGAGCAGGCGCTGGCGGACATGACCGCGGCGGTGGGGGAGAGCCACCCCTACGCGCTGGGCTGCGCCGTCAACGCCTCGGCGCTGCGCAACCTGGTGGGTGACACCGAGGGCGCGGCCGGGCTCAGCCAGGACACCATCACCCGGGCCACCGAGTTCCTCGGGCGCACCCACCCGCTGACCCTGTCGGCCAGGGTGGCGCACGCGGCGGACCTGCGCGGACTGCGGGAGGTGCAGCGGGCGGAGAAGGTGGAGCAGGAGGCGCTGTCCGACCTGGAGGCGACGCTCGGCAAGCAGCACGTCCACACCATCTCGGCCCGCTCCCGCAACCGGCCGTTCTGGGACTTCGAGCCCCAGGTCTGATCCGCCCCGGCAACGGGCCCGCGCGCAGGGCCCGGGCAGACGGGAAGGGCCCGTCCCCGGAAATCTCCGGGGACGGGCCCTTCGCCGTGCGGCCGAGGACTACGCCTCGAACACCTCATGGACCAGCTGCTCCTGCTCGGCCTGGTGCCGCTTCGCGGAACCCACCGCCGGGGACGAGCCGTGCGGCCGCGAGATACGGCGCAGACGCTCGCCGTGCGGGACGTCCGCACCGACGGCCAGGTCCAGGTGGTCGATCAGGTTGAGCGCGATGAACGGCCAGGCACCCTGGTTCGCCGGCTCCTCCTGGACCCACAGGTACTTCTCGGCGTTCGGGTACTTGTTGACCTCCGCCTGGATCTCCGCACCCGGCAGCGGGTACAGACGCTCGAGGCGGATGATCGCCGTCTCCGTGTCGCCGCGCTTCTGACGCTCGGCGTCCAGGTCGTAGTAGACCTTGCCCGCGCAGAACACGACCTTCTTGACCGCGGCCGGGTCGACCGACGCGTCGCCGATGACCGGGCGGAACTGCCCGCTCGTGAACTCCTCCGCCTTCGAGGCCGCCGCCTTCAGGCGCAGCATCGACTTCGGGGTGAAGACGACCAGCGGCTTGTGGTGCGGGTTGTGCACCTGCCACCGCAGGAGGTGGAAGTAGTTCGACGGGAGCGTGGGCATCGCGACCGTCATGTTGTTCTGCGCGCACATCTGGAGGAAGCGCTCAGGACGGGCGGACGAGTGGTCCGGGCCCTGGCCCTCGTAGCCGTGCGGCAGGAGCAGCGTGACGCCGCTGGTCTGAGCCCACTTCTGCTCGGCCGACGAGATGAACTCGTCCACGACGGTCTGCGCGCCGTTGACGAAGTCGCCGAACTGGGCCTCCCACATCACGAGCGCGTCGGGGCGGGCCAGCGAGTAGCCGTACTCGAAGCCCATCGCCGCGTACTCGGACAGCAGGGAGTTGTAGACGTTCAGCCGGGCCTGGTCCTCGGACAGGTAGAGCAGCGGGGTGAAGTCCTCGCCGGTCTCGCGGTCGATGATCACCGCGTGCCGCTGGCCGAAGGTGCCGCGCTGGGAGTCCTGGCCCGCCAGGCGGACCGGGGTGCCCTCCAGCAGCAGGGAGCCGATGGCCAGGGTCTCGCCCATGCCCCAGTCGATGGTGCCGTCCTCGACCATGGCCGCCCGGCGCTGCAGCTGCGGCAGCAGACGCGGGTGGATGGTGACGTGGTCGGGGATGTTGACCTGGGACTCGGCGATCCGCTTCACGACCTCCGAGGAGATCGCGGTCGGCACCGCGACCGGGAAGCCGTCCTGCGGCTCCTCGACGTCCACGGCGGCCGGCTGCGAGGTGGCTTCGCGGACCTCGGTGAAGACCTTCTCCAGCTGGCCCTGGTAGTCCTGCAGAGCCTGCTCGGCCTCTTCCAGGGTGATGTCGCCGCGACCGATCAGGGACTCGGTGTAGAGCTTGCGCACCGAGCGCTTCTTGTCGATCAGGTCGTACATCAGCGGCTGGGTGAAGGCCGGGTTGTCGGACTCGTTGTGACCGCGGCGGCGGTAGCAGATGAGGTCGATCACCACGTCCTTGTTGAACGCCTGGCGGAACTCGAAGGCCAGACGCGCGACGCGCACGACGGCCTCGGGGTCGTCGCCGTTCACGTGGAAGATCGGGGCCTCGATCATGCGGGCCACGTCCGTCGCGTACATGGAGGAACGCGAGGACTCGGGGGCCGCGGTGAAGCCGACCTGGTTGTTGATGACGATGTGGACCGTGCCGCCGGTGCGGTAGCCGCGCAGCTGCGACATGTTCAGGGTCTCGGCCACCACGCCCTGGCCCGCGAAGGCCGCGTCGCCGTGCAGGGCCACCGGCAGGACGGTGAAGTCCGTGCCGCCCTTGTTGATGATGTCCTGCTTGGCGCGGGAGACACCCTCCAGGACCGGGTCGACGGCCTCCAGGTGGGAGGGGTTCGCGACCAGGCTGACCTTGATCTGCTCGCCGTCCAGGCCGGTGAAGGTGCCCTCGGCGCCCAGGTGGTACTTCACGTCGCCGGAGCCGTGCATCGACTTCGGGTCGAGGTTGCCCTCGAACTCGCGGAAGATCTGCGCGTACGACTTGCCGACGATGTTGGCGAGCACGTTCAGACGGCCGCGGTGGGCCATACCGATGACGACCTCGTCCAGGCGGGACTCGGCGGCGCTGTCGATGACCGCGTCGAGCAGCGGGATGACGGACTCGCCGCCCTCCAGCGAGAAGCGCTTCTGGCCGACGTACTTGGTCTGCAGGAAGGTCTCGAAGGCCTCCGCCGCGTTCAGCCGACGCAGGATGCGCAGCTGCTCCTCGCGCTCCGGCTTGGTGTGCGGGCGCTCGATGCGGTCCTGGATCCACTTGCGCTGCTTCGGGTCCTGGATGTGCATGAACTCGACACCGGTGGTGCGGCAGTACGAGTCGCGCAGGACGCCGAGGATGTCGCGCAGCTTCATCAGGGACTTGCCCGAGAAGCCGCCGACCGCGAACTCGCGCTCCAGGTCCCACAGGGTGAGCCCGTGCTCGGTGATGTCCAGGTCGGGGTGCTTGCGCTGACGGTACTCCAGCGGGTCGGTGTCGGCCATGACGTGGCCGCGGACCCGGTAGGAGTGGATCAGCTCGAAGACCCGCGCGGCCTTGGTGACGTCGTCGTCGTGCGAGGCGTCGATGTCCTTGAGCCAGCGGACCGGCTCGTAGGGGATGCGCAGCGACTCGAAGACGGCGTCGTAGAAGCCGTTCTCGCCGAGCAGCAGGTTGGAGACCTGGCGCAGGAACTCGCCGGAGGCGGCGCCCTGGATCACCCGGTGGTCGTAGGTCGACGTCAGCGTCATGACCTTCGCGATGCCGAGCTTGTTCAGGGTGTCCTGGCTGGTGCCCTGGAACTCCGCCGGGTAGTCCATGGAGCCGACGCCCATGATCACGGACTGGCCGGGCATCAGGCGCGGCACGGAGTGGACGGTGCCGAGACCGCCGGGGTTGGTCAGGGAGACCGTGACACCGGAGAAGTCGTCCATCGTCAGCTTGCCGTCGCGGGCGCGGCGGACGATGTCCTCGTAGGCCTGCCAGAACTCGAAGAAGTTCAGCGTCTCGGCCTTCTTGATGGCGGCCACGACGAGCTGGCGGTCACCGTTCGGCTTGACCAGGTCGATGGCCAGGCCGAGGTTGACGTGCGGCGGCTTGACGAGGGTCGGCTTGCCGTCCTTCTCGCCGAACGCCCAGTTCATCGACGGCATGGCCTTGATGGCCTGCACCATCGCGAAGCCGATCAGGTGCGTGAAGGAGATCTTCCCGCCCCGGGCGCGCTTCAGGTGGTTGTTGATGACGATGCGGTTGTCGAACAGCAGCTTCACCGGGACCGCGCGGACCGAGGTGGCGGTCGGCAGCTCCAGGGAGGCGTTCATGTTCTTGGCGACCGCGGCGGACGGACCGCGCAGCGTCACGTACTCGGGACCCTCGGGCGCCTCGGTGGCGGGCGCCGCCTTCGCGGCCGGGGCCGCGGGCTGCGCCGGAGCGGCCGCGGGCCTGGGCGCGGCGGGGGCGGCAGCGGCGGGCTTCGGGGCCGCGGGAGCCGGGGCGGCGGGCGCGGCCGGAGCCGGTGCCGCGGGCTGGGCCGGGGCGGGCGTCGCGCTGGTGCCTGCGGCCCCCGCGGCCGCAGCACCCGACGCAGCCGGGGCGGCAGGCGCGCCCGGCTTGTAGTCGGCGAAGAAGTCCCACCAGGCTCGGTCTACCGAATTCGGGTCCTGGAGGTACTGCTGATAGATCTCGTCGACGAGCCACTCGTTGGGACCGAACGCGGCCGCGGGGTTCTTCCCGGCTTGGTCGGTCGAGATGCTCGAGTTACTGGGGGACTGTGGCGACACGGCGGCAACCGCCCTCTTCCGCTTCACAAGGTGATGGACAGCGGGAATAAAGGCTACGCCTCCCCGGGGGGGAAGGTCAGGTCGGGCCCGTTCATCGTCGCGTAAGTCACATCGGAAACCGTGTTTCGGGCCTTGATATGGCGGGAAACAAGCGAGGTTCGCATGTCGGTCGCAGGAAGTGGGTACGCGTGTCTCGCGGCCCGTGGGCGCCGCAGGCGCGGGCCGTCCCTGCTCACACGTGTCCACCGGCGCGAATCCGAGTGGATCTTGTCCTCGCGGGTTCGACTTTACGTCAACTTGACGCGGGTCGCTCTCCCGGAAGAGTGATAAGAATCCGGCAACCCCGCTCGGATTCGGCCACACCGATCCGCCCGCCGTGCAGATCCACCGCCCAGCGGGCGATCGCCAGGCCCAGCCCCGTACCGCCGTCACTGCCCGGACCGTGCGGACGGCTGACGGATCCCCGGTTGAACCGCTCGAAGACCCTGTGCCACTCGGACCGCGGGATGCCCGGACCCTCGTCCAGCACTTCCAGGTCCAGCGACTCGGGCCGGTTCCCGCGCCGCGCCTTCACCGTGACCCGGCCGTGCGGCGGACTGTGCTTGACCGCGTTGTCGATCAGGTTGGCCACGACCTGGTGGATCCGCTCCGGGTCCGCGTGCGCGGTCAGCTCCGGCGGGGAAACGTCGAGGTGCAGATGCACGTCCGTGCGGGTGTGGTTCCCGGAGCCCGAGGTCATGCCCGCGCGCGCGGAGGCGACCATGTTGGCCTCCTTGAGCACCCCGGAGAGGTACGGCCACACCTCGAAACGCCGCTTGCGCAGCGGTACGACCCCGTTGTCCAGGCGCGAGAGGTCGAGCAGGGTCTCCACCAGCCGCCCGAGCCGCTCCGTCTGCTTGAGCGCCGTACGCATCGTCTCGGTGTCCGGCTCGGCGATGCCGTCCACGACGTTCTCCAGGACGGCCCGCAGGCCCGCGATGGGCGTGCGCAGCTCGTGCGAGACATTCGCCACCAGCTCTTTGCGCTGGCTGTCCTGGGCCTCCAGCTCGTCGGCCATGACGTTGATCGTCTGGGCCAGGTCGCCGAGCTCGTCCCGGCGGTTCTCGCTCACCCGGCGGGTGTAGTCGCCGTACGAGATGGACCGGGCCACCGCGTTCATCTCGTCCAGCGGCGCGGTGAGTGAATGAGCCACGAACTGCGTTATCAGGAGTGTGGCGATCATCGAGAAGACCGTGATGAAGCGAAGCTCCGTCTTGGTGTGCACCGCGATCATCGACAGCCCGGTGGTGATCAGCACCGAGATGACGACCAGAGCGGTCAGCTTGGTCTTGATCGAGAACGGGCGTACGCCACCCCAGGGCTCCTCCCCGGGGTTCCTCCGTGCGGCATCCCGCCCCTCGCTCATGGCGCCGGCGTCTCCAGCGCGTAGCCGACACCGTGCACCGTGCGGATCCGCTCCGCGCCGATCTTCCGGCGCAGCGCCTTGATGTGGCTGTCGACGGTCCGGGTGCCGGAGGCGTCCGCCCAGTCCCACACCTCGGCGAGCAGCTGCTCCCGGGAGAGGACCGCGCGCGGGGTGTTCGCGAGGCACACCAGCAGGTCGAACTCGGTGGGCGTGAGGTGCACGTCCTCGCCGCGCACCCGCACCCGGCGCTGCGCGTGGTCGATCTCCAGCTCGCCGAGCCGCAGGATGCCCGAGCGCGGGGTCGTGGCGGCCAGCGCGGCCCGCTCCACCCGCCGAAGCAGCACATGGACGCGGGCGGCCAGCTCGCGCATCGAGAACGGCTTGGTCATGTAGTCGTCGGCGCCGACGCCGAGCCCGACCAGCATGTCGGTCTCGTCGTCGCGCGCGGTGAGCATCAGCACCGGCACCGGGCGCTGGGCCTGCACACGGCGGCAGACCTCCAGGCCGTCGAAGCCGGGCAGCATGATGTCGAGGATCAGCAGATCGGGCTGCCAGGCCTCGGCGGTGTCGACCGCGGACGGACCGTCGGACGCGGTTTGCACGAGGAACCCCTCGGCGCGGAGCCGGGCCGCGATGGCGTCGACGATCGTCGTGTCGTCCTCGATCACCAGCACCCGGCGCTGCGCTCCAGCAGCCGCCGCCGTGCCGTTGTGCGAGGTGTGTGTCTGCTCCATCGCCCGCCCCTGAGTGTGCTTTCCGGAACCAGTGGGGTGGTCCCTCGGTCTGCGCATGGTTTGCGATTGACGCTTGAATGACCCGCGTCAGGGCAGCACATTACGGGGACCGGAGGGGCCGTCGCTATCCAGGCCTTACAGCGAGGTGCACTGCGTCGGGAACGCCCCGGGCAACGGGGATCTCTTCGGTACGGATCCGACGGAATCCGGCATTCCGCAAGGATCCCTCGAATTCCGGAGAGGGTTTCGCCGACCATACCGCCAGTACCCCTCCGGGTCTCAACGTCCGCGCGCAGCTTGCCAGTCCGGTCGGCGAGTAGAGGGTGCCGTTGTCCTCGTCGACGGTCCAGCCGGGCCCGTTGTCAATGTCCAGGCACAGTGCGTCGTACGTGGTGGATGTCTCACGCAGGTAGGACACAAGATCCGCCCGGACGATCTCCGTGCGGGGGTCGGCGAGGGCCGAAGCGGACAATGCGGACAGGGGCCCTTCGCGGTGCCAGTCGATCACCGCGGGTTCGCGCTCCACGACGGTGATCCGCCCCCAGCGGGAGTCGGCTGCCGCGTGCGCCAGCGAGAAGCCGACCCCGAGGCCGCCGATCAGCACGTCCGGCTCGGGCCGGCCGTCCAGGGCGCCGTATGCGGCGTCGACCAGGAGCCGTTCCGAGCGGCCGTCGGAGGTGTCCATCAGGAAGCAGCCGTTGGCGATGATCTGGAGCAACTCGCCCTGTCTGCGCAGCGCCACCTCGCCGTACGGGCCCTCGCGGCGGTCCAGGACGACGGGCGCTTCGCTGCTGGCGGTCATTCACACATGGTGCCCGAACGCGGTGTTACGGACACGCGAATTAATGGGTGGCGGAGGGCGGACGGGGCCCGTCGCATCACCCGTTTGAGGGGCCGGGATCGGGTGAAACGCGAGTGTGAACCGTGTGGGGCCCGAGTGCGATCCGAGTGGGACTCGCGTGCGGCGCGTGCGCAAGTCGTGCGTGGGTCGGGCGCGACTCATGTGACCCCTCAGAAAATCCTTTGAAACGAGCGTTGCGTGGCGTCGGTCATAGACAGCGGATCACGGGGCGCGAAGGGTAGGGCGGAAACGGAAGGAGCGCCTCACGGTGAAACCGACCGCGCCCACGCCGGTGGACCCACCTCCTTCCGGTCCATCCTGCTCATCGGCACCGGAGTCCGCCGCACCGGAGTCCGTGGCCCTGCTGGACGGGGTGCCGCGCCAGCGGGTGCCCGCGGCCGCCTCGCCCGCGTCCGTGGGCGCCGCCCTCGTGGTGCCACCCCCTGTCGATGCCGACGGGCCGGACGAAGTGCGCCGCCCGCCTTCCCGGCCGCGCGGCCGCCGCCTCTGGCGGCTGGTGCCCACGCCCACGGGTACGCCGTTCACCTTCGGCTACGGCGCACTGCTCGCGGTCACCTCGCTGGTCGCCCGTGACGCCGATCCCGGCCTTGTGCACACCCTTCATCAGGCCTCCAGTACCGATGTGGCCCACCTCGCGCGGACCCCGGTGCTGGCCCTCGTGGCGAGCGCGCTGTGGATCGCGGGCGGGCTGGCGTCGCCGTTCGCGCTCTGCTTCCTGGTCGTCCTCGCCGCGCTGGAGCGGCGGATAGGCGGCGCGCGGACCGCCGCTGTCTTCCTGCTCGGGCATGTGCTCGCCACCCTCGCCACCGAAGTGCCCGTGGGGCTCGCGGTCCTGGCGGGACATCTGCCCGACAGCTCCCTGCACCGCCTGGACTACGGCGTCAGCTTCGGCGTCGCCACCAGCACCGGCGCCCTCGCCGGGCTGCTCGCCCCGTGGCTGCGCCGGCCCCTGCTGGCCCTGCTCGGCGGGACGCTCGCATGGGATCTGGTCGGCCTCGCGGACCCGGTGACCAACTGGGGCCACCTGATCGCCCTGGCCGTCGGCGTCGCGACCTGGCCGCTGGTCAGGCGCTGGCAGCGGGGCGGCCCGGAGGGTGGCCGGTCGAGCTGGTTGAGCCGGACAAGTCAGATAAGTCGGGCGAGTGGACCGGACCCGACGGGCCCGGTGTCCCCGGCGCGTGGTGTCGCCTGATCCCGTGATCGCTCAGGGCGAACAGCCCCTGGGGAACAACGGGACGCTCACGTGCATTGAGTCGGCATAGCTCAACTTGACTGCCGAAGGGGAGATCATGGCTGCTGAGTCCACGGCGCCCACACCGCTCACTCTGCCTGTGCTGCCGCTCGACGACGAGGTCGTGCTGCCCGGGATGGTGGTACCGCTGGATCTGAACGACGCGGATGTGCGCGCCGCGGTGGAGGCCGCGCAGGCCGCCGCCCGGTCGGAGCCGGGGAAGCCGAGGGTGCTTCTGGTGCCGCGCATCGACGGGACGTACCCGGGCACCGGTGTGCTCGGCACGGTCGAGCAGGTCGGCCGGCTGGCGGACGGTGATCCCGGCGCGCTGATCCGCGGCCGGGGCCGGGTGCGGATCGGTGCCGGGACCAACGGGCCGGGCGCGGCGCTGTGGGTCGAGGGCACCCGCATCGACGAGACGGTGCCCGAACCGCTGCCGGGCCACGTCGGCGAACTGGTGAAGGAATACAAGGCGCTGGCCACCGCCTGGCTGCGCAAGCGTGGCGCCTGGCAGGTCGTCGACCGGGTCCAGGCCATCGACGACGTCTCCGCGCTCGCCGACAACTCCGGCTACTCGCCGTTCCTGACCACCGAGCAGAAGGTTGAGCTCCTGGAGACCACCGACCCGGTCTCCCGCCTCAAGCTCGCCACCCAGCACCTGCGCGACCACCTCGCCGAGCAGGACGTCGCCGAGACCATCGCCAAGGACGTCCAGGAGGGCGTCGACAAGCAGCAGCGCGAGTTCCTGCTGCGTCGTCAGCTGGAGGCGGTGCGCAAGGAGCTGCGCGAGCTCAACGGAGAGAAGGACGGCGAGGAGTCCGACGACTACCGCGCCCGCGTCGAGGCCGCCGACCTGCCCGAGAAGGTCCGTGAGGCCGCCCTCAAGGAGGTCGACAAGCTGGAGCGGTCCAGCGACCAGTCGCCCGAGGGCTCATGGATCCGCACCTGGCTGGACACCGTCCTCGAACTGCCCTGGAACGAGCGGACCGAGGACGCCTACGACATCCAGGGCGCGAAGGCCGTCCTGGACGCCGAGCACGCCGGGCTGGACGACGTGAAGGAACGGATCACCGAGTACCTGGCGGTGCGCAAGCGGCGCGGTGAGCGCGGCCTCGGTGTGGTCGGTGGGCGGCGCGGCGGCGCCGTACTGGCCCTCGTCGGGCCGCCGGGCGTCGGAAAGACGAGCCTCGGTGAGAGCGTCGCCCACGCCATGGGCCGCAAGTTCGTCCGGGTCGCCCTCGGCGGCGTGCGGGACGAGGCCGAGATCCGCGGTCACCGCCGTACCTACGTCGGCGCGCTGCCCGGCCGTATCGTGCGCGCGGTCAAGGAGGCCGGCTCCATGAACCCGGTGGTCCTGCTGGACGAGATCGACAAGGTGGGCTCCGACTTCCGGGGCGACCCGGCCGCCGCCCTCCTGGAGGTCCTGGACCCGGCCCAGAACCACACCTTCCGGGACCACTACCTGGAGGTGGAGCTGGATCTGTCGGACGTCGTCTTCCTCGCCACCGCCAACGTCCTGGAGGCCATCCCGGAGGCCCTGCTCGACCGTATGGAGCTGGTCCGCCTCGACGGCTACACGGAGGACGAGAAGGTCGTCATCGCCCGTGACCACCTGCTCCCGCGCCAGCTGGAGCGGGCCGGTCTCGCCGCCGACGAGGTGACCCTCGACGAGAGCGCGCTGCGCAAGCTGGCCGGCGAGTACACGCGCGAGGCGGGCGTGCGCAACCTGGAGCGGTCCGTCGCCCGGCTGCTGAGCAAGGTCGCCGCCCAGCACGAGCTGGGTGAGCGGGAGCTGCCGTTCACCGTCACGGACGGCGATCTGCGGGCCCTGATCGGCCGCCCGCACCATGTACCGGAGTCCGCCCAGGACCCGGCGGAGCGCCGCACGTCGGTGCCGGGCGTGGCCACGGGCCTCGCGGTGACCGGCGCCGGCGGCGACGTGCTGTACGTGGAGGCGTCCCTCGCCGACCCCGAGACGGGCGCGGCGGGCCTGACCCTGACCGGTCAGCTCGGTGACGTGATGAAGGAGTCGGCGCAGATCGCGCTGAGTTTCCTGCGCAGTCACGGCGCCGAACTGGAGCTGCCCGTGGCCGGTCTCAAGGACCGGGGTGTGCACATCCACTTCCCGGCGGGCGCCGTGCCCAAGGACGGCCCGAGCGCGGGCGTCACCATGACGACCGCCCTGGCGTCGCTGCTGTCGGGCCGGCTGGTCCGCACGGACGTCGCCATGACCGGCGAGGTCTCGCTGACCGGCCGGGTCCTGCCGATCGGCGGCGTGAAACAGAAGCTCCTCGCCGCGCACCGGGCGGGCATCACCACGGTGGTCATCCCCAAGCGCAACGAGGCCGACCTGGACGACGTCCCCGCCGAGGTGCTGGACAAGCTCGAGGTCCACACGGTCACGGACGTCCGCCAGGTCCTGGAACTGGCCCTCGCGCCGGCCGCGAACGGCGCGGAGTCGCAGGTTCCGGTCGCGGCGTGACGGACGCGACCGGATGAAGGGAGGACCCGGGCCCCGTGAGGGAGACCCGGGTCTTTCCGGTCATGACCCCCGCTCGTGTCGCCCCGCTCGTGTCCAAGGAGGCTGGAAGGGGGTCCTCCCGGCCGTCGCCGGTCCGCGCCTGCGAAATACTTACGGAGCCGCCACGACAACAGCGCCCGGCGGAAACCATGCAGGACAGTGAAAGCGATCAGGGGTGTGCCTACGTGCACGAGGACGGAAGCGGCGACGGACAGCATGTCGGCGGCCAGTTGACACCGACTGGAGCGGACCAGGAGTTCCTTGCCCTGGAGAGGGAGCTGACGGTGCTGCTGCGGCGCGCCCGCGCCAGCCAGGGCGAGATGGCCCGTGAGGTCCACCCCGACCTGGAGACCGCCGCCTACGGCCTGCTGGTCCGCCTCGACGAGTACGGCCGCCAGCGCGCCACCGAACTGGCCGCCTACATCGGCGTCGGCAAGGCCACCATGTCCCGTCAGCTGCGTGCCCTGGAGGAGCTGGGCCTGGTCGGCCGCGAGCCGGACCCCGCCGACGGCCGCGCCTGGCTGGTCGCCCTCACGGACGAGGGCCGCCGCCGCGTGGGTCGTGTCCGGGAGGCCCGCCGGGCCAGGTACGTCCGTCAGCTCGCCCACTGGGACCGCGACGAGGTCTCGGAACTGGCCCGGCTGCTGCACGAACTGAACGGGGTCATGGAGCGATAGGGGAGGCCGTCCCGCCCTCAACCCCTCAGAGCTCCGCGTACACCACCGTCGCGTCGTCGTGGGTCTTGCTCCGCCGCAGGAACGCCCGCTCCTCCCGGTCCGCCGCCTCCAGTGCCCGTACGCGGTCGACCAGGGCCCGCGCGCCCTCCTCGCGCATCAGGGTGAAGCAGTCCGCCCAGTCACCCTGGTGGAACTTCTCCACCCAGCGGGCGGCGCCGTCGGTGAGGGCCGCGAGGGCGCGGACCCGGTGGCGTGGGACGGTGCCGGTGACCGCGCGGGCGGCGACCGAGGGGTCGGCGGCGGCCGTGAAGAAGCCGCCCTCCCTGTTGCGGACGGTCGCGTCGGCGACGGCGTCGCTCACCAGCGAGGCGCGCGGGAGACGGGAGATCCGGTCGTCGAGCACGGCGGTGACCGCGCCCTCGGGGGACTCCAGCAGCAGGGCGGAGTCGGACAGCACCAGGTGTTCCACCGACTCCGCCGACCAGCGGGCGACAACGATGGTTGCCTGTGGAGTGCGCGGGTGAGAAAGGTCACAGGTCGACGCATGTGCCGCTGCTGTGCGGGCGATTGCCGTCGAAAGAATGTCGGGGAGCGTCAGATCTAGGTTGGAAACGGTCAGTTCGGTCAGGGCTCCGCCGAGCCGCGCGGTGAACCAGGGGACCGAATGCAGACAACCCGTCGCGCCCTCGGGCGGAGTCACCCCGTCCAGCACGATCGCACAACCCCCCTGCCCGGAGGCCGGTACTCCGACTCCGGCGAAGTCCTCGTTGGGGCGGTCCGTGACACCGGGCTCCGAAACGACTTCAGTACGCATCCGGCCAGTCTGCACGAGGCCTTCACAAGCCTCCCCGAAGGCTGCCGGGCGTACCGGAAATCACACGGCGCCGCAGGTCAGGCGCCGGGTTTGGGACGGAATGGCGCGGTCCGGGAAGACGTGGCGGCGAATACTGCCAAAGCCTTCCGCCCGCGTCCAACCGGCCGGCCGCGCACCGCCGCCGCACGCCCCGGGAAGACTTGCTCGCCAACTCCCCTCCGATGTTCACTCCTTCGGGTGGCCGGGCAGGTGATGCGCGGCCAGTGCCCACCAGCGCTGGGAGGGTCGGGGACCAATGGGGGTACCTCCGCGCAAGTCCGGAACCGGGCGCGGGGGCGGGTGCACGCACCGCTCGGCATCGAAATGACGGGGTGCCACCCGGGCCCATGGGTACACGAGTTCAGGAATGCGAGCATCGGTGCAGAAGAAGCGGCCTCGGGACACAGCCAGGCAGACGGCCTCCGCGCGCGGCGCCGAGGGCGCCCCCGTCGGCACCGGCCGCCCGGCCCACGTGCGCAACCGGCTGATCGTCGCGGTGGCCGTGGTCGCCGCAGCCGTCGCGGCCGCCGGAGCCCCCTCCGTCCTCGCCTCCTCTTCCCAGCTCAGCGACTCGCAGGACCTGGTCACCCTGGCCGGGCGCACCCAGAACGCGCTCTCCCTCGCCCATGCCCTCGCCGACGAGCGCGACGAGGTCACCGCCTACGTCGCGGCCGGCCGCCCCAAGTCCAAGGCGCCCTCCGAGCAGCGCGGCGCCCGCGTCGACCGGCAGGTCCAGGACCTGCGCGCGGACGAGGAGACGCCCGGCTGGCTGCGCGAGGACCTCGACGGCATCGCGACCGTGCGCAGGTCCGCGCTCACCGGCGGAAGTACGGCGCTCCAGGTGCACCAGGCCTACTCCGGCGCGATCGCCGAACTGCACCGGCTGACCGAGGACCTCGCCGACCGGATGCCCGCACGGGCCGGTACCGGCGCCCACGCCCTCGCCGAACTCGACACCGCCGTCCAGCAGTCCGCGGCGGCCCGTGGACTGCTCCTCGCCGCCCTCGACGTACCGGGCGGCACCGAGACGGGCATCGACCCGGACACCGGCCGATCCACCACCACCGACGGGGGCTCCGCCGACGACCGCAGGCAGCGCGCCGCCCTCAGCGCCGCCGCCCAGCAGGCCCGGCTGCGCTCCGACGCCGCCCTCGCGGGCTTCCGTGACACCGCGCCCGCCTCCGCCGTCGACTCGTACGACTCGACGGTCACCGGACCCGAGGTGAACTCCGCCGAGAAGTACCTCGCGGACCTCACCGACCAGCCGAAGCTCTCCGGTGACGACCTCGACGTCAGCACCAAGAAGCTGGACGCGGCCCTGTCCGCCCGCGTCGACCGGATGCGCGGCGCGGAGTCCGCCCTCTTCGACCGCCGCACCAAGGAACTCGCCAGGCTGCGCGACGACGACGTCACCGCCATGGAGATCCGCGTCGCGGTCCTCGGTGGCCTGATACTGGTCGCCGTGGGACTCGCCACCGCCATGGCACGCACCCTGACCCGGCCCCTCTCGGTCCTGCGCAGGGGCACGGCCCGGCTGGCCGACGCGGAGAACCCGGCCGCCGAGGAACCGGTCAGGTTCACCGGCCGCAACGACGAGTTCGCCCAGGTCGTCCGCTCCGTCAACGCTCTGCACGCGCACGCGGCGGCCCTGCACGAGCGCATCGCCACCCTGGAGACCGACCGCAGGCACCTGGTCGGCCAGCGCCAGCGAATGGCCGACGTCCGCGAGGAACTCCGCGCCGAACTCGGCGACGCCACGGCCCAGCTCGAACGGCTGCGCACCAGCATCGGCGGCACCTTCGTCAGCCTCGCCCTGCGCACCCTCGGCCTCGTCGAGCGGCAGCTGACCGTCATCGAGGGGCTGGAGGAGCGCGAACAGGACCCCGAGCAGCTCGCCACCCTCTTCAAGCTCGACCACTTCGCCACGGTGATGCGCCGACACAGCGAGAACCTCCTGGTCCTCGCCGGTGCCGAGCATGTGCAGCAGCACCACGGGCCGGTGCCGCTGCTGGACGTCGTACGAGCGGCGGTCAGCGAGATCGAGCGGTACGAGCGGGTCCGCATCGCCGCGCTCCCGCCGCACGCGCATGTCGCCGGGTTCGCCGCCGACGACCTCTCCCACCTGCTGGCCGAGCTCATGGAGAACGCCACCTCGTTCTCCCCGCCCGACCTGCCCGTCGAGGTCTCCGGCTGGCTGCTCGAGAGCGGCGAGGTGATGCTCTCCGTGCAGGACGGGGGCATCGGCCTGACCGCCGAACGCCTCGCCCACCTCAACTCCCGCCTCGGCGACTTCGACCCGGACTCCCCGTACGAGCGGGAGGGCGAGGAGGGCCTGGGCCTCGGTCTGTACGTCGTCGCGCGCCTCGCCCACCGCCACGGCGCCCGCGTCCAGCTCCGCGAGCAGAAGCAGGGCGGCATCGCCGCCGTGGTGGTCCTCCCCGGCTCCCTGCTCGCCCAGGCCCCGGCGACAGCGGGCCCGCCCGCCACCGAGCCCTACTCCCTCCCCGGCGCGGACGCCGAAGCCAACTCCAACGTCCTGCGCGGCCGCCCGAAGGACACCGACCCCCTGGTGACACTGGCGGAGCGGGCCGTACAGGAGAACACCACCCCGGAACCCGAGGGCACGGACACGGAGGCACCCGCACCCGCATCCACCGCCCCGGAGCCGTCCGCGGTGCCGGAGGCGCAGGTCTTCGACGTCCCGGAGTCCCCCGCCGAGAGCACCATGGAGCTGCTGCTCCCGGAGGTCGCCGCGGAGCCCGGTGACCGTGCCGACGCGCAGCACGACGAACCCGGCGCCCCCTACGTCATCGGACCCGACCGGCACGAGCGCGCCGGGGACGAGACCGCGGAACGGCTCACCAGCAAGGGGCTGCCCAAGCGCACGCCCAAGATCACCGAACCTGCCGGCACACCGAGCCGGCGGACCGGGTCCGTCGACGCCGAAGCACTCCGCCGTCGCCTCGGCGGCTTCCGCCACGGGGCGGAGGCCGGACGCCGGGACGCGGAGAGGGAGATCGCCACGCGGACGGACCGCAGTCAGCGGCCGGACACGGCACCAGCACAAGCACATGCCGGAGAAGCCACGGGGGGCACAGCCGAGGAGGCAAGCAGTTGACCGCGCCCAGTACCTTCGGACTGAGCAGTGAGGCTCGCAACCTGCACTGGATCCTGACGAATCTCGTGGAGGAGGTGCCGGGTATCCAGTCGGTCGCGGTGGTCTCCTCCGACGGCCTGCTGCTGCTCTCCTCCGACCCCGGCAGGAACGCCGAGGCGAGGGACGCCCTGACCGAGCGGCGCAGCGGCCCGCGCGGCTCCTCCGCCGACCTCGCCACCGTCGTCTCCGGCATCGGCAGCCTCACCGTCGGCGCCGCGCGGCTGATGGAGTTCGGCGGGGTCAAGCACACCATGGTCGCGATGGAGGAGGGCAGCCTCTTCGTGATGTCGATCAGCGACGGCTCGCTGCTCGGCGTCCACGGCTCCGCGGACTGCGACATGAGCGTCGTGGCGTACCACATGGCGCTCTTCGTCGGCCGGGCCGGTCATGTCCTGACCCCCGAACTCCGCGGCGAGCTGAGGAAGTCCCTGGAGTCCGAGGAACCGCAGCCGACAGGGAGCGCCCGGTGAGCAACGCCCCGAGGAATCGGCTTCCGGTCCGCCGCGGCGACCGCAGGCCCGCCCGCGTCCGCCCCTACTCGCTCACCGGCGGCCGTACCCGCTTCGGCCACGTCCTCCTGGTGGAGAGCTTCGTGGCGAGCACGGCCGACGCGGAGGCGCTGGACGCTCCCGAGGAGCGCAGGGAACTGACCAGCGCGCCGCTCTCGGCCCGCGTCATGCCGGAGATGCGGGCCATCGTCGAACTGTGCCGCCGTATGCGCACGGTGGCCGAGATCGCCGCGCTGCTGAGCATGCCGCTCGGCGTGGTCCGGGTCCTGCTCAGTGACCTCGCGGACCAGGGAAGGATCCGTGTGTACGGAACCGGCACCGGCCACGGCGTGGGCCGCCCGAACCGTGCGCTGCTGGAAAGGGTGCTGAGTGGACTCCGCCGTCTCTGACGCCGCGCACGGCGTCTCCCCCCTCGTCGGTCCCGAACCCGACGAGGACCTGAAAGCCTGGCAGACGGACCGTACCCGGGCCCCGATAGCCACGAAGATAGTCGTGGCGGGTGGTTTCGGCGTCGGCAAGACCACGCTGGTCACCGCGGTCTCGGAGATCACGCCGCTCCAGACGGAGGCGCTGATGACCGAGGCGAGCGAGGACACCGACGACCTCACCGCCACGCCCGGCAAGCTGACCACCACCGTGGCCATGGACTTCGGCCGCATCACCCTCGACGACGACCTGGTGCTCTACCTGTTCGGCACCCCGGGCCAGCAGCGGTTCTGGTTCATGTGGGACGACCTGGTGCGCGGCGCGATCGGCGCCGTCGTCCTCGCCGACACCCGGCGCCTCAAGGACTGCTTCCCGGCCCTGGACTACTTCGAGAGCTGCGGGCTGCCGTACGTCGTCGCGGTCAACCACTTCGACGGCAGCGAGCTGTTCGAACCGGAGGACGTGCGCGAAGCGTTGACGATTCCCGCACGCATCCCCGTAATGATCATGGATGCGCGCCGCAGGATCTCGGTGATCGAGACCCTCCTGAACCTCGTCGCCCACGCGCTCGAAGAAACCCCCGAGTAGCCCGCAAGCCGTAGGAGGCACCACCCGCATGCGCAAGATACTCGTCGTCGGAGCCGGCCAGTCCGGCCTCCAGCTCGCCCTCGGACTCCAGTCGCACGGATACGAGGTCTCCCTGATGTCGAACCGGACCGCGGACGAGATCCGCTCCGGCCGGGTCATGTCGACGCAGTGCATGTTCGACACGGCGCTCCAGCACGAGCGCGACCTCCAGCTGAACTTCTGGGAGTCCCAGGCCCCGAGGATCGAGGGACTCGGCGTGTCCGTCGCGGCCCCCGGCTCGCACGACCCCGGCCCGACCCAGCGGATCATCGACTGGGTGGGCCGACTCGACGGGTACGCGCAGTCCGTCGACCAGCGGGTGAAGATGGCCGGCTGGATGGAGACCTTCGCCCAGCGCGGCGGCCAGTTGGTCATCCACGGCGCGGCCGTCTCCGACCTCGACTACTTCTCCCGCGCCTACGACCTGGTGCTGGTCTCCGCCGGCAAGGGCGAACTGGTGTCCATGTTCGGCCGGGACGCCGCCCGCTCCCCGTACAGCGAGCCGCAGCGCGCGCTCGCCGTGTCCTATGTGCACGGTCTGGGCCCGCGCCCGGAGCACCCGGAGTTCGACGCGGTGCGCTGCAACCTGGTCCCGGGCGTCGGCGAGCTGTTCATCATGCCGACCCTGACCAACTCCGGTCGCGCCGACATCCTGTTCTGGGAGGGCATCCCCGGCGGCCCGCTGGACGCCTTCAACGGAGTCAAGGACCCGGCCGAGCACCTCGCCCTGACCCTGGAACTCATGGCGAGGTTCACGCCCTGGGAGTACGAGCGGACGCGCTCCGTCGAGCTGACCGACGCCGGCGGCACCCTGGCCGGCCGCTACGCGCCCACCGTCCGCAACCCCGTCGGTCACCTCCCCGGCGGCGGACTGGTCCTCGGCGTCGCGGACGTGGTCGTCGCCAACGACCCGATCACCGGCCAGGGCTCCAACTCGGCGTCCAAGTGCGCCGCCGCCTACCTCGCCGCGATCCTCGAACACGGTGACCGGGAGTTCGACGAGGACTGGATGCGGGCCACCTTCGACCGCTACTGGGCCACCGCGCAGCACGTCACCAAGTGGACGAACGCCATGCTCGCCGCGCCGCCGGAGCACGTCCTCAACCTGATCGGAGCGGCCGGCGGCCTCCAGCCGGTCGCCGACCGCTTCGCCAACGGCTTCAACGATCCGGCCGACTTCGAGGACTTCTTCTACGAGCCGGAGAAGACCGAGGCCTACCTCGCGGCGGTGGCGGGCGCGGCGGCCGAGGAGTAACCCTGGTCGGACCCCTTCGGGGATCCCTGCGGGAGCCTCGGCGGCACATACCCCTTCAGGGGCTCCCCGCCCGGGTCGGGGCGTACGGCGCCGAGTACCGGGTTGGCCGCGATCGGCGACACCTTGACCCGGGCGCCGGGCCGGGGCGCCTGAACGACCATGCCGCGGCCGAGGTAGAGGGCGACGTGGGTGGCCTCGGGGAAGTAGATGACGAGGTCACCGGGGCGCAGCTCACGCAGCGGGATGTGCCGCAGCCGTGCCCACTGTTCCTGGCTGGTGCGGGGGATGACGGTCCCGGCGTGGATCCACGCCTGCGAGGTCAGCCCCGAGCAGTCGTACGCCCCCGGGCCCGTCGCGCCCCACACATACGGCTTGCCGAGCTGGTCCACGGCGTAGCGCACGGCCCTGTCGCCCTGCGCGGAGGGCGCCCGGTCGGTGCCGAGGGCGCCGGACGCCATGAACTGCCGCTGGGCCGCGTCGATCCCGTTCTGCTCGAACCCGGCGAGCGCGTTGAGCTGGTCGCGGTTGAGCGAGGCGAGGAGCCGCTCGACCTGGCCGAGCCGCGCGCGCACGTCGTCGCGCTGCTTCCTCTGCCGCTGGGCGAGGTCGAGCTGCGCGTCGAGCGCCTTGCGGGCCTTGCGGGCCAGCTCGTCCCGCTGCTTCTCGCTGTCCGTGAGCCGCCCCACGGTCTTGGCGTGCTCCCGTGCCAACTGACCCAGGACCTGGCCCTCGTCGAGGGCCTGCTGGGGGTCGCGGGCGAGGAGGACACGCAGATAGGCCGGGATGCTGGTGGCGCCCTGGTACTGCTGACGGGCCAGGCGCCCGGCGTCGACCCGGCTGTCCTCCAGGGTGAGCCTGGCGTGCGCGAGTTCCCGGTCGAGACGGCCCATCCGGGCGCGCTGCTCCTTCAGGGCCACCTCGGTGGCGTTGTAGGTCTCGGTGGCCTGCTCGGCCTGCCGGTACAGTCGCTGAAGGTCCGTCAGCAGCTCGGCGACCGGGCGCTGCGGGCCGGGTGCGGCCGTCGCGGGGGCGGGGGCGACGGCGGGCGCGAGGACAACCTGGGCCGCCGCGGCCGTACACGCCAGTCGCAGAAGTCTTCCTGACACGTCTTCACCTCCGGTGCGGGGAGGGCTGTGGCCCCTCCGCCCCCATCGCACCGCGAGCATCAGACTTGTGTGTACGGGCCGCGCGCCGGGTGTGCGCGGTTCGGCGCAACAGCGTCACCCGTCAGCGTCATTCGGTGGTGTCATCCGGCGGTGTCGTCCGGTGGTGTCAACCGGTGGTGGCGTCCGGCTTGGGGTCCGGCTTGGACCAGGGCCATCTGAGGCCGCCGCGCTTGGGGCCCTCGGGGTCGTACAGGTACTTCCATCCCCGCACCATCCCGATCCGCTTGCTGTGCCCGCGGGGCACCCGGCGGTAGACGAGGACGGTGGGCGGGCCGCCGTCCTCGTCCGGGACGGGGATGCGGTACGTCTTCGGAGGGTGGCCGGTGGGTCCCACCAGGACGGCCAGCACGCGACCGTCCATGGGTCCGCCCTCGAAGGGGGTCTCCTGTTTCTTCACCGCACCAGTCTCAGCCATCCGCCGACAGGCCGGCGACGAGCGCCGCCGTCTGCGGGTCGCGGACGGCGGTCACCGACAGGAGGGCCACGAACTGCTCGACCAGCCAGTCGCGCAGCTCCACCGTGGGCGGCTGCTTGTCCTCGTCGAGCCAGATCAGGGAGGCCGCCTCGACGGCCGTGATCCACATGCGGACGGTCATGCGCAGGCGCGGGCCCGGGTCGGTGACGCCGAGGTGACCGAGGATGTGCTCGGCGGCGGCCCGCCGTACGCCGTCCACGATGGCGGTGGTCCGGGAGGTCTCGACCACGCTGCCGCCCTGGAGCAGGGCGCTGAAACCGGCGTCGTGCTCGTCCACGAAGGCGAGGTAGCGGTCCAGGGCGCGGGTGAGCCGGGGCACGAGCTCCCCCTGCCTGGGCTCGTCGAAGCACTGCCGCAGCTCCTCGGCGGCGGACCCGAGCGCGGCCTCGTACAACTGCTGCTTGCCGCCCGGGAAGTACCGGTACACCAGCGGCCGGGACACCCCCGCCGCCTCCGCCACGTCGTCCAGCGACACTTCCTCGGGCGCCCGGTGCGCGAACAGCGACAACGCGGCTTCCAGCAGCTGCCTGCGCCGCTCCGTGACACTGAGCCGACGGTAGGCGGGAGTGGAGGCCTGCGGGGTCATGACGGGAGACTATCCGTTCGGGGGCCGGACCGGGCCGGCCCGGCCGCGGCCGTGGGGCGTCAGGCCAGCAGCCCCGAGGAACGCCACAGGCGGCGGCCGGGTCCGCGGAGCACGCCGATTTCGTCCAGGAAGTCGGTCAGCCGCTTCGCGCCGGTCTGCATGACCTCGCGGCGGTGGGCGCTCGCCCTGGCCTGGGCCACCGCCTCGCGCCTGTCCAGGCCGACGTTCGTGTAGACCTCGGGATTCACGAAGGCCACCGAGAACACGCGGGCGAACTCGCCCGAGGTGAGCCGGGTGAACTCCTGCGACCACCGCGGAGCCGTCACCATCTGGCGGCGCAGTTCCTCGCGGGCGTACCGGACGTGGCGGGCCTCCTCCACCACATGGATCCGGGACACGCCCCGGACCAGTGGCTGCACCCGCTCGTCCGGGAACGTCAGCCGCTGCATCCAGTCCAGCACCTCCTCCCCGAGCAGGGTCGCCGTGAAGGAGCCGGGCGTGGTGGAGACCGTCTTGAAGACGCGGCCCAGCCTCTGGTGGGCCCGGCCCACCGGGTACCAGGGCGCGTCACCCTTGGCGATCAGGCGGGCGAACATCTTGGAGTGCCGGCACTCGTCCTCGATCTCGGTCAGCGCGTACCGCACATGCGCGCTCGTCGCCGCCTTGTCGTAGATGTGCCGTACCAGGAGCTGCATCAGGATGATCTCGAACCAGATGCCCAGCGAGGCGAGCGCCGCGGCCTCGTGCTGGGAGAGCAGGATCCGCTGCTCCTCGCTCATCCGCCGCCACATCGGCGTGCCGTACAGCGACACCAGCTCCGGCGGCCAGAACCACTTGCCCTCCTCGAAGGGCGCGTCCCAGTCGAGCTCCGTGTCGGGGTCGAAGGAGTGCTTGGCGGAGGAGGCGAGCAGCCGCTCGGCCACCTGCTCGCGGTCCTTGAGCAGGCCCAGCGCGTCGCGCAGACCGTCGACCGCGTCGGCCTCCGTCAGGGTGGTCATGGCTCCCTCACCTCGTTACCCGGGGTATGTGCGTCGACTCTTATGAGACTGCTTGTCAGTAAGCGCGTCAATCCCTTGCACAGCACTTGTTGACTCGCCGTCTACGTGTGAGCCTGCCGTTATGCCGACCTCCGAGATCTACGCCATGGACCCGTCGGACCCCCACTGGCAGGTCCCCTCGACCGGAGCCGCCCGATTCAGCTGGGAGTACGACGACGGCCGCGAACGCCTCCTCGCCCTCTACCAGAAGGGCAAGGACAAGCAGTGGGACGGCCAGAAGCGCATCGACTGGAGCATCGAAGTCGACCCCCACGACCCGCTCGGAACCCCGGACGAGGCCATGACCCTCTACGGCACGCCGTACTGGGACAAGATGACCGACCGTGACAAGGGCGAGCTGCGGCAGCACTTCACCTCCTGGCAGTTCAGCCAGTTCCTGCACGGCGAGCAGGGCGCCATGATCTGCGCGGCCCGCATCGTGGAGTCCGTCCCCGACCTGGACGCCAAGTTCTACTCCGCGACCCAGGCCATGGACGAGGCCCGGCACGCCGAGGTCTACGGCCGCTTCCTGCACGAGAAGATCGGGATGGTCTACCCGATCAACGACAACCTCCAGGCACTGCTCGGCGACACCCTCCGCGACAGCCGCTGGGACATGCCCTACCTGGGCATGCAGGTCCTCATCGAAGGCCTCGCGCTCGCCGCCTTCGGCATGATCCGCGACACCACCGACAAGCCCCTGCCCAAGCAGATCCTGGCCTACGTCATGCAGGACGAGGCCCGGCACGTGGCCTTCGGCCGGATGGCGCTGCGGGACTACTACAAGCAGCTCACCGACGCCGAACTGCGCGAGCGCGAGGAGTTCGTCATCGAGGGCTGCTATCTGATGCGCGACCGACTGCGCGGGGTGGAGGTGCTGGAGAACTTCGGCATCCCCAAGGCCGAGGCCGAGGAGCTCAGCGAGCGGTCCGAATTCCTCCAGCTCTTCCGCAAGCTGCTGTTCAGCCGCATCGTCCCCTGCGTCAAGGACATCGGCCTGTGGGGCGAACGCCTCCAGCGTGCCTACGTCGACATGGGCGTCCTGGAGATGGGCGACTCCAACCTCGACCTGCTGATGGCCCAGGACGAGGAGATCGCCGAGAGGCTCGACGCGGAACGGTTCGCGGTGGAGGAACGGGAGCGGGTGGCGGAGGTGGAGGAGGCGATCGAGGAGGGGCAGCGGCACGGCGGATGATCACTTGCCGTCAACCGTCAACCGTCAACCGTCAACCGCCGACCGCCGACCGCCGACCGCCGACCGCCGACCGCCGACCGCCGACCGCCGACCGCCGACCGTCAGCTCGCCTACCGCCTACCGCCTACCGGCGAGCGGCGACCGTCGTCCCGTCGACCGCCGTCCCGCCATCCCGTCGCTCGCCGCTCGCCGCTCGCCGCCCGTCGGCTCGTCGCTCGTCGGCTCGTCGCTCGTCGGCTCGTCGACCGTCGCTCGCTGCTCGCTGCTCGCTGCTCGCCGGCTCGCCGGCTCGTCGCTCGCCGCTCGTCGCTCGTCGGCTCGTCGACCGCCGACCGTCAGCCGCCGACCGCCGTCCCGCCGCCCCGTCGACCGCCATCCCGCCATCCCGCCATCCCGTCGACCCGCCATCCCGTCGACCCGCCGACCGCCGATCGCCGACCCGCTGACCGTCAGCCGCTGACCGCTGACCGTCAGCCGCTGACCGCTGACCGCTGACCGCTGACCGCTGACCGCCAGCCGCCGAGCGCCGCCCCGCCGCCCCGTCGCCCCGTCGCCCCGTCGACCACTGTGATCCCCGGAACCGACCCGCGCCATCACAACCCCAGCACCGCCCGCATCACCGCCCGGGCGATCGGTGCCGCGTCCCCGCCCCCGCTGATCTCCCCGCGGTCCGCCGAGGCGTCCTCCACCACCACCGCGACCGCCACCTTCGGCTCCATGTCGTCGTCCGCCTGCGCCCAGGACACGAACCACGCGTACGGCACACCCGCGTTGCCGATCCCGTGCTGGGCGGTGCCGGTCTTGCCGCCGACCGTCGCGCCGCGGATGGCCGCGTTGCCGCCGGTGCCCTCCCGTACGACGTCGGTCATGAGCTCCCGCATCCGCACGGCGGTCGCCGGGTTCATCGCCTGACGTACGGGACGCGGACCGGCAGTGGAGACCGTCTCGCCGCCCTCGCGGACGGTCCGCTCCACCAGATACGGCTCCCGCAGCAGGCCGCCGTTGGCGACGGCGGCCGAGACCATCGCCATCTGCAGCGGTGTGGCCCGCGTGTTGTACTGCCCGATCGACGACAGCGCCAGCTGGGCCTTGTCCACATGCGCATCGAAGGTGCTCCGCGCCACCGAGAAGGGGACCCGCATCGTGGTGTCGTTGAAGCCGAAGGACTGGGCCGTCGACGCCATGTCCGCGACCCCCACGTCCACACCCAGCTTGGCGAACACCGTGTTGCACGACCACGCGAACGCGGCCCGGAGCGAAGCGTCCGCGCAGTCGTCCGACTCGTTCGTCAGCCGTGTGCGCGTGCCCGGCAGGGTGTAGGGGTCGGGTGAGTCGGTGGGCTCGTCCAGATCCGTGACCACGCCCGCGTCCAGCGCCGCCGCGGCCGTGACCACCTTGAAGGTGGAGCCCGGCGGATACGTCTGCCGCACGGCCCGGTTGAGCATCGGCTTGTCCGGATCGCCGTTCAGCCGCGCCCAGGCCGCCGCCACCGGTTCGCCGTTCCCGGACAGCTCCGCCGGGTCGTACGACGGAGTGGACACCAGCGCCAGGATCCGGCCGGTGGACGGCTCGATCGCCGCCACCGCACCCTTGCGCGAGCCGAGACCCCGGTAAGCCGCCTCCTGCGCGGCCTGGTTGAGCGTCGTCACCACGTCACCCGGGGGGTTCCGCGCCCGCGTCACCTCGTTCCAGAAGGGGAACGGCGCCAGCACCGAATCCGCGCCGGACAGGATGCCGTCCTCGGCATGCTCCAGGAACGTCGTCCCGTACACCTGCGAGGCGAAGCCGGTCACCGGCGCGTACAACGGCCCGTCCGGGTAGGTCCGTTCATGGCGCAGCTGCTCCCCGGTGTCGCGGGAACCGGTGACCGGGATGCCGTCGACCAGGATGTCACCGCGCGCGGAGCCGTAACGGGCGATGTCGGAGCGGCGGTTGGCCGGATTCCCGTCGTAGGCGGGCCCCTGGACGACCTGGACGCGCGCCGCGTTCACCAGGAGCGCCACGAGCAGCAGGCCGCAGAAGACGGCGGCGTGCCGGATGTATCTGCTCACGGTGCCACCTGGCCGTCGTACTGGCTGCGCGCCGAATCGCTCACCCGGATCAGCAGCGCCACCATCGCCCAGTTGGTGACCACCGAGGAGCCGCCCTGCGCGAGGAACGGCATCGCCATGCCGGTCAGCGGGATCAGCCCGGTCACCCCGCCCGCGATCACGAACACCTGGAGCGCCACGATCGAGGCGAGCCCGAGCGCGAGCAGCCGGCCGAAGGGTTCGCGCAGCGCCAGCCCGGCCCGGTAGCCGCGCTCCACGAGGAGGCCGTACAGGAGGAAGATCGCCGACAGTCCGGCCAGGCCCAGCTCCTCGCCCGCCGTCGCCAGGATGAAGTCCGACTTGGCAGCGAAGCCGATCAGGATGGAGTGCCCGAGACCGAGGCCCGCCCCGAGGATCCCGCCCGCCGCGAACGCGAACAGCGACTGGGCGAGCTGGTTGGGGCCGAGACCCGCGTCGATGGTGGCGAACGGGTGCAGCCAGTCCTGCACCCGGCTGTGCACATGCGGTTCGAGCCAGCCGACGGCCACCGCGCCGACCACCGCAAGCAGCAGACCGACCGCGATCCAGCCGGTGCGGCCGGTGGCGACGTACAACAGGATCACGAACAGGCCGAAGAACAGCAGCGAGGTGCCCAGGTCCCGCTCCAGGACCAGCACTCCCACGCTGATCAGCCAGATCGCGACGACCGGCCCGAGCACCCGCCCGGTGGGCAGCTGCACGAACCAGATGCGGCGGCCCGCGTACGCCAGCGCGTTGCGGTTGTCCGCCAGGTACGCGGCGAAGAACACCGCGAGCAGCACCTTCGCGAACTCGCCGGGCTGGATGGAGAATCCGGCGATCCGGATCCAGATGCGGGCGCCGTTCACAGCCGGGAAGAGGATCGGCATGGTCAGCAGCGCGAGGGCCGCGACCACACTGACGTACGCGTACCGCTGGAGCACCCGGTGGTCACGCAGCAGCAGGACCACCACGGTGAACAGCCCCACGCCCAGCGTGGACCACACCAGCTGGGTGGGCGCGGCCCGGTCGCCGGGCGTCTCCAGGTCGAGCCGGTAGATCAGCACCAGGCCGAGCCCGTTCAGCAGCACGCCGATGGGCAGCAGCAGCGGATCGGCGTACGGGGCTCGGATGCGCACGGCGATGTGCGCGAGCAGTGCGAGCACACCGAGTCCGGCGCCGTAGTCCAGGGCGCCGTGCGGGACACTGCCGGTCCTCGCCAGGCCGACGGCGCAGTAGCCGTACACCGACAGGAGCACGGCCAGCACGATCAGGGCCAGTTCGATGCCACGGCGCCGGTGCACTCGTACGACAGGCGTGCGGGTCCGCGTCACCGCCACGGTGGTTCCGGCCTTCGTCATGTCCGGAACTTACCTAAAAGGGCGTCTTGCGTGTGTCACGCTGCGCCGTACGGCGGCGGCAGTGTCAGGGTCGCCAGCGCACCGCCGTCCGGAGCGTTCTCGAAGGTCAGCCGGGCGCCCAGCACCTCCGCCTGGCCCAGCGCGATGGTCAGCCCGAGCCCGTGCCCGCGCGCCCCGGCCTCGGTGCGGAACCGCTGCGGGCCGTGCTCGGCCAGGTAGTCCGGATAGCCGTCCCCGTGATCCCGCACCGTGACCACCGGCCCGTTCACCGTCAGCACCACCGGCGGCCGCCCGTGCTTGTGCGCGTTGGCCACCAGATTGCCGAGCACCCGCTCCAGGCGCCGCCGGTCCGTGGTCACCCGGGCGTCCCGCGAGACCCGCACCTCGATACCGTCCGCCGACCCGTGCACCACCCGCCGGGCCAGTGCGCCCAGGTCCTCGGTGCCCAGTTCCAGCTGCTCCCGGCCGGTGTCCAGGCGCGAGATCTCCAGCAGGTCCTCGGTGAGCGTGCGCAGCGCCGCCACCCGGTCCCGCACCAGCTCGGTGGGACGGCCCGGCGGCAGCAGCTCGGCGGCCGCGTGCAGCCCGGTCAGCGGGGTGCGCAGCTCGTGCGCCACGTCCGCGGTGAACCGCTGCTCGCTCAGCAGCTTGCTCTGGAGCGACGACGCCATCGAGTCCAGCGCGGCGGAGACCGCGGCAACCTCGTCCGGCGGGCGGGTCGGGTCCTTCGTGCGGGGATCGTTGACGCGCGCGTCCAGGTCGCCCGCGCTGATCCGTCGTGCCACCCGCGCCGTGCCGTGCAGCCGCCGGGTCACCCGGGTCACCGCGAACGCACCGGCCAGCAGCGTCACCGTGAGCGCCAGCAGCGACGACCACAGGATCGACCGGTCGAGCCCGGCGATGGTGCGGGCCTGCTGCGAGTAGTTGATCGCCACCGCGAGCGTCCGGTGGTCGTCGACCGGGCCCGCCGCCCACATTGTGGGGCGCCCCCGGTCCTTGTCGACCATCGTGCCCCGGTTCCCGGCCGTCGCCAGGTCCCGCAGCGGCTTCGGCAGCCCCGGCCGGTCCACCCCGGCGCCCGGCGGCAGCGCGTCCCCGGCCTGGTAGGCCGCGGTCGCGTCGGTCAGCCGGGCGAGCGCCTCCGCGCGGGCCTGACCGACGGTCTGGTCGGTCACCGACACATGCACCAGGATGCCGAGCAGAGCGGCCAGCGCGCAGCACATCACCACGATGAACACGGCCGCCTTCGTGGCGAGCGTGCCGGCCCACTGGGTCGGTGCCCGTCTCATCGCGCGCTCGCGGAGGGCGTGAGGGACGGGGACGCCGAGGGAGCGGCGGACGGTGACGGCGAGTGGGTGGGGTGCTTGGCCGGGCCGGTGCGCAGGAACTCGTCACGCCTGAACACCATCGCGTGCTGAGTCGGGTCCCACTCCCAGGTGGTGCGGTACTCGTAGCCGGAGATCCCGGCGGGGGAGCGGACGATCACGGCCCGTCCGGCCAGCTCGACGCCGATGATCGCGTCGTCGTCGGCCATGATCTGCACGACGCGGTCCCCCTCGGCCGCGTAGACCCGTACGGCCGTCTGGTTCGTCGGGTACAGCCGGAAGCCGAGTGTCATGTTCTCCCGGCCGTCCCCGCTCAGATCCCGGTAGTACGTCTTCAGCAGGGGGCATCGCGCGCGGTCCCCGCCCTTGTCGCAGTCGGCCATCCGCTCCGCCGTCTCGTGGTAACGGCCCTTCGCGCCGTACTCGGCGGGGTGCGCTGCGATCTCCGCCCGTACGACAGCCACCGGGTCGACCTTGCGGAGGTCGCCGCCGGGAGCGGTGATGCCCTTCACGACCTCGGTCGATCCCTCGTCGTACTGGTACGCCGGACTGGAGGCCGGGCGCAGGTCGGGCCAGAGCTTCTCGGGGCTGATCGCGGTAGGAGTCGATCCGGCGCCCCGCAGACCACCCGTGTCGCCGCAGGCCGCCACCGACACCGCGAGCAGGGCCACGGCGACGGCGGACAGGGCGATGCGCCGGGCGGGGCGTGCGGGACGGATGGACTGCACGGTGCTCCTGTGGCTCGCTCGGGTGTGTGGCTGGAATCGTTCGGTGACCCCGTAACCCTATTCGTCAGGAGAAACGGTTATTCCGCTACTCGTGTGCCACTACTCGGCGAGGTCCTCCAGCAGCCGTACCGTCGGCAGACCCGTGCGGAGGTATTCCACGAACAGGTCGTTGTGCAGCGCCCAGGGGGAGCGGTGGGTGCGGATCAGCCCGATGGCGTCGTCCGCGGACCGGCCCCGGTCCACCAGGGCGTGCGCGATCACCAGGCCCGAGCGGTTGTACCCGTGGTAGCAGCGGACGAGCACCCTGCGGCCCGCGTCCAGCGCGTCGCACGCGGCCCGCGCCAGCCGGATCACACCGGCGAGCTGGGTCCCGTCCAGCGGACCGTCGGGTATCGGCCACACATGGTGCTCGACCCCCGGATCCGGCCCGTGCCCCGGCAGCCGCAACAGAGTCTGCACGAGATCGAACTCGCCCCGGACGACCGCGGACTCCAGATGCCCCGACGCCCCCCTGAACTCGTGCCCGCCCATCCAGAGCCCCGGCACGATCTCGCTCCACGGGCTGTCCGGGGCCGGTACGTCGGCCTGCCTGCCACGCGTCCGCAACGGCGCCTCCCCAGGTCCCCACCCGACTGTCCCCAAAGGTAACCGGGTTCTTGCCCGTGGAGCACCCCGCCTGTTCCCATGGTCCTGATCCCATGGGCGAGGGGTGATGGCGCATGAGTGGACTGCGCGTCGTGCCGGTCTGGCGGCACGGCCGGGAACGGCTGTACGTCTGCCGCGCAGACGGCGGCAACATCGCCTGGTACGACCGTGAAGCCGCCCGGGTCAGCCTGCTCAGCGAGCAGAACAGGGACGACGTACTGGAGGCACTCGGCCCCTTCCTGACCGGACCGGTGACGGTCGGGCCGCCCCCGGTACCGACACCGGCCGAACTGGCCCGCCTGACCCTGCATCCGGACGACGACCTGGCTCCCAACCGCCCCGGCGAGGCCCTGCTGGTGGCGCTCGACCGGCACCCTGCCCCCGCCCACCGGCTGCGCCCGGACCCGCGCCGCCGGGCCCTGCTGGCGGAGCAGACCGTGGGCGCGGCCCTGGACCGCTTCCAGGGCGTCGGCTGGCACGTCCTGCACTCGATCACCCTGCCCGGCGGCGACCGCCTGCACCACCTGCTCATCGGCCCCGGCGGACTGTTCGCCCTGCACACCCTGGCCGCGCACAAACAACGGGTCCGGGTCACCGACCTCACGGTCGCCGTCGGCCGCCGCGAACCACGCCCACTGCTCCGTCGTATAAGGGCCGATGCCGCCCGCGCGTCGTACGCCCTGACGGCCGAGGTCCACCCGGTGCTGGCCCTGACCGCCCCGGCGGCCGTCTCCGTCCCCGCCCCGTCCCGTGAGGTGCGCGTGCTGACGGACACCGAGCTCGGGGCGCTGGCGCGGCTCGGGGGTGTACTGAAGCCGGCGGACGTGGAGGCGCTGCACGCGACGGCACGGGACCGGAGGACCTGGGTACGGGTGTAGAGACGCCCTGCTCAGACGCCCCTGCTCAGGGCAGCGCGCTCGCCCGCCCCTCGTCAAGCAGCGGGGCCAGCAGATCCCCGAAGTCGCTCAGGCGCGGCGCGATGTCCCCGGCACGGAACACCAAAGTCCCCGGCGCCCGGCACTCCTCCACCTCCGCCCAGGTGACCGGCGCCGAGACGGTCGGCTCGGCCCGTGCGCGCAATGTGTAGGGGACGGCGGTGGTCTTGCGCCCGGCGTTCTGGCTCCAGTCCACGAACACCTTCCCCGGCCGCAGACTGCGCGTCATCCGGTGCACCACCAGCCGGGGCAGCGCCCGCTCCGCCTCCACGGCCAGCCCCTTGGCGTACTCCGACGCCCGGTCCGACGACACCCCGCGCACCGCCGCCAGCAGATGCAGCCCCTTGGACCCGGACGTCTTCGCGTACGCCTCGACCCCGTCCACGGCCAGCCGTTCCCGCAGCCACAGCGCGACCTCGCAGCAGTGCGCGACCGTCGCGGGCGCCCCGGGGTCCAGATCGAACACGAGCCGGTCCGCCTGCTCCGGCGCCCCGATCACCCACTGGTGCGTGTGGAACTCGGTGACCAGGTTCGCCGCCCACATCAGCGAGGCCAGATCCTGCACCAGCACCATCCGCGCGGCCCCCGCCGACCGCGGCACCCGCGCGGTGGTCACCCACTCGGGCGTACCCGGCGGCACGTTCTTGGTGAAGAACACCTGGCCGTCCGGCCCGTCGGGGTAGCGCAGGAAGGACACCGGCCGATCCCTGAGATGCGGGAGCAGCGCCCCGGCGACGGTCGCGTAGTAGTGCAGCAACTCGCCCTTGGTGAAGCCGGTCTCCGGATACAGCACCTTCTCCAGGTTGCTGAGTGCGACCCGTCGCCCCTCCACCTCAGTGATCGGCGTCATACGATGAGAATCCCACGAAAACGTCACAAAACCGTTTGAGCCGCTCGCCTCGGGCCGCTCATGTCGGAAGGATGCCGAACGTGCGATCCATCTGGAACGGCGCCATCTCCTTCGGCCTGGTCAGCATCCCGATCAAGCTGGTGAACGCCACGGAGAGCCACTCGATCTCCTTCCGTCAGATCCACACCGAGGACGGCGGCCGCATCCGCTACCGCAAGTTCTGCGAAGTGGAGGACCGCGAGGTCAGCGGCGCGGAGATCGGCAAGGGGTACGAGGACGCGGACGGCACGATCATCCCCATCACCGACGAGGACCTCACCAACCTCCCCATCCCCACCGCGCGGACCATCGACATCGTCGCCTTCGTCCCGGCCGACCGGATCGACCCGCTCCAGATGGACGCCGCCTACTACCTCGCCGCGGGCGGCGCCCCGGCCGCCAAGCCGTACACACTGCTGCGCGAGGCCCTCAAGCGCAGCAACAAGGTGGCCATCGCCAAATACGCCCTGCGCGGCCGCGAGCGGCTCGGCATGCTGCGCGTGGTCGGCGACGCCATCGCCATGCACGGCCTGCTGTGGCCGGACGAGGTACGCGCCCCCGAAGGCGTCGCCCCCGAGGTGGACGTCACCGTGCGCGACCAGGAACTCGACCTCGCGGACGCCCTGATGGACACCCTCGGCGAGGTCGATCTGGCGGACCTGCACGACGAGTACCGGGAGGCGCTGGAGGAGGTCATCGCCGCGAAGGCCGCGGGCGAGGAGGTCCCCGAGTCCCCGGCCCCCGCTCCCGCCGGCCGGGTACTGGACCTGATGGCCGCCCTGGAGAAGAGCGTGCGGGCGGCGAAGGAGTCCCGTGGCGAGACGGTGACCGGGAAGACGACGTCCGGGGAAGCGGCTTCCGGGGAAGCGGGCGCCGAGGCCGGTACGGGTACGGCCGACACGGACGAGCAGGCCGAGGTCACCCCCCTGCGCCGCCGTACCACCCCCAAGGAGACCGGCGGCAAGAAGTCGACGTCCACGGCGAAGAAGGCGACGGCGAAGAAGACGACCGCCGCCCCCAAGAAGTCGACGGCGAAGACCGCGAAGACGACGGCGAAGACAACGGCGAGGACGGCCGCGAAGACGACCGCGAAGACGACCTCGAAGACCGCCGCGAAGAAGACCCCGGCGAAGAAGGCGGCGGCCCGCAAGCGGTCCGCTTGAACGGGCCGATCACCGCGGCACGTCGTCCTCGTCCTCCGGCACGAGGACGACGCGAGCCAGGTCAGGCGTACGGGGTGAAGTGCGCCGGGGTGTGGTCGATGGGCAGGTCCGGACGCCAGGCCCGCAGGATCTGGGCGCTGCACACGAACAGGCCCTGCGGGAGCCGCTCGAGAGGCCACCAGGCCCAGTCGCCGACGCTCTCGCCCGGCTGCGTGGCCGGCCTGCCCTGCCAGGCACTCACAAGGGCGCCGACGGTGACCCGTACGACGCCGTCGACGTGGTCGACGAGTGTGCCCAGCAACGTGACGTCGTCGGTCCGGGCGACCAGTCCGGTCTCCTCGGCCAGTTCACGGACCACGGTCGCCTCGAAGGACTCCCCGGCCTCCACGGTTCCTCCGGGCAGTTCGAGGGTGCCCCGACGATGGCGCCCGAGCAGCACGCCCCGGCCGCTCAGGACAATGGCACCCACTCCGATGGCCGCGTGCGGCTCGGGCGGACGCGCGGTGCGGGGACGGCTGGAGACACGGGCCGGGTGGTCGGGCAGGCGGTGGGCGCGGATGAGCTGCCGTACGACGGGATCGTCCTCGGCGGGTGACCGCAGGAGGTCGATGGCCTCGACCCGGAAGCCGTTCTCGGTGAGCAGGTCCTCCCACAACTGCGGTGTCAGGACCCACATCCAGGTGGGCAGCGGCGGATCGTCCCGGAGCCCGATCATCTCCTCACGCGGCTCGACGGTGTCGGACGGCCCGTGGCCATGCGGATCGGTGTGCGGGAGCGAGAGGATCAGCGGTGCGCCGGGGCGCAGGCCGTCCCGCAGGGCGGGTAGCGAGCGGTGCGGGTCGGTGCAGGCGAGGCTGCCGATGGCGTAGGCGGCGTCGTAGGGCTCCGCGGTACGCAGATGGTCGACCACGTCACCGTGCACGAACCGGATGCCGGGTGTGACCTCGTAGGCATCGGTGGCACGGCGGTGCTGGGTGGGGGACAGCTCGATCGCGGTGACCCGCGCACCGTGAGCGCGGGTCAGGTGCACGGCGTGCTGACCGGCCCCGGATCCGATGTCCAGGACGCGCTTGCCGGCGACGTCACCGAGGATCTCCGTACCGGGACCGACCCCCTCCCAGGGCACCCACTCCAGCCGCTCGGGAACGGGCGGCATGCAGCCACGGTCGAGCTGCCGTCGGCCGTAGACGGTCCAGGCTTCGGCGTTGGAGTCCTCGGCAGGCAAGCGAACTCCGTGGTGGGTCATGTGCGCTCCACACGGTCGGCGGTGGTGGTGGCGGGGGAGCCGGGGCGAGGGATGGTGGCCGTGTCCGGATCTGTGCCCGGCGTCGGGGTCGGGGCATATTGGGCGGCCTGTGCGGCGAACATCGCGGCGTAACGCCCCTTGGCCGCGACGAGTTCGTCGTGGCTGCCGTGCTCGGCCAGCCGTCCGTGGTGCAGGACATAGATGAGGTCGGCGTGCCGGACACCGGACATGCGGTGGGTGACGAGGACGACGGCCCGGTGCGGGGCGGCGAGCCGGCGGATGCGGTCGAAGGCCTCGATCTCGGCCTCCGGGTCGAGGGCCGAGGTGGGTTCGTCCACGATGAGGACGCTGTCCGCCTGTGAGGTGGAGCTGCGCCAGTGGGTGCGGGCGAGCCCGATCTTCTGCCATTCGCCCCCGGAGAGTTCGGTGGCTCCGCGGAACACACGGGCCAGCAGGCTCTGCAAGCCGTCGGGGAGTTTGGCGACGACGGGACCGGCTCCCGCGTACTCCACCGAGGCCTGGAGGTCTTCGGGGGAGGCCGTGTGGTCGGGCCGGCCGATCCGGATGTTCATCGCGGCGGTCACCGGCCAGCGCTGGAAGTCCTGGGTGAGGAGTGCGACGCGGTCGAACACCTGGGTGCGTCGCAGGTCGGCGACGTCCAGGTCGCCCCAGCGCACGGTTCCCTCCTGGGGCAGCAGCAGTCCCGAGAGGATCTTCATCAGGGTGCTCTTGCCGGAGCCGTTCTCGCCCACGACCGCGGTGACCGATCCCATGGGCAGCGTGAGCGAGACACCGTCCAGCGCGGGTGTGTCGCGGTCGGGGTAGCGGTAGGTGACCCGGTCGAGGGCGACCCGGCCGATCCGTTCCGGTACGTCGGCGCCCGTCTCGGGGATGAAGCGGTGGGCGGCAGCGGCCAGGAAACGTCCGTGGTCGCGGACGTACAGGGACTCCTCGTGGAGCGTGTTGATGTTCATCACCAGGCCGCCCAGACTGGCCGAGCCGGTGCGCACGGCGATGACCGCGGTGCCGGCCACGGCCAGGCTCATGCGTCCGCTCATGATCAGCCAGATCATGGCCCCGTAGGTGGCGGCCATGGCCACCCCGGACAGCGCGGCGGCGGCCCACTCGGTGAGCGCCTTGCTGGAGGCGAGCCGCTCCTGCTCGGCCTCCGCGCTGCGGGCCATGCGCTCGTACCGGCTGAGCAGGAACGGTCCGACGCCGTGGACACGCACCTCCTGGGCGGCCGTGCGCTCGGTCAGCAGGTTGCCGATGAGGCGGCTGGCGCGCAGGTGCTCGATCCAGCTCATCACCGACACATAGCGCTCCTGGGCCACCCGCATGGCGCCCCAGCCGCGCGGTGCGGCGATGAGGATCAGCATGGGCAGCAGGGCGGGATGCAGCACGGTGAGCACACCGGCCGTGGCGATCAGCGAGATGACGCCGTTCAGCGCGGCGACACAGGCGCTGATCATGCGCCGGGCGGAGGCCGGACCGTACTGGGCGACGTCGATCAGCCGGCGGAAGTCCGGGTCGTCGATGGCCTCCAGTTCGACGGAGGCGGCGGCCGCCAGATACTGCGTGGTGGCGACCCGTTCGACCAGGGGTTCCAGCCGTCCGGCCCGGGAGGTGGACCAAGTGGCGAACGCGGTGTTCAGTACGGCGATCGCGGCGGCGGCGAGCAGGCCGGGCAGCAGGGCGTGCAGCCGATCGACGGGGGTGCCGGTGCCGAGCAGCGCGTGCATGACGGCGTTGACGGCCAGCAGCCCGACGGCGGCGGCGACGCCCTGCCCGATCTCGCCGGCCACGACCGCGACGAGCGCGCGGCGGTCCGTGTGCCACGCCATGCGCAGCGTCGCACCGACCAGGGCGGGCATCGACCGGAGCGCGGACGTCATGGTCAGGTCGAGCCGCGCGTGCTCGTGCTGGGACCAGCCCATGTCGTAGCGCAGCGGGCCGCCGAACAGTTCGCGTTCCGCGTCGGAGACCTCGGGGTCGGCGTGCCTGACCTTTCCGAAGAACCTCTTCACCGGGCGCCTCCCCGCGCGGGCCAGTCCAGTGCCCGGTAGGAGGGGCCCTGGGTGAGCAGTTGGAAGACGGCGGCGGTGTGGGGATGGCAGTCCGGCGGCGGCTTCTCCATCGACACCCAGAACAGCCCGTCGTGCCGGTGCGGCTCGCGGTTGTACGGCTCACCGGTCCAGGACTGCGCCACGAACACCGCGGTGATCCGGTCAAGTCCGTCGGGGTCGTGACGGTGCACGATCCCGCAGAACTCCTGCTCGCCCGGGCCGACCCGGACTCCGGTCCCCTCCTCGGCCTCCCGGCGGGCCGCCAGGTCCAAGGGCTCGCCGGCCCGGAGGCGACCGCCCACGACGCTGAGCCGCCCCGGCGCGAGCGCCGACCCGTGCTTCCTCCGCACGCACAGCGCGAAGCCGTTGGCGCGCAGCAGCACTTGGGCCACGTCCGCGTGGAGCAGGTGACGGCTCTCGCTCATAGCCACCTCCGTCGGGACGCGGATCCGGAGCCGACGATTTCGAACACAAGATGAACGAGGGCAGGGTGAGGCAAGCGATACACGTGTTGCTCCCAGAGTCACGATGCGGACAGGTGATCGGTTAACTGGGGCTTCTTTGTCGCCGTAACGGGTCTGCGAGGGCGAATTTTAGAACACATTTTCGTATCCACGCTCCACCCGCGACGAGACCGGCCTCGCGCCACCGTGATCCTGTGTTCGATCACTCCTGTGGGTGTGGGTACTTCTTTCGGGGGATTGCGGCGCTGCTCGGCAACGCGGCAGAGGCCTGGCTCCTCCTGGAACGGCCGCACTGCTTGCAGCACGAGAACTCCGGCTGCCACGGCATGGGCGAGAGCGAGCCATCCGTGACCGCGCGGTCTCGCAGAACAGCCTTGGCGAGCCCATCGCGGTCGAGGAGCAGCGTGCCGCCAGGGGAGGGCGGCGGGGGAGCGGGTCACTCGGCATTCGCCCCGCTGTTTTCTGCTGCTCACGTGCTTGGTGGAGCTGCGCGCAGGGCCTGGACCTCTACTTCGGTGACGGGTCCGTGCTCGGCCTCGGCGGCCGCGAGGAGTCGTATGAGCTCACTGGGCGGGGAAGGTGAGCCGCAGAACGATCTCGCCGTCGTCGATGTCCCCGGTGGGCTCGAACCCGAACTTCTGATAGAAGGGCCACGGTTCGCCGTCGCCGGGGTCGTAGCTGGTCAGCAGCTCGGTGGCGCCGTCCGCGCGAACCAGGGCGGCGATCTGGGTGAGCGTCTCTCGGCCGACACCTCGCCTCTGGTGCCGTTTGTCGACGAGGAGGCGCCAGATGAAGTGTCGCCCTGTGTAAGGGCCGGTCGGCGGTTTCCATGACAGCATCACGAAGCCGACCGGCTCGTCGCCGATGTACACGGCGCGGTACCAGGGATTGGTCTCCGGGTTCTTTTTCGCCTGCTTGAGCGACTTGGACACGGAGGCGACGAACTGCTTCTGCTTGCGTCGGACGCGGAGGGCACGAACGGCGTCCCGGTTGTCGTCGGTGATCTCCCGCAGGTGCACGCCCGGAGAACTCATGCCACTCCCCTTCCGGGTCCGGCGGTGCACGTGATGCCGGCCCACGCGATACCACGGACTTCAGGTCGCACGCTTCGCAGCGTATGCGACGCAGCGGATCCCGAGCGGGACTGGCGCGCCGGACCCGCAGCCCGCGCAGCTGCGGGCTGCGGGCGACACGGGACAGGGGCTGGACGGGAGACCGCTTAGAGCTTCGCGATGTCCTTGTGGACCACTGCAACCCCGCCGTCGTGGTAGCCGCCCAGCCGCACCTTGAGCTGATGGCCCTTGGGTGCCTTGATGATCCGGTTGGGAGTCTCCTCCATGCTGTTGCCGTAGCAAGAGGGTTCGGAGTTGAGGGCGCTCCAGCCGTCCGACACGTCCTGCGGGTCGTTCCACTCCAGCCAGACGCAGTCCCGTTCGCTGGAGAGGATCTGGAGCGAGATGATCTTGACCGAGTTCACCGCGCCGTCGACGCGCTCATAGGTCACGGTCGCGGAACTGTGGTGGAGGCCGGCACCGGCCTCCAGATTGACCGTGCTGACCAGGGTGTCGGCAGCGGCCGGAGCTGCTCCTTGTGCCACCGCCGCGATCACGACGGCGACGGTGGCAGACAGGGCAGGTAGACGCATGATTCTTCTCCATGGAGCTGGTTGAGGATCCCACCTTGTGAGGTCTGTGAGGTCGACTTCTACGGAAATGTGAAGCCTCGCCCCCCAGAACACCCCAACCATTTCGCGGAGCCATGGCTGGTCGCATCGGTGAAACCACTTAATCCGACTACGTATTGGAGAATGTCCGAAGAGGCGGCGCCCGTGCATTGCACCGATGCCCTAAGGATGGAATCCCGGCCTGCTCCCACGCCGGCGGCTGGTCAGACGTTAATCCGCGCGCCGGCGACCCCGGTTCACGCCGGCGATCTGCATGTGCTGCTAGGCCGCTACGGTTTCTCCCCCGAGTTTCCCGCTGTTGGGGAAACATGGAATGCGTGGGCCGCATGTCTCCGGCACCTGGCAGAATTCCTTGTCGCCGACACACGAAGGCTCCCGCCGGTCCCTGATCGCCTGAGCAACTCCGACGCCTGCCAACTCGCCGTCAACCCATTGACCGCAACAGACGGTCGGCTCATCCGACTGGCCCGGCACCGGGCATTCGCGCGATCACTCGGTCATCTACGAGACCGAAGCAGTTGACGGCTTCTGACTGAACCGCTCGTTCGCGCCCTCGTCGTCGACGAGGTGCTGACCATCCCGCAGGGCCGTTCCCGCTGGAACGCTTCGGCGAAGCCATCTCAGTGGCCGAAACAGCCGCCCGTGCGCCAAGCCGTTCCCCGCCTTCGAAGAAGGAGACGGGCAGGACGGCAGGACGGGCAGGACGGGCAGGACGGGCGGGACGGGCAGAGCGACAGCACGCACAGTCGCTGACGCCGCGTGCCACCAGAAGAACCGCCCGTCCTGCCTCACGCGGACGCATGCCCCTTGCCACAGTGCGTGCTCATCCGGCGACACCCTGCGACACCCGACGGGGCTTGGGGGAGTCGAAGGGAGCGCGGCACGGGACCCGGATGCCGACCGGGTCGATCAGGCACCCGGAGCGGTTGAGCCGCCCACGGGAGCCGAGCTCCTCCAGGACGGCCAGGGTGCGGTGCTGCGCAGCGGATGCCCCGGACCGCGGCCCGGCGCGATGCCGCGTACCGACGGTGCGGCGCTCGGCTGACCGGCGGGCCCGGTCACCGTGCCCGGCTGGCCGGTGGAGCCGGACGCTGTGCCGGGCCGGCCGGTGGAGCCGGAGGCCGTGCCGGGCCGGCCGGTGGACCCGGGCGCCGTGCCGGGCTGGCCGGTGGAGCCGGATGCCGTGCCCGGGGCCTGCGCGAGCCCGGCGGCCCACAGCTCGTCGACCTTCGAGCGCTCGGTGTCGTTCGGGTAGCGGTTGGTGCAGGACGGTCCGGCGCCGCCGCCCGACATCAGCTCACTGCACGGCCCGCTGTAGTCGTCCGGCAGGCCGAGCACGTGCCCGGTCTCATGGGTGGTGATGCGGACCGAGTCGTACTGCTGGTTCTGGGTGTAGTCGAGGAAGACGTAGCCCTTTCCGTGGCCGTCGGTGGAGGCGTGCGACCCGCGCGAGTCATTGCCCTCGTAGTAGGAGAAGTCGGCACCGCTCGACGCCTCCTCGAGCTTGACGTTGGACTCGGAACTGTTCCAGATCGAAGCCGCGCTCGCTATCTGGGAACGGAAGCTCGGTGCCTGGGAGGCGTTGTAGTGGATGGTCACCGCCTGCGCGTTCGGCTGGGCGGCGCGCTTCGCGGCGACGGACTTGAGGACGGCCTCGAAAAACGCCTTGTTGTTCGAGGCATCCTTGGCCGACCCGACGTAGCGTGCCACGGAGGAACCGGAGGCAGCGGGCGGGGTGGCGGCCGCCTGGGCGCTCGCCGGCACCGCCGCGCCCAGCGCGCTGGAGGCCAGACCCAGGCCGAGAGCGAGGACGAGGGGTCTCGCGGACATTCGGGACGACTTCATGTGGGGGGCTCCTACTCACTCGGTGACGCCGAGCGCCCGGTGCGCGGTCGACTCTGCGTGAAACACCGGGTGCGAACTGCGGCGACGTCCTGTGGGTCGACATTCTTAGGACGGCTCGACAGGGAGCGCAAAGGGGTCCCACTACTACGTCACCCCGTAGGTCCCGGGACCTCGCCAGGGCGGTGCACGGGCCTCCGGTCCGCACATGGAGGCAGGAAGGGAAAGCTGACGCCAAGTCAGAAGCCCTGCATCACGGGACAATGAGCGCGCGGGGCGACCGGCCGAATTCCCGGGACGCGCGACGGAATCCGCATATCAACTAAGACGGACAAATCACCCAATGTCCGCCATGCCGCGTCTACTAAGTACGCCGGTTTATTGCGCGAGACGCTGTGACCGACGTCATAAAGCACGGACTTCCGCTGCTTTCGCGCCCCACCGACCCCTGGGCTATGCGGGCCGGGCTGTCGCCAGCGACGCGAACATCGCCTGATACGGCACTAGAGGGCGCCGCGAGGGCCGTTGCCGCGGGGGTCGTTGTCCTCGTACCAACGTTCTTCCTCGCGTCGGCCCTCTGCGCTCATGGAGTGCTTGATCGTGCCGACGAGCACCGCCAGCGTGAAGCCGCCGAAGGCCAGCATGAGGAGAAAGGACACGATCGCACTGACGACAGCGGTGATGACGCCCCAGAAGACGTAGACGAGCCCGGTGACCGTCGCCAGTTTCGCGATGAAGTGCCACGGCTGCGGAATCCGCCGGTATGGCTTGGGCAGCCTGTTCAGGAAGGACAAGCAGGCCGTCAGCACCTTGTCCTCGTCCCGATCCGGGCGCGACCTCGGTGGCTGGGGGCGGCTCCTTGATCGGGCGGCCTTGGGATCGGAACGCCTCCCGCCGCGCGGCACGCCGGATTGTGAGCTACGTCGGCGGGACGTCATGAATTGCCTTCCCGGGCGTGGAGAGACGTCGCCCCGACCTTCGAGGTCCATGGCCGCGCATTCCAGCCCCCTTCCTGAAGCGATGGCACGGGATAGCGAAGGTAGGGAAGGCGCGGCCTGCGATCCGGCGATGACCGGGACACCGCATCACTTGGTCGAGAACGACCGAGGCGGAACCCATGACGTCCTATGAAGCTCGGATCTGATGCGGGACGGCGTGACCCAGGGAGGGGAGTCGGCTGGATGCGTGACAGACCGCTCCCCGATTCGGCCACCGGGCTCACGGCTGTCCGGGTGAGTCTGACGTGTGGAGTGTTGTTCGCGGCCTGGCAAGGAGGTACGAGTCGTTCGGTGCGCCGTGGTGTGTGCGTGATGCCTGCGCTCCGACCGGAGGGCGTCCAGAACGATTGGAGTGAGCGGGCATGGTCCTGGCAGCACGGCTGGTGTTGGCCGCGGTCTTTGGCGTCGCGGGGATCGCCAAACTCATGGATCGCGAGGGACTGCCTCGCACTATCGCAAGCTTCGGCCTGCCGGCTCGAACAGGGAAGCCGCTCGGATACCTCCTCATCTTCTGCGAGTTCGTCACGGCTCTGGCCCTAGTCGTCAACCCCTGGGCAGGAATCGGTGCGCTTGGAGCGCTCGGCCTGTTGCTGACGTTCTGCTTGGCCATCATGGTGAGCATCGCGCGCGGCCGGACCCCGGATTGCCACTGCTTCGGAGGGCTGCGCGCCACGCCGGTCGGTTGGGCCACGCTCGCACGCAACGGGCTCCTCGTTGCTGCGGCGGGATTCGTCGCAACCGACGGCCGCGCCCCGTGGTTCTTCACGGGCCTGGGAGCCATCGCAGCGACGTGTTGGGTGGTGCTGGGACTCAAGCGATCCGGGAACGTGCGACCGGGCATGGTCGCACCGGGTTTTTCACTGCCCGACGCAACGGGACAGGTGTGGACTCTCGACAAACTGCTTGCCGCTGCACATCAGCCACTCCTGCTTCTCTTCACTGATCATGCGTGCAGCGCGTGCGACGCACTGTTGCCACAGGTGGCCCGGTGGCAACAGGCTCATGCGGAACGGCTGACCATCGCGATCGTGAACGGCGGTCCCCTCGCAGACAGCGTCGCCTTCTCGCATGAGCACGGGCTGCGGAACCTGCTGGTGGACGAAGACCGAACGCTGCTCACCACATACGGTCTGACCGCCACACCCAGCGCCATGCTGATCGACGCCGACCGGATCCTCGCCGCCGCGCCGGCAGTTGGGTCAGCGGAGATCGCCGATCTGGTGACCAGGGCACTCCAACCGCGTGGTAGATCAACGATCGCAAGACGCGCGCTGTTGTTCGCCTCGGCCACGGTGGTACCCGCAGTCTTCTCCACCCACGCGATGGCTCGCGGCGGTACCGGGCCGAACTGGCGCCCAAAGAAAGTGAAGTTCGCCGGGGGATGGCTCTGCAGACAGCGTTACGCGCTGTGCACCAAGGCTGCCTGCAAACCCTCGCCGAGCGACCCCAACGTCCTCATCTGTCGCTGCGTGGTGGAATACGGCTACTCCTACGGCTATACCTCGTGTGAAGAACGGGCGCCAGTCGGAAAAAGACTGGTATCGACGTTCTCGACGCAGAACACCAATTACCGCACCCGCACCATGACCTGCGAGTCCCCGGCGCAATGGGCGAACTGCCTGGACGTGGAGTGCGAGATCGACCCGTACAACCCGGGACACGCTGTGTGCCGCTGCAAGTCCGTGGAGAGCGGCGACTTCTTCACGTTCGGCGGAAACTGCGACACCAGCACCTGCACCTCCGTCATTTGGTCAGCGGCAACACCACCCGGAGTCCCCTACCAAGCCGCGATGGCGAGTATCGGCCTGTCAGTCACACTCCCCGAAGCATGCCCGACAGGCACGGACGACCATGACCGCCCGCCCAGCGGCTCTGGGCTGGAGCTGCCTTGGGGCAACTGATCACGGCCCCTTCGAGCTTCCGGCGAGTCGGGCAGTCTGTGGACCTGCTCGTCGGGTCGCTCGGCGAACAGCCCCCACCCCTTATGGGTTGGGGGCTTCGTCATGCACTGGGTCATGTACTGGCCGCACTTCCCAATTCGCTGGTTGCAGGGTGCACCTGCCGCGCCGACTTCTGTTCCGCCAGTCGACGAACGCCTCAGGATTCCCGTCCGGTTTGCCCTCTACGCATGGGTGGGCAGGGTGCCGACTCTCGGTGTATGGGGGCTTCGGAAGGGTCGACGCGTCGGCTGGGTGGGGCACGGTTGATGTGCCCGCACTGCGGTCTGCCTCAGGAACGGGTGGCGACGCTCGAACACGACTGGGTGCTGCTGGAGCCGGACATGGCTCCGCTCGCCCACGTGGTGCCGGCGGAGTACCGGTGGATCGAGACGTCCGACGGGTGCGTGACGGTGTACGGCGTCTGTCCGCCCGATCCGTTCCAACGGTGCCGCATCGAGCATCGCCTGGCCTGCCCGGGACAAAGCCTGCCTGACCTGTGGCCGTGGCTGACGAGCCTGCGTGGGGAGAACGAGCGGCACGCCGAGCGGCTGAACGAGCCCGAGCCACCCCTCCCTCCCGAGGCGTGGCCGGACGCGGGATGACGGGCATCGGGAGAATGCTGGGCCGACCTGAGTCGATCCTGTCCGCAAACAGCCCACGGACTCCGACATACGGCCGCTCCGAGCGGCATGTGCCTGCACATACGCGAAGACCCCGGCCTCAGCGTTTCCGCTGGTGACGGGGTCTTTGGGCAACCTCATTCAAGGTGCCCCCGGCAGGATTCGAACCTGCGCACACGGCTCCGGAGGCCGTTGCTCTATCCCCTGAGCTACGGGGGCGTGTCTGCTGCGGTGTTGTTTGCTCGCGGCGACGGGTAGAACACTACCAGCTCCGTCGGGGTGTTCATGAACGAGTTTGCGGGGGTGGGTCGGGGGTGGGTGGAAGTGGGGAAAACCCGGACGCGGTGGCTGTCGCGGACCTACTCTCGAGTTGTGCCGGGCGCGTCGGGTCGGGTGCTTGTTGTGGACGACAACAAGGTCATCCGGCAGCTGATCAGGGTCAACCTTGAGCTGGAAGGGCTCGAGGTCGTGACCGCGGCCGATGGCGCCGAGTGCCTGGACGTGGTGCACGAGGTGCGGCCCGATGTCGTCACGCTCGACGTGGTCATGCCCCGGTTGGACGGACTGCGGACCGCCGCCCGGCTGCGTGCCGATCCGGTGACCCGAGATCTCCCTCTCGCCATCGTCAGTGCCTGCACGGAGCACGAGGTCGAGAGCGGCCTCGACGTAGGCGTCGACGCCTTTCTCGCCAAGCCCTTCGAGCCTGCGGAACTCGTCCGCATCGTCCGGAACTTGATCGAGCGGGGGCGGAGGGGCCGTGGCGCCGCCGCCGGCGGCAGCGGCAGTGGTGACACAGGGGGCGACACCGAGGGCGAAGGCAGTGGTGACCGCGGCAGCGATGTTCGGTGTGACGTCGGCATCGAGGAGGCCAAGCTCCCCGCCGATCGCTGACGACCGCTCGCTGAGCTTCGCACCCCCTCGCTGAGCTTCGCACCCCCTCGCCTCGTGGCTTCCTCGCGCAAACCCATTGGCCCGCCCGCCCCCCTCCTCACCTACCCTTGTCCCGTGACCCCCGTCGAGCTCTCCCGTACCGTGCTGCGCGCGGTGCGGCGTGCCGTTGACGAGGGGGAACTGGCGGTAACCGTGCCGGAGCGGGCTGTGGTTGCTCTGCCGGGGCCCGGGGGGTGCGGGGACTACTCCACCAACATCGCGCTGCGGCTCGCCCGGCCCGCCGGACAGCCGGCGCAGCGGGTCGCGGAGATTCTGCGGCCGCATCTTGTCGAGCAGGACGGTGTCGGGGACGTCGTCGTCACCGGGCCGGGGTTCATCAACATCAGCCTGAGCGGCACCGCCGATCCGGTCGCCTCCCTGGTGCGGGAGATCCGGGAGCGGGGCACGGCGTACGGGCACGGGGACGCGCTCGCCGGGCAGGTCGTCGCGCTGCGTGTGCCGTACGAGGCCCGTGCCGAGGTCGTCGCCGACGCGCTCGTGCGGATCGTGGCCGCGCAGGGCGGCCGGGCCGAGACCGGTCACGGGGAGCCCGTGAACCTGCGGCCCGTGCCGGCACCGGAGGACCCCGCACCGCTCGGGCCCGACGCCGCCCGCTGGGCGCTGCTTCATCCCGCCGCGCACGACCGGCCCCGGATCACCGCCGACCATCTGGTGCAGCGTGAGGGCAACCCCCTCTTCCGGGTCCGCTACGCCCACGCCCGTACCCGGGCCCTCAGCCGCAACGCCGCCCGTCTCGGGTTCGACGCCGTACCCGGCGAGGTCGAGGGTGCCGAGGTGCGGGAACTCGTCGCAGCGCTGGCCGATCACCCTCGTGTCATCGCCGCGTCCGCCGTGCACCGTGCCCCGGACCGGCTCGCCCGGCATCTCGTCACCGTCGCCGATGCCGCCCTGCCCTTCCTGCCCACCGTGCTGCCCTACGGTGAGGAGAAACCCTCGGCCGCCCACCGGTCCCGGCTCGCGCTCGCCGAAGCCGCCGGGACGGTGCTGGCCGGCGGCCTGTCCCTGCTCGGCATCGACGCACCCGACCACCTCTGAGCGGGCTCGCCAAGGACCCGCCCGGAGCGTTCAGAGAGAGCCAAGAGAGCCACCAGCCATGAGCCGTTCCGCACACCCCGCCGGGCCCCGCCACGCAGACGTCCTGCCCGAGGGCCACTACTCGGGCCCGGCCGCCGACCTCAACGCCCTCGACCCCAAGGTGTGGGCGCAGACCGTCACCCGTGACCCCGAGGGCGTCGTCACCGTCGGCGGTATCGACGTCAGGCGACTCGCCGAGGAGTACGGCACGCCCGCCTACGTCCTCGACGAGACCGACTTCCGGGCGCGTGCCCGTGCCTGGCGCACCGCCTTCGGGCCGGACGCCGACGTCTTCTACGCGGGCAAGGCCTTCCTGTCGCGTGCCGTCGTCCGGTGGCTGCACGAGGAGGGGCTCAACCTCGACGTGTGCTCCGGCGGCGAACTGGCCACCGCCCTGTCCGCCGGGATGCCCGCCGACCGGATCGCCCTGCACGGCAACAACAAGTCCGTCGCCGAGATCGAGCGGGCCGTCGAGGCCGGGGTCGGGCGGATCGTCCTCGACTCATTCCAGGAGATCGTGCGGGTCGCGCACATCGCCCGGTCGCTCGGCAGGCGGCAGCGCGTGCAGATCCGTATCACCGTCGGCGTGGAGGCCCACACCCACGAGTTCATCGCCACCGCTCACGAGGACCAGAAGTTCGGGATCCCGCTGGCCGGCGGCCAGGCGGCGGAGGCCGTACGGCGCGCGCTCCAGCTCGACGGGCTCGAGCTGATCGGCATTCACAGCCACATCGGCTCGCAGATCTTCGACATGTCCGGGTTCGAGGTCGCCGCCCATCGCGTGGTGCGGCTGCTCAAGGACATCCGTGACGAACACGGGGTGGAACTTCCGGAGATCGACCTCGGCGGCGGGCTCGGCATCGCCTATACGAGTGACGACGACCCCCGCGAGCCGCATGAGATCGCCAAGGCGCTCACCGAGATCGTCACCCGCGAGTGCGACGCCGCCCGGCTGCGCACCCCCCGGATCTCCGTCGAGCCGGGGCGCGCCATCGTCGGGCCCACCGCCTTCACGCTCTACGAGGTCGGCACGATCAAGCCGCTGGACGGCCTGCGCACCTACGTCTCCGTCGACGGGGGCATGTCCGACAACATCCGCACCGCCCTTTACGACGCCGAGTACAGCGTGGCTCTCGTCTCGCGCACCTCCGATGCAGCTCCGATGCTCGTGCGTGTCGTCGGCAAGCACTGTGAGAGCGGAGACATCGTGGTGAAGGACGCCTTCCTGCCCGCCGACCTGGCCCCGGGCGACCTGATCGCGGTGCCCGCCACCGGCGCGTACTGCCGCTCCATGGCCAGCAACTACAACCACGTGCCGCGGCCGCCGGTCGTCGCCGTGAGCGACGGGCAGGCCCGGACGATCGTCCGCCGGGAGACGGAGGAGGATCTGCTCCGGCTCGATGTGGGATGAATGAACACCCGCGTGAGCGGGCGACGAGCGGGCGGGGGCGTGTGGCCGGAAGGTCTTCGGCCGCTCCCCCCTCAAAATGAAATACATGTCTCACGATCCGGACGAAGGGTAGAAACTCCTTTCCGGTACGTGAGACTGGTCCAACCGTAGACGGTAGAAGGAGACGAGGTCGGATGATGCGTACGCGTCCGCTGAAGGTGGCGCTGCTGGGCTGTGGGGTAGTCGGCTCAGAGGTGGCGCGCATCATGACGACGCACGCCGAAGACCTCGCCGCGCGGATCGGTGCCCCGGTGGAGCTCGCGGGGGTCGCCGTGCGGCGGCCGTCCAAGGTGCGCGAGGGCATCGACCCGGCCCTTGTCACCACCGACGCCACCGCCCTCGTCAAACGCGGCGACATCGACGTCGTGGTCGAGGTGATCGGGGGCATCGAGCCCGCCCGGAACCTCATCACCACCGCCTTCGAGCACGGGGCCTCCGTCGTCTCCGCCAACAAGGCGCTGCTGGCCCAGGACGGCGCCGCGCTGCACGCCGCCGCCGAGGCGCACGGCCGGGACCTCTACTACGAGGCCGCCGTCGCCGGCGCCATCCCGCTGATCCGGCCGCTGCGCGAGTCCCTCGCCGGCGACAAGGTCAACCGGGTGCTCGGGATCGTCAACGGTACGACCAACTTCATCCTCGACAAGATGGACTCCACCGGCGCCGGCTACCAGGAGGCCCTGGACGAGGCCACCGCGCTCGGGTATGCCGAGGCCGACCCCACCGCCGACGTCGAGGGCTTCGACGCGGCCGCGAAGGCCGCCATCCTCGCCGGGATCGCCTTCCACACGCGCGTGCGCCTGGACGACGTCTACCGCGAGGGCATGACCGAGGTCACCGCCGCCGACTTCGCCTCGGCCCGGCAGATGGGCTGCACCATCAAGCTGCTCGCCATCTGCGAGCGGGCGAAGGACGGGGGCTCGGTCACCGCGCGCGTGCACCCCGCCATGATTCCGCTGAGCCACCCCCTCGCCTCCGTGCGCGGCGCGTACAACGCCGTGTTCGTCGAGTCGGACGCGGCCGGGCAGCTCATGTTCTACGGCCCCGGCGCCGGTGGCGCTCCCACCGCCTCCGCCGTGCTCGGCGACCTCGTCGCCGTCTGCCGCAACCGGCTCAACGGTGCGACTGGGCCCGGCGAGTCGGCGTACGCGGCGCTGCCCGTCTCGCCGATGGGCGATGTCGTGACGCGCTATCACATCAGCCTCGACGTCGCCGACAAACCGGGAGTTCTCGCCCAGGTGGCGACCGTGTTCGCCGAGCACGACGTGTCGATCGATACGGTTCGGCAGACGGGCAAGGACGGCGAGGCGTCCCTCGTCGTCGTCACTCACCGCGCCTCGGACGCCTCCCTCGCCGGGACCGTCGAGACGCTGCGCAAGCTCGACACCGTGCGGGGTGTCGCAAGCATCATGCGGGTTGAAGGAGAGTAGCCAGCAATGACCCACCAGTGGCGCGGAATCATCGAGGAATACCGGGACCGGCTGCCGGTGTCCGACACCACGCCGGTCGTGACGCTCCGCGAGGGCGGCACGCCGCTCGTGCCCGCGCAGGTGCTCTCCGAGCGCACGGGCTGCGAGGTCCACCTCAAGGTGGAGGGCGCGAACCCGACCGGGTCCTTCAAGGACCGCGGTATGACGATGGCCATCAGCAAGGCCAAGGAGGAGGGGGCCAAGGCGGTGATCTGCGCCTCCACGGGCAACACCTCCGCCTCCGCCGCCGCCTACGCCGTACGGGCCCGGATGGTCTCCGCCGTCCTGGTGCCGCGCGGGAAGATCGCGCTCGGCAAGATGGGCCAGGCCCTCGTGCACGGCGCGAAGATCCTCCAGGTCGACGGAAACTTCGACGACTGCCTCTCCCTCGCCCGCAGCCTGAGCGACAACTACCCCGTGGCGCTGGTCAATTCGGTGAACCCGGTGCGTATCGAGGGGCAGAAGACCGCCGCCTTCGAGATCGTGGACATGCTGGGCGACGCCCCCGACATCCACGTACTGCCGGTGGGCAACGCGGGCAACATCACCGCGTACTGGAAGGGGTACCAGGAGTACGCCCGCGACGGTCTGGCCGCCCGGACCCCGCGCATGTGGGGATTCCAGGCCTCCGGCAGTGCGCCGATCGTGCGCGGCGAGGTGGTCAAGGACCCCTCGACCATCGCCACCGCCATCCGCATCGGCAACCCGGCCTCCTGGCAGTACGCGCTGGCCGCCCGGGACGAGTCCGGTGGCGTCATCGACGAGGTGACGGACCGTGAAATCCTGCGCGCCTACCGCCTGTTGGCGGCGCAGGAGGGTGTGTTCGTGGAGCCGGCGTCCGCCGCGTCCGTGGCCGGTCTGCTCAAGGCCGCCGAGCAGGGCAGGGTCGACCCGGGCCAGCGGATCGTGTGCACGGTCACCGGCAACGGCCTCAAGGACCCGGACTGGGCCGTCGCGGGCGCCCCGCAGCCGGTCACCGTCCCGGTCGACGCGGTCGCCGCGGCCGAGCGCCTGGGCCTCGCCTGAGGTCCGGTACGGCCCGATTTCGGCCCAAGGGGCCAATGGGGGCACAGGGGGCTTACGACACGCATCGTGCGCCTCCTGTGCGCCCTGTGTCGTGGCAGAACCTTCCTTCGATACGCTGTACCGAATCCGCCCGCCGCATATGCCTTCGCATGAGGTGCGGAGCCGCGCCGTCCGCGGCCCGAGGGTCTCGCGAACGCACCGGATCCCGCCCCCACTTCTCACCAAGTGCCACTTCCCCCTCACACCCCACCGTCACGCTGCTCAAGGAGAGTCATCGAAACGATGGCCGGTCCAGCCTTCCGCGCCGCCGCCGTCCGGGTGCGCGTCCCCGCCACCAGCGCCAACCTCGGTCCGGGCTTCGACGCCCTGGGCCTCGCGCTGGGCCTCTACGACGACGTCGTCGTCCGGGTGGCCGACGCCGGGCTGCACATCGACATCGCGGGTGAGGGCAGCGAGACGCTGCCGCGCGACGAGAACCACCTGCTGGTGCGCTCCCTGCGCACCGCCTTCGACCTGCTGGGCGGCCAGCCCCGGGGCCTGGAGATCGTCTGCGCCAACCGCATTCCGCACGGCCGGGGACTCGGTTCCTCCTCCGCCGCCATCTGCGCCGGGATCGTCGCCGCCCGCGCCGTGACCATAGGCGGGGAGGCGCGGTTGGACGACGCGGCGCTGCTCGAACTCGCCACCGAGATCGAGGGCCACCCCGACAACGTCGCCGCCTGTCTGCTCGGCGGTTTCACGCTTTCCTGGATGGAGGGCGGATCCGCGCGGGCCATCAGGATGGACCCCAGTGATTCCATCGTTCCGGTGGTTTTCGTGCCCGGGAAACCGGTTCTCACCGAGACCGCGCGCGGCCTGCTGCCGCGCACCGTGCCGCACGTCGACGCCGCCGCCAACGCGGGCCGCGCCGCGCTGCTCGTCGAGGCCCTGACCAGGCGTCCCGAGCTGCTGCTGCCCGCCACCGAGGACCGCCTCCACCAGGAGTACCGCGCGCCCGCCATGCCGGAGAGCGCCGCGCTGGTGGAGCGGCTGCGCGCCGACGGCATCCCGGCCGTCATCTCCGGTGCCGGGCCCACCGTCATGGCCCTGGCCGACGTCGGCACCGCCGACAAGGTGGAGACCCTGGCAGGCGCCGAATGGGCCGCCAACCGGCTGAAACTCGATGTCCAGGGAGCCTGTGTGCTGCCGCTCGCGACCTGACACACGGTTGCCGGATTTGGAGAGGGGGAATGTTTGTTGGATCCGTTAGTGTTAATCTCAAGTCTGCACCCGACCCCACCATGGCGAGGTGCTTCGTGTCCCCCTCCGGGGCAGACATTCTTCCGGGAGTCTCCCAAGCCATTCATCGTCCCGTTCGACGTACCTGGGCAGTACGCCGCATGAGGGCAGTGAGTGAGCCGCTGGGCACGCTCCGGAATCGGTGCGACCACGCCGCGTGACACACAGGTGTCACGGCCCGTCGGGGAAGCGCCATCACCAGATATCTCTTCCGCCGCTTTGGCGGACCACCGCCCCGGCACGGTCCACACAGCAAGGACCGACGCCGGACAGCACAACCGGTCGCCGAGCCAGACAGGCCGACGTCCGCTCCAGGGAAGGACCCTTCGTGAGCGACACCACCGATCTGATGGGCGCACGTGTCGAGGAGACCGCTGCCGCGCCCGCCACGGACGCCTCCGCGCCTGCCACCGGTGCCGGCTCCAGGCGGCGCCGCGGTACCGGCCTTGAGGGCATGGTGCTGGCAGAGCTGCAGCAGGTCGCATCCGGCCTCGGCATCAAGGGCACCGCGCGTATGCGCAAGAGCCAGTTGATCGAGGTCATCAAGGAGGCGCAGGCCGGAGGCGGCGCCGCCAAGGCCACGTCCGCCGCCGGGGACTCCGCCGAGACCAAGCCGAAGCGCCGGACCACCTCGCGCGCTCGCACCGGCGAGGAGGCCGAGAAGAAGGCCCCGGCCAAGTCCGAGGCGCCCGCCGAGAAGGCCGTGGCCCAGCAGCAGATCGAGATTCCCGGCCAGCCGTCCCCCAAGGTCGCGGCCTCGCTCGACCAGGGAGCCCCCAGCGACGACGCGCCGACCGAGCGCCGCCGTCGCCGCGCCACCGCCGAGGCCGGCAGCCCCGCGGGCGGCACCGAGACCATCGCCGCCGAGGCGAAGAGCGAGCCGAAGGCCGAGTCGCAGGGCGAGGCCAAGGGCGACGCCGGTGACGGCGAGGGCCGTGGCCGCCGCGACCGCCGTGACCGCGGCGACCGTGGTGACCGCGGCGACCGTGGCGACCGTGGTGACCGTGGCCGGGACCGCGACCGCCGCGGCAAGAGCGACGAGCAGCAGGGTGGTCAGGGCGGCCAGGGTGGCCAGCAGGGCCAGGGCCGTCAGCAGGGCCAGGGGCAGGGCCAGCAGCAGGGCGGCGGCCGCCAGGACCGTCAGCGCGACAACGGCCCGCAGGACGACGACGACTTCGACGGTGGCCGCCGCGGCCGCCGCGGACGCTACCGCGACCGCCGTGGGCGTCGTGGCCGCGACGAGTTCGGCGCGGGCGCGGGCGAGCCGCAGGTCGCCGAGGACGACGTCCTGATCCCCGTCGCGGGCATCCTCGACATCCTCGACAACTACGCCTTCATCCGTACGTCGGGCTACCTGCCGGGTCCCAACGACGTGTACGTCTCCCTCGCCCAGGTCCGCAAGAACGGCCTGCGCAAGGGTGACCACGTCACCGGTGCGGTCCGTCAGCCCAAGGACGGCGAGCGCCGCGAGAAGTTCAACGCGCTGGTCCGCCTCGACTCCGTCAACGGCATGGCGCCCGAACACGGCCGTGGCCGCCCGGAGTTCAACAAGCTGACCCCGCTCTACCCGCAGGACCGCCTCCGTCTGGAGACGGACCCGGGCGTGCTGACCACGCGGATCATCGACATGGTGTCGCCGATCGGCAAGGGCCAGCGCGGTCTGATCGTGGCCCCGCCGAAGACCGGCAAGACCATGATCATGCAGGCGATCGCCAACGCGATCACCCACAACAACCCCGAGTGCCACCTGATGGTCGTCCTTGTCGACGAGCGTCCGGAAGAGGTCACCGACATGCAGCGGTCGGTCAAGGGCGAGGTCATCTCCTCGACCTTCGACCGTCCGGCCGAGGACCACACCACGGTCGCCGAGCTGGCCATCGAGCGCGCCAAGCGCCTGGTGGAGCTGGGTCACGACGTCGTCGTACTGCTCGACTCGATCACGCGTCTGGGCCGTGCGTACAACCTCGCCGCCCCGGCCTCCGGCCGCATCCTGTCCGGTGGTGTCGACTCGACGGCCCTCTACCCGCCGAAGCGGTTCTTCGGTGCGGCCCGCAACATCGAGGACGGCGGCTCGCTCACCATCCTCGCCACCGCGCTGGTGGACACCGGGTCCCGCATGGACGAGGTCATCTTCGAGGAGTTCAAGGGCACCGGCAACATGGAGCTCAAGCTCGACCGGAAGCTCGCCGACAAGCGCATCTTCCCCGCGGTGGACGTCGACGCGTCCGGTACCCGCAAGGAGGAGATCCTCCTCGGCAACGAGGAGCTGGCCGTCGTCTGGAAGCTGCGCCGGGTGCTGCACGCGCTCGACCAGCAGCAGGCGATCGAACTGCTCCTCGACAAGATGAAGCAGACGAAGTCGAACGGCGAGTTCCTGATGCAGATCCAGAAGACGACGCCGACGCCGGGCAACGGCGACTAGCAGGCGCTGCGCCCCTGGGGCATTCGAGGCCGGTCCCCGTCACGCATGTGACGGGGACCGGCCTTTCGCGCTTCCGCCGGGCGCCGGGCGAGACCTTGCCCACAGCGGGCCCCGCGGGCGTCGACGTCGGGCAGCGCGCACGGTCGGCCGAAGCCGCAGGTGGACACGCTTCCTCCGGATCGTCCGGCTACGCACCGTAGGCATCGCGCCACGCAGTGGCGACAAAGCGTTGTGCGAGTCTTTCCCGAGTTCTCCGTCTGAGCCGATGGAGTGACGATGGAACGGTATGGGCCGATACGGTCCCCGAGAACCGAGGAGCACATGTCCGCCGAGAGCACACCGGAACCCGGCATACCCGAGCCCGGCGCGAGCAGTCCGCGCCGGCGCGGGAAGGGCCGCCGCCGCAAGGCCCCCAGCGGGCGCCGCAAGGCGCTGCTCGTCACGGCCTGGACAGCGGCGGGGATCGTCGTGCTGGGAGGCACCGGCGCCGGGTACCTGTACTTCAAGCTCAACGGCAACCTCAGGAGCGTCGACATCGACCAGGCCCTCGGCGGCCAGCGACGGCCGGAGAAGGTCGACAACGGCTCCGAGAACATCCTGGTCCTCGGCTCGGACACCCGCTCGGGATCCAACAGGAAGCTCGGCGGCGGCACCGACGACGGCAGCGCCCGCTCCGACACCGCGATGGTCGTCCACGTGTACAAGGGCCACAAGAAGGCCAGCGTGGTCTCCATACCGCGCGACACCCTCATCAACCGCCCCGCGTGCACGGACACCCACGGCACCGCACACCCCGCCGCGTCCGGCGTGATGTTCAACTCCGCGTACTCCACCGGCGGCGCGGCCTGCGCGGTCAAGACCGTCGAGTCCCTCAGCGGTATCCGCATGGACCACTACCTGGAGGTCGACTTCTCCGGCTTCCAGCAGCTCATCGACGACCTCGGCGGCGTCACGGTCACCACGACCAAGAGCATCGCGGACCCCGACAGCCATCTGCACCTCAAGGCCGGCGAGCACACCCTCACCGGTAAGCAGGCGCTCGGCCTGGTCCGCACCCGGCACGGCGTCGGAGACGGTTCCGACCTCGGCCGTATCCAGCTCCAGCAGGCCTTCGTCAAGGCGCTGGTCGACCAGGTCAAGCAGATCGGTGTGCTGTCCAGCCCGAAGAAGCTGTTCAGCCTCGCCGACACCGCCACCAAGACCGTCACCACCGACTCCGACCTGGGCTCGGTGAACTCCCTGATGGACTTCGCGGACGGCCTCAAGGGCATCGGCTCGTCGCACATGAAGATGGTCACCATGCCGGTGCGGTACGACCCCGCGGACCCCAACCGCGTCATCATCGCCAAGACCAAGGCCAAGCAGGTGTGGACCGCCCTGAAGAACGACCGCCCCATTCCGGCGAGCGCCACCGAGGACACGGCGACGGGGCAGGCCAAGGGCGTGGTGAGCGCGTCGTAGGAGGCCGGCCCGAGCCGGGATCCCGAGGAGCCGGAAACCTCCGGGAATAGAACGCCCCACCCCCCGGTTTTGGGGGATACGGCCAGTGCTGGCAGACTGGTACGTCGGCCCCGGTTCACGCCTTCGCAGCCCGCGGATGCGACCCGGTGCCCTCCCGAACCTAGGAGACACCTTGAAGCGCGACATTCACCCCGCGTACGTCGAGACGCAGGTCAGCTGCACCTGCGGTGCGTCGTTCACCACCCACAGCACCATCGAGTCCGGCGCGATCCGGGCCGAGGTCTGCTCCGAGTGCCACCCGTTCTACACGGGCAAGCAGAAGATCCTCGACACCGGTGGCCGTGTGGCCCGCTTCGAGGCCCGCTTCGGCAAGGCTTCCGGCTCCAAGAAGTAGCGAGCTCCATTTCGCCGGTCATCGGCCTCGTCCCTCCACGGGCGGGCCGGGACCGGCGTTTTTGGTCGTCGCCTGTCCTTCACCCGCAGTATTCAGGAGCCCAAGATGTTCGAGGCCGTCGAGGAACTCATCGGTGAGCACGCCGACCTGGAGACGAAGCTCGCCGACCCGTCGGTGCACGCGGACCAGGCCAACGCGCGCAAGCTGAACAAGCGCTACGCCGAGCTCACCCCGATCGTCGCCACGTACCGCTCCTGGAAGCAGACCGGCGACGACATCGAGACCGCGCGTGAATTCGCCGCCGCCGACCCGGACTTCGCCGCCGAGGTGAAGGTGCTGGAGAAGCAGCGCGAGGAGCTCACGGAGAAGCTGCGCCTGCTGCTCGTTCCGCGCGACCCGAGCGACGACAAGGACGTCATCCTGGAGATCAAGGCGGGAGCCGGCGGCGACGAGTCCGCCCTGTTCGCCGGTGACCTGCTGCGCATGTACCTGCGCTACGCGGAGCGCATCGGCTGGAAGACCGAGATCATCGACTCCACCGAGTCCGAGCTGGGCGGCTACAAGGACGTCCAGGTCGCGGTGAAGACCAAGGGCGGCCAGGGCGCCACCGAGCCCGGCCAGGGCGTATGGGCCCGGCTGAAGTACGAGGGCGGCGTGCACCGCGTGCAGCGCGTGCCGGCCACCGAGTCCCAGGGCCGTATCCACACCTCCGCCGCCGGAGTCCTGGTGACCCCGGAGGCCGAGGAGGTCGACGTCGAGATCAACCCGAACGACCTGCGCATCGACGTCTACCGGTCCTCCGGCCCCGGCGGCCAGTCCGTCAACACCACCGACTCCGCGGTCCGTATCACGCACCTCCCCACCGGAGTCGTCGCCTCCTGCCAGAACGAGAAGAGCCAGCTGCAGAACAAGGAGCAGGCTCTGCGTATCCTGCGCTCCAGGCTGCTCGCGGCGGCACAGGAGGAGGCGGAGCGTGAGGCCGCGGACGCCCGGCGCAGCCAGGTCCGCACCGTCGACCGCTCCGAGAAGATCCGCACCTACAACTTCCCGGAGAACCGCATCTCGGACCACCGCGTCGGCTTCAAGGCGTACAACCTGGACCAGGTCCTGGACGGCGAACTCGACGCGGTGATCCAGGCCTGCGTCGACGCGGACTCGGCCGCCAAGCTCGCCGCCGCCTAAGTCGCGGCACGACGTACTGAGCACACCCCACACGGAGGACCAGCGTGCAGCAAGAATTCGGGGGGCGACCCCAGGGCCCCCGCAGCGTGCTGCTCGCGGAGGTGGCCCAGGCCACCCAGCGGCTGGCCGACGCCGGCGTGCCCTCGCCGCGCACCGACGCGGAGGAACTCGCCGCGTTCGTGCACAGCGTGAAGCGGGGCCAACTGCACTCCGTGAAGGACGCCGACTTCGACGCCCGCTACTGGGAGGTCATCGCCCGGCGCGAGCAGCGTGAGCCGCTCCAGCACATCACCGGGCGCGCCTACTTCCGCTATCTGGAGCTCCAGGTCGGCCCCGGTGTCTTCGTACCGCGGCCGGAGACCGAGTCGGTGGTCGGCTGGGCCATAGACGCGGTACGCGCCATGGACGTCGTCGAGCCGCTCATCGTCGACCTGTGCACCGGCTCGGGTGCCATCGCGCTGGCCCTCGCCCAGGAGGTCCCGCGCTCGCGGGTGCACGCCGTGGAGCTGTCCGACGACGCGCTCCGGTGGACCCGCAAGAACATGGAGGGGTCCCGGGTCGACCTGCGGCAGGGCAACGCCCTGGACGCCTTCCCAGACCTCGACGGCCAGGTCGACCTGGTCATCTCCAATCCGCCTTACATCCCGCTCACGGAGTGGGAGTATGTCGCTCCCGAGGCCCGTGACTACGACCCGCAGCTGGCGTTGTTCTCGGGGGAGGACGGACTCGACCTGATCCGCGGACTGGAGCGCACCGCACACCGGCTGCTGCGCCCCGGCGGGGTCGTCGTCATCGAGCACGCCGACACCCAGGGCGGGCAGGTGCCGTGGATCTTCACCGAGGAGCGGGGCTGGGCCGACGCGGCCGACCACCCGGACCTCAACAACCGCCCGCGCTTCGCGACCGCCCGCAGGGCGCTGCCGTGAGCGCGCCCCAGACGTCAAGCCAGCAGTACGTGTACGAGGAGGCCCGCTAGAGATGGCACGGCGATACGACACCAACGACGCGACCGACCGCGCGACGGGTCTGCGTGAGGCCGCGTCCGCCGTCCGCCGGGGCGAACTCGTGGTGCTGCCGACCGACACGCTGTACGGCATCGGCGCCGACGCGTTCTCCGCGGAGGCCGTCGCCGACCTGCTGGAGGCCAAGGGCCGTGGCCGCAACATGCCCACCCCCGTGCTGATCGGCTCGCCGAACACGCTGCACGGCCTGGTCACCGACTTCTCCGAGATGGCCTGGGAACTGGTCGACGCGTTCTGGCCGGGCGGCCTCACGCTCGTCGCCCGGCACCAGCCGTCCCTCCAGTGGGACCTCGGGGACACCCGGGGCACCGTCGCCGTGCGGATGCCGCTGCACCCGGTCGCCATCGAACTGCTCACCGAGGTCGGCCCGATGGCCGTGTCGTCCGCGAACCTCACCGGCCACCCGGCGCCGGAGGACTGCGACGCCGCACAGCAGATGCTCGGTGACTCCGTCTCCGTCTACCTCGACGGCGGCCCGACCCCCGGCAACGCGGCGTCCTCGATCGTCGACGTCACCGGCGACGTGCCGGTGCTGCTGCGCGCGGGCGCGATCTCGGCGGAGGAGCTGCGGAAGGTCGTACCCGACCTCGAGGTGGCGAATTGACAGCCCCTGAATCCCCCAAGCTCTCGGCTTCGCTCGAGCAGGGGGCGCCCCCATGCGTGGCATAGGCAACGGGGAGCGCGTGGCGGAGATCACGACCACGTTCGTGGGGCTTCCGCCCGACAGCTTCCGCATCCTCCACGTCAGCACCGGCAATGTGTGCCGCTCGCCGATCACCGAGCGGCTGACCCGGCATTTCGTGATGGAGCGGCTCGGTGTGCTGGGCGGCGGCCTGATCGTGGAGAGCGCGGGCACCTGGGGCCACGAGGGCGCGCCGATGGAGGCCAACGCGGAGGCCGTGCTGGCCGAGTTCGGCGCGGACGCCTCCGGCTTCACCGGCCGTGAGCTGCTCGACGAGCACGTCATCATGGCCGACCTGGTGCTGACCGCGACCCGCGACCATCGCGCCCAGGTCATCTCCATGGGCCACTCGGCGGGCCTGCGCACCTTCACGCTGAAGGAGTTCACCCGCCTGGTGCGTGCGATAGACCCGACGACCCTGCCCCCGCTGGAGGACGGCGTGGTCGCCCGCGCCCGTGCCCTGGTCCGCGCCGCGGCGGCCCTCCGCGGCTGGCTGCTCGCGCCGTCGGCGGAGGCGGACGAGGTCTACGACCCCTACGGAGCGCCGCTCCCGTTCTTCCGCTCGATCGGCGACGAGATAGGCGAGGCACTGGACCCGGTGGTGACGGCACTGACGGGGGTACCGGCGCGGGCCTGACGGCCGGCGGTGCGCACGTGCGCGCGGTGGGTGTTGCCCGGTCGGCCGACGACCACGCGCACCCCGCCGGTGCCGGGCCTACATTGGAGCTACGTCACCGTCGACCGCCCGGGAGCCCGCCATGTCGGTCACCCATACGCTTGAGGCCGATGTCCTGCGGCGGCAGGACCCGGAGCTGGCCGAGATCCTGCTGGGAGAGGTCGACCGGCAGTCGACGACGCTTCAGCTGATCGCGGCGGAGAACTTCACGTCGCCCGCGGTGCTGGCCGCGCTGGGCTCGCCGCTCGCCAACAAGTACGCGGAGGGCTATCCGGGGGCACGTCACCACGGCGGCTGCGAGATCGTGGACGTCGCCGAGCGGGTCGCGGTCGAGCGGGCCACGGCCCTGTTCGGTGCCGCGCACGCCAATGTGCAGCCGCACTCCGGCTCGTCCGCCGTGCTCGCCGCCTACGCCACCCTGCTGCGGCCCGGTGACACCGTCCTCGCGCTCGGGCTGCCGTACGGCGGTCACCTCACCCATGGCTCCCCGGTGAACTTCTCCGGCCGCTGGTTCGACTTCGTCGGATACGGAGTCGACGCGGAGACCGGGCTCATCGACCACGACCAGGTCCGCACCCTGGCCAGGGCGCACCGGCCCAAGGCGATCGTGTGCGGGTCCATCGCCTACCCGCGCCACATCGACTACGCCTTCTTCCGTGAGGTGGCCGACGAGGTGGGCGCCTATCTCATCGCCGACGCGGCCCATCCCATCGGACTCGTCGCCGGGGGAGCGGCGCCCAGTCCGGTGCCGTACGCGGACATCGTGTGCGCGACCACGCACAAGGTGCTGCGCGGACCGCGTGGCGGGATGATCCTGTGCGGCGCCGAGCTGGCCGGGCGCGTCGACCGGGCCGTGTTCCCGTTCACCCAGGGCGGCGCCCAGATGCACACCATCGCGGCCAAGGCCGTGGCGTTCGGCGAGGCGGCGACGCCGGCCTTCGCCGCGTACGCCCACCAGGTGGTCGCCAATGCCCGGACGATGGCCGCCGAGCTGGCAGACGAGGGCTTCGCGGTCACCACGGGCGGCACGGACACCCACCTGATCACCGTGGACCCCGCGCCGCTCGGCATCGACGGCCGTGCGGCGCGCGGCCGGCTGGCCGCCGCCGGGATGGTGCTGGACTGCTGCCCGTTGCCGCACGCCGACGCCCGCGGGCTGCGGCTGGGCACGGCGGCGCTGACCACGCAGGGCATGGGGGAGCCGGAGATGGCCCGGATCGCCGTGCTGATGGCGGGGGTGCTGCGTGGGGAGATCGATGTCACGGGCGCCCGGGACGAGGTCCGGGGACTGGCGGGCGCCTTCCCGCCGTACCCCGCCTGATCGCGGGTAGGCGCAAGGGCGTACGCATACGCACACAGCCACGCGTGCAACCATCGTCGCTACCCGGAAGTCCTCACGGATATGCGTACGTCGCTAGTGTGTGGGGCTGTGATGGCCAGCGAGACCTGTGGGGAAGCCCGTGCGTGAATACCTGCTGACGCTCTGCATCACGGCCGCGGTGACGTATCTGCTGACAGGGCCGGTACGCAAGTTCGCGATCGTGGCAGGAGCGATGCCGCAGATCCGGGCGCGTGACGTGCACCGGGAACCGACTCCGCGCCTCGGTGGCATCGCGATGTTCTTCGGGTTGTGCGCGGGGCTGCTGGTCGCCGACCACCTCACCAACCTCAGTGAGGTGTTCGTCAAGTCGAACGAGCCGCGCGCGCTGCTCTCCGGCGCGGCGCTGATCTGGCTGATCGGTGTACTGGACGACAAGTTCGAGATCGACGCCCTGATCAAGCTGGGCGGCCAGATGATCGCCGCGGGCGTCATGGTCATGCAGGGTCTGACAATCCTGTGGCTGCCCGTCCCGGGCGTCGGCAATGTGGCGCTGACCCAGTGGCAGGGCACGCTGCTGACGGTGGCGCTGGTGGTCATCACCATCAACGCGGTGAATTTCGTGGACGGCCTGGACGGTCTCGCCGCGGGCATGGTGTGCATCGCCTCGGCCGCGTTCTTCCTGTACTCGTACCGGATCTGGTACTCGTACGGCATCGAGGCCGCCGCACCGGGCACGCTGTTCGCGGCCATCCTGATGGGCATGTGCCTGGGCTTCCTGCCGCACAACATGCATCCCGCGCGGATCTTCATGGGCGACTCCGGGTCGATGCTGCTCGGCCTGGTGCTCGCGGCGGGCGCGATCTCGATCACCGGCCAGGTCGACCCGGACGCGCTCGCGCTGTTCACCGGTTCGGAGAAGGCTGCGGTGCACCAGACGGTACCGGTCTACATCCCGCTGCTGCTGCCGCTGACGATCATCGCGGTGCCGGCCGCCGACCTGGTGCTGGCCATCGTGCGCCGCACCTGGCGCGGCCAGTCGCCGTTCGCGGCCGACCGAGGGCATCTGCACCACCGGCTCCTGGAGATCGGCCACTCGCACAGCAGGGCCGTGCTGATCATGTACTTCTGGTCGGCGCTGATCGGCTTCGGGGCGCTGGCGTACTCGGTGAACTCCGCGTCGATGTGGATCGTGCTCGGGGTCGTCTTCTTCAGCGCGATCGGTCTGATCCTGCTTCTGCTGCCGCGGTTCACCCCGCGCGCTCCCCGCTGGGCCGAGCACTTCGTGCCGCCTCGCTACCGCCGTCGCCGGGCGGCCCGCGCCCTCGCGTCGGAGGCTCCGGGCAGCGTCCGGGAGCAGGAGGCGGGGGAGCCGGTCGGGGTCACGTCGGGTGCCCCGTCCGTCAACGGCGCAACCGCGATTGGTCCTCGTGCGGGTCTCACCAAGGACCGCAAGGTAAGAATCTGACTAGAGCATTGCCAACTCGTGGGGGAGCAAAGACCCCCAATACCAGACAAGCTCCCCTGGTTCTTGCACAGACGGGCACTGTCACTCTCATGTGTGACAGCAAGCACACCCACCAGGTAAAGACCTCATCAAATAGTTTGTGATACGGTTCACGAGAACCCCGGACGGAGCCCAAGGACCGCCAGACAGCGGTCCCTGGGCGTGTGCTCTCACGCACTCAGACCGGGACTACGCTCGTCCATGACGACACCTGCCCCCTGTGAAAGCGGAGTTGCCGCCATGCCGTCCAATGACGCCCGGATCCTGGCCCAGGCCGCCGTACCCACGGCTGCCGTCGGCGCGCTCGTCGCCGTCGTCAGCGCGGTGGTCGCGGGCGGCAAGGGGGCCATCGGGGCGGTCATCGGGACGGTCGTGGTGATGCTCTTCATGGGAATCGGCCTGTACGTGCTGCAACGCACCGCCAAGTCGTTCCCGCAGCTGTTCCAGATGATGGGCCTGATGCTCTACGCGGTCCAGCTGCTGCTCCTCTTCGTCTTCGTCGCCGCCTTCAAGAACACGACGTTGTTCAACCCCCGGGCCTTCGCCATCGCTCTCGTCGTCGCCACCCTCACGTGGATCGGCGCGCAGACGCGTGCTCACATGAAGGCAAAGATCCTTTACGTCGAACCCGACTCGTCGGAGAAGTCCGAGAAGTCGGGCCGCTCGTCGTGAGGGGTAGGGCCGGGATAAAGGCGCACGAGAGATCCTGCTATCGTCCGGTGCCAACTGCGGCATCGCGGGCGCGGGCATCCGAGCTGACGCCTGCTCAATCGCGAGGCGAGATGCCCCACAGCCGCCCCCACACCCGTAACACCAGTCCCGTGCCGAACCGCGGCTGCACGCCGCGCCGACACAACGAGGTTGCCGTACCTATGCGCCACGCTGAAGGAGCCCGCGGTGAGTGCTGACCCGAAGACGCTCGCTTTCGACACGAGCTGCCACCTGCTCGGAAACGACGGGTGCGGCTTCGACACGGTCGCTCCGGGCCTGCACTCGTTCCTGTTCAAGCCGCTCTGGGGCGACGCGGACAGCAACTTGTACTTCAACAAGACGATGCTGCTGGCGCTCCTCGGTTCCATCATCATCGTCGGCTTCTTCTGGGCCGCCTTCGCCAAGCCGAAGGTCGTTCCGGGCAAGCTCCAGATGGTCGCCGAGACCGGGTACGACTTCATCCGGCGCGGGGTCGTCTACGAGACGATCGGCAAGAAGGAAGGCGAGAAGTACGTCCCGCTCGTCGTCTCGCTGTTCTTCTTCATCTGGATGATGAACCTCTGGTCGATCATCCCGATCGCCCAGTTCCCGGTGACCGCGATCATCTCGTACCCCGCGGTACTGGCGGCCATCGTCTACATCCTCTGGGTTTCGCTGACCTTCAAGCGCCAGGGCTTCGTCGGGGCCTTCAAGAACTTCACCGGCTACGACAAGTCGCTCGGTGGCGTCCTCCCCCTGTCGATGACGATCGAGCTGTTCTCGAACCTGCTCGTGCGGCCCTTCACCCACGCCGTGCGACTCTTCGCGAACATGTTCGCCGGTCACACCCTGCTGCTGCTCTTCACGGTCGCCAGCTGGTACATGCTGAACGGCTTCGGCATCGCCTTTTCCGGTGTCTCGTTCCTGATGGTCATCGTGATGACCGCCTTCGAGCTCTTCATCCAGGCTGTCCAGGCCTATGTCTTCGTACTGCTGACCTGCAGCTTCATCCAGGGCGCGCTCGCCGAGCACCACTGAGCGACCCGAACACCCACCCATGTACATCCGGTGGCCAACCCCCACCGGTCATTGAAAGAGAAGGAAGAACCGGCATGTCCGCTCTCGAAACCCTTGCCGCCGGCGTCCAGATCAAGGGCAACCTCGGCTCCATCGGTTACGGTCTCGCCGCCATCGGCCCGGGCGTCGGCGTCGGCATCATCTTCGGTAACGGCACGCAGGCCCTCGCCCGCCAGCCCGAGGCGGCCGGTCTGATCCGCGCCAACCAGATCCTCGGCTTCGCCTTCTGTGAGGCGCTCGCCCTGATCGGTCTGGTCATGCCGTTCGTCTACCCGGCCTCCTGACCCGACCGCCGCGCACCACATAGACGAAAGGCACTGATATGAGCCCCCTGGTTCAGCTGGCGGCTGAGGAGGCCGAAAACCCCCTCATCCCGCCGATCCCAGAGCTCGTCATCGGCCTGATCGCTTTCGTCATCGTCTTCGGCTTCCTCGCCAAGAAGCTCCTCCCGAACATCAACAAGGTTCTGGAAGAGCGCCGCGAGGCCATCGAAGGCGGTATCGAGAAGGCCGAGGCCGCACAGACCGAGGCCCAGAGCGTCCTTGAGCAGTACAAGGCTCAGCTCGCCGAGGCTCGGCACGAGGCCGCGCGCCTGCGCCAGGAGGCTCAGGAGCAGGGCGCCACGCTCATCGCCGAGATGCGGGCCGAAGGCCAGCGTCAGCGCGAGGAGATCGTCACCGCCGGTCACGCGCAGATCGAGGCCGACCGCAAGGCCGCCTCGTCCGCGCTGCGGCAGGACGTCGGCAAGCTCGCCACCGAACTGGCCGGCAAGCTCGTCGGCGAGTCCCTCGAGGACCACGCCCGCCAGAGCCGTGTGATCGACCGTTTCCTCGACGAGCTTGAGGAGAAGGCCGAGGCCGCGCGATGAACGGAGCGAGCCGCGAGGCACTGGCAGCCGCGCGCGAGCGTCTCGACGCGCTGACGGACACCACGTCCACGGACGTGACGCGGCTCGCCGACGAGCTGGCGACGGTCACCGCGCTGCTCGACCGCGAGGTGTCGCTGCGTCGGGTCCTCACCGACCCGGCGCAGGCCGGTGAGGCCAAGGCCGAGCTGGTCCAGCGACTGATCGGCGGCCACGTCGGCGGTCCGACCGCCGACCTGGTGGCCGGGGCGGTGCGCTCCCGCTGGTCGCAGCCCCGCGACCTGGTGGACGCGCTGGAGGAGCTGGCGGACATCGCCGACCTCACCGCCGCGCAGCAGACCGGCAGGCTGGACGATGTCGAGGACGAGCTGTTCCGGTTCGGCCGGATCGTCGCCTCGAACACCGGACTGCGCGCCGCGCTGACCGACCGCAAGGCGGGCGCCGCGGCCAAGACCGAGCTGCTGAACAGGCTGCTCGGCAGCCGGGCCGTGCCGACCACCGAGCGTCTGATGACGCGCCTTGTGACCGCGCCGCGGGGACGTAGCCTGGAGTCGGGACTCGAGTCCCTGTCCAAGCTCGCCGCCGAGCGCCGGGACCGCATGGTCGCGGTCGTCACGTCGGCGGTCCCGCTGAGCGACCCGCAGAAGCAGCGCCTCGGCGCCGCCCTCGCGAAGCTCTACGGCCGCACGATGCACCTCAACCTCGACGTCGACCCCGAGGTCGTCGGCGGGATGCGGGTGCAGGTCGGTGACGAGGTCATCAACGGTTCCCTCGCGGACCGGCTGGAGGACGCGGCCCGCCGCATGGCGAGCTAGCGACACCGCCGGCGACGGCACCTCAGTATTCGAGAACAGCAGTACGTACGCATACGGCCCTGGTTGGGCCGTGCAGAGGATTCACCTCGTTCAGGGGGGAGTCCCCCATCCCCCCAAGTGAAACTTCGGGCCCAACAAGGAGAGCAGGGAACCCAGATGGCGGAGCTCACGATCCGGCCGGAGGAGATCCGGGACGCGCTGGAGAACTTCGTCCAGTCGTACAAGCCGGACGCGGCCTCGCGCGAGGAGGTCGGTACGGTCACCCTTGCCGGCGACGGCATCGCGAAGGTCGAGGGCCTGCCCTCGGCCATGGCCAACGAACTTCTCAAGTTCGAGGACGGCACCCTCGGCCTCGCGCTGAACCTGGAAGAGCGCGAGATCGGCGCCATCGTCCTCGGTGAGTTCAGCGGCATCGAGGAGGGTCAGCCGGTGCACCGCACCGGTGAGGTCCTCTCCGTCGCGGTCGGCGAGGGCTACCTCGGCCGCGTTGTCGACCCGCTCGGCAACCCGATCGACGGCCTCGGCGAGATCGAGACCAGCGGCCGCCGCGCCCTTGAGCTGCAGGCCCCCACGGTCATGCAGCGCAAGTCGGTGCACGAGCCGATGGAGACCGGCTACAAGGCCGTCGACGCCATGACCCCGGTCGGCCGCGGTCAGCGTCAGCTGATCATCGGCGACCGCCAGACCGGCAAGACCGCCCTGGCCGTCGACACGATCATCAACCAGCGCGACAACTGGCGCACCGGCGACCCGAACAAGCAGGTCCGCTGCATCTACGTCGCCATCGGCCAGAAGGGCTCGACCATCGCGTCGGTCCGGCGTGCGCTGGAGGAGAACGGCGCGCTGGAGTACACGACCATCGTCGCCGCCCCGGCGTCCGACCCGGCCGGCTTCAAGTACCTGGCGCCGTACACCGGCTCGGCCATCGGCCAGCAGTGGATGTACGAGGGCAAGCACGTCCTGATCATCTTCGACGACCTGTCGAAGCAGGCCGACGCCTACCGCGCCGTGTCGCTGCTGCTGCGCCGCCCGCCGGGCCGTGAGGCCTACCCGGGTGACGTCTTCTACCTGCACTCCCGTCTGCTGGAGCGCTGCGCGAAGCTCTCCGACGACATGGGCGCCGGCTCGATGACCGGTCTGCCGATCGTCGAGACGAAGGCCAACGACGTCTCGGCGTTCATCCCGACCAACGTCATCTCCATCACCGACGGCCAGTGCTTCCTGGAGTCGGACCTCTTCAACGCCGGTCAGCGCCCCGCGCTGAACGTCGGTATCTCCGTCTCCCGAGTCGGTGGTTCCGCGCAGCACAAGGCGATGAAGCAGGTCTCCGGCCGACTCCGTCTGGACCTCGCCCAGTACCGTGAGCTGGAGGCGTTCGCCGCCTTCGGTTCCGACCTGGACGCCGCGTCGAAGTCCCAGCTGGAGCGCGGTCAGCGCCTGGTCGAGCTGCTCAAGCAGGCTCAGTACCAGCCGATGCCGACCGAGGACCAGGTCGTCTCCGTGTGGGCCGGTACCACCGGCAAGATGGACGAGGTCCCGGTCGCCGACATCCGCCGCTTCGAGACGGAGCTGCTGGAGCACCTGCACCGCAAGGAGCAGGGCCTCATGACCTCCATCAAGGAGGGCGGCAAGATGTCGGACGACACGCTCACCGCCATCGCGGACGCGATCGCGGAGTTCAAGAAGCAGTTCGAGACCTCCGACGGCAAGCTGCTCGGCGAGGACGTCCCGGCCGCTGCCGCCAAGTGACGTAAGGAAGGGACCTGACTCATGGGAGCCCAGCTCCGGGTCTACAAGCGTCGCATCCGATCCGTCACCGCGACCAAGAAGATCACCAAGGCGATGGAGATGATCGCCGCCTCGCGCGTCGTCAAGGCGCAGCGCAAGGTGGCGGCCTCCGCGCCGTACGCGACCGAGCTCACCCGCGCGGTCACGGCGGTCGGTACCGGGTCGAACACCAAGCACCCGCTCACCACGGAGACGGAGAACCCGACCCGTGCCGCAGTCCTGCTCCTCACGAGCGACCGCGGTCTGGCCGGTGCCTTCAACTCCAACGCCATCAAGGCGGCGGAGCAGCTGACCGAGCGCCTGGAGCGCGAGGGCAAGCAGGTCGACACGTACATCGTCGGCCGGCGCGGTGTCGCCCACTACAACTTCCGTGAGCGTGTGATCTCGGAGTCGTGGTCGGGCTTCACCGACGAGCCCTCGTACGCGGACGCCAAGAAGGTCGCCGCGCCCCTGATCGAGGCCATCGAGAAGGAGACGGCGGACGGCGGTGTGGACGAACTCCACATCGTCTTCACCGAGTTCGTGTCGATGATGACGCAGACGGCGCTCGACGCCCGTCTGCTGCCGCTGAGCCTCGAAGAGGTGGCGGAGGAAGCGCCCAAGGGCGAGATCCTTCCGCTGTACGACTTCGAGCCCTCGGCGGAGGACGTCCTCGACGCCCTTCTGCCGCGCTACGTGGAAAGCCGTATCTACAACGCGCTGCTCCAGTCGGCCGCTTCGAAGCACGCCGCCACGCGGCGCGCGATGAAGTCGGCCACCGACAACGCGGGCGAGCTGATCAACACGCTGTCCCGTCTTGCCAATGCGGCCCGCCAGGCCGAAATCACCCAGGAAATCAGCGAGATCGTCGGTGGCGCCAGCGCCCTGGCCGACGCGACCGCGGGGAGTGACCGATAATGACCACCACTGTTGAGACCGCGGCGGCCACGGGCCGCGTCGCCCGGGTCATCGGCCCGGTCGTCGACGTGGAGTTCCCCGTCGACGCGATGCCGGAGATCTACAACGCCCTGCACGTCGAGGTGGCCGACCCGGCCAACGCCGGCGAGAAGAAGGTGCTGACCCTGGAGGTCGCCCAGCACCTGGGTGACGGCCTGGTCCGCACCATCTCGATGCAGCCCACCGACGGTCTGGTCCGCCAGGCCGCCGTCACCGACACCGGCACGGGCATCACCGTCCCGGTCGGCGACTTCACCAAGGGCAAGGTGTTCAACACCCTCGGTGAGGTGCTGAACGTCGACGAGAAGTACGAGGGCGAGCGCTGGTCCATCCACCGCAAGGCCCCGCGCTTCGACGAACTCGAGTCGAAGACCGAGATGTTCGAGACCGGCGTCAAGGTCATCGACCTGCTGACCCCGTACGTCAAGGGCGGCAAGATCGGTCTGTTCGGTGGTGCCGGCGTCGGCAAGACGGTGCTCATCCAGGAGATGATCTACCGCGTCGCCAACAACCACGACGGTGTCTCCGTGTTCGCCGGTGTCGGCGAGCGCACCCGTGAGGGCAACGACCTCATCGAGGAGATGGCGGACTCGGGCGTCATCGACAAGACCGCCCTTGTCTTCGGCCAGATGGACGAGCCCCCGGGCACCCGTCTGCGCGTCGCGCTGGCCGGCCTCACCATGGCCGAGTACTTCCGTGACGTCCAGAAGCAGGACGTGCTGTTCTTCATCGACAACATCTTCCGCTTCACGCAGGCCGGTTCCGAGGTCTCCACGCTGCTCGGCCGTATGCCGTCCGCGGTGGGTTACCAGCCGAACCTGGCCGACGAGATGGGTCTCCTCCAGGAGCGCATCACGTCGACCCGTGGTCACTCGATCACCTCGATGCAGGCGATCTACGTCCCCGCGGACGACCTGACCGACCCGGCCCCGGCCACCACCTTCGCCCACCTCGACGCGACGACGGTTCTCTCCCGTCCGATCTCGGAGAAGGGCATCTACCCGGCCGTGGACCCGCTGGACTCCACGTCCCGCATCCTGGACCCCCGCTACATCGCGGCGGACCACTACAACACCGCGATGCGCGTCAAGACGGTCCTGCAGAAGTACAAGGACCTTCAGGACATCATCGCGATCCTCGGTATCGACGAGCTCGGCGAGGAGGACAAGCTCGTCGTCCACCGTGCCCGTCGCGTGGAGCGCTTCCTGTCCCAGAACACCCACGTCGCCAAGCAGTTCACCGGCGTCGACGGTTCGGACGTGCCGCTGGACGAGTCGATCACCGCGTTCAACGCGATCATCGACGGTGAGTACGACCACTTCCCGGAGCAGGCGTTCTTCCTGTGCGGTGGCATTGAGGACCTCAAGGCCAACGCCAAGGAGCTCGGCGTCTCCTGAGCCCCGTGCTCGTCCGAGAGGGGCAGGACACCTCCTGCGGGGTGACACCCGCGGGGGTGTGTCCGCCCCTCTCGCCACGCCCCCTAGAATTGACCCACACCCGGCACTACCGCCGGGTGGTGACCCGAGGAGCCACCCTTGGCTGCTGAGCTGCATGTCGAGCTGGTCGCCGCGGACCGCCAGGTCTGGTCCGGCGAGGCCACCCTGGTCGTCGCGCGCACCACGTCCGGCGACATCGGCGTCATGCCCGGTCACCAGCCGCTGCTCGGTGTGCTGGAGTCGGGCCCGGTGACCATCCGTACGAACGACGGCGGGACGGTCGTCGCCGCGGTGCACGGCGGTTTCATCTCGTTCGCGGACAACAAGCTGTCGTTGCTGGCCGAGATCGCCGAGCTGTCGGACGAGATCGACGTCCAGCGCGCGGAGCGGGAGCTGGAGCGTGCGAAGGCGGAGGGCGACGCCACCGCCGAGCGCCGCGCGGATGTCCGACTGCGTGCGGCGGCGACGAGCTGACCCAGCGCAGGCTATGACGTAACACTCAGCCGCGGCTGGTACCGGAGCGATCCGGTACCAGCCGCGGCTGAGGCAGATGTGGGTGTTTTTTACGTTCCGTTACCTAAGAGACGAGGAGGTCGGTGTCGATGGTCCTCGCTCTGACTGTGTGCGGAGTCGTGGTGGCGCTCGTGGTGGTGGGGCTGTTCCTGTTCGGCCTGCGCCGCAGACTCATCCAGCGTTCCGGCGGTACGTTCGACTGTTCCCTGCGCTGGGACGTACCGGAGAAACCCGACACGGGCGGCAAGGGCTGGAGCTACGGCGTCGCCCGCTACAACGGCGACCGCATCGAGTGGTACCGGGTCTTCTCCTACGCCTACCGCCCGCGCCGGGTGCTGGAGCGCGGCTCGATCGAGGTGGCCGGCCGCCGGCATCCCGAGGGCGAGGAGGAACTGGCGCTGCTCTCCGACGCCGTGATCCTCGCCTGCGCCCACCGGGGTACGCGCCTGGAGCTGGCCATGAGCGAGGACGCGCTGACCGGTTTTCTCGCGTGGCTCGAGGCGGCCCCGCCCGGACAGCGCGTCAACGTCGCCTAGCCGGTCATGACAGTCCGCCGCTGACGGCGTTCACCAGCTCGCCTCCCGTGGTGTCACCGCTGAACTCCCAGAAGAAGGCGCCGCCCAGCCCCTGGGTCTTGGCCCAGGCCATCTTGGTGCCGATGGTGGCGGGGGTGTCGTACGACCACCAGTTGTTGCCGCAGTGTGCGTAGGCCGTGCCCGCGACGGTGCCGGTGACCGGGCAGGACGTCTTGAGCACCTTGTAGTCCTCGATGCCCGGCTCGTAGGTCCCGGGTGCCGCTCCCGTGGCGGTGCCGCCGGGGGCGTCCTGGGTGACGCCGGTCCAGCCGCGGCCGTAGAGGCCGATGCCGATGAGCAGCTTGTTCGCGGGCACGCCCTGTGCCTTGTACCTGGCGATCGCGTCGGCGGTGGTGAAGCCGGCGGTCGGGATGCCGCTGTAGGAGGTGAGGGGGGAGTGCGGGGCCGTGGGGCCCTGCGGGGCGAAGGCGCCGAAGAAGTCGTACGTCATCACGTTGTACCAGTTGACGTACTGGGAGGCGCCCGCGTAGTCGGTGGCGTCGATCTTCCCGCCGGGCGAACCGTCGGCCGTGGTGGCCGCGGTGACCAGATGGTTCGCGCCGAATTTGGCGCGCAGCGCGGCCATCAGGTTCCTGAAGGCGGCAGGTCCGCTGCTGTCGCAGCTCAGCCCGCAGGCGTTGGGGTACTCCCAGTCGATGTCGATGCCGTCGAACACGTCCGCCCAGCGCGGGTCCTCGACCAGGTCGTAGCAGGACTGGGCGAAGGCGGCCGGGTTTCTCGCGGCCTCGCCGAAGCCGCCGGACCAGGTCCAGCCGCCGAAGGACCACAGCACCTTGATGTTCGGGTACTTGGCCTTCAGCTGGCGCAGCTGGTTGAAGTTGCCGCGCAGCGGCTGGTCCCAGTTGTCCGCGACGCCGCTCACGGACTGGTCGGCGGTGAACGCCTTGTCGTAGTCGGCGTAGGAGTCGCCGATCGCGCATCTGCCGCCGGTGACGTTGCCGAACGCGTAGTTGATGTGGGTGATCTTGGCGGCGGAGCCGGAGGTCACCACGTTCTTGACGTTGTAGCCCCGGCCGTAGATGCCCCACTCGGTGAAGTAGCCGAGCTTGACCTTGTCCCCGGGGTTCGGATTGGTGCCGCCGCCGGTGGTGTGCACGGCGGTGGTGCCGCTGACCGGGCCCGTCTGGTCCGCGGTGTCACGGGCCTGGACGGTGTACGTGTAGTCGGTGCCGGCGGTCAGGCCGGTGTCGGTGTACGAGGTCGTCGTGACGGTCGCGATCTTCGTTCCGTCGCGCAGCACGTCGTAGTTCTTGATGCCCTTGTCGTCGGTCGCGGCGCTCCAGGACAGCTTCGCCGAGGTGTCGGTGACACCGGAGGCGGTCGGGGTGCCGGGTGCGGAGGGCGGCGCGTCGCCCGGGACCGTGGTCCCGTCGCAACCGCCGCCGTTCAGCTTGCAGTTGGCCGGTGAGCCGGTGCCGACGCCGTTGAACCCGAAGGAGACGGAGGCGCCCGGGGCGAGTGTGCCGTTGTAGGACTTGTTCTTCGCGGTCCAGTGGGTGCCCGACGAGGTGACGTCGGCGTCCCAGGCGGAGGTGACGGATGTTCCGGTGGGGAAGTCCCACTGGATGGTCCAGGAGCTGATCGAGGTCGTGCCGGTGTTCCTGACGGTCCACCGGCCTTCGAAGCCGGTGCCCCAGTCCTGGGTCCTGGCGTAGGTGGCGGTGGCGGTAGTGGCGGCCTCGGCCGGGGCGGCGAGCCCGACCAGTCCTGCCAGGGGGAGCAGCAGGCTCGCGAATCCTGCCGCGACTCTGTCTCTGACGCGCATGCGGCGCCTCCCTCTTCTCGGGGATGACAGGGGCATGACTGAGCCTTCATGCCCTTGGTGCCGCGAGAATAGAAAGGTCTGGACCAAGGGTCAATGGGTCTGGACCACTTGGTGTCGGGCGCACTTGGTGTCAGGCGGGCCTGCTCGCCGTGTCGGGGGCCGACGGCGAGGACGACGTCGAACCGGACGGCGAGGGTGAAGCGGAGCCGCTCGGGTTCCCCGTCGGAGTGGAACCGCTCGACGAGGTCGACGGCTTCGGCGTCGTCGGCCTGGAGGTGGGTCTGCTCGTCGTGGGCCTGGGAGGCGTGCTCGGTGAACCGCCCTCCGGTCCCTTCGCACCGGCCGGTTCGGCCGGGCGGCCGTCCGTCGGGGACGTCGGGTCGTCCGTGGCGCCGGGCTTGCCGCTGTGGCCCGGGTCGGTCGGACGGCCGGTCGCCGTACCCGGGTCGGCGGCGCTTCCGGCGCCCTCGGCCGGGTCGACGCCAGGGTCGCCCTGGCCCACGGAAGGGTTGACGCCCACGTTCCCCGAAGGGTCGTCGGCACTGTCGTGGGACGTCATGCCGAGCGTGACCACCGTGCCCAGCACGGCGGCGAGCAGCGTCCCGGCACCGGCCGCGACGAGGTTGCGCCGGGCCGGTCGCCGGACACCGCCGCCCCGGGACTTCGGTGCCGGGGTCCGGCTGGTGACCACGGTGTCGTTCCCACCGCCGGCCGGAAGGGCCGGGAGGACCCGGCCCGGGGCCAACGCCGGCTGCTCGTGACGCGCCTCGGACAGCTCCTCGCCCGCCACCGCCACGCCGGGTCCGTCGCCCGCGCGGTCGGTGACCAGCGCCAGGGCACGGCGCCCGGTGACACCGCCCCGCTTGTCGGCGAGGGCGCCGCGCAGGGCGACGGCCGCCTCCAGCTCGCGCCGGGCCCGGTCGAGCTGCCCCTCGCAGAGCGCGATCACTCCCGACTCGTGCTGGAAATAGGCCTGTTCGGACACGTCCCCGGCCAGCCGGGAGGCCTCCGCGCCGAACCGCAGCGTCCGCTCCCAGGCGCTCCACCGCAGACCGGCGGCGAACGCGGGCCCGGCCGAGTGGGCCAGCAGCACGGCGTCGTTCGCCGCCGCCGCCGCGGCGGCCGGTGCGGTGTCCGGGACCAGGACGCCGAGCGCGGCGAGCACCGCGTCGGCCTCGGCACAGACCCGCTCCGGGGTGACAGAGGGGTGCCCGGTCCACCAGGCGTAGTGCCGGGCGGCGGCGAGGGCGGCGCCGGGCACGTCGTCGCCGTATCCGGCGGCCGTCAGCTGGGCCCGCACCCCGGCCGCGAGCCGGTAGCGCGAGCCGACCGGGGAGACCAGCCCGCAGGCGGCCAGTTCGCCCAGCGCCGCGTCGGCGTGGGTGTCGCCCACCAGGGCGGGCAGATGGGCCTGGTGCGGCACCTCGCCGTCGAGCGCGACGGCGAACCGGAGGGTGGCGCGCGCGGAGGCGCTCAGCCGGGAGGCGAGCAGCGGGGCGGGCGCGGCGGCCTCCCCGAGCGACGGCAGCGGCACTTCCCCGGGATCGACGGGGTCCACGTCCGCGTCCACCTCGGCGTCGCCGGGAAGCCGGACGTCCTCGAAGACCCCCACCACGTCGACCGCTCCGGCGCTGGCCCGCAGCTGGTCGCGCTGCCGCAGCAGCGCGCCCGCCTGGACGAAGCGCAGCGGCAGACCCTCGGACTCGAACCACAGGTCACCGGCCCAGGTGACCTCGTCCTCGGTGAGCACACGGCCGATGGCGTGCTCCAGCAGGTCGACGCCCGCGGCACGGTCCAGGCCCGCGAGAACGACCTCCTCCACACCGGAGCCGTCGGACGGCGCGGGCACCTGGGGGATGGCCGCGACGAGGAAGGCGCACTCGGGAGTGGCGTCGATGAGCTCGTCGAAGGCGGCGCCGCCGAACCCGATGTCGTCGACCACGACGACCGCGCCGATCTCCCGGACCAGCGCGCGCAGTTCGTCACGCTGCGGCCGGTACCGGGGTGCGTCGTGGACCGCGTGGAACAGGTCGTGCAGCAGCTCGTCGGCCGTGCGGCCGAAGCCGCTGAGGCGGACCACGCCGTCGGGGGCGAGGTCGGCACAGTCTTCGGCGACGAGGTCCAGCAGAGCGCTGCGGCCCGATCCGGACGGGCCGGTCAGACGCACGGTGCGGCCGCGGGCGAGCAGCCGTACCAGGCTCTCCCGCTCGTCCTGGCGGGCCAGCAGCGGGAGTGCGGGCAGCGCGGGGCCCGGCGGAACGGGCGGCCGGGCGGCGCGCTCGTTCCGGGCGCGCTCCTCGACGGAGAACCTGGCCGGCGGGCCGGGCCGCTCGGTGGGTGGGCAGGGCTCGATCTCGCTGCCGTCGACGGGATTGAGGGTGAGCAGCAGGTCACCCGCGACGAGCCGCACCGTGCGGACGGGCACGGGCGCGCTCTGGAAGTCCGCCGCGAGAGAGTCCCGGGGCGGGCGCCGGCCCGGCGTGGAGCCGCCGTCGCCGTCCTGGCCGTACCCCTCGGGTGCCCGGTCGATCGGGTCCATAGGCTGCTAACCCCTAAAGCGTCATGTGCCCGTTTCGAGGGTGTTGCTGAGCAGCGGGCGACCGAACCTAAAACCTTCGCACAGTATCTACGACAGGCCCGGGTCGCGCGCCGCTTGCCAGGTCACGGTCTCGTGAGGATTGCGTGGTCACACCCGGGGCAGCGGCTCCGCGCCGCTCGCCCCCTCGATGGCCAGGATCCGGTGCAGCCGGGTGGCCACCAGCAGGCGTTGCATCTGCGGCGGAACGGCGCGCAGCACCAGCCGTCGGCCGCGACGGCCGGCCCGCCGGTGGGCGCCCATGATCACCCCGAGGCCGGTGGCGTCCCAGGAGTCCAGTCCGGACAGGTCGAGCACCAGGTCGCCGACTCCGCCGTCGACGGCGGAGTGCAGGGCCGTACGGGCGTCCGCCGCGCTGCGGACGTCGAGGCGGCCCCCGACGGCCACTTCGGCGTGGTCGCCCCTGATGTACATATGCGCTCCCCGAGAGTGCGGTGCGTGCTCCAGGTACTAGGTATTCCAAGACGATGCGTTGCAACGTCTGACTGCTCCAGTGGCAATGTGGTTGCCGTCTGTGAGCGAACCGATACGGAATTCACCCCCAGGAGTGATACCCCCGGGGCGTGTGCGGTTTCGGTGGCGGTACGTACGACTTTCAGTACGTGTAGAAGCCCTGCCCGCTCTTGCGCCCGATGTCACCGGCGTCAACCATCCGGCGCATCAGCTCCGGCGGAGCGAACTTCTCGTCCTGGGACTCGGTGTAGATGTTGCCGGTGGCGTGCAGCAGGATGTCCACGCCGGTGAGGTCGGCCGTGGCGAGCGGGCCCATGGCGTGACCGAAGCCCAGCTTGCAGGCGAGGTCGATGTCCTCGGCGGTCGCGACGCCCGACTCGTACAGCTTGGTCGCCTCGACCACGAGGGCCGAGATGAGCCGGGTGGTGACGAAGCCGGCCACGTCCCGGTTGACGACGATGCAGGTCTTGCCGACGGACTCGGCGAACTCCCGCGCGGTGGCGAGGGTTTCGTCGCTGGTCTTGTAGCCGCGGACCAGCTCGACGAGCTGCATCATCGGCACCGGCGAGAAGAAGTGCACGCCGACGACCCGCTCGGGGCGCTCGGTGACCGCCGCGATCTTGGTGATCGGGATGGCGGAGGTGTTGGAGGCGAGCACCGCGTCCGGGCGCACGATCTTGTCGAGCGCACGGAAGATCTCGTGCTTGACCTCAAGCTTCTCGAAGACGGCCTCGACCACGATGTCCGCGTCCGCGGTCGCGTCGAGGTCGGTGGTCGCGGTGATGCGGCCGAGGGCGGCCTCGGCGGCGTCCGCCGCCAACTTGCCCTTGGCGACGAACTTGTCGTACGAGGCCTTGATGCCGTCGGTGCCACGTTTCAGTGCCTCGTCGGTGACGTCACGCAGGACGACGTCCCAGCCCGCCTGCGCGGAGACCTGGGCGATGCCGGAACCCATGAGTCCGGCCCCGATGACGGCGAGCTTCCGTGCCACTGCGACTCCCCTTACACGCTGTTTACGTATGGCTCTTCGCCGGACGATAGCGCTCGCGAGGGGCCACGAATCCAGTAAGTAACGCGTGTCACGGTCTCAGGGCGTGAGACAACCGTCACGTCGAGTCCCCCTGCCCGGCCGGGCACCTGTCGGTCAGCCACTAGATTGACGCCATGGTCAATCTGACGCGCATCTACACCAGGACCGGCGACCAGGGCACCACCGCCCTCGGTGACATGAGCCGGGTCGCCAAGACGGATCTGCGTATCTCCGCGTACGCGGACACCAACGAGGCGAACGCGGTGATCGGTACCGCGATCGCGCTCGGCGGGCTGGAGGAGGAGGTCGTCGCGGTCCTCACCCGGGTGCAGAACGATCTGTTCGACGTGGGCGCGGACCTGTCCACGCCGGTGGCCGAGAACCCGGAGTTCCCGCCGCTGCGCGTCGAGCAGTTCTACGTCGACCGGCTGGAGGCGGACTGCGACCGCTTCAACGAGCGTCTGGAGAAGCTCCGCTCCTTCATCCTCCCCGGCGGCACCCCCGGCGCGGCCCTGCTCCACCAGGCCTGCACGGTCGTCCGCCGCGCCGAACGCTCCACCTGGGCGGCCCTGGAGGCCCACGGCGACGTGATGAACGCGCTGACCGCGACCTACCTCAACCGCCTGTCGGACCTGCTCTTCATCCTGGCCCGCATCGCGAACAAGGCCACGGGTGACGTGCTTTGGGTGCCGGGCGGGGAGCGCTGAGGCCGTTTCCCGAAACCGTTTCCCGGAACAGCCGGAGCTGGTCTCTCAGAACAGCCGGAGCTTGTCGTCCTCGATGCCCCGCAGCGCGTTGTAGTCGAGGATCTGGCAGTCGATGCCGCGGTCCGTGGCGAGGACGCGGGCCTGGGGTTTGATCTCCTGGGCGGCGAAGACGCCGCGTACCGGGGCGAGGTGCGGGTCGCGGTTCAGCAGGTCCAGGTAGCGGGTGAGCTGCTCCACGCCGTCGATCTCGCCGCGCCGCTTGATCTCGACCGCGACCGTCCGGCCCTCGGCGTCCCGGCACAGGATGTCGACCGGGCCGATGGCGGTCATGTACTCACGGCGGATCAGGGTGTAGCCGTCGCCGAGGGTTTCGATCCGGTCGGCGAGCAGCTCCTGGAGGTGCGCTTCCACGCCGTCCTTGATCAGGCCCGGGTCCACGCCCAGTTCGTGCGAGGAGTCGTGGAGGACCTCCTCCATCGTGATGATCAGCTTCTCGCCGGCCTTGTTCACGACGGTCCAGACGCCCGTCTCGCCGTCCGCCCCCTCCTTCAGGGTGCAGGGCGGCGACATCCAGTTGAGGGGCTTGTACGCCCGGTCGTCCGCGTGGATCGAGACGCTGCCGTCTGCCTTGACCAGGATCAGGCGGGGGGCCGAGGGGAGGTGGGCGGTGAGCCGGCCGGCGTAGTCGACCGAGCACCGGGCAATGACGAGACGCATGGTCGGCAACGCTACTCGACGCCCCGGGGTGCACGCGATTCGCCCGAGGGTGCTTCCCCTGTGGCCCCTTGCGGCCGACTCGTGCTTTCTGGCAACCCGTGTTCATATCTGGCCGATTGTGCGCCTAAAGGGACCGGCGCATGTGCGCATTCTCCTGGTGCGGCCACGGACCGTTGCCTACCGTAGTGAACGGGAGGTCGCGGCGCATGTACTCAGAGTGTTCGATACCGCGAACTCCCCTACCTGTCCGGCAACCCCTGCTGTTCGGGGGTGCGAGAGGAGAACCCATGTCGCTCGACGTCTCACCGGCCCTACTGGAACAGGCCGAGCGAGGCGAGGTCGACGAAGCAGACTTCGTCGACTGCGTCCGGACCTCCCTGCCCTTTGCGTGGGAGATGATCAGCTCCCTGGTGGCCCAGCTGAAGGTGGACGGCGGACAGTTCGCCGACAACCAGACGCCCCCGCCGGACGAGCAGGCACGGGGTCAGCTGCTCCGCGCGCTCGCGAGTGACGCCATACGCGGCGCGCTCCAGCGGCACTTCGGCGTACGGCTGGCCTTCCAGAACTGCCATCGGGTGGCGGTGTTCCCGCTCGACACCTCGGTCGACGAGGCGCTGACCCGCTTCACTTCGGTGCGCGGTCAGCTGCTGAACCAGTCCCCGGAGCTCAGGGACTGCTGACGCGAGATCCGGGCACTGCTGACGCAGTGAGCCGCTTGCTTGCCGCTCCGTACGCAGGAGGTGCATCAGTACCGGGGCGGCAAGCTCCCCGAACGGCCGGGCCGTACACGGCTCAGCGGAGGTGGGGGAGCACCTCCGCGCCCAGCCGCCGCACGTTCTCCTCGGTCGCCGCCAGGTCTCCCGAGCCCTCCACCAGCAGCGCGAAACGGGAGATCCCGGTCCGCTCGGAGGTCGCGGCGAGCCGGTCGGCGCACAGCCGGGGTGTGCCCACCGGGTGCAGCCCGCAGAGCAGCTCGGTGTACGCCAGCGGGTCGCGCATCGCGCGTTTGCGGTCGTCCACCGTCACATGGGCCGCGAGGCCCTGCCGGAACCAGCCCGGCATCGCCTTCAGCAGTGTTTCGGCCGCGTCCGGGCGCCGGTCCGCGATCTGGCAGACGCCCGCCGAGACATGGGCCGCGCCGAGGATCTCATCCTGCGGGCGTCCTGCCGCGCGCGCGTGCCGCCGCCACAGGGCGACCATATCGGCCTTCTCCTCGTCCCCGATGTGCATCCCGAGCAGCATCGGCAGCCCGCGCTCGGCCGCCAGCCGGACGCTCTCCGCCGAGGTGCACGCGACGACGACCTCGGGACCCGGGGCGTCCGTCAGGGCCTCGGAGGGCCGGGGTACGACGGGGACCTCACGGAAGGAGAACCGGTCGCCCGAGGCGGACACCGCGGGCTCGCCCAGCCAGCGGAGCAGCAGGTCGAGGGACTCCGGGAACCCCTGTTCGTAGGCCGCCAGGCCGGTGCCGAACACCTCCAGGTCCACCCAGGGGCCGCCCCGGCCCACGCCCAGCGTGAACCGTCCGCCGCTCGTCACATGGAGCAGTGCGGTCTGCTCGCCGAGGGCGACCGGGTGGACGGTGGACATCACGCTCACCGCGGTGCCGACCCGGATACGGTGGGTGCGCCCCAGCAGCAGGGCGGCCAGGGTGACCGCCGACGGACAGGTGCCGTACGGCACGAAGTGGTGTTCGCCGATCCAGACGGTGTCCAGTCCCGCCTGCTCGGCGACCTCCGCCGAGCGAACCGCCCGGTGCAGTGCCTCCCCCTGGCCCTGGCCCGGGAACTGGGCGGCCAGCACAAAACTTCCGACGTGCATGGTTCTTCCTGCTTCCCTTGGCTCCGACACGGAGCTCCCCCACACGGCATAACCGTCCGACACGTGCCAAGGACACGGCATCGTGGAGAGATTTGCCGATTGTCTGGAGAACGGGTCTTCGCGGAGGGGGACTTGTGTAGATTGGCGCGCTACGCGTACCCCTGTGCGTGCCGCGTAGGCTGGAATCCGCCCGTGCGTCCTGTATAGCCCCGAGAGGTGTCCCGTGTCCCCGCGTCGCAACCGAGCCAAGGGAGCCGGATCGTCCGGCCCGAGCGCCGAGGACGACCGCGCCGACCGATACGGCGGCTGGCAGTCCACGGAGAGCTGGCAGGGGGAGGAGTGGAACGTGCGCCATGTGGCCGGGGCGAGCACGGCGGGCAAGACCTACCGCTGCCCCGGCTGCGACCAGGTGATCCCGTCCGGCGTCCCGCACGTGGTGGCCTGGGCGGAGTACTCGGGCGTGGACGACCGCCGGCACTGGCACAAGGCCTGCTGGAACGCGAAGGACCGCCGCACCACGTCGGTGCGGCGGTCCCGGAACGCGCCCAGGTTCTAGGGTCCGGACTCCGGGCCCTCAGACGTCCCGCTTCTCCAGCAGCGCGTAGGCCCCGGCGAACGCCAGCACCGTCGCGCCCAGGATGATCCACAGCGGGTCCCAGCCGGAGGGGCCGGATCCGCTGAGGGAGTTGGAGTAGAAGACGCTCAGCTGGTTCGGGATCGAGTACTCGAGGAGCGCCTGGCGCACGTCCTCCAGCGACTGGGAGAACATGAACAGCGCGATCACCAGCGGGGCGAGCAGGGCACCGATCATGATCGTGACGGCGCCCGCCGAGTGCCGGATGATCGAGCCGATCAGCAGCGCGAACAGTCCGAGCAGCGCGATGTAGAGGCTGACGCCGACCGTGCCCTTCAGCCATTCGCCGCCGGACGGGGTCTCGGCGCCGTTCCCCTCCAGCATCGGCACCTGCACCATGGCGACGAACGACGCGGAGGCGAGCGTCACCACGAAGGCGACGAGGAAGAACACGATCGCCTTGGCCGTGAGCACCCGGCCCCGGCTGGGGCAGGCGGTCATGGTCGTGCGGATCATCCCCGTGCCGTACTCCGACGACGTGGTCAGCACGCCGAGCGTGATGATGCACATGGAGCCGAGGAGCAGCCCGAAGAAGCCCATGCTCAGCGGGTTCTCGCCATCGAGGTCCGACGACGAGCTGCTGACCACGGTGCCGGCCAGCAGACCGATGCCGATCACGAGGAGCACGAACACCCCGAGCGTCCACATGGTCGAGCGGACCGACTTGATCTTCGTCCACTCGGAGGCCAGCGCGTGTCCGAGGTGCGTGCGCACCACCGGGATCGGCGAGCTGTAACCGGGGTACGACCCACCCGGCGCCGCCTGCCAGTGCTGCGGGGCCGGGGCAGCGGCTGCCTGCGGCATGGGGGGCTGTGGGGTGCTCATCGGGCGTCCTCGGGCTTGGTCAGGTCGGCGGGGGCGGCGGTGGGTGCGGCCGGCTGCGGAGACGATTCGGCAGCGGGGGCCGGGGACTGCTGCGGCTCGGGCTGCGCGGGGGCGGCCGGGGCGGCCGCCGGGGCCGCGGGAGCGGCTGCCGGGGCACTGGTGGGCGCGGCCGGTGCTGCCGCTGCTGCGGGCGCTGCCGGGGCGGGCTGCGCGTAAGGGTTCGGGTGACCGGCGGCAGGAGCCCCGGCGGGCGCGGCGGGGGCGCCGTACGGGTGGGGCGCACCCGGAGCGGCGTACGACCCGGCGGGCGCCGGACCCTGCATGGCGAACGGCTGGCCGCCCTGCTGGGGCGGCGGCGGGGCGTACCAGCCCGGCTGGCCCTGGCCCGGCACCGGCATCGGCGGCTGGGCGCCGGGCGGCAGGGGCTGCTGGAGGCCGGCCCGCTGGTCGATGGTCGAGCGGTAGTCGACGGCGCCCTGCGTCATCCGCATGTACGCCTCCTCCAGGGACGCCTGGTGCGGAGAGAGCTCCCACAGGCGCACGTCGGCATCGTGCGCCAGGTCGCTGATGCGGGGGAGCGGCAGTCCGGTGACCCGGAGCGCGCCGTCCTGCTCCGACATCACATGTCCGCCCGCCTCGGTCAGCGCGGACGTCAGCTTCTCGCGCAGCTGCGGGTCGGTGTCCGGAGTGCGTACGCGCGCGAAGTCGGCGGAGTTGGCCGAAATGAAGTCCTTCACACTCATGTCGGCGAGCAGCTGTCCGCGCCCGATCACGATGAGGTGGTCGGCGGTCAGCGCCATCTCGCTCATCAGGTGGCTGGAGACGAACACCGTCCGCCCCTCGGCGGCGAGCGCCCGCATCAGGTTCCTCACCCAGAGGATGCCCTCGGGGTCGAGGCCGTTGACCGGCTCGTCGAACAGCAGCACCTGGGGGTCGCCGAGCAGCGCGGCGGCGATGCCAAGCCGCTGTCCCATACCGAGGGAGAAGCCCTTGGACCGCTTCTTGGCCACGTCCTGGAGGCCGACCACGCCGAGCACCTCGTCCACCCGGCGGGCCGGGATGCCCGACAGCTGGGCCAGGCACAGCAGGTGGTTGCGGGCGTGCCGGCCGCCGTGCACCGCCTTGGCGTCGAGCAGCGCGCCGACCTGGCGGGCGGCGTTGGGAAGCCTGCGGTACGGGTAGCCGCCGATCGTCACTGAGCCCGCGGTGGGATTGTCCAGACCCAGGATCATCCGCATGGTCGTCGACTTGCCGGAACCGTTCGGTCCGAGGAAGCCGGTGACGGCACCCGGCCGTACCTGGAAGGAAAGGTTGTAGACGGCGGTCTTGTCGCCGTATCGCTTGGTCAGGCCGACAGCCTCGATCATGCTCCGCACCCATCGAAAGGATCAGGACAGCAGGGCACAGGGCCCCCGTAAGGGTTAGGAGGATATCCGGGCGCTGACGGTTCCGCTCAAGAGGAAGTAAAACTTCAGGCGTCACGCTGCTTCAGCAGCGCATAACCGCCCGCGATCACCGCGATCACCCAGAGCAGCATGATGCCGAGGCCGCCCCAGGGGCCGTACGGGGTGTCGTCACCGACCCGGGGGATCACCTGCATGATCCGACTGCCCGCCTGGTCGGGCAGAAACCGGCCGATCTTCTTCGTGGCGTCCACGTTGCCGAGGATGTTGGAGATCAGGAAGAAGAACGGCATCAGGATGCCGAGCGACAGCATCGGCGAGCGCAGCATCGCGGCGACACCCATCGAGAACATCGCGATCAGCGTCATGTAGAGGCCGCCGCCGATGACCGCCCGCAGCACCCCGGTCTCGCCGATGTCCGTCCCGTGGGAGCCGAGCATCGCCTGGCCGAGGAAGAAGGCGGCGAAGCTGGTGACCATGCCGACGGCCAGGGCCAGCCCGGTCGCCACCGCGATCTTGCTGAACAGGAAGGTGGCGCGCTGCGGAACGGCGGCCAGCGAGGTGCGGATCATGCCGGTGCTGTACTCGTTCGACACGACCAGCACCCCGAACACGATCATCGCCAGCTGCCCGAGGGTCATGCCCGCGAAGCTGATGAAGGTCGGGTCGAAGGACCCCCGCTCCTGGGCGGGCATCCTGTCGAACTGGTGCCGGGACAGCGCCGAGATCAGCATGCCGAGAGCGACGGTGACGACGACGGCGAGGGACAGCGTCCACACGGTGGACGCGACGGACCGGATCTTCGTCCACTCGGAGCGGACGACCTGGACGACCACCACGGTCAGCCTTCCTTCCAGCCGGTGCCCCAGTCCTGCGGGACGGGGGCGGCGTCGGTGTGTGCGTGGTACTCGACGGACTGCGCGGTCAGCCGCATGAACGCCTCCTCGAGCGAGGCCTGCTGGGGGCTCAGCTCGTGCAGGACGATCCCGCCCCGCGCGCACAGCTCCCCGATCTGCTCCGCCTTGCCCCCGTCCACCTCCAGCGTGCCGCCGCCGGACTCCACCACGGTGATCCCGGCCTCGTGCAGCGCGTCGAGCAGCCGCTCGCGCTGCGGGGTGCGGATCCGGACGTACGACCGCGAGTTCTGGCGGATGAAGTCCGCCATGGACATGTCCGCCAGGAGCCGGCCCTGTCCGATCACGACCAGGTGATCGGCGGTCAGCGCCATCTCGCTCATCAGATGACTGGAGACGAACACCGTCCGGCCCTGAGCGGCGAGCGACTTCATCAGGTTGCGGATCCAGTGGATGCCCTCGGGGTCGAGTCCGTTGACCGGCTCGTCGAACATCAGGATCCGCGGGTCGCCGAGCAGCGCGCCCGCGATCCCGAGCCGCTGCCCCATGCCCAGCGAGAACCCCTTGGCCTTCTTCCGCGCCACCGCCGTGAGGCCCACCGTGTCCAGCACCTCGTGGACCCGGCTCCTCGGGATCCCGTTGCTCTGGGCGAGGCACAGCAGATGGTTGAAGGCACTCCGGCCGCCGTGCACCCCCTTGGCCTCCAGCAGCGCCCCGATGTACGTCAGGGGGTCCTTCAACTGGTCGTAGTGCCTGCCGTCGATCCGGACATCACCCGAGGTGGGGTGGTCGAGTCCGAGGATCATCCGCATGGTCGTGGACTTCCCGGCGCCGTTGGGCCCGAGGAACCCCGTGACGATGCCGGGTGTGACGGCGAAGGACAGGCCGTCGACCGCGACCTTCTCGCCGTACCGCTTGGTCAGCCCCGAGAGCTCGATCATGCGGTCACGCTAAGACGGGACGAGGCCCCCTGCCACCGGAGCGGCAGGGGGCCTCGACCTCGTCGTCGACAGGCGCCGGGAGTTACCGGGTCTGCTGCGCCGGCACGCCCCGGGAGACGGGCTCGTCCTCGGTCGCGGGGGCGCCGGTGGCGGCCACCGCGGCGCCGGTCAGCGTGGCGAGCATCTCGCGGACGTTCGTCAGCTGGGCGTTGATGGAGTCGCGGCGGTTGGTCAGCGCGGCCAGCTCGCGCTCGGATTCCGAGCGGATGCGGTCGGCCTTGGCGTTGGCGTCGGCCACGATGTCCTCGGCCTGGCGCTGGGCCGTCTCGACCGTCTGGCGGGCGCGGCGCTCGGCGTCGGTGCGCAGCTTCTCCGCCTCCAGACGCAGCTGCTCGGCGCGGTGCTCGATCTCCGCCAGGCGCTTCTCGGCCTTCTGCTGACGCGAGGCCAGGTCACGCTCGGACTGCTCGCGGCGCTTGGCCAGGTTCGTCTCGAAGTCGGCGGCGGCCTGCGCGGCCTTGGCACGGGTCTCCTCGAAGAGGGCGTCGGCCTCCTCGCGCTTGGACTGCGCGTCCTTCTGCGCCTCGGAGCGCAGCTGCGAGGCGTCGCTCTTGGCCTTCTCGACGATACGGACGCCCTCGTCCTCGGCCTTGGACTTGCGCTCGGCCGCGAACGACTCCGCGTCGTTGCGCACCTGCTGGGCCGCCGACTCGGCGAGCTCGCGGTGCTGCTCCGCCGCGCGTCGGGCCTCCTCACGCAGATCCTTGGCCTCTTCCTCGGCCAGGCGCAGGATCTTCTCGACCCGCGCGCCGAGACCCGCGTACGACGGCTCCGCGTCGGTGACCTGGGCCTGGGCGTTCTGCGTTTCGAGGTGCAGCTCCTCGATGCGCTTTTCCAGAGCGGTGATGCGGGCGAGAGCGCTGTCACGGTCGGAGACGAGCTTGGAGATCCGTTCGTCCACCTGAGCGCGGTCGTACCCACGCCGCACTAGCTCGAAGCCGTAGGGGGAAGTGTCGCTCATGGGGTTCCTGTCGAATGGGACCGGTGAGGTGTTAGGGGGAATCCTAGGGGCCGATGCGGTGTGTCATCGAGCGTATGCGTGTTTGATCTGGAGAATGACACCCCTTTTGAGTGGTCGGACGGGGGGGTACTTGCCACTTGGCTAGTCTTCGGTCGACTTGCCACCCGAACGAGGCGTTCCGATGGACGCCGCCGCCTTGACGGCCGAGTCCTTCGCCCCTCCCGGTGCCTCGAACGACGTCAACGCCTCCAGGACCGTCTGCACCCGAGCGATCTCGGCGTTGATGTCCTCGCGGCGGCGGGCCAGGATCTCCAGCTCACGCTTGCCCTCCTCGACCGTCTGCTTGGCCTCGCGGATCGCCTCGGCCTTCAGCTCCTCGGCCTCGCGGACCAGGGTGGCCTTCTTCTGCTCGGCCTCCTTGAGCAGACCCTCGGCCTTCTTCACGGCCGCGATCCGCACCTTGCCCGCCTCGGAGTTGGCCTCCGACACGATCTCCTTGGCCTTCGTCTGCGCCTTGGCGTGCTGCTCCTCCGCGGACTTGATGAGCGCGTCGCAGCGGTCGCCGGTCGACTTCATGGTCTCGGCCGACTCACGACGGGCCCGCTCGTGCAGCTCCTCGATCTCGGCGGTGATCCGCTCGCGCAGCTCGTCCGCCCGCTCCCGGATGGCGGTGGAGTCCCGGCGCGCGCCGACCAGCAGCTCGTCCGCGTCCGTACGGGCCTTCTCCACCAGGGCGTTGCCCTCGATCCGCGCCTCGGAGACCAGCCGGTCCGCCTCGCTGCGGGCCGCGCCGACCATCGTGTCCGCCTGCGACTCGGCGTCCGCGGTGGTCTTCAGCGCCTGCTGCTGCGCCTCGGTCAGCAGCTTGTCGGCCTCCGCCGTGGTCTCCGTGATGAGCGTGTCGACCTGCTCGGCCGCCTCGGAACGCCGCTTGTTGGCGTCCTTGCGGGCCTCGTCCAGCGTCTGCTCCGCCTCCTGGCGCGCGGAGCCCAGCAGCCGCTCGGCCGCCGCCTCCGCGTCCGCCCGCAGCCGGTCGGACTCGGCGCGGATCCGCTCGGCGTGCTGCTGCGCGGAGACGATGGTCTCGGCGGCCTCGGCGCGCAGCCGCTCGGCGTCCCCGGTGGCGTCCGTGATCAGCTTCTCGGCGCCCGCGACGGCCTCCGCCCGGACCCGGTCGGCCTCCGCGACGGTGTCCGTCTGGAGCCGCTCCGCCTCGGCGAGGGTCTCCGCCTGGAGCCGCTCCGCCTCCGCGCGTGCCTCGGTGATGAGCGTGTCGGCCTGCGTCGCCGCGTCCGACCGGATGCGGTTGGCGTCCTCGCGGGCCTCGGCCCGGGTGCGGGTCGCGGCCTGGTCGGCCTCCGCGATCGCGTCCGAGGCCTCCGTGCGCACCCGCTGGGCGTGCGCCGCCGCGTCCGTCCGCAGCCGCTCCGCCTCGGTGATCGCCTCCGCCGTCGTACGCTCCGCGAGCGCCCTGGCCGCGTCGGCCTCCTCCTGCGCCTCGCGCCGCAGTCGGCTCGCGTCCTCACTGGCCCGCTCCCGCTCGGCGTAGGCGTCGGAACGGACCCGGTCCGCCTCCTCCTCGGCCTCCCGCCGGGTACGGTCCGCCACGTGCTCGGCGGCCGAGCGCAGACCGGTGATCTCCTCCTGCGCCTGCTCGTGCAGCCCCGCGACGGAGTCCCGTACCTGCTGGGCGTGCTGTTCGGCCCCGGACACCATCTCGGTGGCGCGCCGGTCGGCCTCCTCGACCAGGCGTACGGCCTCGGCCTGCGCCTCCTCCACGCGGTTGCGCGCCGACGCCAGCAGTTCCTCGCTCTGCTCGCGGGCCTGCTCACGCTCCTGGCCGGCCTCGGTGCGCGCGGCACCGAGCAGCTCCTCGGCCTCGCGGCGGCGCCGGGTGGCCTCCTCCTGGGCGGCCGCCAGGGTCTCCGACGCCTCGGTGCCCAGCCGTTCGGCGGCGGCCTGCGCCTCCGCCCGCACCCGGTCGGCGCTCTCCTGCGCCTCCGACTTCAGCCGCTCGGCCTCGGCAGCCGCCTCCGACCGCAGTCGTACGGCGACCGACTCGCCCTCCGCGCGGGACGCGGACGCGTCCGCCGCGGCCTCGGTGCGCAGCCGCTCCGCCTCCGCCTCCGCCTGCTGCTGGAGCGTGCGGATCCGTTCGGCGGCCTCGGCGCGCAGCCGCTCGCCCTCCTCGGACGCCTCCCGGCGGACCCGGGCGGCCTCCTCACGGGCCTCGGTCAGCGCCTGCTCGGCCGACGCGAGCCGGTCCTCGGCCTCGCCGTGCAGCCGGGTCAGCTCCTCGGCGGCCTCCGCACGCCGCGCCTCGACCGCGCGTTCGGTCTCCTCGCGCAGCTCGCGTGCGGCCCGCTCGGCGTCGTCCTTGACCGCCTCGACCTGCTCGTCGGCCTCCGCGCGGTGCCGTTCGGCCTCCTTGCGGGTGCGCTCCAGGGTCTCCTCGGCCTGCCGGCGCAGCGCGGTGGCGCGCTCGATGGCCTCGGTGCGGACCTTCTCGCTGTCCGTCGTGGCGCTCTGCCGCAGCTCGTCCGCGTCGACCTTGGCCTTGGCCAGCAGCTCCTCGGCGGACTTGGCCGCCTGCTCGATCTGCTGGACGGCCTCGCGCCGGGCCTCGGCGCGGATGCTGTCGCCCTCGGCGACCGCGTCCGAACGCAGCTGCTCGGCCTCACCGCGCAGCCGACGGGCCTCCTCCTGGAGCTCGACCGTCTTGGCGCGGTACTCCTTGGTGTCGTCCTTGGCCGCGCCCTTGAGCTGCTCGGCGATGTCGTGCGCCTCGGCCCGCAGCCGGTCCGACTCGGCCTCCGCCTCGGTGCGGATCCGCTCGGCCTCCTCGGCGGCGGCCTTCGTGGTCTGCCGGGCCTCCTCGGCCGCCTTGTTCAGGACGTCCTCGGCGGTCTTCGCGGCCTTGCCCAGCTGGGAGGCGGTCTCCTCGGCGGTGACGCTGCGGGCCTTGTCACCGGCCTCGGCGAGGATCTTCTCCGCCTCGGCGCGGGCGTCCGCGACGACCTGCTCGGCGTCCGCCCTGGTGCTCTCGGCCTCCTTGGTGGCCTCGCCGACCAGCCGGGCGACCTGCTCCTTAGCCGTACGCGTGCGCTGCTCGTTGGTGGACTCGGCGGTCGACAGGGCCTTGGCGGCGGCCTCCTTCGCCTCCGCGAGCACCTTCTCGGCCTCGGACTGCGCCTTGCGCAGCGACTCCTCGGCCTCCGCCATCCGCTGCTCGGCGGCCCGGCTCAGCTCACCCGCCTGGCGGCGGGCGGTGTCCGACTCCGTGGCGGTGGAGCTGCGCAGCTGCTCGGCGTGCTCGGTGGCCTCCTGGGCCTGCGTCGACGCGGCGTTCAGCAGCCGCTCGGCGTCGGTGCGGGCGCGCCGCAGCAACTGCTCGGCCTCCGCGCGGGCGGCCTCGGCGTCGCTGGTGAGCCGCTGCCTGGCCTCGGCGGTCAGCCGTTCGGCCTCGGCGCGGGCGGCCGTCATGGCCTGCTCGGCCTCGGCGCGCGACTCGTCGAGCAGCCGCCGGGCCTGCGCCTCGGTGCGGGCCCGCAGCTGCTCCGCCCAGGCCACGTTCTCGTTGACGTGCGACTCGACCGTCTGCCGGCGCTCGGCCAGCTCCTGGTCCAGCTGCTGGCGGCGGGTGACGGCCTCGGTGTGCAGCTCCGCCTGGAGCCGGGCGGAGTGCTCGGCGTGCTCCTGGAGGATCCGCTGGGTCTGCGCGCGGGCCTGGCTCAGCTCCCGCTCGGCGTCCTGGCGCAGCTGGTCCGCCTGGACCTGCGCGTTCCGCAGCAGCTGCTCGGCCTGATAGCCGATGTCACCGCCGTCGAAGGCGGGCCGGGACATGATGGTGCGCCGCGCCTCATGCAGCTTGGCGCGCAGCACCTCGACCTGGTAGCCGAGGTCCTCGGCATGCTGGATCGCCTTTTCCCGCTCGGTCTTCAGCCGCTTCATCTCGGCCTCGAACCGAGAGAGGTGGTCGACGTCAGCCGCCGGCTCTCGCTCCTGGCTCTCGTAGCCCCGCACTGCGCGGTCCCATCCGTCCCCTGGTCGCAAGCCTGTCCAAACGAGCCTCGTCCGTCCGCCGAACGTGGCCCCCGGGGAATGGTGTCAGATCAACGGCGGAGCGCACGGGCTGCTGCCCCGACGCTCGTCCCCCGAAACCCGGACCCCGGAAAGCGGTCACCCCGGACTTCGGGGGCGACCGCCCCCAACCCTACCGGCCCTCATGTACGAGGGTCAGTGCTCATGCGACTCAACAGGCGCGGATGTGACGAGTTCTGTCAGTACACCGTGGCAGTCCTTGGGGTGCAGGAAGGTGATCCGCGACCCCATGGAGCCGCGCCGGGGCTCCTCGTACAGAACGCGTACGCCCCTCTCGCGGATGTCCGCGGCGTCGGCGTCGACATCCGCCGTACCGAAAGCGATGTGGTGCACGCCCTCGCCGTTCTTGGCCAGCCACTTGGCGACCGTGGAGTCCTCGCGGGTGGGTTCGAGCAGCTGGAGGTAGGAGGCTCCGCCGTCGGACGTGTCGTTGATCTTGAGCATGGCCTCGCGCACGCCCTGCTCCTCGTTGACCTCGGTGTGGAACACCTCGAAGCCGTACGTGGACCGGTAGAACTCGACGGTCGTGTCGAGGTCGTGGCAGGCGATCCCGATGTGGTCGATTCGCGTCAGCATGGACTCAGTGCAGCGCTCCTGAGATGGTTACGCAACGTGCGCGCGATCACACCGACGGGCCGGTGACGGGTGCTGTACCGCTCAGTACATTCGAAGTAAACCCTCGTTCACTCCTCAGCTTTGTGCAGCTGAAAGGGGATCGCACCTCATGTCAGGAACGAACACCTCGGCCACCTCGGTCATCGTGGCCGGTGCCCGCACCCCGATGGGCCGACTGCTCGGCTCGCTCAAGTCCTTCAGCGGAGCCGACCTCGGCGGTTTCGCGATCAAGGCCGCCCTCGACCGTGCGGGAATCGGCGGCGACCAGGTGCAGTACGTGATCATGGGCCAGGTGCTCCAGGCCGGGGCAGGGCAGATCCCGGCGCGCCAGGCCGCGGTCAAGGGCGGCATTCCGATGAACGTCCCGGCGCTCACCATCAACAAGGTGTGTCTGTCCGGCCTCGACGCGATCGCGCTCGCCGACCAGCTGATCCGCGCCGGCGAGTTCGACATCGTGGTCGCGGGCGGCCAGGAGTCCATGACCAACGCCCCCCACCTGCTGCCGAAGTCCCGCGACGGCTTCAAGTACGGCGCGGTCGAGATGCTCGACGCCATGGCCCACGACGGTCTGACCGACTCCTTCGAGGGCGTCGCCATGGGCGAGTCCACGGAGAAGCACAACACCCGCCTGGGCATCAGGCGCCCGGAGCAGGACGAGATCGCCGCCCTCTCCCACCAGCGGGCCGCGGCTGCGCAGAAGAACGGGATCTTCGAGGCGGAGATCACCCCGGTCGAGATCCCGCAGCGCAAGGGCGACCCGGTCCTCTTCAGCAAGGACGAGGGCATTCGCGGCGACACGACCGCGGAGTCGCTGGGCAGGCTGCGTCCGGCGTTCGCCAAGGACGGCACGATCACCGCGGGCTCCGCCTCGCAGATCTCCGACGGCGCCGCGGCCGTGGTCGTGATGAGCAAGGCCAAGGCCGAGGAGCTGGGCCTGGACTGGATCGCCGAGATCGGCGCCCACGGCAACGTGGCCGGCCCGGACAACTCCCTTCAGTCGCAGCCGTCGAACGCCATCCTGCACGCGCTGAAGAAGGACGGTCTGGACGTCTCCGACCTGGACCTCATCGAGATCAACGAGGCCTTCGCCGCCGTCGCGGTGCAGTCAATGAAGGACCTCGGGGTTTCCACGGAAAAGGTGAACGTCAACGGCGGGGCCATCGCCCTCGGCCACCCGATCGGCATGTCCGGCGCGCGTCTGGTGCTGCACCTGGCGCTGGAGCTGAAGCGCCGGGGCGGCGGGGTCGGCGCGGCCGCGCTGTGCGGTGGCGGCGGTCAGGGTGACGCGCTGATCGTGCGGGTGCCCAAGGCCTGAGTGGCCTGAGCAAGCGGTACGTCTTCTCGTAAGCGAACGGAGCTGTGATGCAGGACGTCTCCTCTCTGGTGGCCCAGGCCAGGGAAGGCCGGCCGCGGGCCGTGGCCCGGCTGATCTCCTTGGTGGAGGGGGCGTCCCCACAGCTCAGGGAGGTCATGGCGGCGCTCGCGCCGCTGACCGGCAACGCATACGTGGTCGGTCTGACGGGCTCGCCCGGCGTCGGCAAGTCGACGTCGACCTCCGCCCTGGTGACCGCATACCGCAAACAAGGCAAACGGGTCGGCGTGCTCGCCGTCGACCCGTCGTCGCCCTTCTCCGGCGGCGCCCTGCTCGGTGACCGCGTCCGGATGTCGGACCACGCCTCCGACCCCGGCGTCTACATCCGCTCGATGGCCACCCGTGGCCATCTCGGCGGCCTCGCCTGGGCCGCCCCGCAGGCCATCCGGGTGCTGGACGCGGCGGGCTGCGACGTGATCCTGGTCGAGACGGTGGGCGTCGGGCAGTCCGAGGTGGAGATCGCCTCCCAGGCGGACACCTCGGTGGTCCTCCTCGCCCCCGGCATGGGGGACGGCATCCAGGCCGCCAAGGCGGGCATCCTGGAGATCGGTGACGTCTACGTGGTCAACAAGGCCGACCGCGACGGCGCCGACGCCACGGCCCGGGAGCTGAACCACATGCTGGGCCTCGGCGAGTCCCGCGGCCCCGGCGACTGGCGCCCGCCCATCGTCAAGACGGTGGCCGCCCGAGCCGAGGGCGTGGACGAGGTCGTGGAGGCCCTGGAGAAGCACCGCGCCTGGATGGAGGAGCGCGGCGTACTCGCCGAGCGCCGCCGGGCCCGGGCCTCCCGCGAGGTGGAGACCATCGCCGTCACGGCCCTGCGCGAGCGCATCGGCGACCTCCACGGCGACCGCCGTCTCGGCGCCCTGGCGGAGCGCATCGTCGCGGGCGAACTGGATCCCTACCGTGCGGCGGACGACCTGGTGGCGAGCCTGACGGAGGGCTGACCCGGCGGGAAGCCCGGCATGCGCGTCCGCGCCTGCCGGGCTTCGCCTGATCCGGAAAACACGTCCTAGCCGTGTCCTAGCCGGCCAGGTGGCGTTCCACCGTCTCCACCTTGGAGGTGAGCCCGTCGGTGACCCCGGGGCGGATGTCCGCCTTGAGGACGAGGGACACCCGCGGGGCGCGTGCCTCCACGGCGGCCACGGCGCGGCGTACGACGTCCATGACCTCGTCCCACTCGCCCTCGACGGAGGTGAACATCGCGTCGGTGCGGTGGGGCAGCCCCGACTCGCGTACGACGCGGACTGCGTCGGCGACGTACTCCCCGACGTCCTCGCCGACGCCGAGGGGCGTCACGGAGAAGGCGACGATCACGCGTTCACCACGCCTTCCTTGCGGGCGCGGGCGGCGATGACCGCGTCCTCCGCCTCGCGGCGCAGCGTGCGCTCGATGACGAAGCCGCCGCCCGGGATGATCGAGTAGGCGAAGTAGAGCGCGGCCTTGCCCCGCGCCCACTTGGCGCGGTTCCAGGCGTCGGCCCAGAAGATCACGTAGAGGACGAACAGCACACCGTGGATCGGCCCCAGTACCCGGGCGACGTCGACGCTCGAAGTGATCGTGTACTTGATGACCGTGCAGGCCGCAAGGACGATCCAGGAGATGCCCTCCGGCACGGAGATCAGCCGGAGGCGGCGGATGGCGGAGGCTGTCTTGAGGTCCACGGGTCACCTTCGGTGAGAGGGAGCGGCGTCGGCGCGCGGCGCCCACGGTTTGTGAACGCACGCACAAGCGTCCGCCCATTGTGGCAAACGCCCCACCGGTCCCAGGGGGAGGGGTCTGTCCGTGACGGGGCGTCCGCCGCTACCTTCGCAGCGTGGCGATGTTCCGACTTCAAGGAAGCAAGGTCCTCGCCGTCGACATGACCGGGGACGCCGTGAAGGCCAAGAACGGCTCGATGGTCGCGTACGACGGGCAGATGGCCTTCAAGAAACTCAGCGGCGGCGGTGAGGGGCTCCGGGGGATGGTGACCCGCCGGCTGACCGGCGAGCAGATGACCGTGATGGAGGTGAAGGGCCAGGGGACCTGCTGGTTCGCGGACCGCGCGTCCGAGATCAACCTCGTCAGCCTTCAGGGGGACAAGCTGTACGTGGAGGCGAGCAACCTGCTCGCGACCGACGCCGGGCTGCGCACCGGTACGTCCTTCACCGGGCTGCGGGGGGCCACCCAGGGCAACGGGCTGTTCACGACGACCGTCGAGGGGCACGGGCAGGCGGCCATCACGTCCGACGGCCCGGCCGTGGTCCTGCGGGTCAGCTCGCAGTACCCGCTGACCGTCGACCCCGGCGCCTACATCGCGCACCAGGGGAACGTACGGCAGTCCTTCCAGTCCGGCGTGACGTTCCGCACCTTCCTCGGGGAGGGCAGCGGTGAGGCCTTCCAGATCCGCTTCGAGGGCGACGGACTGGTGTACGTGCAGCCGAGTGAGCGGAACACGATCGCGGGGGACGTGTGATGGCGCTGCGGGAGATCAACTCGAAGATGGTCGAGGCGACGGTCCTGCCCGGCCAGCGGCTGTTCAGTCAGCGCGGGGCGATGCTCGCCTACCGGGGCGACGTGTCCTTCACGCCCAACATCCAGGGCGGCCAGGGCGGGGTCATGTCGATGCTCGGGCGGCGGGTGGCCGGCGAGGCGACCCCGCTGATGACCGTGGAGGGCAGCGGCACCGTCTTCTTCGGGCACGGCGGCCACCACGTCCAGGTCATCCACCTCGGCGGCGACACCCTCTATGTGGAGGCGGACCGGCTGCTGGCCTTCGAGGGCACGCTCCAGCAGGGGACGATGTTCATGGGCGCGCAGGGCGGGGTCATGGGGCTGGTGCGGGGGCAGGTGACGGGGCAGGGTCTGTTCACGACCACCCTCAAGGGGCAGGGGGCGGTGGCCGTGATGGCGCACGGGGGCGTCTTCGAGATCCCGATCACCCCGCAGCGCCCGGTTCATGTCGACCCGCAGGCGTACGTCGCCCATCACGGCGAGGTGCGCAACAAGCTCTCCACCGCGCTGGGCTGGCGCGACATGGTGGGGCGCGGCTCGGGCGAAGCGTTCCAGCTGGAGCTGAGCGGCAGTGGCGTGGTGTACGTGCAGGCCTCGGAGGAGAAGCTGTGACCGTCTATCCGGGGACCGGGGCCGGTCCCGTGATCCACGACCCGATGACGCTGCCGTCCGACGACAACGTCAACAAGTACACGTTCTGCGTGGAGCTCAAGAGCGGGCAGTGGTTCCTGCAGAAGGGGAAGATGATCGCCTACTACGGGGCGATCGAGTTCAACGGCTTCGGGCACGGCCGACTTGACCGTCTTGTCCGTACGTCGTTCCATTCGCCACTGCACGCGGGCGAGTGGGTCGTGGCGGAGGGCTCGGGCAAAATGCTCCTCGCCGACCGGGCCTTCGATGTGAATTCGTACGACCTGGAGGATGGCAACCTGACCATTCGCTCCGGCAACTTGCTTGCTTTTCAGCCAAGTCTCGCGCTCAAGCAGTCGATCGTGCCGGGTTTTCTGACCCTTATCGGAACCGGGAAGTTCGTGGCCGCATCTAACGGCCCGGTGGTGTTCATGGAACCCCCGATCCGGGTGGACCCGCAGGCGCTGGTGGGATGGGCCGACTGCCCCTCGCCGTGCCATCACTACGACCACGGTTACCTGACCGGCGTAATGGGCGGTCTACGTGCGATGACGGGCCTCGGCGGGGCCTCCGGGGAAGAGCACCAGTTCGAGTTCGTGGGAGCCGGAACCGTACTGCTCCAGTCGACCGAGACCCTCATGGCGGACCAGGCCGTCGGAGGGGTCCCGCACGAGCCCGGAGTCCCCGGCGGGGGTGGGGTACCGGGGGGCCACGGACAGGCTCCCGGCGCACCGCGCCTTCCCGGACAGCTGGGAGACCTCCAGCGTCGCTTCGGGCTGTGAGCGGTAGTCTGCGGAGTGTGACATCGAACGCGTGCGCACAGTCACACCACCCTCACTAGTTCGTCTTTCAACTTCTTAGGTAGACTTGATTCATGGAGACCGACACGGCCACGCGCTGGCTGACCGAAGCGGAGCAGTGCGCCTGGCGCACCCACCTGGAGGTCAACAGGCTGTTGACGTATCAGCTCGAAAAGGACCTCCAGCCGTTCGGCTTGACGATGAACGACTACGAGATCCTGGTCAATCTGTCCGAGTCGGAGGACGTACGGATGCGGATGAGTGACCTCGCGTCCTCCACGCTCCAGTCCAAGAGCCGCCTCTCGCACCAGATCACCCGCATGGAGAACGCCAACCTGGTCCGGCGCGAGAACTGCGAGTCCGACCGTCGCGGGTTGTACGCGGTGCTCACCGACCACGGCATGGAGACCATGCAGAAGGTCGCGCCCTACCATGTGGCGTCCGTGCGCAGACACTTCATCGACCTGCTGTCGTCGGACGCGCTGGACGAGCTGGACAAGGCCCTGAAGCCGATCGCAGACCATCTCCGGGGGCAGCGGGGCCGCCCCTGACCCCCTCCGTCCCGCCCGACGGCGGAACACACACCCCGAGCGCAGGGCGCCGGCCGGCACACCCGCCGCCGGCGCCTTCGCCGTGTCGGGGCGGGTGAAGAGCCCCGCACACGCCATGACCGCCGCCTGGATTCGCTTGATTGAGCGATCGCTCAAGCGGGTGTACCTTTCCTGTTCAGTCCCTTGAGCGTTCGCTCAAACACTCACTGACGGGGGAACATCGCATGGTGAGTAAGGCGAGCAAGGCCCTCCACGCGGAGATCCGAATACGTGCCGACCTCGACGAACTGTGGACGTACACCCAGGACCCCGTTCGACACCAGCGGTGGGACCTCCGGTTCACCGAGATCGCCCATCTCCCGCGCGTGGACGGCGAACCGCAGCGCTTCCGGTACGCGAAGCGGATCCTGCCGTTCCTCACGGTCTCCGGCACCGGCGTCCTGGCGGGGGAGAAGGAACGCCCCGACGGCACCCGCACCTCCGCCCTGCGCTTCACCTCCCCGCACCCCCTCTCGCTGATCGCCGAGGGCAGCGGCTACTGGCGGTACGTCCCCGAGACCGACGGCGTCCGCCTCCTCACCGGCTACGACTACCGCCCCCGCTGGGGCGCCTTCGGCGCGCTCGCCGACCGGATGCTCTTCCGGCCGCTGATCGGATGGGCGACCGCCTGGTCCTTCGACCGGCTCCGGCTGTGGCTGGAGCGCGGGATCACCCCGGAGCGGGCGCTGCGCAACTGGCTGACCGAACTGGCCGTCCGGGCACTCGTACTCGCCGTCGCCTGCGGCGGCTTCGGCCTGCGCCCCCTCGTCGGCATCCTCGGCTCGCTCGCGCCCGCCGTGGCGTTCCTGTGCCCGCTGCTCCTCCTCGTCGCCATCTACCTGGCTGTCTTCAAGGCGCCCCTCGCCCACACCCCGGCCGCCCGCCGCTGCCCGCGCACTCCGGCCGCCCAGATGCGCGCCCCCTGTGTCCTGCGCACCCTGGAGATCCCGTCATGAGCTCGACCCCGGAGACGGCCAAGTCCCAGGAGACCAAGGCCAAACTGCTGGAGGGCGCGCTGCGCACGCTCACCGAACAGGGCATCGCCAAGACGTCGGCCCGCACCGTCGCCGCGGCCGCGGGCGTCAACCAGGCCCTGGTCTTCTACCACTTCGGCTCCATGGACGAACTCCTCGCCGCCGCCTGCCGCTACGGCGCCGGAAGAGCCGTGGACCGCTACCGTGACCGCCTCGCCGCAGTCACCTCCCTGACCGAACTCCTGGCCGCGGGCCGGGAGATCCACGAGCAGGAGCGCGCGGGCGGCAGCCTGGCGCTCCTCGGCCAGCTGCTCGCCGGAGCCCAGACCCACGCGATCCTCCGCCCGGCCACCGCCGCGGGCCTCGACCTGTGGATCACCGAGATCGAGAAGGTGCTGACGCGGGTGCTCGCGGGCACCCCCTTCGGCGAGTTCACCGACCCGGCGGGACTGGCACGCGCCGTCGCCGCCTCGTTCGTCGGCATCGAACTGTACGAAGGAGTGGACGAGAACGGCGCCCAGGCGGCTCTCGACGCCCTGGAACAACTCGGCGCCCTGGTGGCCGCCTTGGAGGAGCTCGGCCCGGTCGCGCAGCGCGCGGTCCGCCACCACCTGCGGCGCACAAGCCCTGAGCGGCCCCCGAAGCCGACATGATGCCCAGCAGATGGGCGAGGGCAGTGGTGGTCGACGGCTCGTCGAGGGCGGGCTGCCAGGGCGGGTCGAAGGTACTGATCACGTCCGGCCGGCTGAACACGCTCGGCATCAGCACCAGCCCCTGTCCACACAGGTGCCGCTCGTGCTCGCCGCGCGACTCGACGGTCGGCGTCCCGTTCTGCCGGCCGAGGCGCCCGCTGATCTCCGGCAGCAGACCGCCCAGGTCGACCTCGGCGAGCCGACGGGAGTGAAAGGCGGTGTCCGCGTCCAGCACGGCGCGCAACCGGGGCCGGTCCGGCGCCACCAGCAGCTGCCAGGCCCGCTTCATCGTCCGGCCTCGGCCTGCTGATGTGCGCCCTGCCCGTGGGGGCGATCGTGGGCGAGGTGTTCGCCGGCCCCCGGCTGGGGTCCTCGACCCGCGAGCGGATCGCGCTTCCGTTGGTCTGCCTGACGCTGCTGCCGTATCCGGGCTACGCCCTGCACCCCGGCCTGCCGGTCGCGCTGCTCCTGCTGCTGCTCTCCGGCATCGGATCCGCGTACTCCCTGGGCCTGGACCAGTGGCTGGTCCGGGACGTGCCCGAGGAGCTGCGCGGCCGGGCCATGACCCTGCTCAGCGCGGGGCGGGTGACCGTCCAGGGCGCGGGCATGGCGCTGGCGCGGCGGCCGCGGCCCGGCGTACGGATCCCGGGGGCGACCGAAGTCCGAGACAGGGCTGAACCGCAGATGACCCCCCGGTAGGGTCGTTGCGTGCCGAAGCCTCTCAGTCTTCCCTTCGACCCCATCGCCCGTGCCGACGACCTCTGGAAGCAGCGCTGGGGAAACGTGCCCTCGATGGCCGCGATCACCTCGATCATGCGCGCGCACCAGATCCTGCTCGCCGAGGTCGACGCGGTGGTGAAGCCGTACGGGCTGACGTTCGCCCGCTACGAGGCGCTGGTGCTGCTCACCTTCTCCAAGGCCGGTGAGCTGCCGATGTCGAAGATCGGCGAGCGGCTCATGGTGCACCCCACGTCGGTGACGAACACCGTGGACCGGCTGGTGAGCGCGGGGCTGGTGACCAAGCGGCCCAACCCCAACGACGGGCGCGGCACCCTCGCGGCCATCACCGACAAGGGGCGCGAGGCGGTCGACGCGGCCACCCGGGACCTGATGGCGATGGACTTCGGGCTCGGGGTGTACGACGCGGAGGAGTGCGGCGAGATCTTCGCGATGCTGCGGCCGCTGCGCGTCTCGGCACACGACTTCGACGCGGGCTGACACGGGGCCGACCCGGGGCGGGATCTACCGGAACGGGCCGTTACGCTCATCGGCATGAAGAAAAGCGTGCTGACCCGCTACCGCGTCCTCGCCTATGTCACCGGCGTGCTGCTGGTGCTGCTGTGCCTGGGCATGATCGCCAAGTACGGCATGGACGTCGACGGCGCGGCGGACTTCACCCGGGTCGTGGCCATCGCGCACGGCTGGCTCTACGTCGTGTACCTCGTCGTCGCCTTCGACCTGGGCTCCAAGGCCAAGTGGCCGGTCGCCCGGCAGCTGTGGGTACTCCTCGCGGGGACCATTCCGACCGCCGCCTTCTTCGTCGAGCGCAAGGTCACCCGCGAGCTGGACGCCCAGGTCACGGGCCAGGTTCCGGCCCCCGTCAAGGCGTAGCCTCCCTCGTCGAGGCGCAGTCTCCACCGTCGCGCGAGTCACACGCGGCGGTTTCCCATCGACATTTACTAGGACGTCCTAGTAAATTCGATGGTATGGACGCTGACGCCATCGAAGAGGGCCGGAGCCGCTGGCAGGCCCGCTATGACGCCGCGCGCAAGCGCGACGCTGACTTCACCACGCTCTCCGGGGACCCCGTGGAGCCGGTGTACGGACCCCGACCGGGGGACAGGTACGAGGGCTTCGAGCGAATCGGCTGGCCCGGGGAGTATCCCTTCACCCGCGGTCTGCATCCGACCGGCTACCGGGGGCGGGCCTGGACCATCCGGCAGTTCGCCGGGTTCGGCAACGCCGAGCAGACCAACGAGCGCTACAAGATGATCCTGGCCGCGGGCGGTGGCGGCCTGTCGGTCGCCTTCGACATGCCCACGCTCATGGGCCGCGACTCCGACGACCCGCGCTCGCTGGGCGAGGTCGGGCACTGCGGGGTCGCCATCGACTCGGCCGCCGACATGGAGGTCCTCTTCAAGGACATCCCGCTGGGTGACGTCACCACCTCGATGACGATCAGCGGACCGGCGGTCCCTGTCTTCTGCATGTACCTGGTCGCCGCCGAGCGGCAGGGCGTCGACCCCGCCGTCCTGAACGGCACACTCCAGACGGACATCTTCAAGGAGTACATCGCGCAGAAGGAGTGGCTCTTCCAGCCCGAGCCCCATCTGCGGCTGATCGGCGACCTGATGGAGCACTGCGCGGCCGGCATCCCCGCCTACAAGCCGCTGTCCGTCTCCGGCTACCACATCCGCGAGGCCGGTGCGACGGCCGCGCAGGAGCTGGCGTACACGCTGGCGGACGGCTTCGGATACGTCGAACTGGGCCTCTCGCGCGGGCTCGACGTGGACGTCTTCGCACCCGGCCTCTCCTTCTTCTTCGACGCGCACGTCGACTTCTTCGAGGAGATCGCCAAGTTCCGCGCGGCCCGCCGGATCTGGGCCCGCTGGATGCGGGAGGTGTACGGCGCGAAGACCGACAAGGCCCAGTGGCTGCGCTTCCACACGCAGACCGCCGGTGTCTCGCTCACCGCGCAGCAGCCGTACAACAACGTGGTCCGCACCGCGGTCGAGGCGCTCGCGGCGGTGCTCGGCGGCACCAACTCGCTGCACACCAACGCCCTGGACGAGACGCTCGCGCTGCCCAGCGAGCAGGCGGCCGAGATCGCGCTGCGCACCCAGCAGGTGCTGATGGAGGAGACCGGCGTCGCCAACGTGGCCGACCCGCTGGGCGGCTCGTGGTACATCGAGCAGCTCACGGACCGGATCGAGGCCGACGCGGAGAAGATCTTCGACCAGATCAAGGAGCGCGGACTGCGGGCGCACCCCGACGGTCGCCACCCGATCGGGCCGATCACCTCCGGCATCCTGCGCGGCATCGAGGACGGCTGGTTCACCGGCGAGATCGCGGAGTCCGCGTTCCGCTACCAGCAGTCCCTTGAGAAGGGCGACAAGAGGGTGGTGGGCGTCAACGTCGCCACCGGCTCCGTCACCGGCGACCTGGAGATCCTGCGCGTCAGCCACGAGGTGGAGCGCGAGCAGGTCCGGATGCTCGCCTCCCGCAAGACCGCCCGCGACGAACCCCGCGTCAAGGCGGCCCTGGACGCCATGCTCGCCGCCGCCCGCGACGGCTCGAACATGATCGAGCCCATGCTGGACGCCGTACGGGCCGAGGCGACCCTCGGCGAGATCTGCGGAGTGCTGCGCGACGAGTGGGGGGTGTACACGGAGCCGGCGGGCTTCTAGACCCTCAAGGGCCTCAAGGGCCTCAAGGGCCTCAAGGGCCTCAAGGGCCTCAAGGGCCTCAAGGGCCTCAAGGGCCTCAAGGGCCTCAAGGGGCACCTTCAGGGCCCGTCTCGGGGCCCCGCGGGGGTGTCAGGGTCCCCGAGGGTCCCTCCGGTGACTCGGCCGCCGCCAGGCCCAGCACCAGGACGCGGGTGAAGGAGCGCACCCAGTCGGCGTCGGCCGGCTCCGCGCTCACCAGCGTGCGGTGCACCACCGCGCCCGCCACCACGTCGAAGATCAGATCGACCGCGCGAGCCGCCTCCTCGGGATTCCTCTCGGGGGGCAGCTCGCCCCGTCCCTGGGCGCGGGCGCGGCCCTCGAGCACCAGGCGCTTCTGGCGGTCCACGATGGACGAGCGGATGCGCTCGCGCAGCGCGTCGTCCCGGGTGGACTCCGCGACCACCGCCATCAGGCCGCTCCTGGCCTCCGGTCTGGCCAGGATGGCCGCGAACTGGAGGACCGCGCCCTCGATGTCGGCGGCCAGACTGCCGCGGTCGGGCAGTTCGAGCTCGTCGAAGAGTTCCGCGACCGCGTCCACCACCAGCTCGTGCTTGCCGGACCAGCGGCGGTACAGCGTCGTCTTCGCGACCCCGGCCCGTGTCGCCACGTCTCCCAGGGTGAGCCTGGACCAGCCGAGTTCCACCAGCGCCTGCCGCGTCGCCGCCAGGATCGCGGCGTCCGCGGTGGCGCTGCGCGGTCGGCCGGTACGGCTGGCGGGGGTGCGGCTCTGCATCCCACGACCATAACCGGCGGTTCCTGTGAGGCCGTGAGGGAGATCACCGAGGCGTGGTGTCGCCAGGGCCCCGGATGCCATTACGCTACGACTCGTAGCGAAAGCTCGCGCTGGACGTGCGCGAGCGACGCTCACACACGACCAGCGTTTGGTGCCGCGTGGGGACCCGGCACCTCGTACATCGTTTTTCATTCATGCGCGGGAACGGGGGAGGATAGACGCATGCAGCCACGGAACATGTCCATGAGCGGCGTTGTCGACCTCGCCGCGGTGAAGGCGGCCCAGGATGCCAAGGCCAAGGCCGAGCAGACGCGCGCCGAAGCGGCCCGCCAGGGCGGGACGGGAGCCGTCTCGCCGGCCGATCTCGTCATCGACGTCGATGAGGCCACCTTCGAGCGCGACGTACTCCAGCGGTCGGCCGAAGTACCCGTCGTCATCGACTTCTGGGCCGAGTGGTGTCAGCCCTGCAAGCAGCTGAGCCCGGTCCTGGAGCGGCTCGCGGTCGAGTACGGCGGCCGCTTCCTGCTGGCCAAGATCGACGTCGACGCCAACCAGATGCTGATGCAGCAGTTCGGGGTGCAGGGCATCCCGGCCGTCTTCGCCGTCGTCGCGGGACAGGCGCTGCCGCTCTTCCAGGGAGCGGCGGGCGAGCAGCAGATCCGCGAGACCCTCGACCAGCTGGTGCAGGTCGCCGAGCAGCGCTTCGGACTGACCGGCCTGACCGTCGACCCCGAAGCCGAGCCGGCCGACGCCACGATCCCCGCCGCACCGGTCGGGCCGTACGACGCGCTCCTCGAAGCCGCCGTACAGGCACTGGACGCCGGTGACCTGGGCGGAGCGATCCAGGCGTACCAGAGCGTGCTCGGCGAGGACCCGGGCAACAGCGAGGCCAAGCTGGGCCTGGCGCAGGCCGAGCTGCTCCAGCGGGTGCAGGGCGTGGACCCGCAGCAGGTGCGCAAGGACGCGGCCGAGAAGCCCGCGGACGCCGGGGCGCAGATCGCCGCCGCCGACCTGGACCTGATCGGTGGCCATGTGGAGGACGCCTTCGGGCGGCTCATCGAGACCGTTTCGCGTACGGCGGGTGACGACCGCGACGCCGTGCGTCGCCGGCTGCTGGAGCTCTTCGAGCTGGTGGGCGCGGACGATCCGCGGGTGATCGGGGCACGCAGGGCGCTGGCCCGAGCGCTCTTCTGACCGGTCACCGGACATCACGTCGTGTGATGTGCCGGTGAAGGATCTGGAGCAGGGGTTTCAAAGCGGCCGCGCTTTACCAAATCTTGGTAATCGCGGCCGCTGTTACTCCGAGTAAAAGACGCGCCTTCGTCTGTCTGTTTCTGTCCAGACATCAACAGTTTTGTTCCGCCCCTCGGCGACACCGAGAGTCGCCCTCCGAGACCTTCGGGTCGTTGTTCGGTTATCAGGCCGTTACTAGTGAGTAACGAACCCCCTTGTGTCGGCGGCGAGAATGCACCACGATCGGCCACGCTCGGTCCATTCCCCGCACCCCGGCAACCGGTCGGGTCCAGGGGTTCATGTGGGTCCCCACCGAGCAGGGTTGGCGGCAGTGGCGCCGGCTCTTGGGCAGGGGGGTCTTCGTCACTCGACGAAGCCTGTCCAGCAGGTTGTGCGTGATGCGTGTCAGGCGCGACCAGTGTCGCTCGGGGGTGATCGCCGGTGATTCGGGCGCGGTTCGCGCCGCCGAGTGCGGGCGCTCCCCTTCCGAGGACGTAGTGCTTCTCCATCCCTGCCCGGCTGAGCCGCCGCCCGGAGGCGAGCCAGGGTCAGGAGATGTACGTCCGAGAAGGAGGAAATATGGAGTCCCAGGTGCGTGGCGGGACCAGATGGAAGCGGTTCGCTGTGGTCATGGTGCCCAGCGTCGCCGCCACGGCGTGTATAGGTGTCGCCCTCGCGCAGGGCGCTCTCGCCGCGTCGTTCAGCGTCTCCGGCCAGCAGTTCAAGGTGACCGCCGACACCCTGCACGGTAAGGGTTTCGCGCAGTACGGCGCGGTCGACAGCGGTTACACGCTGGACGGCAAGAAGGCGGCTCGGCCCGTGGCCGTCTCGTCGTTCACGGACGCCAGCATCACCAACATGTGCCAGTCCGTGGTGACCCCGGTGCCGATCCTCGGCAACATCACCCTCCGTCTGGAGGCCGGTGGCGAGGGTCACGACGCGGTCGAGGCTCACAACCTCTACATCGACGTCGAGGACCTGAAGGCCGACGCGACCTTCCACAACATCGACATCGGTGTTGCCGCCAAGGACATGACCCAGGGTCCGGGCATGAAGGGCAACGGCGAGCAGGCCAACCCGTTCGGCTTCGCGCAGCAGGCCGAGTCGGCCGACCTGACCGGAGTGCAGCAGACGGCGTGGGCCACCACCGCCGGCACCTTCAAGCTCAGCGGTCTGCACATGTCGCTCAAGAAGGGCGACGGCAAGGGAATCGAGTGCTACTGAGCACCCGGTGATGGGCGGGGGAGCCGACGGCGCCCCCGCCCGTTCCATCATCGGCCGCGCTTCACACGCGGCACACATCACCACCACAGCAACGCCGCACCAGGGAGCTGTTTTCCATGAGCGCCGAGACCCCTGCCGCCGCATCCGGCCAGTTCACCCGCCGTCGGCTGCAGTTCCGCGCCTGGCGGGGCACACGTCCGTTCTGGGCCGGGCTGTACATCCTGCTCAGCGGCCTGCCGATCATGTACTTCCCGTACTTCCACCTCCGGCTCGGCCATCTCACGCTGGCGATGGCCACCACGGCGGGTGCCGGCTCCCTGATCATCGGCGTACTGCTCGTCGTCCTGGGCATCAGCCTCTGGTTCCAGAAGCACGTCAGAACGTTCGCGGGAGTCGCCGCGATCCTCCTGGCGCTGGTGTCCCTCCCCGTGTCCAACTTCGGCGGCTTCATCATGGGCTTCCTGCTCGCCCTCATCGGCGGAGCGATGGCCGTGGCATGGGTGCCGGGGGAGTCAGGGGAACCGCAGCCGACCGGCGAGGCCCCCGCGAGCACGGGCGGCGTGCCCGAGCCCGCCCCCGAGGTCGCGCTCGGCAAGGACACACACGGCATGGGCGAGCCGAACGACCTGTCAGGAACGAGCCCGGCGAACGGGGCGAACGGGAGGCACAGTGCCGGCTGACGAGGTGACCCACGGGACTGACGTGGACGAGTCCCGTGTGAGAACCGGGCCGCGACACGCGGCACCCAAGAGGCCGCTGTTCACCAGGTTCCACATGCCGGCGGGCAAGGCGATAGCCACGGTGGCGATGCCCACCGCGGTCCTCGTGGGCCTGGGCTTCACGTCCAGCCTGGCTCTCGCCGACAACGGCTCGACCCCGCCGACCTCGAAGAGTCTGACGGCCGACGAGTACAAGGACTGCGTCAAGGCTCTGGACGACGACGCGAAGGATGCCTCGTCCTCGCCGTCGCCCTCCGCGAGCGAGTCGGAGGACGCCAAGGGCTCCGACGATGCCAAGGACTCCAAGGGCTCCGAGGATGCCAAGGACTCCAAGGGCTCCGAGGACAAGAAGGACGAGGCCCCGTCCGCTTCCTCGGCCACCGGTAGCGGCAAGGGCACGTCGTCGTCGGGGTCGTCGGGTTCGGATTCCGGCAGCAAGCCGGCGCCCGCCCCGTCCTCGTCGTCGAGCAGCGCCGGTACGGACACGGCCGCTCCGTCGCAGCCCCAGGGTTCCGAGGACAAGGAGAACGTCCTCGAGAAGATCGGGGGCGCGATCAAGGACGTGTTCACCGGGGGAGGCGACCACTCGGACTCCACCACGAGCACGAGCCCCGCGCCCTCCGACACCACGTCCCCGTCCACGGATGCCGCCAAGGACAGCACGGACGGCAAGGACACCAAGGACTCGACCGGCGCCCAGGACACCGTCAAGGACACGGCCGACACCGTGACCAAGGCGGTCGGCAAGACCGTCAAGGACACCACCGACACGGCGTCCAAGACGGCCGACGAGGCCAAGGACGCGGCCGAGGACGCGGCAGGGCAGGCCACCGCCTCGCCCAGCCAGTCGGCCGACGACGCGAAGGCCAAGGCCGACGACGCCACGTCCGCGGACTCCTGTCCGGCGGCCACCGAGGACGAGAGCGGTGTCGACAACAAGACGCCGGTCGCGGACGACCCCTGGTACCTCAACGCCAGCTCGCTGACCCTCAAGAGCGCCGACTACAAGGGCGTCGTCGAGGTGAAGACGGCCAACGGCACCAGGAAGAAGGTGCTCAAGTACGTCATCTCGGGTGGCACCGACATCGGCGACCTGCACCAGACCGTGCTGGACAAGCAGTCGGGCAAGACCTACCACGTGCAGGCGCGTGAGGGTTCGACGTCCACCATCCGTGACGGTGACACGGTCATGTACACGGAGAAGATCTCCGGCAACCTGTTCGGTCTGATCCCGGTGACGTTCAGCCCGGACAGCCCGCCGCCGCTCAACATCCCGCTGATCTACTTCACCAAGGTGAAGGTGACGCAGGCCGGCCAGTTCGGCGGCAGCCTGCACGTGCCCGGGATGCACGTCTACACCACCGACTGAGCGCAGCCACAAGCCCGTCCGGGAGCCGCAACACGGCCGAGGGCGCCCCCTTTCGCAGGGGGCGCCCTCGCTGTCGTACAGGCCCAAGGGCGGACACGCCCTCGGGCGGACCGTCAGCGGCCCTCGTCGCCGCCCACGTGGTGGACGCGGACCATGTTGGTCGTGCCGGGGACGCCGGGGGGCGATCCGGCCGTGATGATCACGGTGTCGCCCTGGTCGAAGCGGTGCAGCTTGGCCAGTTCCTGATCGACCATGTCGACCATCTCGTCCGTGGTGTTCACGAAGGGCACGACGTGCGACTCCACGCCCCAGCTGAGCGTCAGCTGGTTGCGGGTGCCCTCGTCCGTGGTGAAGGCCAGGATCGGCTGGGCCGCGCGGTAGCGGGACAGCCGGCGGGCGGTGTCACCGGACTTGGTGAAGGCGATCAGGCCCCGGCCACCCAGGAAGTCCGCGATCTCGCAGGCGGCACGCGCCACCGAACCACCCTGTGTGCGCGGCTTCTTGCCGGGCACGAGCGGCTGGAGGCCCTTGCTGAGCAGTTCCTCCTCCGCCGCGGCCACGATCTTCGACATCGTCCTGACCGTCTCGATCGGGTACGCGCCCACGCTCGACTCAGCCGACAGCATGACCGCGTCCGCGCCGTCCAGGATCGCGTTGGCCACGTCGGACGCCTCGGCGCGGGTCGGACGGGAGTTGGTGATCATCGACTCCATCATCTGGGTCGCCACGATCACCGGCTTGGCGTTGCGCCGGCAGAGCTCGATCAGGCGCTTCTGGACCATGGGGACCTTTTCGAGCGGGTACTCGACGGCCAGGTCACCGCGCGCGACCATCACGCTGTCGAACGCCATCACGACGTCCTCCATGTTCTCCACCGCCTGCGGCTTCTCCACCTTGGCGATGACCGGGACGCGACGGCCCTCCTCGTCCATGACCCGGTGGACGTCCTGGACGTCCTTGGCGTCGCGGACGAAGGACAGGGCGACCATGTCGCAGCCCATGCGCAGCGCGAACCGCAGGTCCTCGATGTCCTTCTCGCTGAGCGCGGGCACGTTCACGGCCGCGCCGGGCAGGTTGATGCCCTTGTGGTCGGAGACGACACCGCCCTCGATGACGATGGTCCGGACCCGGGGGCCCTCGACGTCCAGCACCTTCAGCTCGACGTTGCCGTCGTTGATCAGGACCTGGTCGCCGCGCGAGACGTCGCCCGGCAGGCCCTTGTACGTCGTGCCGCAGATCTGCTTGTCGCCCGGCACGTCCTCCGTCGTGATGACGAACTCGTCGCCGCGCTCCAGCTCCACGGGCCCCTCGGCGAAGGTCTCCAGGCGGATCTTCGGGCCCTGGAGGTCGGCCAGGACGCCGATGGCGCGGCCGGTCTCCTTGGACGCGGCCCGGACACGGTCGTACCGTGCCTGGTGCTCGGCGTGCGTGCCGTGACTGAAATTGAAGCGGGCCACGTTCATGCCGGCCTCGATCATGGAGACGAGCATCTCGTGGGAGTCGACCGCGGGGCCGAGAGTACAGACGATTTTCGAACGGCGCATGAGGGCGATCCTATCGGTTTGTTTCGCTGCGGAATATTCCGTCTGGCGGAAGATACAAATGGGCGGGCATGCGCTCAGGCGTGTTACCGGGGTGTAATTATTCGGCTGCTCCGCTGTTCCGCTCGCTGTTTCGCGCGCTGTTCTTTCCGACCAGCGCGTAGGTCTGTGTCGCTATCTCCAGTTCCTCGTCGGTGGGCACGACGGCGACGGCCACCCGCGCGTGCGACGGTGAGATCAGCCGGGGCCCGTCGCCGCGCACGGCGTTGAGTTCGCCGTCCACCGCCAGGCCCAGTTCCGCCAGGCCCGCGAGGGCAGCCTCTCGCACCTGACTCGCGTTTTCCCCGACTCCCGCTGTGAACACGACCGCGTCCACCCGGCCGAGCACCGCGTAATAGGCACCGATGTACTTCTTCAAGCGGTGAATGTAGATGTCGAAGGCGAGCCGCGCCTGTTCGTCGCCCTCGTCGATCCGGCGCTGGATCTCCCGCATGTCGTTGTCACCGCACAGGCCGAACAGACCGCTTCCCTTGTTGAGCAGAGTGTCGATCTCGTCCATGGACATTCCGCCAACGCGCTGCAAATGGAAGATGGCGGCGGGATCCAGGTCGCCGGAACGCGTTCCCATCACCAGCCCCTCCAGCGGGGTGAGCCCCATCGAGGTGTCCACGCAGCGGCCGCCCCGCACCGCCGAGGCGGACGCCCCGTTGCCCAGGTGCAGCACGATCACGTTCACCTCCTCCGGCGCCCTGCCGAGCAGCCGAGCGGTCTCCCGGGACACATACGCGTGCGAGGTCCCGTGGAAGCCGTAGCGCCGGATGCGGTGCCGGTCCGCGACCTTCACGTCGATCGCGTAGCGCGACGCCGACTCCGGCATCGTGGTGTGGAACGCCGTGTCGAAGACGGCGACCTGGGGGAGGTCGGGGCGCAGCGCCCGTGCGGTGCGGATACCGGTGAGGTTGGCCGGGTTGTGCAGTGGTGCCACCGGGATCAGCCGCTCTATCTCGTGCAGCACGGCGTCGTCGACCAGGGTCGGCTCGGTGAAGAACATCCCGCCGTGCACCACGCGGTGCCCGATGGCGGCCAGCTCCGGCGAGTCCAGGCCGAGACCGTCCCGGGCCAGCTCCTCGCCGGCCGCCTCCAGCGCGGCGCCGTGGTCGGAGATCGGCCCGTTCAGCTCGGCGCTGCGGCCCGACACCAGGCAGGTGTGCTTGAGCCGGGAGGTCTGCTCGCCGATGCGCTCGACGAGACCCGTCGCCAGCCGGCTGCCGTCCCGCATGTCCAGCAGCTGGTACTTCACCGACGAGGAGCCGGAGTTGAGGACGAGGACGCGGGTGGGGCTCACTGGGCGGCCGCCTTCTCGCTCGGGTTCTGCGCCTGGATGGCGGTGATGGCGACGGTGTTGACGATGTCCTGGACCAGAGCGCCCCGGGACAGGTCGTTGACCGGCTTGCGCAGGCCCTGGAGGACCGGGCCGACGGCGATCGCGCCGGCCGAGCGCTGCACGGCCTTGTACGTGTTGTTGCCCGTGTTGAGGTCCGGGAAGATCAGGACCGTCGCCTGCCCCGCGACATCCGAGTCCGGCAGCTTGGTCGCGGCGACCGACGGCTCCACGGCCGCGTCGTACTGGATCGGCCCCTCGATCCTCAGATCCGGCCGTCGCGAGCGGACCAGCTCCGTCGCGGCGCGCACCTTGTCCACGTCCGCGCCGGAACCCGAGGTGCCGGTGGAGTACGACAGCATGGCGATGCGCGGCTCCACGCCGAACTGCCGGGCGGTGGCGGCCGACTGGACGGCGATGTCGGCCAGCTGCTCGGCGTCCGGGTCCGGGTTGACCGCGCAGTCGCCGTAGACCAGCACCCTGTCGGCGAGGCACATGAAGAACACGGACGACACGATCGAGGAGCCCGGCTCAGTCCTGATGATCTCGAAGGCGGGCCGGATGGTGGCGGCCGTGGAGTGCACGGACCCGGAGACCATGCCGTCCGCCAGCCCCTCCTGGACCATGAGGGTGCCGAAGTAGTTGACGTCCGCCACGACGTCGTGCGCGAGCTCCACAGAGACGCCCCGGTGGGCCCGGATCTCGGCGTACTTCGCGGCGAAGCGGTCGCGCAGCTCGGAGGTGGCCGGGTCGACGAGCTGGGCGTCACCGAGGTCGATGCCGAGGTCGGCGGCCTTCTTGCGGATCCCGTCGACCGGGCCGAGCAGGGTCAGGTCGCACACGCCCCGGCGCAGCAGCACCTCCGCCGCGTGCAGCACGCGTTCCTCGGTGCCCTCCGGAAGGACCACGCGGCGCCGGTCGGAGCGGGCCTGTTCGAGCAGCGTGTGCTCGAACATCATCGGGGTCACCCGGTCGCCGCTCGGCGCGGACACCCGCCGGCTCAGCTCCCCGGTGTCGGCGTACCGCTCGAACAGGCCGAGCGCGGTCTCCGCCTTGCGCGGGGTGGCCGCGCTCAGCTTGCCCTCCAGCGAGAACAGCCGCTCGGCGGTGGGGAAGCTGTTGCCGGCCACGGATATCACCGGGGTGCCCGGGGCCAGCCGCGCGGCGAGGGTGAGGACGTCGTCGCCGGGCCGCTCGTTCAGGGTGAGCAGCACCCCCGCGATCGGCGGGGTGCCCGCGCTGTGCGCGGCGAGCGAGCCCACGACCAGGTCGGCGCGGTCGCCCGGGGTCACCACCAGGCAGCCCGGGGTCAGGGCGCCCAGGAAGTTCGGCAGTGTCGCACCGCCGAACACGAAGCCGAGCACGTCCCGGGCGAGCCCGGAGTCGTCCCCGAGCAGCACCGTGCCGCCGAGCGTCTGGGTGATCTGGGCGACCGTGGGCGCCGACAGCGCGGGCTCGTCGGGCAGCACGTAGCAGGGGACCGGCAGCCGGTTCTCCAGGTGCCCCGCGATCTCGTCGCGGTCCTCGCGGGCCACCCGGTTGGCGACCATGGCGAGGACGTCGCAGCCCAGGCTCTCGTAGGCCCGGTGGGCGTTGCGGGTCTCGGCGAGCATGGACTCGGTGCTCTGGCCCCGGCCGCCGACGACCGGGATCACGGACGCGCCGAACTCGTTGGCCAGCCGGGCGTTGAGGGACAGTTCGTCCGGGAGCTGGGTGTCGGCGAAGTCGGTGCCGAGGACCAGGACGACGTCGTAGTCCCGGGCGACCCGGTGGAACCGGTCGACCAGCGTGGACACCAGCTCGTCCGTGCCCCGCTCGGCCTGGAGCGCGGACGCCTCGTGGTAGTCCATGCCGTACACGGTGACCGGGTTCTGCGACAGCCGGTAGCGGGCACGCAGCAGCTCGAACAGCCGGTCGGGGTTGTGGTGGACGAGCGGACGGAACACCCCCACCCGGTCGACCTGCCGGGTCAGCAGCTCCATGACCCCGAGCTCGACGACCTGACGGCCGTCACCACGGTCGATCCCGGTCACGTACACGCTGCGCGTCACGCGTATGCCCTCCGTTTCCGTACGCAAAAATCGCCCACCGAGGTGAGCGGATCCCTCTTGACGGTACCCCCGGGAGCGGTTAAGGCGCCCCCCAGGACGGAGGCCGCGCACGGCCACCGGTCATGAAACAATCGGACTGGCTCACCGGTATCGACAACGACCAGGAGACACAGCACGATGCGCATCGGAGTTCTCACCGCAGGCGGCGACTGCCCGGGTCTGAACGCAGTGATCCGGTCCGTCGTGCACCGGGCCGTCGCCCGCTACGGCGACGAGGTCATCGGCTTCGAGGACGGCTACCGCGGTCTGCTCGACCGCCACTACCGCGCCCTCGACCTGGACGACGTCAGCGGCATCCTGGCGCTCGGCGGCACCATTCTCGGCTCCTCCCGGCTGGAGCGCGACCGGCTGCGCGAAGCCTGCGACAAGGCGACCGACATGGTCGCCGAGTTCGGTATCGACGCACTGATCCCGATCGGCGGCGAGGGCACCCTGACCGCCGCCCGCATGCTCTCCGACGCCGGGCTGCCGGTCGTCGGCGTACCGAAGACCATCGACAACGACATCTCCTCCACGGACCGCACCTTCGGCTTCGACACGGCGGTCGGCGTGGCCACCGAGGCCATGGACCGGCTGAAGACGACCGCCGAGTCCCACCAGCGGGTGATGGTTGTCGAGGTCATGGGACGGCACGCGGGCTGGATCGCGCTGGAGTCCGGCATGGCCGGCGGCGCCCACGCCATCTGCCTGCCGGAACGCGCCTTCGACCCCGGCGACCTCGCCAAGATGGTCGAGGAGCGCTTCTCCCGGGGCAAGAAGTTCGCCGTCATCTGTGTCGCCGAGGGCGCCCACCCCGCCGACGGCACCATGGACTACGGCAAGGGCGACATCGACCAGTACGGCCACGAGCGCTTCCAGGGCATCGGCACGGCACTGGCGTACGAACTGGAGCGGCGGCTCGGCACGGAGGCCAAGCCCGTCATCCTCGGCCACATCCAGCGCGGCGGCACCCCCACCGCCTACGACCGCGTCCTCGCCACCCGCTTCGGCTGGCACGCGGTGGAGGCCGCGCACCGGGGCGAGTTCGGCCGGATGACCGCCCTGCGCGGCACCGACATCAAGATGGTGCCGCTCGCGGAGGCGGTGACGGCACTGAAGACGGTCCCGAAGGACCGGATGGACGAGACGGAGTCGGTCTTCTAGGGCACCAGGGCGTGTCTGACGGACAACGCCCTAGGACACGCCCCGGGAGCCCGTCCAGCGGTACTGGAGTTCCGGGCGGCCCACCGTGCCGTACTGCGGGCTGCGGGCCGCGACGCCCGCGGTCACCAGATGTTCCAGGTAGCGGCGTGCGGTGATGCGGGAGAGGCCGGTCGCCTCGGCGACACCGGCCGCCGTGAGGCCCTCGACGCGGTCCCGCAGGGTGGCCGTGACCCGTTCCAGGGTGGGCGCGCTCAGACCCTTCGGGAGGGACGCCGGGCCCGGTGCGCGCAGCGAGGCCAGCGCGCGGTCCACCTCGTCCTGGCCGCTCGCCTCGCCCACCGCCCCGCGGAACTCGGCGTATCTGACCAGCCGGTCCCGCAGCGTCGCGAACGTGAACGGCTTCAGCACGTACTGCACCACGCCCAGCGAGACGCCCTCCCGCACGACGGCCAGATCACGCGCGGAGGTCACCGCGATCACGTCGGCCTGGTGACCGGCCGCGCGCAGCGACCGGGCGAACTGGAGACCGTGCACATCGGGCAGGTGCAGGTCGAGCAGGAGCAGGTCCACCGGCGTGCGCTCCAGCAGCCGCCGGGCCTGGGCGCCGGTGTGCGCCTTGCCGACGGCGGTGAAGCCGGGCACCCGTCCGACATACAGGACGTGCGCGTCGGCGGCGACCGGGTCGTCCTCCACGATCAGCACCCGGATGGGCGGCCCCACCGTCATGCCTCGCCTCCGGGCGCCGGGGAGGCCACGGCCACCGCGCCCAGCGGCAGCCGCACCTCGAACTCCGCCCCGCCGCCGTCGGCCTCCGTCACCGCCAGCGCCCCCTCCAGGCGGTGCACGGCCTGCCGGACCAGGGCGAGCCCGAGCCCACGCCCGCCCGGTCCGGCCGGCTTGGTGGAGAACCCGCGCTGGAAGACGAGTTCCGCATGGGCCGGGTCCACACCGCCGCCGGTGTCCGCGACCCGCAGCACCAGTTCGCCCCCGTCGGCATACGCCGTCACGGTCACCCGGGCCCCGGTGCTCCCCTGCGCCGCGTCCACCGCGTTGTCGATCAGGTTGCCGAGGACGGTCACCAGGTCGCGGGCCGACAGACCGGAGGGCAGAACCCCGTCGTCCAGGCGGCTGTCCGCCGAGACGACCAGTTCGACACCGCGCTCGTTGGCCTGCGCCGTCTTGCCGAGCAGCAGTGCCGCGAGCACCGGCTCGCCCACCGCCGCCACCACCCGGTCCGTGAGGGCCTGCGCCAGCTCCAGCTCAGCCGTCGCGAACTCCACCGCCTCCGCGGCGCGGCCCAGCTCGATCAGCGAGACCACCGTGTGCAGCCGGTTCGCGGCCTCGTGCGCCTGCGAGCGCAGCGCCTGGGTGAATCCGCGCTCGGTGTCCAGTTCCCCCATCAGGGACTGGAGTTCGGTGACGTCACGGAGCGTCGCCACCGTGCCGCGCCGCTCACCGCCCGACACCGGGGAGGTGTTCACCGCCAGCATCCGGTCCGCCGTCAGATGCACCTCGTCCACCCGGGGGCCGGACGCGAGCAGCGCGCCCGTCAGCGGGGCGGGCAGCCCCAGCTCCGCCACCGACCTGCCGATCACGTCCTGCCCGGCGGGCACGCCCAGCAGCTCCCGCCCGCCGTCGTTGATGAGGGCCACCCGGTACTGCCCGTCGAGCATCAGCAGGCCCTCGCGCACCGCGTGCAGCGTGGCCTCGTGGTAGTCGTGCAGTCGGCTCAGCTCGGTCGCGTTCATCCCGTGGGTGTGGCGGCGCAGCCGGGCGTTGACGACGTACGTGCCCACCGCGCCCAGCAGCAGCGCCCCGGCCGCGACCCCGATCAGGGCGGTGACCTGCTCCCGCAGCCGCCTGCTGATCGCCTCGACCCGTATGCCCGCGCTCACCAGCCCGATGACGCGGCCGTTCTCCTCCACCGGGGTCACCGCCCGGACCGAGGCGCCCAGGGTGCCCGTGTACGTCTCGGTGAAGGCGTGGCCCTGCCGGGCGCGCGCGGTGTGTCCGAGGAAAGGCCTCCCGATCTCGTTGTCGTCCGGGTGGGTCCAGCGGATGCCCTGCGGATTCATGATCGTGACGAAGTCGACGTCCGTGTCCCGCATGACCTGGAGGGCGTACGGCTGGAGCCGTGCCGAGGGCCGCGGGGTGTGGATCGACTGCCGCACCGAGGGCGCGTCGGCGACCGAGCGGGCCACGGCCATGGCCTGGCGCCCCGCGGCCTCCTCGGCCTGGCGCCGGTCGCTGACGTAGGTGAACAGCGCGTACCCGGCCACCACCACCGCCATGATCACGGCCTGCATGGCGAAGAGCTGGCCGGCCAGGCTGCGGGGGCGGGCGACGGACGGCAGACGCATGACGTCAGTGTGGCCCGCGGTCGGGCGTGAACTAAATGAACGCAAGCGTGACCGCCCTCACACGGCGGGAGATAGTCACGGCATTCCCCCACACCCCCGGACGTGAGCCGCACGCCGGTGATGCCGACGAAGACGTCAAGGAGGGCAGCCGTGGCCGCCAGAACTCCCGATACGGCACCTGCCGTACCCGCTGGGAAGCGGGACCGTACCCACTATCTGTATCTGGCGGTCATCGCCGCGGTGGTGCTCGGCATCGCCGTGGGCCTCATCCGGCCGGACCTCGGGGTCGAGCTGAAGCCGCTCGGTACGGGCTTTGTGAACCTGATCAAGATGATGATCTCGCCGATCATCTTCTGCACGATCGTGCTCGGCATCGGATCGGTCCGCAAGGCGGCGAAGGTCGGCGCCGTCGGCGGCATCGCGCTCGGCTACTTCCTCGTGATGTCGCTGGTCGCGCTGAGCATCGGGCTGGTCGTGGGCAACATCCTGCACCCCGGGGACGGGTTGCATCTGACGGCGGCGGTCAAGGCGTCCGGCCACGGCCAGGTGTCGTCCGAGGCGCTGCCGCCGGTGGACTTCGTGCTCTCGATCATTCCGAAGACCTTCGTGTCCGCCTTCACCGAGGGCCAGGTGCTTCAGACCCTGCTGGTCGCGCTGCTCGCCGGGTTCGCGCTCCAGGCCATGGGCCGGGCCGGGCGGCCGGTGCTGCGCGGCGTCGAACACATCCAGCGGCTCGTCTTCCGCATTCTCTCCATGGTGATGTGGGCCGCCCCCATCGGCGCGTTCGGCGCCATCGCGGCCGTGGTCGGCTCGGCGGGCCTGGACGCGCTCAAGAGCCTCGCCGTGCTGATGGTCGGCTTCTACGTGACCTGCTTCCTGTTCGTCTTCGTGGTCCTCGGCGCGGTACTGCGGATCTGCACCGGCCTGAACGTCTTCTCGCTGTTCCGGTACCTGGGCCGTGAGTTCCTGCTGATCCTGTCCACGTCCTCCTCCGAGTCGGCGCTGCCGCGGCTCATCGCGAAGCTGGAGCACCTCGGCGTCAGCAAGCCGGTGGTCGGCATCACCGTGCCGACCGGCTACTCCTTCAACCTCGACGGCACCATGATCTACATGACCATGGCGTCCCTCTACATCGCCGACGCCCTCGGTACGCCGATGTCGGTGGGCGAGCAGATCCCGCTGCTCCTCTTCCTGCTCCTCGCCTCCAAGGGCGCGGCGGGCGTCAGCGGCGCAGGCCTCGCCACCCTGGCCGGCGGTCTTCAGTCGCACAAGCCCGCGCTGGTCGACGGCGTCGGACTGATCGTCGGCATCGACCGCTTCATGAGCGAGGCCCGCGCCCTGACGAACTTCGCCGGCAACGCGGTCGCCACCGTCCTCATCGGCACCTGGACGAAGGAGATCGACAAGGACCGCGTCCGGCGGGTCCTCGCCGGGGAGCTGCCGTTCGACGAGACGACCTTGCTGGACGAGGGCGAGGGCCGGGGCGACGGCGAGCCGTCGCCGGGAGCGGACGCGGAACGCGAGCGGGAACTCACGAAGGCGTAAGGCGCTCCGGTCCGGTCCGCTCCGGTCCGGGGCGGGGCGGATGGGTATGGATGGGTCAGCGGAACAGCAGGGCTGCCGTTGTCCCGGGCGTCCGGCCCGGCCTGAACCCGGGCCGGACGCCCGGCCCCCCGTCTCCGGGCGGGGGGCCGCCGTCTCCGGGCGTCTGAGGCTTTCCCACTACGACTCAGCCGCCCGGTCTCCCGCTCACCCTTGCCACGAGCGCGGTGGCGAGGGATGCGGGGACGCCCGTCGCGGTCAGCACCGTGACCGCGGCGGAGCGGCCCGCCCGGGTGGCCGGGAGCAGGCCTTCGTTCACGGTCTCCATCAGGGCGAACAGCATCTGCTCGTGCACGTACGCCAGCGCCGGCGCCGGCAGCGGTGAGCTGAACGTTCCCTGGTCCAGGCCCCGTTGGAGCAGTTCGGCGCAGGATTCACGGACCGGGGTGAGACGTTCACGGATGCCCTCGACGGTGACCGTGCGCTGGGCCAGGGCGACGAGCAGCCGGTAGCCGTCGGCGATCTCCCAGACCGCGAGCACCGAACGGGCCACCGCCTCCGCCGGGTCGTCCACCCCGGCGCGTCCCGCGGCGTGCGCGGCCATCAGTGCCTCCACCGCCTCGTCGATCAGCGTGCTGATCAGCGCCTCACGGCTGGGGAAGTGGCCGTACACCGTGCGGCGTACGACGCCCGCGGCGCGCGCGATCTGGTCCATCGAGGCGTCGGGGTCGCGCAGCAGCTCGGTGAGCGCCACGTCCAGGATGCGGCGCCTGTTGGCGTCGGCGCGAGAGCTGTTACCCGTGGTCATGGCTGACATTCTGCCCGCCCGGCGGCCCGGGCGCTCCCCGATTTGCACATTGCTGTGCAGCGGTCGTACATTGCACATGGTTGTGCAATTGCACGCCACTGTGCAAGTGCTGTCGTGCGCACCGAGGAAGGCGACCCCTGCCATGCGACTCGTCATGAACGAACCGGTCGAGAGGATGCGCGGCCCCTACGCCCGGCGCTGGTGGGCGCTGCTCGTGCTCTGCCTGAGCCTGCTGATCATCGTGATGGCCAACACCGCCCTCACGGTCGCGGCCCCCGACATGACCCGCGACCTCGGCCTGTCCGGCGCCGACCTCCAGTGGGTGATCGACGGCTACACGGTGCCCTACGCCGCGCTGATGCTGCTGCTCGGCGCGATCGGCGACAAGTACAGCCGCCGCGGCGCACTCCTCCTCGGGCTCGTGGTCTTCGGCGCCGGGGCCGTCTCCGGCTACCTCGCCGGCAGCGCCACCGCCGTGATCACCGCCCGCGCGGTGATGGGACTCGGCGCCGCGCTGATCATGCCGGCCACCCTCTCCCTGCTCGCCGCGACCTTCCCGCGTGCCGAGCGGGCCAAGGCCATCACCCTGTGGACCGCCACCGCCGGGCTCGCCATAGCGGCCGGTCCGGTCGTCGCCGGCGCGCTGCTGCGCGACCACGGCTGGGCGTCCACCTTCCTGATCAACGTGCCGGTCGCGGTCGTCGCGATCATCGGCACCCTCGTCCTGGTGCCGCCGTCCAGGGCCGGTCACCACAACCGGATCGACTACGTCGGCGGCCTGCTGTCGGTGGTGTGGATCGGCGCGCTCGTCTACATGATCATCGAGGGCCCGCACTTCGGCTGGGGCGTCAAGGCCGTGACCGCCGCCGTCGTCGCGGGACTCGGCCTCGTCGGCTTCGTGCTCTGGGAACTGCGCCATCCGCACCCCGTGCTGGACGTGCGGCGCTTCACCGACCGCCGGTTCGCGGGCTCCAACCTCGCCGTCTCCCTGTTCTTCCTGGCCGTCTTCGGCGCCTTCTACTACCTGACCCAGCACCTCCAGTTCGTCCTCGGCTACGACGCCCTCGGCACCGGAGTGCGCATGCTTCCGCTCGCCGGAGCGGTCTTCGTGGGATCCGCGCTCACCGGTTGGCTCACCCCGCGCGTCGGCATGCACTGGACGGTCACCGCGGGCATGGTCGGCGGCACGGCGGCGCTGGCCCTGCTCACCCGGGTGGACGCGCACTCGACGTACGGCGACCTCGTCACCCCGCTCGTCGTCCTCGGCCTGGCCATCGGCCTCGCCCTCTCGCCCTGCACGGACGCCATCATGGGCGCGTTCCCGGAGGCCGAACTGGGCGTCGGCGGCGCGGTGAACGACACCTCGCTGGAACTCGGCGGCTCGCTCGGCATCGCCATCCTCGGCTCGCTGCTGTCGACGTCGTACGGCGACCACCTCACGGACGCCACCGCGGGCAGCAGGCTTCCCGCGAGCGCCCTGGCCACCGCGCGGGACTCGGTGGGCGCCGGATACGGCGTGGCGCAGGGCATCGGGGAGAAGGCCCGTCAGGCGGCCGCCCAGGCCGCGCAGGCCACCGACCCGCAGCAGGCCGCGAAGCTGAAGGAGCAGGCCGCCGGACTCTCCACCGGCGCACGGCAGATGGCCGACGCGGTCGGCTCCGCCTTCTCCGACGCGGTGGCCCGCACCAGCCTGGTCGGCGCGGTGATCCTGGGCGTCGGCACCGTCCTGGTCGCCCTGCTGCTGCCGGGCCGCGCGGCCTCCGTGACCGAGACCGCGGCCCAGGAGCGGGAACCGGTGGACAGCGCGGCACACTGACCCCGCGTCGGCGGCCCCCGGGCCGTATCGATTAACGTGCCGTGCCGGATCAACCGGAACGGCACGTTCGTCGTCACATATGGAGGCACGGGGGATGAAGATCGACTGGGACCGCCGGAACTGCGCGCGCAAGGGGCATGTGACCTACGCGCCGGACGACCCCCGGCTGCGGGTACGGCTGCACGCGGAGACCGCCCTCGGTGACGTGTGGCGCTGCCTGCGCTGCGGTGACTTCGTGCTCGGCGAACCGCACGGCTCGGGTCCGGCGTCCGACGCCCCGCTGGTGCCGCGCGGCAAGGTGCTGCGGGACCTGTTCGTCCTGCGCTTCCTGGCCGTCGAACGGGCCGTGCGCGGGGTGTTCATCGTGCTGGTCGCCATCGCGGTGTGGAAGTTCAGCAACAGCCAGGACGCGGTGCGCCGCCTCTTCAACGAGTATCTGGACGTCCTCCGCCCGGTCTTCCGACACTTCCACTACGACCTCGACCACTCGCCCGTGGTCGGCACCATCCAGAAGACCTTCGGCTACAAGCACTCCACGCTGCTGCTGGTGGCCGCCCTGCTGCTGGCGTACGCGCTGATCGAACTGGTCGAGGCGGTCGGCCTCTGGTACGCCAAGCGCTGGGCGGAGTACCTGACGGTGGTCGCCACCGCCGCCTTCCTCCCGCTGGAGATCTACGAACTCACCGAGCACATCAGCTGGCTGAAGATCGCCACCCTGGTCCTCAACATCCTCGCCGTGCTCTACATCGCCCTCACGAAGCGGCTGTTCGGCCTGCGCGGTGGCCGCAGGGCCTTCGAGGAGGAGCGCCACAGCGCCTCGCTGATGGAGGTGGAGGAGTCGGCGGGGCTGGCGGCCTCCTGAGGGGCCCTCGGCCCGAGCCGTCGGTGCCGTACAAGCCGCTGCCGTACAGGCCGCCGCCCGCGGCCTTGCCCTGACGCCCACGTCAACGCCTACGGTCGTACGCATGCGAATCGGCGAGCTGGCCGCACGGGCCGGGACCACCACGCGGGCGCTTCGGTACTACGAGTCGCGGGGGCTGCTGCCCGCGCGGCGCGACGACAGGGGATACCGGTCGTACGACGAGGCCGATCTCAGGCTGCTCACACAGATCCGGACGCTGCGGGACTTCGGGTTCGAGCTGGAGGAGACACGGCCGTTCGTGGAGTGTCTGCGGGCCGGGCACCCGGAGGGCGACGCGTGTCCGGCGTCGCTCGCGGTCTACCGGCGCAAGCTGGACGAACTGGACGCACTCATCGGGGAGTTGCGCACGGTGCGTGAGCAGGTCGCCGGGCGGCTGCGGCTGGCCGCCGAGTCGCTGGTTCCGGGAGGCCCGGAACCCCTGTGCGAGCTGGGAGGGCTGGAGCGGTGATCAAGGCCGACGGTGTGACCGAGGTGACGGACGCGGACTTCGCGGCGGAGGTGATCGGTTCGGCGGTGCCCGTGCTGGTGGAGTTCACCGCCGACTGGTGCCCGCCGTGCCGGCAGATGGGGCCGGTGCTCGGCGCCGTGGCCGAGGAGACGGGCGGGCGCCTGAAGGTCGTACAGCTGGACGTCGACCGCAGTCCGGTGACCACGAACGCCTACCGGGTGCTGTCCATGCCGACCTTCATGGTCTTCCGCGACGGTGAGCCGGTGAAGGCCGTGGTCGGCGCGCGGCCGAAGCGGCGGCTGCTCGAGGAGCTGTCCGACGTGCTCTGATCCCCATACCGCCTACCCCCATACAAAGAAATCCCCCGGGCAATTGCGCCCGGGGGATTTCTTTGCGTATATTCAATGATTCGCGACTTGAGGAACGTCAAGGCGCGAAGAAGCTTACTGAGCAGAGTATATCCGGGCGGGAGCGGAATTGTCAAACACCGAATTTCCGGGCGATGAATTGCGGCACGAGCAGGAATTCATCGACGGACTGTACGCACGTGTGGACGCCCTGCGCGGCGACACCGAGACCTCCGTCGCGGACGCGCTCGCCCAGGGCGACAAGCCCATGCAGGCGCGGCTCGAACGGGACATCCTGGTCGCCGAGCGCTCCGGGCTGCTCGCCGCGCTGAACGCCGTGGACGGCTCCCTCTGCTTCGGCCGCATCGACCAGTCCTCCGGCGCGAGCCACCACATCGGCCGAATCGGCCTGCGCGCCGACGACGCCGAACGCACCCCCGTCCTCGTCGACTGGCGGGCCGACGTCGCCCGCCCCTTCTATCTGGCCACCGGGCACACCCCGCTGGGCCTGCGCAGACGCCGGCACATCGGCACCGACGGCCGCCGGGTGACCTCCCTGCACGACGAGATCCTCGACCTCGGTGACGCCACCCGCACCGGCCACGAGGACCCCACGGGGGACGCCGTGCTGCTGGCCGCGCTCAACTCCGCGCGCACCGGCCGCATGACCGACATCGTGCAGACCATCCAGGCCGGACAGGACGAAATCATCCGGGCTCCGCACCGGGGAGTGCTGGTCGTGGAGGGCGGCCCCGGCACCGGAAAGACGGCGGTCGCCCTGCACCGGGCCGCCTACCTCCTCTACGAGCACCGCGAACTACTCGCCAAGCGGGCCGTGCTGATCGTCGGCCCCAACCCCGCCTTCCTCGGCTACATCGGCGAGGTGCTGCCCTCCCTGGGCGAGACCGGCGTGCTCCTCGCCACGGTCGGCGAACTGTTCCCCGGGGTGCGGGCCACGGCCCGGGACACCCCCGAGGCGGCCGCGGTGAAGGGCCGGGCCGGCATGGCCGACGTCCTCGCCGCCGTCGTACGCGGCCGGCAGGCACTGCCCGACCCCGTCCTCACCGTCGCGCACGACCGCGAGGTCCTGATGCTCGACGAGGGCCTGGTCGGTGTCGCCCGCGAGCGCACCCGGGCCGCCGGACTGCCGCACAACGTGGCCCGCGAGCACTTCGAGGGACACCTGCTGAACACCCTCACCGAGCTCTACGCCGAGCGGGTCGGCACCGACCCCTACGACGGCACCAGTCTGCTGGACGCCTCCGACATCACCCAGATCCGCGACGAGCTCGCCGAGAACCCCGAAGTCTGGTCCTCCATCGACCAGTTGTGGCCCAGGATCACCCCACGGCGGCTGGTCGCCGACTTCCTCGCGAATCCCGAGGGCTATGTGCCCGACGAGGACGCGGCCGCGATCCGCCGTCCGGTCACCCGGGCGTGGACGGTCGCGGACGTGCCGCTGCTCGACGAGGCTGCCGAACTCCTCGGTGTCGACGAGCGGGTCGTCAGGGAGCGGGCGGAGCGTGAGCGGGAGACACAGGTCGCCTACGCCCAGGGTGTCCTCGACGTGTCGTACGCCTCCCGGACCTACGAGTTCGAGGACATGCACGACGACGACTCGGAGGTGCTGTCCGCGCACGACATCATCGACGCCGAACGGTTCGCCGAGCGGCAGGAGGAGGACGATCTCCGCAGCGCGGCCGAGCGGGCGGCGGCCGACCGGACCTGGGCGTTCGGGCACATCATCGTGGACGAGGCGCAGGAGCTGTCACCGATGGCGTGGCGGCTGCTCATGCGGCGCAGCCCCACCCGCTCCATGACCCTGGTCGGCGACCCGGCCCAGACGGCCGAGGCGGCGGGCGTCGGCTCCTGGTCGGACATCCTCGCCCCCTACGTGGAGGACCGCTGGGAGCACACCCGACTGGGCGTCAACTACCGCACCCCGTCCGAGATCATGGACCTCGCGGCGGCCGTGGTCCGCGCCGTGCGCCCGGACTTCGAACCGCCGAGCTCGGTCCGCTCCACGGGAGTACGGCCCTGGGTGCGGCACGTGGCCGACGACCTGCCCGGCGCGGTGGCGAAGGCGGTCGCCGAACTCACCCCCACCGAGGGGAGACTGGCGGTGATCGCCCCGCGCGACCTGCACCGCGCGCTGGCCGCACGGCTGGACGGCGTCACCGCCGGGTCCGAACCCGACCTCACCCGCACCGTCGTGCTGCTGGACCCACGCCAGGCCAAGGGACTCGAGTTCGACTCGGTACTCGTGGTGGAGCCGGGCCGGTACGGCACGAGTGATCTCTACGTCGCGCTGACCCGGGCCACGCAACGGCTGGGGGTGCTGCACACGGGCTCGCTGCCGCAGGGCCTGGCCGAGACGGAGTGACCGCGGGCTGCGGCGGCCCGGTGTCGCTCAGGCCGGCCGCAGCCACACCGTCGCCAGCGGCGGCAGGGTCAGGCCCATCGATGTGGGGCGGCCGTGCAGGGGCTGGGGCTCCGGCTTGACCTCGTCCGCGTTGGTCACGCCACTGCCCCCGTACCTCCCGTGGTCCGTGTTCAGGACCTCGCGCCAGGCTGATATCTCCTCGGGGACGCCGAGGCGGTAGCCGTGCCGGACCACCGGGGAGAGGTTCGAGACGGACAGCAGAGGGCTGCCCCCGGTGTCCAGCCGCAGGAAGGCGATGACGTTGTCGTCGGCCGCGTCGCCGACGACCCACTGGAAGCCGGCCGGGTCGGTGTCCAACTGCCACAGGGCCGGGGCGGCGCGGTAGACGGAGTTCAGATCGCGGACCAGGTCCCGCACGCCCCGGTGGTCGGCCTCGGCGCCGTAGCCGGGGTCGAGCAGCCACCAGTCCGGGCCGTGCGCCTCGGACCACTCGGCGCCCTGCGCGAACTCCTGTCCCATGAAGAGGAGTTGTTTGCCGGGGTGGGCCCACATGAAGCCGAGGTAGGCACGGTGGCCGGCGCGCTGCTGCCACCAGTCGCCGGGCATCTTGGAGACAAGTGAGCGTTTGCCGTGCACGACCTCGTCGTGGGAGATGGGCAGGACGTAGTTCTCGCTGTACGCGTACACCATCGAGAAGGTCATCTCGTGGTGGTGGTACCTGCGGTGCACCGGCTCGTGCCGCATGTACTCCAGCGAGTCGTGCATCCAGCCCATGTTCCACTTCAGCCCGAATCCCAGACCGCCGAAGCCGCTCGGGCCCCGGTGGTGCGTGGGGCGCGTGACGCCGTCCCAGGCGGTCGACTCCTCGGCGATGGTCACGACCCCCGGACTGCGCCGGTAGACGGTGGCGTTCATCTCCTGGAGGAAGGCCACCGCGTCCAGGTTCTCCCGGCCGCCGTGCCGGTTCGGCGACCACTGGCCCGCTTCCCGCGAGTAGTCGAGGTAGAGCATCGAGGCGACCGCGTCCACCCTGAGGCCGTCGATGTGGAACTCCTCGCACCAGTACACCGCGTTGGCCACCAGGAAGTTGCGCACCTCGCGACGGCCGAAGTCGAACTCCAGCGTGCCCCAGTCGGGGTGCGCGGCCCGTAGCGGATCCTCGTGCTCGTACAGCGGGCGCCCGTCGAACTCCGCCAACGCCCAGTCGTCGCGCGGGAAGTGGGCGGGCACCCAGTCCATGATCACGCCGATGCCGGCCCGGTGCAGGGCGTCGACCAGGTACTTGAAGTCGTCGGGGGTGCCCAGCCGCGCGGTCGGCGCGTAGAAACCGGTGACCTGGTAGCCCCAGGAGCCGCCGAACGGGTGCTCGGCGACCGGCATCAGCTCGACGTGGGTGAAGCCCAGGTCCCTGACATAGGCGGGGAGCTGATCCGCGAGCTGACGGTAGGTCAAGCCAGGTCGCCAGGAAGCGAGATGGACCTCGTACACCGAGAACGGTGCCTCGTGCACCGGGGTGTCCCCGCGGTGCGCCATCCACACGGCGTCGCCCCATTCGTGGTGCGAGGCGTGTACGACGGACGAGGTGTCCGGCGGGGCCTGGGTGCGCCGGGCCATCGGGTCGGCGCGCAGGCTGTGGGAGCCGTCCGGACGAGTGATCTCGAACTTGTACAGCTCGCCCGTGCCGATCCCCGGCACGAACAGCTCCCACACCCCGGACGAACCGAGCGAACGCATCGGATGCCCGGTGCCGTCCCAGAAGTTGAAGCCACCGGCCAGCCGCACGCCCCGGGCGTTGGGGGCCCACACGGTGAACCGGGTGCCGGTGACGCCCTGGTGGGTCATCGGCTCGGCGCCCAGCGCCCTCCACAGTTGTTCGTGCCGTCCCTCGCCGATCAGATGCAGGTCGAGGTCGCCGAGCGCGGGCAGGAAGCGGTATGCGTCCTCGGTCTCCTGCGCCACACCCTCGTACGCCAGGAGCAGCCGGTAGGCCGGAACGATGGTGAGGGGCAGCAGCCCGGAGAAGAATCCGTCGCCGTCGTCGTGCAGCTCCACCCGCAGGTCGCCCGACAGGACGGTGACCGACCGGGCGTACGGGCGGAAGGCACGGAAGGCGACTCCACCGGTCACCTGGTGGGCACCGAGGACGGAGTGCGGGTCGTGGTGCGTCCCGGCCAGCAGCCGCTCGCGGTCGGCGGCGTCCACGGCGGGCGACACGGCGATCTCGACGGGCGCCGCGGCCGCGTCGCCGGTCCTTTCGTCCGGGATCCTCTGCGCCGTGGCCGTCTGCGCCGTGGCCTTCTGAGCTGTGGCCTTCCTCGTCTTCTTCGCCTTCTTCTTCGGATCCGAACCGCTGGACGGGGGACTGGGGGTCACGGACTAGCCTCCTGGGCGAGGATGGGGTCAGATCTGGTCGGACATGGCGAGGCGGTGCACCGCCGACAGCGGCACCGGCAGCCAGTCGGGGCGGTGGCGGGCCTCGTAGACGACCTCGTAGACCGCCTTGTCGGTCTCGTAGGCCCGCAGCAGCACTGGTTCGGTGCGCGGGTCGCGGCCGTCGGCCTCGGCGTACCCGGAGCAGAACGCGGCCCGGCACGCGGCCGCCCAGTCCGGGGCGGGCGGGGTCACCGAGTGCGCCGCGTAGTCGAAGGAGCGGAGCATCCCCGCGATGTCCCGGACCGTCGGCTGCGGCATCCGCCGCTCGGCCAGCGGCCGGGCCGGCTCGCCCTCGAAGTCGATCAGCGACCACCGCCCGGCGGGCGAGCGCAGGCACTGTCCGAGGTGCAGATCGCCGTGCACGCGCTGGGCGGTCCAGGTGCGGCCCTCGGCGGCGAGGTCGGCGAGGGCCCGGTAGGCCGAGCGCAGACCGGACTCGTAGGGCCGCAGCGCGGGCACCGCCCGCACGGCCGCCGTCAGCCGGTCGGTCATGCCGTCGGCCATCAGCCGCAGTTGGCCGTGGCCAAGGGTGACCGTGGGGAGCGCGTGGGCGAGCGCCGTGTGCACCTCGGCGGTCGCCCGCCCCAGCGCCCGCGCCTCGGCGGCGAAGTCCTCGCCCTTGGCCAGCTCCCGCAGGGCCAGCTCCCAGCCGTCCGTCGCGCCCCGCACGAAGGGCTGGAGCACGCCCAGGACGTAGGCGTCGTCCTCCTGCCCGGACGGTCCGGACGCCCCGGACGGGTCCGCGAGGAACCACGCGGTCGGCGCGGGCACCCGGGCGCAGCCCTCGCGAGCGAGCGCGCGGGGTATCTCCAGGTCGGGGTTGACGCCCGGGACGACTCTGCGCAGCAGCTTGAGAATGAACGTATCTCCATAGACGACCGACGAGTTGGACTGCTCGGCGGTCAGCAGCCGGGGCACCAGTGCGTCCCGGACCTCCTGGCCCGGGTCCCGTTCGAAGCGCAGCGCGCCGACACGGGCCCGGGTGCGCAGCGCCTCCAGGAGCACCTCGGCGGGCCGGGTGTCGTACAGGGCGTCGTACACCGTCCGCCCGGCGAGCGGCCCCGCGGTGACGTGTCCGATCAGCGCGGGCGCCAGCCGGGGCGGCAGCGCCTCGCGCACGCCTATGAGGAGCTGGTAGCAGTCCCCGGGCCGCGGGACGGTCCCCGGGGCGGGCGGCTGGTGGGCGCGGACGAGCAGGTGGTGCAGGCCGAGGCGCGCGCCCGGCGGGAGCAGCTCGGTGGCCTCGACCAGGGAGAAGCCGGTGACCGGCCGCCCCTTGCCCGCGAACCACCGCTGCCGGGGCAGCCATTCACGCAGCAGCGGGTCGAGTGACGCGAGAATGCCGGGACTTGTCGTGCCGGAGGGTATGACCGTTTCCGCCATGGCGTCGGGTCCTTTCCCCGGGGGGCTTCGGGGTGTCGGTGACGGGTGCCCGGCCCGGGACGGCGGAAACCGTCCCGGGCCACGGGATGAACTACGCGGTCTCCGCGCGGAGCCGGAACCAGTAGAAGCCGTGGCCCGCGAGGGTGAGCAGATACGGCAGTTCGCCGACCGCCGGGAAGCGGACCCCGCCGAACAGCTCGACGGGATGGCGGCCGCCGAACCGGCGCAGGTCGAGTTCGGTGGGCTGGGCGAACCGGGAGAAGTTGTGCACGCACAGCACGAGGTCGTCCTCGTACTCGCGCAGGAAGGCGAGGACCGCCGGGTTGGAGGACGGGAGTTCGTTGTAGGACCCGAGTCCGAAGGCGGGGTTCTGCTTGCGGATCTCGATCATGCGGCGGGTCCAGTGCAGCAGCGACGAGGGGGAGGACATGGAGGCCTCGACGTTGGTGACCTGGTAGCCGTAGACCGGGTCCATGATCGTGGGCAGGTAGAGGCGTCCGGGGTCGCTCGAGGAGAAGCCGGCGTTGCGGTCCGGGGTCCACTGCATGGGGGTGCGGACGGCGTCGCGGTCGCCGAGCCAGATGTTGTCGCCCATGCCGATCTCGTCACCGTAGTAGAGGATCGGTGATCCGGGCAGGGAGAGCAGCAGCGCGGTGAAGAGCTCGATCTGGTTGCGGTCGTTGTCCAGGAGCGGGGCGAGACGCCGGCGGATGCCGATGTTGGCGCGCATCCGTGGGTCCTTGGCGTACTCGGCCCACATGTAGTCGCGTTCCTCGTCGGTGACCATCTCCAGGGTCAGCTCGTCGTGGTTGCGCAGGAAGATGCCCCACTGGCAGTTCGACGGGATCGCCGGGGTCTTCGCCAGGATTTCGGAGACGGGGTGGCGGGACTCACGGCGCACCGCCATGAAGATGCGCGGCATGACCGGGAAGTGGAACGCCATGTGGCACTCGTCGCCGCCGCTCTGGAAGTCGCCGAAGTAGTCGACCACGTCCTCCGGCCACTGGTTCGCCTCCGCGAGGAGCACCGTGTCCGGGTACTGGGAGTCGATCTCCTTGCGCACCCGCCTCAGGAACTCGTGGGTGGCGGGGAGGTTCTCGCAGTTGGTGCCCTCCTGCTGGTACAGGTACGGCACCGCGTCCAGACGGAAGCCGTCGATCCCGAGGTCCAGCCAGAACTTCAGGGCGGAGACCATCTCCTCCTGCACCGCCGGGTTCTCGTAGTTCAGGTCCGGCTGGTGGGAGAAGAAACGGTGCCAGTAGTACTCCTTGCGGACGGGGTCGTACGTCCAGTTCGAGGCCTCGGTGTCCACGAAGATGATGCGCGCGTCCTGGTACTGCTTGTCGTCCTTCGCCCAGACGTAGTAGTCGCCGTAGGGTCCCTTCGGGTCCCGTCGCGACTCCTGGAACCACGGGTGCTGGTCGCTGGTGTGGTTCATGACGAAGTCGATGATCACGCGCATCCCGCGCTGGTGGGCCGCGTCCACGAACTCCACGAAGTCCGCGAGGTCACCGAACTCGGGCAGTACGGCGGTGTAGTCCGAGACGTCGTAACCGCCGTCCCGCAGAGGTGACTTGAAGAAGGGCGGCAGCCAGAGGCAGTCGACGCCGAGCCACTGGAGGTAGTCCAGTTTGGCGGTCAGGCCCTTCAGGTCCCCGATGCCGTCCCCGTCGCTGTCCTGGAAGGAGCGCACCAGGACCTCGTAGAACACGGCGCGTTTGAACCACTCCGGGTCACGGTCCTTGGCGGGGGTGTCCTCGAAGGTGTCCGGAACAGGCTCGTTGACGATCATTGTGTGGGTGACCCTCCGATCTGCGGGGTGGACGGTCGCAGCACCGTGAAGACGTGCGCGGGCCGTCGACCCGGTTCGAGGCGCACATAGTTGGTCCTGCCCCAGTGATAGGTCTCGCCGGTGAGTTCGTCACGCACCGGTACCGACTCGTGCCAGTCCAGGCCGAGTTGTGGCATGTTCAACGAGACCGTGGCCTCCTGGGTGTGGTGGGGGTCGAGGTTCGCGGCCACCAGAACCGTGTTCGATCCGCTCCGCTTGCTGTAGACGATCACCGCGTCGTTGTCGGCGTGGTGGAAGTGGAGATCACGCAACTGCCGCAGCGCCGGGCTCTGCCGCCGGATGGTGTTGAGGCGGGTGATGAGGGGGGCGATGGTGCGGCCCTCGCGGGTGGCGGTGGTCCAGTCGCGGGGGTGGAGCTGGTATTTCTC
>NZ_JBIVBC010000005.1:335577-486865 GCF_044745865.1 Streptomyces sp. NPDC086787 | reverse complement strand
AACGGACGCTTCCTTTGTACTCACCCTCTCGGGCTTTCCTCCGGGCGCTTCCCTTCGTTCTTGCGTTTCCGACTCTATCAGATCTTTTCTCGACCTGATTTCCTCGGCGCTTTCCAGGTTCCCGCTCTCGCGTTTCCCTTTCCGGCGACTCCGACTTTATCAGAAGTTCTTGGCCGATCTGACCGGCCGCTCAATTCTGAATAATCAGAGAGGAGGCTTCTTGGAATGTGACTCGATGAGTCATCCATGTGAAGCAGATAGATTCTGATCGCCGCCTGCGGGCTCTTCCGCCCTCTAGGCAACTGTTTGAATCTACCTCCCCACTCGATCCGTGTCAACGGCTCTTGCGGGGCGAAGAGGAGACTAGCAGCTCAACAGGTGTGCACGCACATCAGGCAGCCGTCGGAAGTGTGTCGCTGCGCTCGGCCGCCGCGAGGTCACCCGTGTCACCGGCCCGTGCAGCGCGTCCGCCCACCACATAGACGTAGGTGAGGAAGGCCAGCTCGACGATGACGCCGATGCCGATGCGCGCCCAGGTGGGCAGGCCGGACGGGGTGACGAAGCCTTCGATGGCACCGGAGACGAAGAGGATCAGGGCGAGACCGATCGCCATGCCCACCGCGGCCCGGCCCTCTTCGGCGAGAGCGGTCCGGCGGCTTCGGGGACCCGGGTCTATGACCGTCCAGCCGAGGCGCAGCCCCGTGCCGGCGGCCACGAAGACCGCGGTCAGTTCGAGCAGACCGTGCGGTAGAACCAGGCCGAGGAAGGTGTTGAGCCGGCCCACCGACGACATGAGGCCGATGCCGACGCCCAGGTTCAGCATGTTCTGGAAGAGGATCCAGAGCACCGGAAGGCCGAGGAAGACTCCCAGGACCAGGCACATCGCGGCTGCCTGGGCGTTGTTGGTCCACACCTGGGCCGCGAAGGAGGCGGCCGGGTGGCTGGAGTAGTAGGTCTCGTACTCGCCCCCGGGGCGGGTCAGGTCGCGCAGCTGGCTCGGAGCGGCGATGGACGACTGCACCTCGGGGTGGGTGCCTATCCACCAGCCCAGGAGTATCGCGACGACCGTGGACACCAGGGCGGTGGGCACCCACCAGTGGCGCGACCGGTAGACAGCGGCGGGGAAACCCTGCCCCAGGAACCGGGTGACGTCGCGCCAGGAGGCGCGACGCGTGCCGGTCACGGCGCTGCGCGCGCGTGCCACGAGCTGGCTGAGCCGCCCCGTCAGCTGAGGGTCGGGGGCGCTGGACTGGATCAGGGAGAGATGGGTGGCGGTGCGCTGGTACAGGGCGACGAGTTCGTCGGCCTCCGCACCGTTCAGCCGGCGCTGGCGGCGGAGCAGGGCGTCGAGGCGGTCCCACTCCGCGCGGTGGGCGGAGACGAAGACGTCCAGGTCCATCGGGTCTGCCTGCTCCTAGGCTGGTGTTCGACCGCCGCGCCGGGCTGTCTGCTTGTCGTACTGAGGCGCGATGTGTACTCAGCTTGGCAGACTTGCGGTTCCGAGGGCAGGCCAGGGAAGGACGACGGGCGTGAGTGAGCTGGTGACGGGCGAGGCGGTGGCGTTGGAGTTGCGCCCCGCGAGGCTGCCCAGCAGGGCGCTGGCGGTGTTGCTCGACCTGGTCGTGGCCATGGCCGCGTACATCGTCGTGTCCCTGGTGCTGATGGTGTCGACCGCGTCTCTGGACGAGGCCGCTCAGATCGCGCTCTCGATCGCGACGTTCCTGCTGGTGCTGGTGGGCGGACCCATCGCGGTGGAGACGCTCAGTCATGGTCGTTCGTTGGGGAAGCTGGCGTGCGGGCTTCGCGTGGTGCGGGACGACGGTGGACCCATCCGGTTCCGGCACGCCCTGGTGCGGGGTGCCATCGGCCTGGTCGAGATCCTGCTGACGTTCGGGGTCGTCGCCTGCATCGCGTCACTGGTGTCGGCACGTGGACGGCGGCTCGGTGACGTGTTCGCGGGCACTCTTGTCGTACGGGAGCGGGTGCCCACCGGGCGGGCCGCCTTCGTTCCCCCGCCGCCGCCCTGGCTGGTGGGGCGCTTCTCGGCACTCGATCTGTCGGCGGTCCCCGACGGTCTGTGGCTCGCCGTCCGTCAGTACCTGACGCGCATGAACCAACTTGATCCGCAGGTGTCGTGGTCCATGGCGGAGCGCCTGGCCTCCGATCTCGCGGCCCGCACCGGTACTCCGGCACCTCAGAACGTTCCGCCGGCGGCCTATCTGGCGGCGGTCGTGAACGAGCGGCAGGCCCGCGAGGTCCGGCGGTCGTTCGTGGGCGGTCCGGCCAACGGGGCACGGTTCACGGGTGGCGCCGCCCCTGTTCCCGGCGCCGCCCCTGTTCCGGGCACCACCGCCCCGGGCACCCATCCAACTCACCCACCTCACGCCGCACACGCCTCTTACGTCCCTTCGACGCCGCCAAGTGGCCACGTCCTTCCGGAGCCGTCCGCGCAAGCAGAACCGGCGGCCGATCGCCCGGCCACCACCGGGTTCGTGCCACCGGCGTAGACAACTCCCGTCAGCTCTGTCGGCCGAACTGCGACGGCGGCGACTGGAGGTCCTCCAGCTCGATGCCCGGCGCTGCGAGAACCACGTCGCCGGCGATGTGCACGGAGTGCTGCTCGCCCGTGTCCAGGGCTGTGACCTGGTATTCCTCCACGGTGAGGGGGTCGTTGTCAGTGGCGTGTGTTTCTCTGTTCACGAGCGCCCAGGACTGGTCGACGGTCCGTGGGGCGAGGACCGGGTCCGTGAAGGCGACGAGGCGTACGCGAGTGGCGGCCGCCGAGGGGGTGAGGCGCAGTAGACGAGCGGTGGCGACGAGGAACGCCGGGGACGTGCCGGTGAAGGCATGGGCGCGCACATTGCCTTCGGTGGCCTGGGTGCCGGTGGGGTCGGTACGGACCCAGGTGACGCCGTCGAGTGCGGCGCCGCGCACCTGCCAGTCTCCCCTGCGGAGTTCGAGGCGGACAGGGCGTCCGAGGTCGTCGAGGGCGAGGTCGACGGAGCCGATGGGGTCGCTGGAGCCGCTTGGTTCGCCCGGGGCAGTGGTCAGTTGCGAGACATAGCGCCAGCCGGACGGGCCGGGCGCGCACTGGAAGTGCTCTTCTCCGAGGGGGGTGTGATCGTGCGGATCGTGGAGCGAATAACGGCCGCGGGGCATGGGGGTCCTGGGTCTTGACGGGCTGGTGTTCCGGTCACCTCTACGAGCCGCCGCGGCCGGTGTGACGGCCGGTCGGCCAAAGGGGCAGGCCCCCGGCACGGGGGTGCGGGGGCCTGCCTCTGAGGATCTGCCGTCGGGCGAGCACGTCAGTGCACGGACGTGCTCTCCGACTCAGTAGCGGTAGTGGTCCGACTTGTACGGACCCTCGACCTGCACGCCGATGTACGTGGCCTGCTCCGGGCGCAGCGTGGTCAGCTTGACGCCGAGGGCGTCGAGGTGGAGGCGGGCGACCTTCTCGTCCAGGTGCTTCGGCAGCGTGTAGACGCCGATCGGGTACTCGGACTGCTTGGCGAACAGCTCGATCTGGGCCAGGGTCTGGTCCGCGAAGGAGTTGGACATCACGAAGGAGGGGTGGCCCGTCGCGTTGCCGAGGTTGAGGAGACGGCCTTCCGAGAGGACGATCAGGGTCTTGCCGTCGGGGAACTTCCAGGTGTGAACCTGCGGCTTGACCTCGTCCTTGACGATGCCGGGGATCTTCGCGAGGCCGGCCATGTCGATCTCGTTGTCGAAGTGACCGATGTTGCCGACGATCGCCTGGTGCTTCATCTTCGCCATGTCCGAGGCGAGGATGATGTCCTTGTTGCCGGTCGTGGTGATGAAGATGTCAGCCGTCTCGACGACCTCGTCCAGCGTGGTGACCTGGTAGCCGTCCATCGCCGCCTGGAGGGCGCAGATCGGGTCGATCTCGGTGATGATCACACGGGCGCCCTGGCCGCGCAGCGACTCCGCGCAGCCCTTGCCCACGTCGCCGTACCCGCACACAACTGCGGTCTTGCCGCCGATCAGGGTGTCGGTGGCCCGGTTGATGCCGTCGATCAGCGAGTGGCGGCAGCCGTACTTGTTGTCGAACTTCGACTTGGTCACCGCGTCGTTGACGTTGATCGCCGGGAAGAGGAGCACACCGTCGCGCTGCATCTCGTACAGGCGATGGACACCCGTCGTGGTCTCCTCCGTCACGCCACGGATCTCGGAGGCCAGCTGGGTCCACTTCTGGGGGGTCTCGCCCAGGGTGCGGTGGAGCAGCTGCAGGATGACGTGGTGCTCGTCGGACTCGGCGGTCTCCAGGCCGGGGACCTTGCCGTCCTTCTCGTACTCGACGCCCTTGTGGACGAGGAGGGTGGCGTCACCACCGTCGTCGAGGATCATGTTCGGGCCGCCGGTGGGGCTGTCCGGCCAGGTCAGCGCCTGCTCGGTGCACCACCAGTACTCCTCCAGCGTCTCGCCCTTCCAGGCGAACACCGGAATCCCGGCCGCCGCGATCGCCGCGGCCGCGTGGTCCTGCGTGGAGAAGATGTTGCAGGAGGCCCAGCGGACCCGGGCGCCCAGGGCGACCAGGGTCTCGATGAGCACGGCGGTCTGCACGGTCATGTGCAGGGAACCGGTGATCCGGGCGCCGGCCAGCGGCTGCGCCTCGGCGTACTCCTTGCGGATCGCCATCAGGCCGGGCATCTCGTGCTCGGCGAGGGTGATCTCCTTGCGGCCGAACTCGGCCAGGGAGAGGTCGGCGACCTTGAAGTCCTGCCGGCTGTCGACAGTCGTCATTGCGAGCTGCTCCTCGGGGTTGGGGCGAGGGTGGGTACGGCTGGTCTGCGCGGCAGCGGACACCGGGGTGCCCGAAAGGAGGGCACGGGCGTGCCCGCGTACGCGCAGCTCAGTCCGTCGGAGGCCCTCTCTCCCTCGGTCGGTCCGCTGCCGGACCGCCCGACCGCCATCAGCAGCGACGTCTGGCTCCGTCCCAAGCTACACCGCTGGAGCGGGGCGTCCCCAGTCCGGCACCGGACACATCGCGCCGATCACATTGGTCCGACGGGGTTCAGTGGTCGGCCGGGTGAGGGTTCGGGCCGCCCGGGGTCGCCTCCGGGTCGGAACCCCTGGCGGCCTCGGCCTCGCTGTAGATGTCGGGTTCGAGGTAGATCACGCGGGCGATCGGGACGGCGGCACGGATGCGGGCCTCGGCGGCGTTGATGGCGCTCGCGACCTCGGCGGCGGTGTCGTCGTGCTGGACGGCGATCTTGGCGGCGACCAGCAGTTCCTCGGGGCCGAGGTGGAGCGTGCGCATGTGGATGATGCCGGTGACGGTGTCGCCGTCGACCGTCGCGGCCTCGATCTTCTTGACGTCGTCGAGGCCGGCGGACTCGCCGAGCAGCAGTGACTTGGTCTCGGCGGCGAGGACGAGTGCGATGAGGATGAGCAGCGCGCCGATGCAGACGGTGCCGATGCCGTCCCAGATGCCGTCGCCGGTGAGCAGGGCCAGGCCGACGCCACCGAGGGCGAGGACCAGACCGATGAGCGCTCCGAAGTCCTCCAGGAGGACGACGGGCAGTTCGGGGGCCTTGGCCCGGCGGATGAACTGCGACCAGGAGAGCTTGCCGCGCAGTTCGTTGGACTCCTTGATGGCGGTCCTGAAGGAGAAGCCCTCGGCGATGATCGCGAAGACGAGGACGCCCACCGGCCAGTACCAGTGCTCGATCTCGTGCGGGTGCTGGATCTTCTCGTAGCCCTCGTAGACGGCGAACATGCCGCCGACCGAGAAGAGGACGATGGAGACCAGGAAGGCGTAGATGTAGCGCTCGCGGCCGTAGCCGAAGGGGTGCTGCGGGGTGGCCTCGCGCTGGGCCTTCTTGCCGCCGACGAGGAGCAGGAACTGGTTGCCGGAGTCGGCGAGGGAGTGCACGCCCTCGGCGAGCATCGACGACGAGCCGCTGAACGCGAACGCGACGAACTTCGCTGCCGCGATCGCGAGGTTGGCTCCGAGTGCCGCCACGATCGCCCTGGTGCCGCCTGACGCGCTCATGTGTCCGCGTTGTCCCTTCGCCCTCGTCCGTCTGCCGTCCACACCGGCCGGGCCGTTGCTGCCTTTGCCCGGCCTTTGCCGGTGGGCCATTCTTGCAGCCCCGCCGGGCGGCGGCGCGTCAGGTGTCCACAGGCGTGATCAGACAACCACACTCGCCCGGAAGAGGGTGCCGGCTCCTCCGGCCTCGGCCTTCTCGTCCGCCGGGACGAAGACGGACTGGCCGGGTGCCAGGTCGTGTTCGCCGACCCGGACGGCCCCCGCCGTGCAGAGCAGGATCTGCGGGGCGGGGAGGGTGAGGTCACGGGCGGCGCCGCCCTCGGGAAGGACGTAGCGGGACAGCCTGAACTCGTCGATGGGGGTCGCGTAGGCCTCCTCGCCGTCGGGGGACGCCTCGGGGCGCAGGATCCCGGCCCCGCCGGGCTCGAAGCGGACGACGCGGAGCAGTTCGGGGACGTCGACGTGCTTGGGGGTGAGGCCGCAGCGCAGGACGTTGTCGGAGTTGGCCAGGATCTCGACGCCCAGACCGTGCAGGTAGGCGTGCGGGGTGCCGGCGCCGAGGAAGAGTGCCTCGCCGGGCTGGAGGCGGATGTGGTTGAGGAGCATCGCGGCGAGGATGCCGGGGTCGCCCGGGTAGTGGTGGGCGAGGTCGGCGTAGGGCGCGTAGTCGCCGCCGAGGCGGACGCAGGCGGCCGTGGCCTCGGCGACCGTGTGTGCCGTCTCCGCGCGGTCGGCGCTGAGGATCGCGGTGAGCGCCTCGCGCAGGGCCGCTTCCTCGGGATGGGCGCGCAGCAGGTCGGCGTACGGCTTGACGGAGTCGACGCCGAGGCCGTCGAGCAGTTCGGCGCTCGCGATCGGGTCGCGGAAGCCGCACAAGCCGTCGAACTCGGTGAGCGCGCAGATCAGTTCGGGTTTGTGGTTGGCGTCCTTGTAGTTGCGGTGCGGCGCGTCCAGCGGAACACCTCGGCGCTCCTCGTCGGCGTACCCCTTCTTGGCCTGCTCCAGATCGGGATGCACCTGGAGGGAGAGCGGGGCGCAGGGCGCGAGGATCTTCAGCAGGAAGGGCAGGCGGGGGCCGAACTTCGCGACCGCGGCAGGTCCGAGTTCCCGCTCCGGGTCGGCCGCTATGACTTCGGCGAGGGTGCCGCGTCCGGTCCGCGAGGGTGCGCCCGGGTGGGCGCCCATCCACATCTCCGCCTGCGGCTCGCCGGTCGGCTCGACGCCGAGGAGCCGCGGGATGGCGGTGGGCGAGCCCCAGGCGTAGGGGCGGACGGTGTTGTCGAGGCGGTCCATCGGCTCTCTGCTTCTCTTTCTCTGCTTCTCTTCGTGCTTCTCTTCTGGCTTCTTCTCTGACTTCTCTTCTGCTTCGGGGCGCCCGCCGGGGGCGGTCAGGGCGCCGGAGACAAGGTCAGGCCCTGGAAGCGAGCGACAGGTAAACCGCGGCGAAATCGGTGATGGCGATCAGTTCCGCGAGGGTCTCGATCTCGTCACCCGGCTCCGGTTCCAGCTCGCTGATCGGCGTGTCGTGGCTGAGGGCCAGGTCGCGGGCGGCCGGGGCGGCGGTGAGGCCGCCGATGGGGCGGTCGCGCAGCAGCACCACGCGCGCGTGCATGGCGGGCCGCTCGTCCACCCGGTCCCGGAAGAAGTCGTCGGGGTCGGCGCTGGCGGCGAGCGGGCCGGCGAGCAGGGCGTTGTGCGCGGCGAGTGCCTCGGGGAGCTCCTCGACCAGCGCGGGGCGTCCGGCGAGTTCGGCGAGGGCGGCGGCGAAGCGGCGGCCCGCGGGACCTGCCGAGGCGCCTTCCGTCCAGATCACGGGGAGCGCGTCGGCGAGTTCGGCGGCGAGGGTCTTGGCGGGGTTGCTGTAGGTCACGATGGCCGGGCCGCAGCGTTCGGCGATGTGGTCGAGCCGGTCGGCGACCTTCTCCAGGGCCTCGGGCGGTGCGCTCAGCAGGCCGACGCGGTCGAGGAGTGCGAGCAGCGGGGTGAGCAGCGCCCACAGAACGCCCGGGGAGGACGCGGCGAGGGGCTCGTCGTGGTCGTACGGCGCGGTCGACATCGGGAGGAACAGGCCGTGGGCGCCGGCGACCGCTTCCTGGAGCGGGGTGCGGGCGGGGGCGACGGCGGCGACCGCGCAGCCGCGGCGGTAGGCCTGTTCGGCGAGCAGGGAGAGGCTGGGTTCGGTGCCGTCCGGGGTGGCGATCAGGAGCAGGTCCACGGAGCCGGCCCAGCCCGGCAGTTCCCAGCGCAGGGCGCCGGCCGCGGGGGCGACGCCGCTGGGTGCGAGCCGGGTGACGGGGCTGCCGGCTCCGGCGAGGGTGCCGAGCAGGTCGGCGGCGTGGGTGGCGGCGGCGCCGGGGCCGGCGATCAGGACGGCGCGGGGGCGGCCGTCCGGGCTGAGGTCGCCCACACCTGCCTCGACCACGTGTCGGGCCGCGGTGCGGACGCGGGCGCCCGCTTCCGCGGCGCCACGCAGAAGGCCTCTGTGGTCGGCCTCGGCGAGGCCCTCGGGGGTGTCGAGCAGCGATTCGTCGAGCATGGGCGGCAGCCTCCGATACGCCGGGTCCGTGGCGGCCGGCGCGTCTGTGTGGGGCCGGTGCGCGGGCGTCCGCGCGGGTGGGCCCTGGTTGTCGGTGGCGGGGCCCGCGGTTACGGCCGGGCCCTCGTCGTCATGCCGGGCGGCGGGCCTCGTCCACGAGGAGGACGGGGATGCCGTCGCGCACCGGGTACGCCAGGCCGCAGTCCTGACCTGTGCAGATCAGCTCGGCGTCCTGCTCCCGGAGCGGGGCGTGGCAGGCCGGGCAGGCGAGGATCTCCAGGAGGCCGGCTTCGAGCGGCATGGGTTGTCCCTTCGGGCTGGGTGCGGGCGTGCACTGATGTGCCTGGTCAGGGTAACCGCTGTGCGGGGCGCGATGGGGTGGGACGGGCGGCCGGCACAGGGAGTTCCCCCCTGCGCCGGCCGGCGTGTCCGCCGTGGCAAATCCTTGCGGGTACTCAGCCTCTGATGATCGCCAGCGCCTCGTCCCGGACCTTGGCCATCGTGGCCTCGTCGCGGGCCTCGGCGTTCAGGCGCAGCAGTGGCTCGGTGTTGGAGGGGCGGACGTTGAACCACCAGTCGGCGGCGGAGACCGTGAGCCCGTCAAGGGTGTCCAGGGTGACGTCGTCGCGGTCCTGGTAGGCGGCGCGGATGGCGGCGACGCGGGCGGCCTGGTCGGCGACCGTGGAGTTGATCTCGCCGGAGCCCGTGTAGCGGTCGTACTGGGAGACCAGGGCGGACAGCGGGCCGTCCTGGCCGCCGAGGGCGGCGAGGACGTGGAGGGCGGCGAGCATGCCCGTGTCGGCGTTCCAGAAGTCCTTGAAGTAGTAGTGGGCGGAGTGCTCGCCGCCGAAGATCGCGCCCGTCCGGGCCATCTCGGCCTTGATGAAGGAGTGGCCGACGCGGGTGCGGGCCGGCGTGCCGCCGTTCTCGGTGACCACCTCGGGCACCGAGCGGGAGGTGATCAGGTTGTGGATGATCGTGCCCGTGCCGCCGTTCCTGGCCAGTTCGCGGGCGGCCACCAGGGCGGTGATCGCCGACGGGGACACGGGGTCGCCGTGCTCGTCGACGACGAAGCAGCGGTCCGCGTCGCCGTCGAAGGCGAGGCCCAGGTCGGCACCCTCCTCGCGGACGCGCTTCTGCAGGTCGACGAGGTTGGCCGGGTCGAGGGGGTTGGCCTCGTGGTTCGGGAAGGTGCCGTCCAGCTCGAAGTACATCGGGACGACGGTCAGGGGCAGATCGGCGAGGACGGTGGGCACCGTGTGGCCGCCCATGCCGTTACCCGCGTCGACGACGACCTTCAGGGGGCGGATGGCGGTCAGGTCGACGAGGGAGCGGAGGTAGGCCGCGTAGTCCTCCAGGGTGTCGCGCCCGCCGATCGTTCCCGGTGTGGCGGCCGGTTCCGGCGCGCCCGACTCCAGCCAGCGCTCGGCCAGTTCGCGGATCTCGGCGAGGCCGGTGTCCTGGCCGACCGGGGCGGCGCCCGCGCGGCACAGCTTGATGCCGTTGTACTGCGCCGGGTTGTGCGAGGCCGTGAACATGGCGCCCGGCAGGCGGAGGGCTCCCGAGGCGTAGTACAGCTGGTCCGTCGAGCAGAGGCCGATCTCCGTGACGTCGGCGCCCTGTGCGGCCGCGCCGCGTGCGAAGGCGCGGGACAGGCCGGGCGACGACGGCCGCATGTCGTGGCCCGTCACGATCGCGTCCGCGGCGGTCACCTGGACGAACGCGGCGCCGAACAGTTCGGCCAGTGTCTCGTCCCACTGGTCCGGGACCACCCCGCGTACGTCGTACGCCTTGACGATCTGCGACAGATCAGCAGCCACGGCCAACCCTCCTGAAGTCCTGTAGGTCGCCCCAAACTACCCGGGTTGATCAGCAGTCCGGTGTGCGGACGCTGTGTCGACGCACAGACCTGACGTCAGTTGTCGGGCGAGCGCAGCACCCTGAGGTGGCCGCGGCGGGCGACCTCCATCGGGTCCGCCGTACGGGCTCCGCCGCCGGCCTGGGCGGCGCGCTCCTGGGGACGGGCCGCCTCGCGCACGGCGTTGGCGAGTGCTTCCAGGTCGTCGCCGGTGGGCCGGGCGGGGGCGGAGCCGTCGAGGAGTCGGACGACCTCCCAGCCCCGGGGCGCGGTGAGGCGCTCGGAGTGCTCGGCGCACAGGTCGTAACAGTGGGGTTCGGCGTAGGTGGCGAGCGGGCCGAGAACCGCGGTCGAGTCGGCGTAGACGTACGTCAGCGTCGCGACGGCGGGTCGGCCGCAAGCGGTGCGCGAACAGCGACGTACAGGGCTCACGAGATTGGACGGTACCGCACTCTTGAGCGGGCCGCGACGACTCTCCACCAGGTCACGCCCCCGTGTCGTGCTGTGAGGCGCCCCACAGGCCTCTCTGGACACACCCTTTTGACCTGCGTGGACGATTCGGCCGACCCGGGCGGAAGAGTCCGCTTCCGGTCATCGATCGACACAAACACCGTCAAATGCCTTGAGCTCAGTGGTCCAGTAGAGATAGGGAATCGAGCCCAACCTTGGCTGGAATGGTCATGTCGCGACATGCCGTATCGGTGGCCGGTTGCCGTGTGAGGCCCGGCGGGCGGACCGCGCGGGGACTACGCTTCACCGGTGATGGACAACCGTGTACCGCCCCGTGCCGCCGGCCCCGGGCCTCGTCGTCGTGATCGCCACGGGCGGGGCATGCGCGGGCCCATCGCGCCGCCTCAGGTACCCCTCGCGGCGAGCCGCGCCGAGGCGTTCGCGGATCTGGTGCAGGACTCCGTGGAGCGCCTTGAGCGGCGCTGGCCGCAGTTGGCCGACATCGATTTCCTGGTGCTTGAGGTGCCACGGCTGGACCGGCAGCCCATCGACGCCTGGGACGAGGAGACGGTGCCGCTCGGCGGCACGATCGCCGCGCGCGAGGGGCGGCGGGCCCGGGTCGTGGTGTACCGGCGGCCGGTCGAGATCCGGACGAAGACCCGCGACGAGCGGGCCGCCCTGGTGCACGAGGTGGTCGTGGAGCAGGTCGCGGAGCTGCTGGGGCTGACTCCGGAGACGGTGGACCCCCGGTACGGCGAGGACTGAAGCGACGCGAAGCGGTACGGGGAGTGGGTCGGGGTCGGGGTGCGCCGGGCGTCCCCGGTGCACCCCGTCCGGCCGTTACTTCTGCAGGACCGACAGGTCCTGGTCGGCGTGTGGCACCGCCACCGTCCCCCGGTCGTCCGGGAGGGTCTGGACGGTGAAGCCGGGGACACCGTCCTTCGTGACCGACAGGGTGCGGGTGCCGTAGACCGGGCCGCCGGAAACCTGCGCCACCGTCAGGGCGTAGGTGCCCTTGAGGCCGGCCGGGACCGGGGCGGCGACGTCCTGGGTCGTGCCCTGCTTGATGGTGTAGGTCTTCGTCACCGGGGTGCCGCCTTCGCTGCCCGCCGACGCCGTGACCTTGACGGTCGCCGTGGCGCTGGGGGCGGTCAGGGACAGGGTCGTGCCCTTGCCGCTGTTGTCGGCGGCCGACGCGCGGGTGCCGACCGGGGCGCTGGCCGGGATGAACGCCGTCTCCGTCTCGGCGCCCTTGCCCCGGGTCACCTGGAGGGCGGCCACCACCGGGACGGCCCCGTCGGTAGGGGTCAGGATCAGGGAGCCCGCCTCGCCGCGCGTGACGTTGCCCAGGTCGACCGCCGTGGTCATGCCGGACTTCACGTGCAGCGTCTCGTGCCCGGCGGGGGTGATCGGACCGTTGGGGGAGGCCAGGCGCACCTTGAGGTCGGCGTCGGCGTCGCCCGGGGTGAAGGCGACCAGGCGCACCGAGGTGGCGTCCTTCGGGATGCCGGGGAGGACCAGGCTGCCGGCCGGGTCGGTGGACGCGGCCAGCCAGTCGCCGCCGTTCTTGTCGTCCAGCGCCTGCACGGCCGCGCCGACGCGTCCGCCACGGACGCGGACGTGCACGGTCAGGTCGGTCTGCCGCTCGCCGGAGAGCGTGGACAGCAGCACCGGCTCGCTGGAGTGCGGCTGGACGGTGAAGCCCTCCCCCACCGTGGACTTCAGCGCGCCGTCCTTGCCGTACAGCTCGATGTCGACGACGGCGGGGCTGTCGTCCGGGTTGGTGAGGTGCACGTAGTCGGTGCGGGTCGCGGCCGTGCTGGCGCCGGGGAACCAGAACTCGGTGTCCGGGGCGGTGCAGTTGACCCCCTGGAGGCCACGGCCGCTGCCCGCGGCGACCTCGGTGGTCTCCTGGACGGTCCAGCCCGGTGCGAACTTCCCCTCCGCGGTGCCGACGAGCGCGGGCGAGTCACCTCCGGAGGTCTCGCCGGTGGCCGGGGTGCCGGGATCCTTGGGGGTCAGGACGGGCTTGACGGCCTTCTTCTTCGCGCCCGCGCCCTTCCCGTCCGTGCCCTTTCCGTCGGCGCCCTTTCCGCCTGCGGCCTTCCCGGAGCCGTCCGTGCCCGCGGACCCCGCGGCGGCCGCGGTGAGTGCCGCCCTGCCGCTGCCCGTCGTGGGTTTGCCGCCGACGGTGACCGGGGTGAAGGACGTGTACGACGTCTCGGCGATGTCGGAGTCGCTCGGCTCCGGGCACAGCAGGCTCGTGCGCTCCACGGGCAGCCGGGCGGCCGCCTCGGAGGTGCCCGCGGCGGACGTGTCCGGGGCGTCGAGCGCGGCGAACGCGGTGACGGCGGCGAGCGCGGCCGTGCCGGCGATCAGGGACAGGGTGGTGCGCTTCACTGCTGGCTCCCGTCGGGGCGGTCGGTGCCGGTGCCGTGGGGGTGGGCCGGGTCGTAGCCCTGCTGGGCCTGGTCATAGCTCTGTTGAGCCTGGTCGTAGCCCTGCTGGGTCGGGTCGTAGCCCTGCTGGTACGCCGGGTCGTACGTCTGGCCGCCCTGGCCGCCGTATCCGTACGGGTCGTACGGGCCGCTCTGGTACGGGTCGGCCTGGTAGGCCTGCTGGTCATAGCCGCCCGCCTGGTACTGCCCGGCGTCCTGGTACTGGTCGCCGTAGCCGCCGTACCCGCCGGCCGGGTGGGCCGCCGGGTCCCAGTCGCCGTAGGACGGCTGGTGCGGCACGGCGGCCGGGGGGTCCGCCGCGGGAGGCGGACCGGCGGGATCGGGTTCCGCGGTGCCGGTGGTCTCCTCGGCCTCCGCCTGGGCGCGCAGCCTGCGGGCCCGACGGCCCTCGCCCTCGACGGCCTGCGCCGGGACGGGCAGTTCCTCGGGGAGGTCGTCGTCCACGTCGCGGCGTCGGCCGGGCAGGGCGAGCACCACGAGTACGACGGCGAGCACACCCTGTGCCCACAGCCAGGCGGTGTGGGTGAGCGGCGCGTCGTAGGTGACGTCCAGCCGTCCGCCGCCCGGGGGGAGTTCGAAGCCCTGGGCCCAGCCGTCCACCGTGGTGCGGGTGAGGGTGCGGCCGTCCAGGGACGCGGTCCAGCCCGGGGCGGCGGAGTCGGCCAGCCGCAGGACACGGCCGTTCGGGCCCGACGGGATCTTCGTGTGGATCTCGACGGGCCCGGCGGCGACCGGCACCGGGGCGCCCGTCCCGTTGGCGGGCGTGATCGACGCGCGCGAGACCTGCCGGTCGACGCGCCACAGCGCGCTGCCGTTCTGCTCGCTGAGCCGGGTCAGGCCGGGTGTGGCGTCGAGGACGCGGGTGACCGCGCGAGGCGCGCCCTGGTGCACCAGGACGTAGCGCACGGCGAAGCCGCCGAGCTGGTTGGCCTGGTCGGCGCCGGAGCCGGCGACGAGGTTGGCGACGACCTTGTCGAGGGTGCTGTTCTCACCGTCGGCGGCGGCCAGGTCGGCGTCGCCCATGCGGGCGCCGGAGCCGCGGACGAGGCTGTAGCGGACGCGGGCGGCGGAGTCGCTGTCGAGGACCAGGGTGCGGGCCTGGTCGCGGGTGCCGCTCTCCTCGGCGACGAACGCGGGCACCTGTGTCGGGTCGCGCCGCTCCACCGGCCCGTCGGCGCCGCCGAGCATCCAGCCGACGGCGACGAGCAGCGGGCCCGCGGCCGCGGCGAGGGCGATCAGGGCGGCCGCCGGCTGACGCCAGCCGAAGCTCTGTTCGGCCACCCGGGCGCGTGCGCCGTCGGCGCCGAGCGCGGCGGCGGCGAGGAGCGCGATGCCGTAGACGAGGGTGGCGGGTCCGGCCCAGGCGGAGCCGTTGGACAGGACCGCGAGGACGAGGCCGGTGAGGGCGACGGCCCAGGCGGCCCGAATGCCCAGCTGCCGTTCGGAGCGCAGCAGTGCGGCGAGGGCGGCCAGGACGATACCGATGAGCAGCAGTCCGTGCACGGTGCCGGGGCCGCCGGGGCTGGCGCCGAGCAGGTCGGAGGCGGAGGCGGCCGAGGCGCCGTACTCCAGCCCGGCCTCCCGGAAGAAGCCGGACGGGAGCAGGGTCAGCGACCAGGGCGCGAGGACGAGCAGCGGGGTGCCGAGCTGGGCCAGCAGGCGCAGGCCGTGGGGGACGAGGTCGCGGCGGCGCAACGCGAGGACGCCGAGCCCGAGGATCAGCGCGGCGGGCCACACGATCGGGGTGAACGCGGTGGTGATGGTCAGCAACAGCGCGTACGCCCAGGTGGCCCGCCAGCTGCCGCGCGCGCCGGAGGGGGCGGTGAGCCCGGCGGCGGCGATCGCCGCGCGGGCGAGCAGCGGCAGCAGGACGGCGAGTACGGCGGTGCCGACGCGTCCGCCGGCCAGGGCGCCGGTGGCGGCGGGCAGGAAGGCGTAGGCGATGGCCGCCCAGGCGCGCAGGAGCCGGGACCCGATGAGCGGGCGGGAGGCGAAGTAGGCGGTGAAGCCGGCCAGCGGCACCGCGCCGACCAGCAGCACGGTGATCGCGAGGCCGGTGGAGCCGAACAGTGTGGCGGACAGCGTCGCGACGATCGCGAGGTAGGGCGGTGCCGCGGGGGTGCCGCCGGCGCCCACCGGGTGCCAGGCGTCCAGGTAGCGCGACCACAGCTCGCCGAGGTCGCCGGGGGCGGGCAGCAGGGCGCCGCCCGAGAGCGCGCCGCCGCCGAGGAGTTGGCGGCAGGCGACGAGCGAGACGAGCAGCAGCACCAGGAAGAGGACCGGGCCGGGCTTGCGGGCGATGCGCTTGAGGCGGACGAACTGCTCGATTTCCAGGAAGTCGGCGTCGTCTCCGCCGGGCCCGGACTCGACCACGCCGCCGTGCCGTCCGGCGGAGGCGGCATCGGTGTCGGAGTGGCCGAGGAAGTTGCCCGCGACCTGTTCCACGGTGGCTCGCACGGTCGCGCCGGGCGGCGGGAACAGCGGCCGAAGCTCGCCCTTGTCCACCTGCGGACGGCCGCGGACCCGCCGTCCGGCGATGATCCGCTCGGGCCGCAGCAGGGTGCCGAGCAGACCGCGGATCTCGTCGACGGCCTGTCCGGGGACCTTGCCGACGAGATAGGCGACGGTCCGCAGGAGCGTGCCGAGGACGAGGCGCAGCAGCACCCAGGGCAGTGCTGCCGTGCGGGTGTTGACGAGGAGGGTGTAGGCGGCGCCCGCCTTGTCGACCTTGTGCGGGGAGGCGGCGGTACGGCCGCCGCAGTCGACGGTGCGGCGCTCGCGGGAGGCGGCTTCGGCGTGTCGTACGACGGCCTCGGGGGCGACGAGGACGCGGTGGCCGGCCGCGTTGACGCGCCAGCACAGGTCGACGTCGTCGCGCATCAGCGGCAGTCGGCGGTCGAAGCCGCCGAGCCGCTCGAACACGTCGCGGCGGATCAGCATGCCGGCGGTGGACACGGACAGCACGGACCGCACGTGGTCGTGCTGGCCCTGGTCCTGTTCGCGGCGGTCGAGGCCGGTCCAGCGGCGGCCGGAGTGGGCGATGGTGACGCCGACTTCGAGGAGTTGCCTGCGGTCGTACCAGCCGCGGAGCTTGGGGCCGACCACGGCCACGTCGTCGCGGCCCAGCTCCAGTTCGTTCTCGACGACCCGCAGCAGCTGGGCGAGGGCGTCGGGGTCGGGGGCGCAGTCGTCGTGCAGCAGCCACAGCCACTGGATCGGCTCCCCGTGGGGGAGCTCGGGCATGTCGTAGGCGTCGTCGCGCCAGCTGCGGGTGACGGGGTCCCAGCCGCTGGGGCGCTTGAGGTACGGCAGTTCGTCCGGGGTGAGGACCGGCGCGCCGCGCTGGGCCTCCTCGACGGCCTGGCCGAAGCCGGTGCGCCGGGCGAGGTGCAGCACCCGGTCGGCGCCGATGGCGTCGGCGATCAGCCGGGCGGAGTCGTCCCCGCTGCCGGTGTCGGCGGCGACGGCGCACTGAACGGGGCGTTCCTGGCCGAGCAGCCCGGCGAGCACGTCGGGCAGCCAGCGGGCGCCGTCGTGGGCGACGAGGACCGCGGTCACCACGTGGCGCGGGAACTCGGGCGGACGGGCCGGATCGAACGCCGCTTGGCGGGCCGGGTCGAACGGCGCGCCGGCGGCGTCGTATGAGGGTGCCTGATGGCTGTGCACGGACATCGAGGTACGGGCCCCGGTTCGATGGACTGCGGTGGACGCCCGCGCCCCGAGGGGACGGCGGGGTGTCTCGGACGAGCGACCACACTATCGGCTGCCCACGACGACGGCCCGCCGCCTGTGGATAACCCACTGGCTACGGGCCGTTCGCGACGTGTGGAGACGTGTACAGACGTATGTACGGGCAGGCCGTGCGCCGTCCGGTCAGACGGCTGCCTTCTTCAGGCGGCGGCGCTCCCGCTCGGACAGGCCGCCCCAGATGCCGAAGCGTTCGTCGTTGGCGAGGGCGTACTCGAGGCACTCGGAGCGCACCTCACAGGCGAGGCACACCTTCTTGGCCTCTCTGGTCGAGCCGCCCTTCTCGGGGAAGAAGGACTCGGGATCGGTCTGGGCGCACAGCGCGCGCTCCTGCCAGCCGAGTTCCTCGTCCGCGTCGTCGACCAGCAGTTGCTGCACCAGCTCGGTCATGTGCGCCCCTCGTCCGTCTTTCCGCGTCCCCGTGATCCAGTCGTTACCGATCCGACTGAACGACACGAGTGAAATTACAAGTGTGATGCTCCGGGCGAGTCAAGCCGAGATCTGCTATTGAGCCCGTTATTCACTCTGCGGAACCAAGGCCGTGCGGAAAGTGTTCAAATCGGCATAAACCTTGACGCGCAGCAGAGGCCCGGGAGGGACGCCGTCCTCCGCGCGGTCCTACGCGGTTCCTGTACGGGGGAAGACGCCCGGGTGTTCGCTCGCGTTCCGGCGGGGACCCGCGCGCCCGGTTGTGCGCCATGTGTCCCGGTGCTCCGCCGAACAAACCTTTCGCCGCGGAGATGAACCGGATGTGGTGAACCATGTCCCACATACCGGTCACCGAGTTGACAGTGCCGGGTGTGAGCCGCTGTCCTTGTGGGCATGCTCGCGAACTTGGCACTCACCCCGACCCGCATCGCCGGGTCCCACGGTGCTGCCCACGTTCGCTGTAGCTGTTGTCGCTGTTCCAGCTGTTGAGCCCCACGCTCCACCTGCTCCGGCTGTCCCCAGAGTCCACGTCCGTCCGGACTCGGCTGCTGTCCCCGTACGAGACCCCAGCCCCCTCACTCTTCCGCCGAGGACCCCACACCCCCATGAACAGCGACAACGACCTCCAGATCGCGGGCGACATCCTCGAAGTCCCGCACCTGCTCCAGCCGCCGCGCGAGCACCCGGCCACCGTCGCCGAGTTCGCCGGTCTGGCCCGCGCCGTCGCCGCCGACCGCTCCCAGTGGGCGCATCTCGTCCGGTACGACGCCACGACACGCTGGTACCACCGGCTCCGCACCGGACCCGGCTACGAGGTGTGGCTGCTGTCCTGGGTGCCGGGACAGGGCAGCGGACCGCACGGCCACGGCCGGTCCTCCGGTGTGCTGACCGTCCTGGAGGGCGCCCTGACCGAGCGCACCGAGCGGGCCACGCGCACCCTGGCGGCCGGCTCGCAGCGGGTGTTCGCGCCGGGGTACGCGCACGAGGTGGTCAACGACACCCTGGAGCCCGCCGTCAGCCTGCACATCTACTACCCGGGCCTGACCGAGATGCCGATGCACACGGCCGGTGCCCCGCACTGCGAGGCGCTGACGCCGCCGCGTCCGGTGACCGCCTGACGCGTTGTCGTACCCGCCTGCCAGACTTGGCGCATGCGCATTGTGGTTCTGGCAGGCGGCATCGGCGGTGCCCGGTTCCTGCGCGGCCTGAAGAAGGCCGCACCGGACGCGGAGATCACGGTCATCGGCAACACCGGCGACGACATCCACCTCTTCGGGCTGAAGGTCTGCCCGGACCTCGACACGGTGATGTACACGCTCGGCGGCGGCATCAACGAGGAGCAGGGCTGGGGCAGGTCCGACGAGACCTTCCACCTGAAGGAGGAACTCGCGGCGTACGGGGCCGGGCCCGAGTGGTTCGGGCTCGGCGACCGGGACTTCGCCACGCACATCGTGCGGACGCAGATGCTGAGCGCCGGCTATCCGTTGAGTGCGGTGACCGAGGCGCTGTGCGACCGCTGGAAGCCGGGGGTGCGGCTGATCCCGATGACCGACGACCGCGTGGAGACGCACGTGGCGATCGAGGCCGACGGTGAGCGCAAGGCGGTCCACTTCCAGGAGTACTGGGTGCGGCTGCGGGCATCGGTGCCCGCGGCCGCGGTCGTGCCGGTCGGGGCCGAGCAGTCCAAGCCCGCCCCCGGGGTCCTGGAGGCGATCGCCGAGTCGGACGTGATCGTCTTCCCGCCGTCCAACCCCGTCGTGTCCGTCGGCACGATCCTCGCGGTCCCCGGGATCCGGGAGGCGATCGCCGACGCGGGGGTACCGGTGGTGGGCCTCTCCCCCATCGTCGGGGACGCGCCCGTGCGCGGGATGGCCGACAAGGTGCTCGCCGCGGTCGGCGTCGAGTCGACGGCCGCCGCGGTGGCCGAGCACTACGGCTCGGGGCTCCTCGACGGCTGGCTGGTGGACACCGTGGACGCGGGCACGGTGGAGCGGATCGAGGCGGCCGGCATCCGCTGCCGTGCCGTACCGCTGATGATGACCGACCTGGACGCGACCGAGCGGATGGCCCGGGAGGCGCTGGCGCTCGCCGAGGAGGTGCGGGGGGCGTGAGCGGGGCGACACCGCAGTTCCGGATCTGGGCGGCCGACGGGATTCCCGAGGTCCAGCCGGGCGACGACCTGGGCAAACTGATCGCCTTCGCCGAGCCGGAGCTCGCCGACGGGGACGTGCTCCTGGTCACCTCGAAGATCGTGTCCAAGGCGGAGGGCCGTATCGTCGAGGCGGCCGACCGGGAGGCGGCGATCGACGCGGAGACCGTCAGGGTCGTGGCCCGGCGCGGCCCGCTGCGTATCGTCGAGAACCGGCAGGGCCTGGTCATGGCCGCCGCCGGAGTCGACGCCTCCAACACCCCCTCGGGGACGGTGCTGTTGCTGCCCGAGGACCCCGACGCGTCCGCGCGCGCGATCCGCGAGACGCTGCGCGACGCGCTCGGCGTCAACGTCGGGGTCGTCGTCACCGACACCTTCGGGCGACCGTGGCGCGCGGGGCTCACGGACGTCGCGATCGGCGCCGCCGGCGTGCGCGTGCTGGACGATCTGCGTGGCGGCACGGACGCGCACGGCAACCCGCTCAGCGCGACCGTCGTGGCGACGGCCGACGAGCTCGCCGCCGCCGGTGACCTGGTGAAGGGCAAGGCGGCCGGTCTGCCCGTCGCCGTGGTGCGCGGGCTGCCGCACGTGGTGGCCGAGGACCACGCGGACGGCGCCCGTGCACTGGTCCGCGACGCCCGCGACGACATGTTCCGGCTCGGCACCTCCGAGGCGGTACGGGAAGCGGTCACCCAGCGGCGTACCGTACGGGCCTTCACCGACGAACCCGTCGACCCGGGAGCGGTACGGCGGGCGGTCGCCGCGGCGGTCACCGCGCCCGCGCCGCACCACACCACACCGTGGCGGTTCGTGCTGCTGGAGTCGGCCGGCTCACGGACCCGGCTGCTCGACGCCATGCGCGACGCCTGGATCGCCGACCTGAGACGGGACGGCAAGAGCGAGGAGTCGATCGCGAAGCGGGTGCGGCGCGGTGACGTGCTGCGCAACGCGCCCTACCTGGTCGTGCCCTGTCTCGTCATGGACGGCTCGCACACCTACGGCGACCCGCGGCGGGACGCGGCCGAGCGGGAGATGTTCGTGGTCGCCACCGGCGCGGGCGTGCAGAACTTCCTGGTGGCGCTGGCCGGTGAGCGGCTTGGTTCGGCATGGGTGTCGTCCACGATGTTCTGCCGGGACGTGGTCCGCGAGGTGCTCGGGCTGCCGGACGACTGGGATCCCATGGGAGCGGTCGCGGTCGGCCATCCGGCCGAGGCGCCCAAACCCCGGCCGGACCGCGAGGCCGCGGCCTTCATCGAAGTACGGTGATCTGTCGTGGCCGGCCGATTCGCTCCGCGCCCCACGCGCACGACCGTGCGCGGCGGGCATGTCGCGGTCCCCTCCGCCGCGCGGATGCCCCGGCAGGCCGAAGCGGCGAGGTGGGTGCCGGACGGAGCGCTCGACCTCGGTCTGGTGCTCGGGCCACTCAGGCGCGGACCGGGCGACCCGACGTTCCGGGCCATGCCCGACGGGTCGGTGTGGCGAGCCAGCCGGACCCCCGCCGGTCCGGGGACCCTGCGGGTGGCGGTACACGGCGGTGAGGTGCGCGCCGAGGCCTGGGGGCCGGGGGCGGAGTGGCTGCTGGAGCGGATGCCCGAGCTGCTGGGTGCCGCCGACGACCCCGGCGCCTTCGTGCCCCGGCACCGGCTGCTGGCGCTCGCCCGGCACCGCCGTCCCGGGCTCAGGCTGACGCGGACCGGGCTGGTCCTCGAGTCACTCATCCCGTCGGTCCTTGAGCAGAAGGTCACCAGCGACGAGGCGTACCGGGCGTGGCGGCTGCTGGTGCGGAAGTTCGGGGAGCCGGCGCCGGGGCCCGCGGCGGGCGGGCGGCTGTGGGTGATGCCCGAGCCCCGGACCTGGGCGCTGATTCCCTCCTGGGAGTGGCACCGGGCGGGCGTCGACGACAAGCGGGCGTCGACGATCCTGCGGGCCGTGCGGGTCGCCGCGCGGCTCGAGGAGGCGGCCGGGATGGAGCCGGCGGCCGCGCAGGCCAGGCTGGAGGTCGTGCCGGGGATCGGTCCCTGGACCTCGGCGGAGACCGTGCAGCGCAGCCATGGGGCGCCGGACACCGTCACGGTCGGCGATCTGCATCTGCCGGGAGTCGTGGGGTGGGCGCTGGCCGGGGACCGGTACGCGGACGACTCGACGATGCTGGAGCTGCTGGAGCCGTACGCCGGGCAGCGGCACCGGGCTGCCCGGCTGATCCTGCTGAGCGGGAAGACACCGGCGCGGCGGGCGCCGCGGATGCCTCGCGGGGACATCGGGCAGTTGTGAGGACGCCGGGCCGCTCAGCACACGCCGGCCCGCGTCCCTCCAGGGGGCACCTCCTGCCCGCCCGCACGGCTACTGGTCGGAGGAGAAGCGGACCGCCCCCGCCGGGATCCGCGCGTCGCACCACACCCTGACGCCCTCGCGGAGTTCGTTGTCGGGGCCGACCTCCGCGCCGTCCCCGATGACCGCGCCGGTGAGGACGGTGCGTTCACCGACCCGGGCCCGACTGCCGACGAGGGAGTCGGTGATGACCGCGCCGGGCTCGATGACGGCTCCGGGCATGATCGTGCTGCCGTAGACCCGGGCGCCCCCGGCGACGGACGCGCCCTCGCCCACCACCGTGCCACCCGTCAGCTTGGCGTCCGGCGCCACCGTGGCCGTCGGCAGGACCAGCCGGTCGCCGCAGCGGCCGGGGACCGCGGGGGACGGCGCCCGGCCGAGGACCAGGTCCGCCGAGCCGCGCACGAAGGCCGCGGGGGTGCCCAGGTCCAGCCAGTAGGTGGAGTCCACCAGCCCCTGGAGGTGGGCCCCGTCCGACAGCAGGCCGGGGAAGGTCTCCCGTTCCACCGAGACCGGGCGGCCCGTCGGGATCGAGTCGATGACCGAGCGGCGGAAGACGTACGCCCCCGCGTTGATCTGGTCGGTGACGATCTCCTCCGGGGTCTGCGGCTTCTCCAGGAAGGCGAGGACCCTGCCGGTGCCGTCCGTGGGCACCAGGCCGTAGGCGCGGGGGTCGGTGACCTTCGTCAGGTGCAGGGAGACGTCCGCGCCGGTCGACGCGTGCGTGCGCACCAGGGCCTGGATGTCGAGGCCGGTCAGGATGTCGCCGTTGAAGACCAGCACCGGGTCGTCGGGGCCGGAGCGCAGGTGCGCGGCCGCGTTGCGGATGGCGCCGCCGGTGCCGAGGGGCTCCTCCTCCGTGACGTACTCGAGGTGCAGGCCGAGCGCGGCGCCGTCGCCGAAGTACGGCTCGAACACCTCGGCCAGATAGCTCGTCGCGAGCACGATGTGCTCGACGCCCGCCGCTTTGGCGCGCGCCAGCTGATGGGTGAGGAACGGGACTCCGGCCGCGGGGACCATGGGCTTGGGGGTGTGCACCGTGAGCGGCCGTAGCCGGGTTCCCTTGCCGCCGACCAGGAGGATGGCTTCTGTCACCTGTCGTCTCTGCTTCCTGCCGGGACCGGCCGTACTGTTTTCCGGCCGGCCAGTGTATGCAGTCCGTGCGACGGCGCCCTCGATGGCCGCGCGTGTGCCGCGACATCGGAACGCGAATTCCCCCGACTGTCCGCGCCGCCTCCCCCGCCGCCTTGTGGATAGAGATTTCCACCGCCGGACTCCAGGTATGTACCGCCTCGCGGACGCGTACGCTTTCCCGGGTGAACGCCACCGATCGCACCCCTGCCGACCTGCTGAGTTCGGAGCTCGCCGGGGACCCCGGCCGCCCGCTGGTGACCTTCTACGACGACGCGACGGGCGAACGCGTCGAACTGTCGGTCGCCACCTTCGCCAACTGGGTGGCGAAGACGGCGAACCTGCTCCAGGGCGACCTCGGCGCCGAGCCCGGCGACCGGGTCGCGCTGCTGCTGCCCGCGCACTGGCAGACGGCGGTCTGGCTGCTGGCCTGTGCGTCGGTGGGCGTGGTCGTGGACGTGGCCGGTGATCCGGCGGCGGCCGACGTCGTGGTGAGCGGCCCGGACTCGCTGGAGGCGGCGCGGGCGTGCCGCGGTGAGCGGGTCGCGCTCGCGCTGCGGCCGCTGGGCGGGCGCTTCCCGCAGCCACCGGAGGGTTTCCTCGACTACGCCGTCGAGGTGCCGGGCCAGGGCGACCGGTTCGCACCGTTCGCACCGGTGGACCCGGAGGAGCCCGCGCTGATCGTGGCGGGTGCGCAGTTCACCGGTGCCGAAGTGGTCGAGCGGGCGCGGGCCGACGCTCCCGCGCTGGACCTGACGGGTCCCGGCGCCCGACTGCTGTCCGGGCTGCCGTACGACACCTGGGAGGGCCTGGCCGCCGGGCTCTACGCGCCGCTGGCCGCCGGGGGGTCCGTGGTGCTGTGCCGCCATCTGGACCAACTGGGCGAGGACGCGCTGGCCAAGCGGATCGAGAGCGAACGGGTGACCGCGACACGGCACTGACCGAGCGGGCCGGGGGCGTCTCATGATCACCCGTTCGGAGCAGTACCGGCCGCCCCCGGGCCCCTTCCGCGCCATGGTCGTAGGAGCAGGACGACACGCTCGTACGCCATGAGGGGTGGCTCGCCCGTGACCGACACCGCTGGTAAGCCCTCGGGAGGGACCCTCGGTCCCGGGGCGGGCTCGTCGGCCACCGGGGACGGGCTCGTCCGCCGGCGCCGGCGGCGGTGGACGCGGGTCGCGGCCGCGGGTGCCGGTCTGCTGGTGCTGGCCGCGGGCGGGGGCGGGTGGGCCGTGTACGCGAAGCTGAACGGGAACATCACGGCCGACGAGGCGGCCGCGGCGGAGCTGGCGGAGTACGAGCGCGAGCGTCCCACCGCGCTGGTGAGCGGCGCGTTGAACATCCTGCTGATCGGGTCCGACAGTCGGGCGGGGGCGGGCAACGGCAAGTACGGCAAGGATTCGGGGACCGAGCGGTCCGACACCACGATCCTGCTGCATCTGGCCGCCGACCGACGCAGTGCGACCGCCGTGTCCCTGCCACGCGATCTGATGGTGAACGTGCCCAGCTGCCGGCGGCCGGACGGCAGCCGCACCGAGCCGATGTTCGCCATGTTCAACTACGCCTTCGAGGTGGGAGGCTCCGCCTGCAGCATCCGGACGGTCGAGAAGCTGACGTCCGTCCGCATCGACCACCACATGGTCATCGACTTCAGCGGATTCAAGAACATGGTGGACGCCGTCGGCGGCGTCCAGGTGTGTCTGAAGGAGCCCATCACCGACAAGGCCGCCAAGCTGAAGCTGCCCGCCGGACGGGTCACCCTCGACGGGGAGCAGGCCCTCGGCTATGTGCGGGTCCGCAAGACGCTCGGCAACGGCAGCGACACCGACCGGATGGACCGGCAGCAGCAGTTTCTCGGGGCGCTCGTCAGCAAGCTGCGCGGCAATGACGTACTGCTGAATCCCGTGAAGCTGTATCCGGTGCTGGACGCGGCGACCTCGTCGCTCACCACCGACCCGGAACTTGCCAGTCTGCGCGGTTTGTACCAGTTGGTGCGCGGAGTGCGCGACATCCCCACCGAACATGTACGGTTCCTGACCGTCCCGCGGGAGTCGTACGTCTACGACGCCAACCGCGACCAGTTGGTGGAGCCCGCGGCCGAGCGGCTCTTCGCGCGACTGCGCACCGACGAGCCGGTGAGCGTCGCAAAGTCCACCAAGAAGGACGACGAAACGGACTCCTCCGCGTCCACGTTCCGCGGGAGCACGGCCGCCGACGGCTCCTGCGGGTAAAGCGTGGGCCAAGGCAACCGACCTCCGTTCAGGAGAATGAACCGGATTGCCCCGGTGTACGGACGTGGAATTCGTCACCGCCTTCACCCAATCCCGAACTGGGCGGATAGTGTGAGCGATCCGGTGCACCGAACCGCGAGGTCCGCCCTGGGGTCGTGCACTGTTTGACCGGAACCGGAGCGCCTGGTGGGGGGTAGGCGCCGCGTGGCCCCGACGGAGGATTCAGGCAACCGTGGACGCGCAAGGCCGTGGGCGGGCGGACGACATCGATCCCGCAGACCAGTGGGTACTCAACCCGAGCACCGGTGAATACGAACTGCGACTGGGCCCTTCCGCTCCGCAGTCGTCGGTTCCGCGCCCCCGCAGATCCAGCCCGAACGCTGCCGCCACCGGCGGCGGCAGCGGCAGTGGAGGCAGCGGCGGCGGTACGGCACCGAGTGGCCGGGTTCCGCAGCCGCGCGGGCGCCGGGGCGAACCCGAACCACCGGCCGGCCGACGCAACCGGCGGCCGGTGAAGAAGAAGTCGAAGGCCAAGAAGATACTGCTGTGGACCGGCGGTTCGATGGCATTCGTGCTGGTCGCCGTGTCGGCCGCCGGCTACCTCTACATCAAGCACCTCAACGACAACATCACGTCCGTCTCCGACGACGGCGCGAGCACCGGCGGCTTCAGCAAGGACCGGGCGATCAACATCCTGCTGATCGGCACCGACAAGCGCACCGGCAAGGGCAACGAGGGCTACGGCGACTCGGGCAGCGTCGGCCACGCCGACACCAACATCCTGCTGCACCTGTCCAAGGACCGCTCGAACGCCACCGCGCTGAGCATCCCGCGCGACCTGATCGTGGACGTCCCGGACTGCCCGACCAAGCAGGAGGACGGCTCCGAGAAGGTCATCCCGGGCACCCCCAACGTCCGCTTCAACACCAGCCTCGGGCAGGACGGGCGGACACCGAGCTGCACCGTGCGCACCGTGACGGAACTGACCGGCATCCGGCCGGACAACTTCATGGTCGCCGACTTCAACGCGGTCAAGACACTGACCGAGGCGGTCGGCGGCGTCGAGGTCTGCCTGGGCAAGGACATCAACGACCCGGACTCGCACCTGAAGCTGCCGAAGGGCAACCACAACATCTCCGGCGAGCAGGCGCTGGCCTTCGTGCGGACCCGGCACTCCGTCGGCTTCGGCGGTGACCTGAGCCGGATCGGGCTGCAGCAGCAGTTCCTCAGCGCGCTGATGCGCAAGCTCAGCTCCAACTCGACGCTGACCAGCCCGACGAAGATGCTGAAGCTCGCGGAGACCGGTACCAAGGCCCTCACCGTCGACTCCCAGCTGGACAGCATCGGCAAGCTCAAGGACCTCGGTCTGGAGCTGGGCAAGCTCGACCCGAAGAACCTCACCTTCACGACGGTGCCGGTCATCGACAACCCGGCCGAGAAGGTCAAGGCGACCGTGGTCGTCAACAAGTCGACGGCGCCCGACGTGTTCCAGGCGATCAAGAACGACGTCTCCTTCACCGCGGTGAAGAAGCAGCAGAAGGCCGCCAAGGACGCCGCGGCGGCCCGGCTGAAGGGCACCCAGGCCCCGGCCTCCCAGGTGCGGGTGCGGATCTTCAACGGCGGCGCGGCGGCGGGCAGTGCGCAGGAGACACTCCAGTGGCTCCAGAACGAGCAGAGCGTGTCCAAGTCCGAGAACGCGGGCAACGCTCCGGCCCAGCTGGCCAGGACCACCCTCGAGTACGCCCCCGACCAGGCAGCCCAGGCGCGCAAGCTGGCCGCCGTCATGGGACTGCCCGGTTCGGCGCTGAAGCCCGGCAAGAGTGTGACCAACTCTCAGGGGTTGCCGGCGATGACACTGACCCTGGGCAAGGACTTCAAGGGTGCGGGAGTATCCCTCACCGCCCCGACAAAGGCACCGAATGTGGACAAATCCACCGCAGACAAGGTGACCTGCGCCAAATAGGTAACCCAACGGGTCCCTCGTGCGTCTAAGGAGGCGCGGGAGGGACCCGCTGTTGTGAGGCGCAGGGTGGGGAGGGCGGGCAGTTGTCGCAGAGCAGTGTGCGTGGGGAGGGTCCTGCGATGGAGGACACAATGCCGCTGGCGCCGCAGATGCCGGGCACCGGAAGCGGTGGCGGGCGCGGTGGCAGGCGACGCACAGATGGCTCGCAGGGGGGCCGCCCCCGGCGCAGACGGCGCGTGTTGCGCTGGTCCGCGTCGATCCTCACGGTCGTGATACTTGGCACGGCCGGCGCCGGATACCTGTACTACGAGCACCTCAACGGCAACATCCGCAAGGGCCAGCGCGACAACGGCGACTCCAAGGCGCAGAAGACCGCGCCGAACGCCGACGGGCAGACCCCGCTGAACATCCTGCTGATCGGCTCCGACAGCCGGAACTCCGACGAGAACGTGGCGCTCGGCGGCAGCAGGGACAACCGGGGCAACCCGCCGCTCGGCGACGTGCAGATGCTCATTCACCTGTCCGCGGACCGCAAGAGTGCCGCGATGGTCAGCATCCCGCGTGACACTCGCGTGAACATCCCCAAGTGCACGGACGCCAAGACCGGCAAGACGTACCCGGCGACCAACACGATCATCAACGAGTCGCTGGCCCGCGGCGGTGCCGGCTGCACGCTCGCCACCTGGCAGAACCTCACCGGGGTCTACATCGACCACTGGATGACCATCGACTTCGCGGGCGTGGTGCGGATGGCGGACGCCATCGGCGGTGTCGACGTCTGCGTCAGCCAGAACGTGTGGGACCGTTCCACGCCCGCACAGCGCGGCGGCTCCGGGCTGAAGATGCGGGCGGGCACTCACAAGGTCCAGGGCAAGCAGGCCCTGCAGTGGCTGCGCACCCGGCACGCCTGGGGCAGCGACCTGATGCGGGCGCGCGCCCAGCACATGTACCTGAACTCGATGATCCGCACGCTGAAGCAGCAGAACATCTTCACCGACACCGGGCGGCTGACCGACCTGGCCGAGGCGGCCACCAAGTCCCTCCAGGTCTCCGAGGAGATCGGCACGGTCAAGAAGCTCTACGACCTGGGCATGCAGCTCAAGTCGGTGCCGACGGACCGCATCACCTCGCTCACCATGCCGAACGTCGAGGACCCGCGGAACTCCTCGCATGTCGTCCCGGACGGCGCCGGCGCCGACAAGGTGTGGGAGATGCTCCGCGACGACGTGCCGCTCGACAAGAACGGCAAGGCGTCGGACGACGCGAAGAAGAAGTCCAAGGAGTCGGCCACCCGGACTCCGTCCGTCACCCCGGCCCAGCTCGGCGTGCAGGTGCAGAACGCCACCCAGACCTCCACCGAGGCGCCGGTCGGCCACCGGGCGGCCGGGATCGCCCAGGTGCTCATCGGAAAGGGCTACGGCAGGGCGGCCGCGGACACCAGGTCCGGGCTGTCGGAGGACCGGACGGTCGTGCAGTACCCGAGCGCGGATCTGGAGGGCGACGCCCAGGCCATCGCCAAGGCGCTGGGAATCCCGCTGAGCTCGGTGAAGAAGTCGTCCTCAGTGTCGGGTGTCACCGTGGTCGTCGGCGCCGACTGGCGGTCCGGCTCGTCCTACCCGAAGGCCTCCGCTCCGAAGGCCGGGGACGTGCCGAGCAACGCCGACGCCATCAACGGCGCGGACAGCCAGAAGTGCATGGACGTGTACAAGCCCTACCAGTGGCAGTAGCCCCCTGCCGGTAGTAGCGCCTGCCCATACCCGTACGGCCCCTGCCCGGCGCTCAGTCGCCGGGCAGGGGCCGTACGGGTATGGCGAGGCCGGGCGGGCTACGCCCGCTGGTCGGTGCCGAGCACCGCCGGACGGCGGGACGCGACGACCCGCTTCGCGAGCGACTTCGGGCTGGTCAGAAAGCCCCAGCCCCAGGACATGTGCATGGTGGCGAGGGCGACGGGGATCTGGAGCCGCGCCTTCAGCGGCAGCCCCTTGCCGGCAGGCACCGACCCGGCGACGATCGCCGCGAGATAGCCGCCGGGCACCACGAAGCCCAGCGGGCTCAGGGCCACGCCGGCCACCAGACCCGCCGCGATCGCGCACACCGCCGTGGGCGGGGCGAGATAGCGCAGGTTGATGGAGCCCTCGTGGTAGCGGGCGACGACGTGCCGCCAGCGGCCGTAGTCCTTGTACTGCTTGGCGAGCGCCCGCACGCTGGGCCGGGGGCGGTACGACACCTTCAGCTCCGGCGAGAACCAGATCAGCCCGCCGGCCTCGCGGATGCGGAAGTTCAGCTCCCAGTCCTGGGCGCGGATGAACTCCTCGTTGTAGCCGCCCTGCCGTTCCAGGGCCTCGCGCCGGAAGACACCGAGGTAGACGGTCTCGGCCGGGCCCGCCTCGCCGCCGGTGTGGAAGGCCGCGTTGCCGACGCCGATCCTGGAGGTCATCGCGGCGGCGACCGCGTGCTCCCAGTCGTTCTCGCCCTCGGCGTGCATGATGCCGCCGACGTTCTGCGCGCCGGTCTCGTCGAGGAGCCGGACCGCCGTCGCGATGTAGTTGGGCGAGAGCATGCCGTGGCCGTCGACGCGCACCACGACCGGATGGCGGGAGGCCTTGATCGCCGCGTTGAGCGCGGCGGGGGTACGGCCGGTCGGGTTCGGGACGGTGTACACGCGCGGGTGTTCGCGGACGAGCTCGGCGGCGATCTCGTCCGTGCGGTCCGTGGACGGACCGAGGGCGATCACGACCTCCATCTCGCCGCCGTACTCCTGCGCGAGGATCGCTTGGACGGCACCGCGCAGATGCCGCTCCTCGTTCAGGACGGGCATGATCACGGAAACTGCGGGGAGCCGCACGTCGGGCTTGGCGTTCATAGGAGCCTCACGTTACCGCGAATGGGGGACACCCATGCGCGCCGCCGGTTCGCCTGCGCCGGGGCGGAGATCGTATGGGCCTACGGTGCTCAGGACCCCACGTAGGCCCCGGGCCCCCAGCCCCCGCGGAGGTTCCCTCATGCCGGCCACGCCGCAACGGTCGCCCGCACGGCCGCAGCGTCGTCCACGACCGCCCCAGCCGCAGCGGGCCCAGGTGCCGCCCAGGCGGAGGAAACCACGCTGGGCCATGCGGGCGGTGACCACTCTGTCCGTGGTGGTGCTCGCCTCGGCCGGGATCGGACACGCCGTCGTCACCAGCCTGGACTCGGACATCTCGCGCGTCGACCCGTTCCGGGACATGAAGGACCGGCCGCAGGCGGGGCACGGTATGAACGTCCTGCTGGTCGGCACGGACGGCCGCGACCAGATCACCGAGCGGGACCGGCGCCGCTACCGGCTCGGCGGGGCACCCTGCCACTGCACCGACACGATCATGATCGTGCATCTGTCGGCGGACCGGGAGCGGGCGAGCGTGGTGAGCCTGCCGCGGGACTCGTACGCCAGGGTGCCGGAGCACGTCGACGAGTCGACCGGGAAGCGTCACGCGGCGCACTCCGTGAGGATCAACGCGGCGTACGCGGAAGGCGGCCCGCAGCTGACCGTGCGCACGGTGGAGGACATGACGCATGTGAAGATCGACCACTATCTGGAGGTCGACTTCACCAGCTTCATGAAGACCGTGGACGTGCTCGGCGGCGTTCGGATCTGCACGACGGAGCCGATGAAGGACTCGTACACCGGCCTCGACCTGCCGGCCGGCCCCCACACCCTGGGGGGCGGCCAGGCGTTGCAGTACGTCCGCTCACGGCACGTGGACGGGGCCAGCGACCTGGGGCGGATGAAGCGGCAGCAGCGGTTCCTGGCGGCGCTGATCGACCGGGCGACCTCCTCCGGGGTGCTGCTGAACCCGCTGAGGTTCCGTGACGTGACGCACGCCGTGCTGGGGTCGGTGCGGGCGGACCGGGGCTTCGGCACGGACGAGCTGCTGGACCTCGGCCGCGCGATGCGGCACTTCTCCCCCGCCTCCTCCGAGTTCACGACCGTGCCGATCGGCCGCCTGGGACAGGTCGTGCCCGGCATCGGCTCGACGCTGCTGTGGGACAAGGCCGGGGCGGACAAGCTGTTCCAGGCACTGCGCGACGACAGACCGCTCGCGGTGAACCGCCCCCGGCGGAACACCACCCCGGCCGTGACCGTGGGGGTGCCCCCGCAGCAGATCAGGGTCCAGGTGGAGAACGGCACCGCGACCGCCGGACTGGGCAGGCGGATGGACTCGGCACTGGCCGCGACCGGCTTCGCCACCTCCGGGCAGCCGGTGACCTCGGCAGAGCACTCGGTGCGGCGGACGGTGATCGTCTACGACCCGCACTGGGACCGTTCGGCCAGGGCGCTGGCCGCGGCCCTGCCGGCCGCCGAGCTGCGGGCGCGGCCCGGGCAGGGCCAGGTGCTCAAGGTGATCGCCGGTTCCGACTTCAAGGACGTACGGAAGGTACGGGCGGACCAGCCGGCCCCGGGGACGAACGGCGTGATGCGGGGCGACGAGGCGCTGTGCGCAGGAGGCGCGTGACACGGCACCCGCCGATGCCCAGGGACGCCCCCTAGTCCGCGAATCCCTCCGCCACCCGTCGCTCGCGCAGTTCCATGATCGCCTGGCGGCGGGAGAGGCGGTGGGTGCGGCGGATCTGGGCTTCCTGGCAGCGGCGCTTGTCGCGCTCGGTCTCCGGGATCACCGGCGGGACCGGGCGGGTCTTGCCGTCCTGGTCGACCGCGGCGAAGACCAGGTAGGCGGAGCCGACGTGGGTGGGCGGGGTGGACTCGTTCCAGCGTTCGGCGAGGACCCGGACGCCGACCTCCATCGAGGTCCGGCCGGTCCAGTTGACCTGGGCCTGCACATGGACCAGATCGCCGACGCGGACCGGCTCCAGGAACACCATCTCGTCCATGGACGCGGTGACGGCGGGCCCTCCGCTGTGCCGCCCGGCCACCGCGCCCGCCGCGTCGTCGACCAGTTTCATGATCACACCGCCGTGCACCGTGCCCAGCAGGTTGGTGTCGTTGAGTGTCATGATGTGGCTGAGCGTGGTACGGGACGCCGAGGTGGGTTTGCCCAACATGTCCGGTGTGCCCGGTCTGTCGGGATCTGCGCCGTGGGGCTGGTCTGTCATGGACCCCACTGTATGCGGGAGCGACGTTCGCGGAATTTGTGTCAGCTTCGCAACAGCAGAGCCCTGATTTCCCGACGGGCCTTGTAACCCATATGGCGGGACCCTGCACACTGGGGCGCATGAACGATTGGCGCGAGGGATGGTCCGACGACAACCGCGGCGACCGCTACGGACGCGGTAGCGCCGGCGCGCAGCCCGAGGGCGCCCGCGTGATGCGCCAGGTGCAGCGCGGCCAGGCCGCCCCGCCCGGACAGCGCGGGTACGGCAACGGCGGCCCGTCGGCGCCGCCGTACGGTGCCGGGGTCCCGCAGCAGCCGTCGTACGTCGACGGCCAGGGACACGACGGCTACGACAGCGGCTACAACACCGGCCAGGTCTACGGCGGCGCGCCCGGAGGCGGTCCCGGAGGCCCGGCGGGCCCGCGCGGACCGCGCCCGGCGCCGAACTGGCGGCGCCGTCTCAAGTGGACGGCGATCACCCTCGTCAGTGTGCTGACCGTCACGTCGGTGGCGACGTACTTCTGGGCCGACTCCAAGCTGCACCGCGACGTCGACCTGTCGACGGTCATCGACCGGCCGGAGACGGGCTCGGGCACGAACTACCTGATCGTCGGCTCCGACAGCCGCAAGGGCCTGTCGGACGAGGACAAGAAGAAGCTGCACACCGGCTCCGCCGACGGCCAGCGGACCGACTCGATGATGATCCTGCACGTCGGCGACAACGGCGACACGCTGATCTCGCTGCCGCGCGACTCCAACGTGACGATCCCCTCGTACCAGGGGTCGACGTCCGGGAAGACCTACCCGGCCAAGGGGCGGCAGACGAAGCTGAACGCGGCCTACGCCGAGGACGGCCCGACGCTGCTCGTGCGCACGGTCGAGTACAACACCGGCCTGCACATAGACCACTACGTCGAGATCGGCTTCGCCGGCTTCGCGAACATCGTCGACGCGGTCGGCGGGGTCGAGATCGACATCGACAAGGGCTTCAAGGACAAGTACTCCGGCGCCGACTTCAAGACGGGCAAGCAGACCCTGAACGGCGAGCAGGCCCTCGCCTTCGTGCGTACCCGGCACGCCTTCGCGGCCAGCGATCTCCAGCGCACGAAGAACCAGCAGAAGTTCCTGTCGGCCCTGGCCCACCAGGTGGCCACCCCGTCGACGGTCCTGAACCCGTTCAAGTTCTACCCGACCATGGGCGCGGGCCTCGACTCGCTCACCGTCGACAAGGACATGAGCCTGTGGGACCTCGCCTCCATGTTCTGGGCGATGAAGGGCGTCAGCGGCGGTGACGGCACGTCCCTGAACATGCCGATCTCCGGCTCCACCGGCGGCAACCTCGTCTGGGACAAGTCGAAGGTCAAGACGCTGGTGAACCAGCTGAACAACGACGAGAAGGTGACCGTCTCCGGCAACTAGTCGCGCGCACGGGAGGGTGCCCCGCGAGACACCCTCCGGCGCCGTCAGGCCGGGGTCACATACGCGCACCCGCCATCGACCGGCACATCTCGGCGCAGCGGCGACACGCGTCCGCGCAGCGCATCATCTGTGGATCGTCCGGCATCGACATACACGCCTCGGCGCACATGTCGCACGCCTTGGCACACATCGCGCACATCTCGGTGGACATCGGCGAGCGGCGCATCATCATGTCCGCGCACATTCGGGTCATCTCCGAGCAGTCCATGAGCGCCCGCATGATCTGCATCTGGGCCTGTCCGCCCATCTGCATGCAGGAGCTCATGGTCTCCTCGCAGACGGTGTGGCAGGACATGCACGCCTCGACGCAGTCCTGCATCGCCTTGCTCATGGGGCTCATGGTTCCGGGCTGGGACACGACTCCTCCAGAGAGGGAGAGGGGCCCCGGACGGGCCCCACGTGCTTCCCGTCCTAAGCCCGACCGATGGGTAGTGCCATTCGGCGCCCGGCGGCACGCACGGCCTCGTCAGGAGAGGCAGAGACAGAACGGGTGTCCCGCCGGGTCCGCGTACACGCGCCAGGTACGTGAGCGGTCCGCCGTGTCCAACGGACGTGCGCCCAGCTCCAGCACCCCCTTCTCCGCCGTGTCCAGGTCGTCCACGACCAGGTCCAGGTGGAACTGCTGCGAGCCGTCGGGCGCGGGCCAGTTCGGCGGTACGAACCCGGGCGCGGCCTGGAAGGCCAGCGCCTGCCCGCCGGGCAACCTCAGGTCGACCCATTCCCCGTTGTCGTCGGGAGTGCCGCCCAGCAGCCCGGCGTAGAACCCGGCGAGCGCGCTCGGGTCGGGACAGTCAAGGACGACGACACCCAGTCTGGCGAGAGCCACGACTCCTCCTCGGAACCTCGGATCGGTTGCCCCTGCAGGAGAACATTCCAAGGGGCCCGAGGGTAAGGAGCACCACCCTGGGGCCGGTTCGAGGACCATCCGGCGGCCACGTGGTGCAGAATGCAGCAAGACGCCGGTTCGGCCGACTGAGCCTCGGCCGAACCGGCGTCATCCGTGTGCGTCGACCGAGTGAGTGGACTCAGTGGCGGGGATTCAGGCGGTCGGACGGCCCATCGCTCGGTACGTCCATCCGGCGCGCCGCCACTCCTCCGGGTCCAGGGCGTTGCGTCCGTCGAGGATCACCCGGGCAGAGACGACCTCGCCCAGCGCCGCCGGGTCCAGCTCGCGGAACTCCCGCCATTCGGTCAGGTGCAGTACGACGTCGGCACCCCGCACGGCCTCCAGCGCGGAGTCGGCGTACCCCAGCGTCGGGAAGAGGCGCCGGGCGTTGGCCATGCCCTTCGGGTCGTAGACGGTGACCTGGCCGCCCTGGAGGTGGATCTGGCCGGCCACGTTGAGCGCGGGCGAGTCCCGGACGTCGTCCGAGTCGGGCTTGAAGGCGGCGCCGAGCACCGCGACCCGCCTGCCCAGGAACGAGCCGCCGCCCAGCGCCTCCCGGGCCATCTCCACCATCTGGCCGCGGCGCCGCATGTTGATGGAGTCGATCTCGCGCAGGAAGGTCAGCGCCTGGTCCGCGCCCAGCTCGCCCGCCCGCGCCATGAACGCCCGGATGTCCTTGGGCAGACAGCCGCCGCCGAAGCCGATCCCGGCGCGCAGGAACTTCTTCCCGATCCGGTCGTCGTGGCCGATGGCCTCGGCCAGCTTCACCACGTCACCGCCGGCCGCCTCGCACACCTCCGCCATGGCGTTGATGAAGGAGATCTTCGTGGCCAGGAAGGAGTTCGCGGAGGTCTTCACCAGTTCGGCGGTCGGGAAGTCGGTGACGACGAACGGCGTTCCCTCGCCGATCGGCGTGGCGTACACCTCGCGCAGCAGCTTCTCCGCGCGCTCGCTGCGCACACCCACCACGAGCCGGTCCGGGTGCAGGGTGTCCTTGACGGCGAAGCCCTCACGCAGGAACTCGGGGTTCCAGGCCAGCTCGGCGTCGGCGCCGGCCGGGGCGTGCTCGGCCAGGTAGGCGGCGAGCCGGTCGGCGGAGCCGACGGGCACGGTCGACTTGCCGACGACCAGGGCGGGGCCGGTCAGATGGGGCGCGAGGGAGGCGAACGCGGCGTCGACGTACGACATGTCGGCCGCGTACTCGCCGTGCCGCTGCGGTGTGTTCACGCACACGAAGTGGATGTCGCCGAACGCGGCGGCCTCGGCCCAGTCCATGGTGAACCGCAGCCGCCCCGAGGAGCCCTCGATACCGGCGACGTGCTTGCGCAGCAGCTCGTCGAGCCCCGGCTCGTACATCGGGGTCTCACCGCGCTCCAGCATCTCGATCTTCTCGGGCACGACGTCGAGCCCGAGTACCTCGAAACCCAGCTCGGCCATGGCCGCGGCGTGTGTGGCGCCGAGGTAGCCGGTGCCGATCACGGTGATCTTCAGGCTCATGGAAATGCTCCAGATCGGGTACGTCGCTGATGCGGAGCCGAGCATAGTCGGGCCGCCCACCGGGCAGTTTTCCGGTCTGTCGCCAAGCTCACGTAGGCGGTCCCCTGAGCGGGCTCTAAAATTTGAGTTACTTAACGGTAGTTAGCGTCAGAATCACAGCGTCTTTGGAGCGTGAGAGACCTTGGCCGGATCGGCTGACTTCGACCTGTACCGCCCCGCCGAGGAGCACGACATGCTCCGCGACACCGTCCGCGCGCTGGTCGAGGCGAAGATCGCGCCGTTCGCCGCCGCGGTGGACGAGGAGGCCCGTTTCCCGCAGGAGGCGCATGACGCCCTGGTCGCCAACGACCTGCACGCCGTGCACGTCCCCGAGGAGTACGGCGGCGCCGGCGCCGACGCCCTCGCCACCGTCATCGTGATCGAGGAAGTGGCCCGCGCCTGCGTCTCCTCCTCGCTCATCCCGGCGGTGAACAAGCTCGGCTCCCTCCCGGTGATCCTGTCCGGCTCCGAGGAGCTGAAGAAGAAGTACCTCGGGCCGCTCGCCAAGGGCGACGGGATGTTCTCGTACTGCCTCTCCGAGCCGGAGGCGGGCTCGGACGCGGCCGGCATGAAGACCAAGGCGGTCCGCGACGGCGACCACTGGATCCTCAACGGGGTCAAGCGCTGGATCACCAACGCGGGTGTCTCCGAGTACTACACGGTGATGGCCGTGACCGACCCGTCGAAGCGCTCGAAGGGCATCTCGGCGTTCGTCGTGGAGAAGTCCGACAAGGGCGTCTCCTTCGGCGCCCCGGAGAAGAAGCTCGGCATCAAGGGTTCGCCGACCCGCGAGGTCTACTTCGACAACGTCCGCATCCCCGCCGACCGCATGATCGGCGAGGAGGGCACCGGCTTCGCGACCGCGATGAAGACGCTGGACCACACCCGCATCACCATCGCCGCCCAGGCCCTCGGTGTCGCCCAGGGCGCCCTCGACTACGCCAAGGGCTACGTCCAGGAGCGCAAGCAGTTCGGCAAGCCGATCGCCGACTTCCAGGGCATCCAGTTCATGCTCGCCGACATGGCCATGAAGATCGCCGCCGCCCGCGCCCTGACCTACCAGGCCGCGGCCGCCTCCGAGCGCGTCGACAGCGACCTCACCTTCCAGGGCGCGGCCGCCAAGTGCTTCGCCTCGGACGTCGCCATGGAGGTCACCACGGACGCGGTCCAGCTCCTCGGCGGCTACGGCTACACGCGGGACTACCCGGTGGAGCGGATGATGCGCGACGCGAAGATCACGCAGATCTACGAGGGCACGAACCAGGTTCAGCGGATCGTGATGGCCCGCAACCTTCCCTGACAGGTGAACCAGCACGGCCCCCGGCGTCGCGCCGGGGGCCGTTGGTGCTGTTGCGGGGTCGGCCTAGGAGGGGCCGTCGAGCTGCTCGATCGTCGCGTTCGACGGGGCTCGCGTCGCCCGGAGGTCGCGGGCGACGTCCTCCGCCGCGCCCAGCACCCGCACCGCGTTCTGCCAGGTCAGCTTGGCCAGGTCGGAGGTGGACCAGCCGCGGTCGAGGAGTTCGGCGAGAAGGTTGGGGTAGCCGGAGACGTCGGCGAGGCCGTCCGGGGTGAAGGCGGTGCCGTCGTAGTCGCCGCCGATGCCGAGGTGGTCGATGCCGGCGACCTCGCGCATGTGGTCCAGGTGGTCCGCGACCGTGGCGACCGTGGCGAGCGGGCGGGGGTTCAGCTCCTCGAAGGCGCGGTGCACCTTCATGGCCTCGGCGGTGGTGGCGAGGTGGTGGAAGCCGTGGGCCCGCATGTTCTCGTCCGCGGCGGCCGTCCAGTCGACCGCCGCCTGGAGCACGAACTTCGGTACGAACGTCACCATCGCCATGCCGCCGTTGGCGGGCAGCCGCTCCAGCACGTCGTCCGGGATGTTGCGCGGGTGGTCGCACACGGCACGCGACGAGGAGTGGGAGAAGATCACCGGCGCGGACGTGGTGTCCAGCGCGTCCCGCATGGTCGTCGCCGCCACGTGGGAGAGGTCGACGAGCATGCCGAGGCGGTTCATCTCCCGTACGACCTCGCGGCCGAAGGCCGACAGACCGCCCGCGTTCGGCTCGTCCGTCGCCGAGTCGGCCCACGGGACGTTGTCGTTGTGGGTGAGCGTCATGTAGCGCACGCCGAGGCCGTACAGACCGCGCAGGGTGCCGAGCGAGCAGGCGATCGAGTGGCCGCCCTCCGCGCCCATCAGGGAGGCGATACGCCCCTCACGGCGCGCGGTCTCCATGTCGGCGGCGGTCAGCGCGGGCGCCAGGTCCTTCGGGTGACGGGCGAGCAGCTGCCGTACGCAGTCGATCTGCTCCAGGGTGGCCGGGACCGGGTCGGGCAGGTCCGAGCGCACGTACACCGACCAGTACTGCGCTCCGACGCCGCCCTCGCGCAGTCTGGGGATGTCGGTGTGCAGATGGGCGCTCTGGCTCACGGCGATGTCGCGCGCGCCGAGGTCGTAGCGGACCTGTTCGCGCAGCGCCCACGGGAGGTCGTTGTGGCCGTCGACCACGGGGAACTCGCGCAGCAGGGAACGTGCTTCGTCGAGTGAGGTCATGACGGAGGTCATACCCCTCACTTCCCGAAGCCGAAGCCGCTCGATCCCTCGACCTTGGCGCGCAGCCGTTTGCCCTTCTCGGTGGCCTGGTCGTTCAGCTCCTGCTGGAACTCGCGCATACGGGTGAGCAGTTCCTCGTCGTGCGCGGCGAGGATGCGGGCGGCGAGGAGACCGGCGTTGCGGGCGCCGCCGACGGAGACCGTGGCGACGGGGACGCCGGCCGGCATCTGCACGATCGACAGCAGGGAGTCCATGCCGTCGAGGTACTTCAGCGGCACCGGGACGCCGATGACCGGCAGCGGGGTGACCGAGGCGAGCATGCCGGGCAGATGGGCGGCGCCACCGGCGCCCGCGATGATCGCCTTCAGGCCCCGGTCGGCCGCGTGCTCGCCGTACGCGATCATCTCGCGCGGCATGCGGTGCGCGGAGACCACGTCGACCTCGTACGCGATCTCGAACTCGTCGAGGGCCTGGGCCGCGGCCTCCATGACGGGCCAGTCGGAGTCAGAACCCATGACGATGCCAACAACGGGGCTCATTCGGTGATCGTGCCTCTCAGGTATCCGGCAGCGTGACTGGCGCGCTCCAGCACGTCGTCCAGGTCGTCGCCGTAGGTGTTCACGTGACCGACCTTGCGGCCGGGCTTCACGTCCTTGCCGTACATGTGGATCTTGAGCTGGGGGTCGCGGGCCATGCAGTGCAGATACGCCGAGTACATGTCCGGGTAGTCGCCGCCGAGGACGTTGGCCATGACGGTCCACCTGGCGCGCGGGCGCGGGTCGCCGAGGGGGAGGTCGAGCACGGCCCGTACGTGGTTGGCGAACTGGCTGGTTACCGCACCGTCCTGGGTCCAGTGGCCGGAGTTGTGCGGGCGCATCGCCAGCTCGTTGACGAGGACGCGGCCGTCGCGGGTCTCGAACAGCTCGACGGCGAGGTGGCCGATCACGCCCAGCTCCTTGGCGATGCTCAGCGCCATCTCCCCGGCCTTCAGGGCCAGGGCCTCGTCCAGGTCGGGGGCGGGGGCGATCACCGTGTCGCAGACGCCGCCGACCTGCCGGGACTCGACCACCGGGTAGGCGACGGCCTGGCCGTGCGGGGAGCGTACGACATTGGCGGCGAGCTCGCGGACGTAGTCGACCTTCTCCTCGGCGAGGACCGGGACGCCCGCGCGGAACGGGTCGGCGGCCTCCTCCGCGGACTCGACCACCCAGACGCCCTTGCCGTCGTAGCCGCCGCGGACGGTCTTGAGGACGACCGGGAAGCCGTCGCCCTCCGCGGCGAAGGCGACCACGTCCGTCGGGTCGGTCACGATCCGGTGCCGTGGGCAGGGCACACCGATCTCGCTGAGTTTCGCGCGCATCACCCCCTTGTCCTGGGCGTGCACGAGCGCGTCAGGGCCTGGGCGCACGGGGATGCCGTCCGCTTCCAGGGCGCGCAGATGCTCGGTGGGTACGTGTTCGTGATCGAAGGTGATCACATCGCAGCCCCGTGCGAACGCGCGCAGCGTCTCCAGGTCGCGGTAGTCGCCGATGACGACATCGCTCACCACCTGGGCCGCGGAGTCCTGAGGGGTGTCACTGAGAAGTTTGAACTTGATGCCCAGCGGGATGCCTGCCTCGTGCGTCATACGAGCGAGCTGGCCACCGCCGACCATGCCGACTACCGGGAATGTCACACCCCCAGGGTATCGGCCCGCTCCCCCGGGCTCGGCTGTCCCGATTTTCCCCGGTCTTGCCCTTCTCTTTCCGACCTGTGGGCCGGTGCACAGGAAAGTCGAAGGGGCCGTGGTTAGCATGGCTGGGTTGACCTAACCCTACCGACGGGATCCCGCACCACCATGGATCATGCTTCCTCGGCATCCTCGGGACTGCGACGGCTCGTCCGCGAGCTCGCGAAGTTCGGCGCCGTCGGCGGTGCCGGTCTGCTCGTCAACCTCGGGGTTTTCAACCTGGTCCGGCACGTCACCGACCTTCAGGTTGTCCGGGCGAGCGTGATCGCGACCGTGGTCGCCATCGTCTTCAACTACATCGGCTTCCGTTACTGGACGTACCGCGACCGTGACAAGAGCGGCCGAACCAAGGAACTGACCCTGTTCCTGCTGTTCAGCGTGGTCGGGCTGGTGATCGAGAACGGCGTTCTGTACGCGGCGACGTACGGCTTCGGCTGGGACAGCCAGCTCCAGAGCAACGTGTTCAAGTTCGTCGGCATCGGCATCGCGACCCTGTTCCGCTTCTGGTCCTACCGAAGCTGGGTCTTCCGCGCCCTACCGGCCCGCGAGACCGTCGCCAGCGCTGAGGCGTTCCTCGCCGAGGGCGACCCGACGACGGAGCGGCCCGCACAGCGGGTGCTCTGAGCGGCGCTCGCCGGGGGGCCTAGCGGACCGTCGGTTCTTCCTCGTCCAGGCGTCTGTGCGGCGGGGTGCGGGACAGGAACAGGCCGAAGACCGGGGGCTGGGCCTGGAGCAGTTCGAGGCGGCCGCCGTCGGCCTCCGCGAGGTCGCGGGCCACGGCCAGGCCGATGCCGGTGGAGTTCCGTCCGCTGATCGTCCGCTCGAAGATGCGGGCACCCAGGTCGGCCGGGACCCCGGGACCCTCGTCGGTGACCTCGATCACGGCCTGGTTGCCGGTGACCCGGGTGCGCAGGGCGACCGTGCCGCCGCCGTGCATGAGGGAGTTCTCGATCAGCGCGGCCAGCACCTGGGCCACCGCGCCCGGGGTGCCGACGGCCCGCAGGTGCCGCTTCCCGGAGCTGACGATCGCGCGGCCCACGCCACGGTAGGCGGGGCGCCACTCGGCGAGCTGCTGCTGGATGACCTCGTCCAGGTCGAAGGAGACGGCGGAGCCGGTGCGCGGGTCGCGGGAGTTCGTCAGCAGCCGTTCCACCACGTCCGTCAGGCGCTCCACCTGGGTCAGCGCGACGTTCGCCTCCTCCTTCACCGTGTCCGGGTCGTCCGTGAGGGTGATCTCCTCCAGCCGCATGGACAGCGCCGTCAGCGGCGTACGTAGCTGGTGGGAGGCGTCGGCCGCGAGGCGCCGCTCGGCCGTCAGCATGCGGCCGATGCGCTCGGCCGAGGAGTCCAGGACATCGGCGACCCGGTCCAGCTCGGGCACGCCGTACCGCTTGTGCCGGGGGCGCGGATCACCGGAGCCGAGGCGCTCGGCGGTCTCGGCGAGGTCGGTCAGCGGGGAGGCGAGCCGGTTGGCCTGCCGTACCGCCAGCAGCACGGCCGCGACCACGGCGAGCAGCGCCACCAGTCCGATGATCAGCAGGGTCCGGCCGACCTCCCGGGTCACCGCGGAGCGGGGCTCCTGCACCAGGACGGTCTCGCCCTCCTCGCCGTGCTGCGTGGAGTGGATGACGTCGCCCTCGGGCTTGGTGCCGATCTCGATCGACGGCCTGCCGGGCATACGGATCAGGACGTACTGGTCCTCGCCGACCGGGTTGCGCAGCGCCTCCGCGTTGACGTTCTCCGAGGCGAGGATCCGGCTGTCGACGATGCTGGCCAGCCGCACCGCCTCGGACTCCACGCGCTCCTGGGCGCTGTTGCTGATCGTCCGCGTCTCGACGATGACGAGTGACACACCGAAAACGGCGATCACCACGAGCACCACGGCGAGCGTGGACTGGATGAGTCGACGGCGCATGTTCCCGTACCCGAACTACCTGAACCGGATTACCCGAACCACCCCGACTAGCTCTTCTCGAAGCGGAAGCCCACGCCCCGCACGGTCGCGATGTACCGCGGGTTCGCCGCGTCGTCGCCGAGCTTCTTGCGCAGCCAGGAGATGTGCATGTCGAGCGTCTTGGTGGACGACCACCAGGTGGTGTCCCAGACCTCGCGCATCAGCTGGTCCCGCGTCACGACCCGGCCCGCGTCCCGCACGAGCACCCGCAGCAGGTCGAACTCCTTCGCGGTGAGCTGGAGTTCCTCGTCGCCCATCCACGCGCGGTGCGACTCCACGTCGATGCGCACGCCGTGCGTCGCGGGCGGCTGCTGCGGCTCGGCGGCGCCACGCCGCAGCAGGGCCCGGACACGCGCGAGCAGTTCGGCGAGCCGAAAGGGCTTGGTGACGTAGTCGTCGGCGCCCGCGTCGAGGCCGACGACGGTGTCCACCTCGTCGGCTCGCGCGGTCAGGATGAGGATGGGCACGGTGTGGCCCTCGGCACGCAGCCGGCGGGCGACCTCCAGGCCGTCCATGCCGGGCAGGCCCAGGTCCAGCACGACCAGGTCGACGCCGCCCTGCATTCCGGCGTCGAGCGCGGTGGGTCCGTCCTCGCGCACCTCGACCTCGTAACCTTCCCGGCGCAGGGCGCGGGCCAGCGGTTCCGAGATGGACGCGTCGTCCTCGGCGAGCAGTACACGGGTCATGAGGTGATGGTAGTCCGCCGACGCGCTGAGCTGGGGTGTGATCGCCTGGCCGGATTCTTACCTTGGGGCACATTGGCACGAACCTGTGGCCGAGAGGTGCGATGGTAGGAGACACCTTCGAATACGGGTGTGAGGTTGCAGCGACACCTGTGATCCGTGTCTCAAGTCCTTCCATATCAGGCGGTGTCCTGACGTAAAGTGAATGTGAACGCCTGTAGTACACGGGGACCTTTGGCGAGCAAATGACGCTGAAGGTCTCTTTTGTGTACGGGCCGGCCCCCAACCGGCCTTGAAAGGAATGACCTCTGGCCGGGCTCCGGACGCCTCTCGCGTCACGGGGCGTGGATCCCGGTGGCCGCCGTCCTCCGCCCCGCGATCCGGGGCGGACTCCCCCCGGGCGTGGGGTGGACGGTCCGACCCGCCGGTGCCGGCCGACCCCCACCGGGCGCGACGCTCCAGCGAGCGCGTCCCGACCAGCAAGGAACGACCCATGGCGTCCAGCCTGACGAAGGACTCGGTCCGACCGGGCACCCCCGGCCCCGAGAAGACCTTCTTCGGCCACCCCCGCGGCCTGGCCACCCTCTTCATGACCGAGATGTGGGAGCGGTTCTCCTTCTACGGCATGAAGGCTCTCCTCGCCGTCTATCTGCTGTCCGGCGGTCCCGACGCCGGCAAGGGCAGCATGGGCGGCGGCCTGGCGATGGACGCGGCCGCCATGACGGTGATCGTCTCCATCTACTCCGCCATGGTCTATCTGCTCGCCATGCCCGGCGGTTGGCTCGGCGACCGTGTCTGGGGCCCGCGCAAGACGGTGACCGTCGCCGCCGTGACGATCATGGCCGGCCATGTCGCGCTTGCCCTGCCCGGCGGACAGGCCCCCTTCTTCGCGGGTCTCGCGCTGGTCGCGGCCGGTTCGGGTCTGCTGAAGGCCAACATCTCCACGATGGTGGGCCACCTGTACGACGGGCCGGACGACCCGCGCCGCGACGGTGGCTTCACGATCTTCTACATGGGCATCAACGCGGGCGCCTTCTTCGCTCCGCTGGCCATCGGCACGGTCGGCCAGAAGGTCAACTGGCACCTCGGCTTCGGCATGGCCGCGGTCGGCATGGCGATCGGTCTCGCCGCGTTCCTGCTCGGCACGCGCCACCTCAACCCCAAGAGCGAGATCGTCCCCAAGCCGCTGAGCGCCGAGGAGCGGAGCTCCTGGCTGCGCAAGGGCCTGACCTGGCTGATGATCGCGGCCGTCTTCTACGGCGTCGTCGGCTTCACCGGCCACTTCACCCTGAACTGGGCGGTGATCCCGCTGGCCGTGATCGGCGTGATCGTTCCGGCGGGAGTGCTGCTGCGTATCAAGCGGGACAAGGACCTCTCGGCTCCCGAGCAGTCCAGGATGTCGGCGTACGTCTGGTTCTTCGTCGCCGCCACCGCCTTCTGGATGATCTACGACCAGGGCGCGTCCACGGTCCAGGCGTTCGGCGAGGGCAAGGCATCCCACCAGATGCTGGGCTTCGACTTCCCGACCTCCTGGTACCAGTCGCTGAACCCGCTGTTCATCATGGCGCTGGCCCCGGTCTTCGCCTGGATCTGGCTGTGGCTGAACCGCAAGGGCAAGGAGCCCAGCACCGTCGTGAAGTTCGCGATGGGACTGGTCCTGGTAGGCGTGTCGTTCTTCTTCTTCCTGATCCCGCTGGCCATGGCGGCGAACGGCACCGCGGTGAGCCCGATGTGGCTGGTCGGCATCTACTTCATCCAGACCGTCGGCGAGCTGTGCCTGTCGCCGGTCGGCCTTTCGGTGACGACGAAGATGGCTCCGGTCAAGTACGCCAGCCAGATGATGGGCATATGGTTCCTCGCGTCGACCGCGGGCGACTCCATCACCACCCTGCTGGCCAACCCGGCCGTAGCGGGGATGAATCTGGGCGGCAGGGGCGCGGTCTTCGGCGAGGCGGTCCTCGCGGTGCTCGCCGGCTTCGCGGTGTTGATGTACCGCAAGAAGGTCAAGGCGCAGATGGTCGACGTGCGCTGACGCACGGTCCGGCACACACAGCGAAGGGCTGCCGCACCCGAGGTGCGGCGGCCCTTCGCCGTTTCGTCATGGACTTCCGCCCGGGCTTCGGGGTCAGCGCGGGTTCCGCCGGGGCAGGAGGGTGAACACCGCTCCGCCCAGCAGGATCGCCGTGCCCGCCACCAGGCCGAGGGCCTTGAGGGCGCCGTGTTCGCTCGAACCGGTCTCGGCCAGGCCGCCGCTGCCACCGGTCGCCGCGGCACCGCCCGAGGTGGACCCGCCGCCGGAGGCGCCGTTCGCCTGCTGCGCGGTGTCCAGGGTGAGGGAGACCTCCGACTTCGTCGGCGTGCAGGTCGTCGTCGTGCCCAGGGCCTTGATGGTCAGCACCCCCGGCGACAGGCTCGAGGAGCCACTCGCACCGGGCTTGTAGGTGCCGGTCAGGTCGGGGATCGCTATGGGTTCGCCGGACTTGATGGGCGAGGAGTTCGCCGGGCCCTCCACATGCACCGTGCCCTTGTCGGCGCCGCCGAGGGCCACCTCCATCGACGGTTTCACGGAGTTCGCGGGGATGTCGGCCGGGCTGTCCATCACCGACTTCTTGAACAGCACGGTGAGACCGAAGCTCCCGCCGCTCTTCCTGGCGTTGATCTGCACCGCGGAGGTCGCGTTCTTGTCGCCGATGGGCGTCTTGCAGGCGTAGGGGACCTGGACCTCCTTGCCCGTGAAGTCGGTCTGCCCGGTCCCGTCACCCGGGGAGGACGAGGCCGACGCCGACGCCGACTGCGAGGGCGTACCGCTCGGCGGCGCCGACGCGCTCGACGATCCCCCGCCGCCCGCCGACACCACGATGGTCGCCGCCTTCTGCACCGTCTCCTTGGGCGCGCACTTGGTGTCCGTCGACATGGCGTTGACCGTGTAGGCGTCGGGCGTCAGGGTCACCTCGCCGGGTGCGGTCAGCTTCAGGGTGCCCTTCATGTCGGACAGCACCATGGCGCCGCCCTTGGGGATCGCCGGGTTCTCCCGGGGCCCCCGCATCGCGATGTCGGCGCTCTGCGCGCCGGCCGCCTTCAGGGTGCCGGACGGCTGGACCGAGTTCGCGGGCAGGTCGATGATGTTCGGGTTCTTCGACGCGGCCTGTACGAACTTCCACACCACGTCGACCGTGTCGCCCACCTTCGCGGTGGCCGGCGCGGTGATCTGGACCTTGGTGGTGCCGTCGACGGGATCGATGCCCGCGGGCGGCACGCAGTGCGTCGCGAACGACACCTCGGCGGCCTGGGCCGGTGCCGTGGCCAGGCCCAGCAGGAGTCCCGCCCCGCCGAGCGCGAGTGCGGCCCCCACCGCGCCCGCCCGCCGTACGCCGCCGTGCCGGGTGGTGGCCGGTGTGGCTCTCCTTCGCATGCTCACGTGGGTCCCTTCGTGGTGGGAGTCGCAGGACTCGTCGGGCTGTCGTCGTGCGGTGCGGAGAGCCGGCCGGCCGCGCTGTCCGGAACGGAGTCCGGGGTGAACCACGGCAGGGTCGGAGTCGTGACGGGCGCGTCGTCGGGTGCGGCGCCGGATCGGGGCAGCCGTGACAGCAGCCGGGGGCGGCGCGGCCCGCGACCATGGGCTCCGCCGCCGGCTCCGCGCGGCCGCGGCCGTACGCGGTCCACCACCGCCATGCCGATACGGAACACGGCGGCCGGTACGACCAGGCAGAGCAGGAGCCAGAAGAGGGTCACGCCCCAGGGCCGGCCCACGCCCCAGGGCTGTTCGGCGACGACCCGGCCGGCGTACCGGACGGACACGGTGTAGTCGCCGTGTGCCCCGGCCGCCAGCTCGACGGGCAGCCTGACCTCGGCCTTGCCGCCGGGTCCGAGGGTGCCCCGCCACTCGTGGTCGTCCCACTGCGGTGCGAAGACACCGTGCGCGGTGCCGACCTGGAAGACGGGGTCGCGGACGGCGGAGGAGCCGGCGTTGCCGACGGTGAAGACCAGCGTGCGCGACGGGGGCGCCCCGAACCACGTCAGAAGGCCGCCGGAACCGTCGAGCCGGGTGTCGGTGAGGACGGACAGGCGTCCGCCGGTGGTCTCGGCGGGCAGTGCCGCGACGGCGTGTCCGGCCACCTGGAAGGCCGCGTCCGCGTCGGCCTTCGCCCCGGTCACGGTGGCCACGTGCACCACGCAGGGGCACGGCACGGGCGGTTCGGCGACCGGAACACTCCTGCCGAAGGTGCCCCGGGCGTCGGTGGTGACGGCCCTGCCGTCGCCGTTGGCGCAGGAGTTGGTGCCGCCGATCACGCCCCGGGACGGGGTGGCCTGCCCGCAGACCAGGATCATCAGCAGGGTGCGCGGCCGCCAGCCGGTACCGCTGACGGTGACCGAGCCCCCGGTCCCCGCCTGGGAGTCCGAGAGCCGCACGGCCGGTCCGTCGGCCGCCGCGGCCGTACCCGCGAGCGGTGACCCCGCCAGCGGCGAAAGAACCAGCACCAGCACGATCGCCAGCGCCCGCAGCCGCCCGCTCATACCGCCGCTCCCGTCAGCACGTCCCCGGCACCAGCGGTACGACGTCTGCGCCGCCGTACGACGACCACCGCGCCCGCTCCGCCCAGCGGCACCGCCACCGCCCCCACCGCACCCCACGGCACGAACCGCGCCGACACGGCCGCCGAGTCCGCCGCCCCGCCCGGCGCCGTGACCGTCAGCCGTATGTCGACCGCGTCCAGCTTCGGCCGGTCGGGCCAGGGTTCGGCGAGTCTCAGGCGGCGGCCCGGGGGCAGCCGGACGGGCAGGGTGCGCGCCGGGCGGTCCAGGACCCGCCCGAAGACACCTTCGGCCCGCACCGCGAGCTTCGGTACGAGGACCGTCGTACCCCGGTTGACCAGCTCGTACGTGATGCGGTCGGGGCGCACGGCCAGATGCTCCACGGTCAGCGCGGACAGCGCGGGGCCGTCGACCCGCAGGTGCACCGGGACCGTCGCGGCGAGGCCCTCGCCGTCCCGTGCGGTGAGGGTCCCGGACCGGTCACCGGGCGCGGCTCCCGCCGGGACGGCCACCGTGAAGGGGACCTCGGCCCGGGTGCGGGCGGGGACGCGCAGGCGCGGCGCGGCGAAGGTGACGCGGACTCCGGTGCCGCCCAGCCGCAGTGTGACGGGCCCGGTGCCGCGGTTGGTCACGGTCAGCGTGTCCTGCTGGACCGTCCCGGGCGCGCCCTCGGCGTAGAAGGACGGTCGTCCGCCGCCCGCGGGCGCCATGGACCAGCCCCCCGGGTTCCCGCGCGGCGGCAGCAGGGCCAGCGTGGGCAGGAGGGACGCGCTCAGAAGGCGGGCGGCGTACGGCATCGGCGGCTCCAGCGGTCAGACCCGGGACATCGGCGGTTCAGCGGCGTACGGCCGGATTCCGCCGCGACAGCCACAACGCACCCGCGGCGCCCGCGAGGAGGACCGTGCCGCCGAGTGTGCCGAGGGCGACGAACGAGTCCTCGGGGCCGGTCTGGGGGAGGGCGGCGCCGGAGCCGGTGCCGCCGGACGAAGACCCCGACGACCCCGAGGAACCTGAAGAGCCGGAAGAGCCCGAGGCGCCGCTGGAGCCGCCGGCCGCCGTCACGTCCAGGGTCAGGGACGGCCCGGGACTGTTGGCCGGGGTGCAGGTCGTCGTCGTACCGAGCGCCTTGATGGTGAGCACACCGGCCGTGAAGGTGACCTTGCCGGTCTTCGCCGGTGTGTAGGTGCCGCTCAGGTCATTGATCTTGATGGGGGTGTTGGCCGGGATCGCTCCCTGGTTGGCCGGGCCCGACACGGCCAGCGTGCCGCTGCCGACGCCGCCCAGCCTGATGGTGGCGCTCGGGTTCATGGCGCCCTTGCCCAGCTCGACCGGACTGGAGGACACACCCTTCTGCCAGGACATGGTGATGCGGTAGCCGCTGCCGCTCCTGACACCCTTGATGTCGATGGGCGAGACGGCGCTCTTGTCACCGATGGGCGTCTTGCACTGGTAGTTGACGTCGACGACGTCGGCGTGAGCCGTCGGCGCGGTCAGCAGGACCACGGACCCGGCCAGCGCGGCGGCGGACGCGAGCGCGGCGGTTCTCTTCGGGTACGGCACGGGCCCACCCCATTTCCTGACGGTATATCAGATTGGCCGTCAAGGTACGCCGGGGGCCGTGCGGAGGGAAGACAAAGCGCACGCCGGAGTTGTGTCGATCCGGCGTGCGCGGGAAGGGGGTCGGGTGGAGAGGGCGCTGTCGCGTGTGGCGGGTGAGGCAGGTGCGGGCCCTAGGCCGGGGCACCCAGCTCGGCCCACACCGTCTTGCCGGGGACGCCCGGGGACCGTACGACTCCCCAGTCCAGGCACAGCCGCTGCACGATGAACATCCCGTGACCGCCGGGGCGCCCGGCGCGGTGCGGGGTGCGCGGGGCAGGCTGGCCGGTGCCGCGGTCGGCGACCTCCAGGCGGATCACCTTCCGGTCGCAGGAGAGCACCAGTTCGTCCGGGCCCTCGGCGTGCAGACAGGCATTGGTGACCAGCTCGGAGACGACCAGCAGTACGTCCTCGGCCGCGGCCCGCCGTTCGGCACCGGCCGCCGGGAGCCAGCCCCACGCGTACAACGCCTGGCGGGTGAAGTCACGGGCGAGCGGGACGACCCCGCTCTCGCCTGCCAGGCGCAGTCTGCGGACCTGACGGCCTTCCGGCGGTACGGGCGGAGCGGCCGCGTCCCGCAAGGGCGCACCGGCGGCCGGCACAGCCCCCTCGGACACACCGGGAACGCCCCCGGGCTCCGAGCCGCGGTCGCCCGGCGGGTAGGGCCGGGTGGTGCTCATCAGCGCTTCACCTCACCGATTCGCCTGTTCACGATTCACCATCTTCGACCGACGCCGATCGACTGGTCGTACTTTTCGCACTCGCTTTTCGCACTTGTTTCGCACTTGATACGCGGGACGTCGTTGTTCACTCGCCTCCTGCGGTACCGCCAGTCACCGACGGGCTCAGGATCTCTCCTGCCCTGCGGATCCGGCGGAACACCCCCCTTTGCGACGCGACCGGCGCAACGCTCGCCGCACGCGCCCCGGCGGGCTGCCACGGCGCGGCTCAGCCGGTCTCGTCGGCCAGCGCCGCCGCGACGGAGTCGTGCACGGTGAAGACCGCGTCCGCCCCGGTGATCTCGAACACACGGGCCACCACCGGCAGCATCCCCGCCAGGTGCACCCCGCCACCCGCGGACTCCGCCTTCAGGCGGGCGCCGAGCAGTACGTTCAGGCCCGTGGAATCGCAGAACTCAAGCCGTGAACAGTCCACGACAAGCCGCGAGTGGCCTTTGACGAGAAGGTCGTCGAGCGGCTCGCGCAGTAGATCGGCGGTGTGGTGATCGAGCTCACCTGCCGGTGTCACTACGGCGCTGGAGCCTTCTTCCCGCACCTCCACCAGAAGCCGGCCCGACTGTGCGCTGCCGACCGTCCCGTGGTCCATTGCCGTCTCTCTCCCGAGGTCGTGGCTGCTGACTGACTGCCCTGCCGGTTTCGGCCGGTGCCCTCGAACACTACGCCTTCCCTTCACACTCCGACACCCGAACAACCTCTCATCATCTGACATACCGTGTCGCAACGCACTTGCGATGAGCTGCATGAACCGGGTAGGGCTAGTAGAGACACGTAAACCGACACGGCCGGCTTTGGAGGCGCCGCACACCGCAGTGCACGTACGGCTTCGGCAGCCATACGCCGAGAACGATGGAGGACCCCCATGTCACCCCGGCTCGACGCATCGCATACCCCGACGGCGACGTCGACACCCCCACCGGTACAACTGGATCCCATCGACGGGCTCCCCGAGATCCCGCCGTTCGACGAGGTCGGTGCGGTGGATGCGCGGGCTCTGTCCAAGACCCTCTTCGAGCGGCTCGAAGCGCTGGAGGAAGGCACGCACGAGTACGCGTACGTACGCAACACGCTCGTCGAGCTCAACCTCGCGCTGGTCAAGTTCGCCGCCTCCCGGTTCCGCTCCCGCAGCGAGCCGATGGAGGACATCATCCAGGTCGGCACCATCGGCCTGATCAAGGCGATCGACCGCTTCCAGCTCTCGCGCGGTGTCGAGTTCCCGACCTTCGCGATGCCAACCATCATCGGCGAGATCAAGCGGTTCTTCCGCGACACCTCGTGGTCCGTGCGCGTCCCGCGCCGGCTCCAGGAGCTGCGGATCGACCTGGCCAAGGCCGGTGACGAGCTGTCGCAGCGGCTGGACCGCGCGCCGACGGTGGCTGAACTGGCCGAGCGGCTGGGCCTGTCGAACGAAGAGGTGGTCGAGGGCATGGCGGCGTCCAACGCCTACACCGCCTCCTCCCTGGACGCCCAGCCCGACGAGGAAGACTCCGAGGGCGCGCTCTCGCACCGCATCGGCTACGAGGACCACGGACTCGAAGGCATCGAGTACGTCGAGTCCCTGAAGCCGCTGATCGCCGAACTCCCGCCCCGGGACCGGAAGATCCTCTCGCTCCGCTTCGTCGCCGGGCTGACCCAGTCGGAGATCGGCGAAGAACTCGGCATCTCGCAGATGCACGTGTCGCGGCTGCTGACGCGGACGCTCGTACGACTGCGCAAGGGGCTCACTCTGGAGGAGTGAGTCCACCGGAGTGAGCCCACAAGGGTGAATCTCCCCGAGGCGGTTCGGCCGGAAACGGCCGGACCGCCTCGCTTTTGTCTGCCCGTCGCCCCGGTTACGGGTTGCCTGGGTTACCGGCAGAAACCCTTTCCCCGGCAGCCCTCCTCCACCACTATGGGCACGCCAAACCGGCCGGTACGTCAGGTACCCGGGTGCGAGGGGAGACGCGGCGATGAGCGCGGGCGAGGAGCACGCGGGGGCACCGGACGCGCGGCTGACCGAACTGCTGCGGGCCGCGACCGCGGCCGCGTACCCGGCGCTCCAGGAACTCCGCGCGCGACACCACCCCTCGGTCCTCGCGTACGCCCGCCTGTGCACGACGAGCGAGTCGTCCGCACGAAGGCTGGCCGCGCAGACCTTCACGACGGCCGCCCGGGACACCGCGCGCGGGATGGAGCCGCCGGTGCCCTGGCGTCATCAGCTCCTGCTGCTCGCGGCGGTCACGGCCGCGGACTGGGCCGGTGACGAACGCTCGGCGGGCGTGGATCCCGGCCTCCTGCTGATCCTGAACACGACGGGCGCTCCCGGCGGCCCGACCCCACCCCTGCTGGCGGCGTTCCGAACGCTGCCCTCCCGGACGCAGGGCCTGATCTGGTACGGCGTCCTGGAGCGGGAGGACGAGGGCACGACGGCCGCCTTCCTGGGCCTGACCGGACAGGACGTGCGACATGGCACCCCGCAGGCACTCCAGGCCATGGCCAAGGCCTGTCTGCGGTCCCGTCTGGCCGCCTCGGACGACCCGCGCTGCGGGGACTTCCGCCGTCTGATCGAGGAGTCGGTACGGCCGGACAACCCCCGCCGGAGCGGCGATCTGTACGCCCATATGGCCCACTGCCCGCACTGCGCCGGCGCCCATGAGGACCTCGTCGCCCTGCGTGACACCCCGCGTTCCGCGCTGGCGGACGGGCTGCTGCCCTGGGCGGGCGGGGCGTACGCCGGGCGGGACGCACCGCCCGCCGGGGCGGCCGACCTCCCGGCGTCCCCCGACCGGCGATCGCCCCGGCGCCTGCTGCTCCCCGCGGCCGCTCTGGGGGTCGCGCTCACGCCGCTGCTGGTGCTCCTGCTGTCCCCGTCGGGCTCGCACGGACAGCGCTCGGCCGGTGCGACGCCGTCCTCCTCGAACCCACCGGTGACGGTGACGGTCCCGGCGCCGCCCGCGTCTCCGTCCCCGTCCCCGTCCGCCCCCGCGAAGTCCCCGTCCCCGAGCGCCACCTCCCGGCCCCCGGTCACTCCGTCCGCCGAGCCGAGGCCCGCGCCGAGGCGGACGTCCGCCCCGACGCCCTCGCCGCCCGGCGGCGCCTTCGCCCAGGTGGTGAACGCGGCCGACGGTCGCTGCCTGGACGTCCGGGACGCGTACTTCGACAACGGCACGGACGTCGTGACCGTGACCTGCTCGTCCTCCCCCACTCAGCGCTGGCGGGTCGACGCCGGACGCGAGATCGTCCAGTCCGCCGCCGACCCCGACTTCTGCCTGGACAGCCGGGGCGACGTCGACCGGGGCGTCGGCATCTGGGAGTGCGACTCGGTCGACGGCGACCACGGCGTCAACCTCCGCTTCACCGTGGACTTCGACGGGGTGATCCGCCCGGCGATCGCGACCGGCACGGCGGTCACCCCGGACGGCGGGTCCGGGGTGTCGCTGGAGCCGTTCGGCGGAGGAGCCGAGCAGCGCTGGCGGGCCGGGGCCCGGTGAGGCCCCGGCCCGGTGCCGGGCGGGTCAGACCTCGCGCGTGCCGCGCCGCCAGACCCCGCTGACCAGCGGCACACCCGGCCGGTAGGCCAGGTGCACATGGCTCGGCGCGTCGAGCAGGAGCAGGTCGGCGCGGGCACCGGCGGTCAGCCGGCCCACGTCGTCACGGCGCAGCGCCGCCGCCCCGCCCGCCGTGGCGGACCACACGGCCTCGTCCGGGGTCATGCCCATGTCCCGCACCGCCAGCGCGATGCAGAAGGGGACCGAGGAGGTGAAGGACGAGCCCGGGTTGCAGTCCGTCGACAGGGCGACCGTGACGCCCGCGTCCAGCAGGCGCCGGGCGTCGGGCCACTCGGCGCGGGTGGAGAACTCGGCGCCGGGCAGCAGCGTGGCGACCGTACGGCCGCTCGCCAGGGCGTCCACGTCGGCGTCCGTGAGGTGGGTGCAGTGGTCGGCGCTGGCCGCGTCGAGTTCGACGGCGAGCTGGACGCCGGGGCCGTAGGAGAGCTGGTTGGCGTGAACACGGGCCGTCAGGCCCCTGGCCTGGCCCGCGGTGAGGATCGCGCGCGCCTGGTCGCCGTCGAAGGCGCCCTTCTCGCAGAAGACGTCGATCCAGCGGGCGTGCGGGGCGCAGGCGTCCAGCATCTCGCCGGTGACCAGGGCGACGTAGGCCGCCGGGTCCTCGGCGTACTCGGGCGCGACGATGTGGGCGCCGAGGTAGGTGACCTCGTCGGTGTGGGCGGCGGCGATGCGCAGGGCGCGGGCCTCGTCGGCGACGGTGAGGCCGTAGCCCGACTTGGTCTCGAAGGTCGTGGTGCCCTGGCGGAGCGCCTCGCCGAGATAGCGGGTGAGGTTGGCCTCCAGGGCCGCGTCCGTGGCGGCCCGGGTGGCCGCGACAGTCGTACGGATGCCGCCCGCGGTGTAGGAGCGGCCGGACATGCGGGCGTTGAACTCCTGGGTGCGGTCGCCCGCGAAGACCAGGTGGGAGTGGGAGTCGACGAAGCCCGGCAGGACCCCGCGGCCACCGGCGTCGACCCGGTTGTCAGTGGCGGGTGCTTTGCTTGACTCACCGGTCCACGCGATGCGCTCGCCCTCGATGACGAGCGCCGCGTCCTGGATCAGGCCGAGGGGAGAGTTGTCGCCGAGGGAGGGATCGTTGGTGACCAGCGTGGCGATGTTGGTGATGACGGTGCTGCTGCTCATGGTGTCCTCGAAGGTGGCGGTGGGATTCAGCCGTGCAGGGCGGCGATGGCGTCGGCAAGCGCCGCCGGCACATCGGGCACGAGCGCGTGGACTCCGTCGCGTACGACATGGCGGCCGCCCACGACCGTGTGCCGCACATCCGCCCCGGAGGCGGCGAATACGGCCGTCTCGGCACCGAGTCGCGGCGGCGGTCCCGCTGTCCTGACCGAGTCGAGGCGGATCGTCGTCCAGTCGGCGAGGGCACCGGACGCGATCGTGCCTGCCGTGTCCCAGCCGAGGGCCGCGTGGCCGTCGGCGGAGGCCGCGCGCAGCAGCGCCGCCGCGGTCCAGTGCCCGCGGGTGCGGGTGCGCAGCCGCTCGTTCAGCTCCATGGCGCGCGCCTCCTCGAACAGGTCGATGACGGCGTGGCTGTCGGAGCCGAGGGACAGCGGGGAGCCCGCGCGCTGGAGGTCGACGGCGGGGCCGATGCCGTCCGCCAGGTCGCGCTCCGTGGTCGGGCACATGCAGGTGCCGGTGCCGGAGCCGCCGAGGAGGGCGATGTCCTCGTCGGTGAGGTGGGTGTTGTGGACGCCGGTGGTGCGTGGGCCGAGGACCCCGTGGTCGGCGAGCAGCCGGGTGGGGGTGCGGCCGTGGGCGGCCTGGCAGGCGTCGTTCTCGGCGGTCTGCTCGGACAGGTGCACATGCAGCGGGGCCCGCCGCTCCTCGGCCCATCCGGCGACCGTCGCCAGTTCCCGCGCGGGCACGGCCCGTACGGAGTGGATCGCCGCCCCGATCCGTGCGTGATCCCGTTCCTTGAGAAGTGAACAGCGTTCGGCCCAGTTCTCCGCGGTGCCGTCGGAGAAGCGCAGCTGGTGGTGGCTGGGCGCCTGTCCGAAGCCGGAGGACAGGTAGGCGGTGTCGAGGAGGGTGATGCGGATCCCGGCTTCGGCGGCGGCCGCGACGAGCGCCTCGCCCATCGCGTTCGGGTCGGCGTACGGGGTGCCGCCGGGCGCGTGGTGCACGTAGTGGAACTCGCCCACGCAGGTGATGCCGGCCAGTGCCATCTCGGCGTACACGGCGCGGGCGAGGGCGTGGTAGGTGTCCGGGGTCAGCCGGTCGGCGACGGAGTACATCACTTCGCGCCAGGTCCAGAAGGTCCCGCTGCCCACCTGGACGGTGCCTCTCAGCGCCCGGTGGAAGGCATGGGAGTGGGCGTTGGCCAGCCCGGGGAGGGTCAGGCCGCGCAGGGTCTCGGCGCCGGGCGGCGGGGTGGGGACGTCGGTGTGGAGGGCGGTGATCCGGCCGTCGGCCACCTCGACGGTCACGCCCGGCTCGACGCGGTTGTCGAGCCAGGCGTGCTCCAGCCAGTACGTCCGTGCGGTCGCCGTCCGTGTGGTCGCCGTCTGTGCGGTCACGTGCGGGCCAGCCCTTCCAGTACGTCGGCGAGCGCGGTCACCCCGGCCACGCAGTCGTCCTCGGCGGCGAACTCGGCCGGGGAGTGCGAGACGCCGGTGGGGTTGCGCACGAACAGCATGGCGGTCGGGATGCTCCCGGAGAGGATTCCGGCGTCGTGTCCGGCGCCGGTGCCGAGGACCGGCACCTTGAGGCCGGTGTCCGTGCCGAGGATGCGGCCCAGTTCGTCGCGCAGCGCGTGGTCGAACTCGACCACCGGGGTGAAGGACTCCCGGACCACGTCGAGGTCGACACCGTGTGCGGTGGCATGGGCGAGGGCCGCCTCACGCACGGCCGTGACGACGGTGTCCAGGGTCTCCTGGTCGGCGGCGCGGGAGTCGAGCCAGCCGCGCACCAGGGAGGGGATCGCGTTGACCCCGTTCGGCTCGACGGCGATCTTGCCGAAGGTGGCGACGGCACCGGCGAGTTCGGCCTCGCGGCGGGCGGCGAGCACGGTCTCGGCGTACGGCGGCATCGGGTCGCGCCGGTCCACGATCCGGGTCGTGCCGGCGTGGTTGGCCTCGCCGCGGAAGTCGAACCGCCAGCGGCCGTGCGGCCAGATGGCACTGGCGATGCCCACCCGGTCGCCGGACAGGTCCAGCGCGCGGCCCTGTTCGACGTGGAGTTCCACGAAGGCGCCGATGCGGGCGAGGCGTTCCGGGTCCGGTCCGATGGCGTCGGGGTCGTATCCGGCGGCCTCCATGGCGCGCGGCAGGGTGATGCCGTCGGCGTCGGTGAGCCGGTGCGCCTGCTCGACGGTGAGGTGTCCCGCGGTGAGCCGTGAGCCGACGCAGGCGAGCCCGAACCGGGCGCCTTCCTCGTCGCCGAAGTTCACGATGGCCAGGGTCCTGGTGAACCGCGTTCCCCTCCGGCGCAGTTCGTCCAGGGCGGCGAACGAGGAGACGACACCGAGGGGGCCGTCGAAGGCGCCACCGTCGGGTACCGAGTCCAGGTGCGATCCGGTGACAACGGCGTCCCCGGCGGCGGGGTCGCCGAGCCAGGCCCACTGGTTGCCGTTCCGGTCGACCTCGTAGGCCAGCCCGCGCACGTCGGCCTGCTCCCGGAACCAGGCCCGGCAGTCGCGGTCGGCGCCGGTCCAGGCGTAGCGCCGGTAGCCACCGGAGTCGGGGTGGCGGCCCAGGGGGGCCAGCTCGGCCCACATGTCATGGAAAGAGGGAGCACCCTGGGGGTGGGCGGGCCCGGCCGGGGCGGCGGACGGCGACGCGGGGCCGCCTCCCGCCGGCCCGCTGCCGCCCGGCTCCGCCGAACGGCTGCTCACGCCTGGTCACCCTCGCGCATCGGCACCCGGACCCCGCGCTCCTGGGAGACGGACTCCGCGATGTCGTACCCGGCGTCCACGTGCCGGATGACGCCCATGCCCGGGTCGTTGGTGAGGACGCGCCGGATCTTCTCGCCGCCGAGCTTGGTGCCGTCGGCGACGGTGACCTGGCCGGCGTGGATGGACCGGCCCATGCCCACGCCGCCGCCGTGGTGGAGGGACACCCACGACGCGCCGGAGGCCACGTTGACCATGGCGTTGAGCAGCGGCCAGTCGGCGATCGCGTCGGAGCCGTCGAGCATGGCCTCGGTCTCCCGGTACGGGGAGGCGACGGAGCCGCAGTCGAGGTGGTCGCGGCCGATGGCCAGCGGGGCGGCCAGTTCGCCGGAGGCGACCATGTCGTTGAAGCGCTCGCCGGCCTTGTCGCGCTCGCCGTAGCCGAGCCAGCAGATGCGGGCGGGCAGGCCCTGGAAGTGGACGCGCTCACCGGCCATCTTGATCCAGCGGTGCAGGGACTCGTTCTCCGGGAAGAGTTCCAGGATCGCCTTGTCGGTCTTGGCGATGTCGGAGGCCTCGCCGGACAGGGCGGCCCAGCGGAAGGGGCCCTTGCCCTCGCAGAACAGCGGGCGGATGTAGGCGGGGACGAAGCCGGGGAAGGCGAAGGCACGGTCGTAGCCGGCGAGCTGGGCCTCGCCACGGATGGAGTTGCCGTAGTCGAAGACCTCGGCGCCGGCGTCCATGAAGCCGACCATGGCCTCGACGTGCCGGGCCATGGACTCGCGGGCGCGGGTGGTGAAGCCGGCCGGGTCCTTGGCGGCGGCGTCCGCCATGTCCTCGAAGGCCACGTCCACCGGGAGGTAGGCCAGCGGGTCGTGGGCGGAGGTCTGGTCGGTGACGATGTCGATGGGGGCGTTCATGGCGAGCAGCTGCGGGACCAGCTCCGCGGCGTTGCCGAGGACGCCGATGGAGAGCGGGCGGCGGGCGTCGCGGGCCTCGGTGGCGAGCTGGAGGGCGTGGTCGAGGCTGTCGGCCTTGACGTCGAGGTAGCGGTGCTCGATGCGGCGCTCGATGGCGCGCGGGTCGCAGTCGATGCAGATCGCGACGCCGTCGTTCATGGTCACCGCGAGCGGCTGGGCGCCGCCCATGCCGCCGAGGCCGGCGGTGAGGGTGATGGTCCCGGCGAGGGTTCCGCCGAACTTCTTCGCGGCGACGGCGGAGAAGGTCTCGTAGGTGCCCTGGAGGATGCCCTGGGTGCCGATGTAGATCCAGGACCCGGCGGTCATCTGGCCGTACATGGTCAGGCCGAGGGCCTCCAGACGGCGGAACTCCTCCCAGTTGGCCCAGTCGCCGACCAGGTTGGAGTTGGCGATGAGGACACGCGGTGCCCACTCGTGGGTCTGCATCACGCCGACCGGGCGGCCGGACTGGACCAGCATGGTCTCGTCCTGCTTGAGGGTCCGCAGCGTGCGCACCATGGCGTCGAAGGAGCGCCAGTCGCGGGCGGCCTTGCCGGTGCCGCCGTAGACGACGAGCTTGTCGGGGTGTTCGGCGACCTCGGGGTCGAGGTTGTTCTGCAGCATCCGCAGAGCGGCTTCCTGCTGCCAGCCGAGGGTGCTCAGTTCCGTACCGCGCTGGGCTCGTACGGGGCGGGGTCCCGACATCGTCTGCCTCCTCCTGTTACTACGTCTATTCACATCCTGGCCATCTGAATAGAGCTAGTCAATACGTTGACGGTGTCACGTCCGCGCGCCGGGGATGTTTGGCTGGAACGAAACCGACGAAGGCGACGGGGCACGGCGACGAGGGACCGCACCGAGGAAAGACCCGAAGGCAGGGAGAGGTCGTGGAGGAGCACATCGGCAGCGAGGCCCGCGAGCGGGGCACCCGGCGGGACGACGCGGTGCGCGCGGTGGTGAAGCAGGGACTGCTGGGTCCGGATGCCGCCGTGGTGGGGCTGCTGGACGTGACCGGGATCCGGGAGTCGGCGGCGGCGCTGCGTGCGGCGTTCGAGGCGGTCACGGCGCCCGGCACCCCGGTGCTGCACACCTTCGCGGTGAAGGCGGCGCCGCTGGTCGCGGTGGTACGGCTGCTGGGCGAGGAGGGCGTGGGCGCCGAGGTGGCCAGCCCGGGCGAGCTGGCGCTGGCGCGGGCCGCCGGGACGCCGCCGGAGCGGATCGTCCTGGACTCGCCCGCCAAGACGGTGGCCGAACTGCGCGAGGCGCTGGCGCTGGGGATCGCCGTCAACGCGGACAACCCGCAGGAGCTGGAGCGCGTGGACGCGCTGGCGCGGTCCGCCCCCGACCGTCTGCCGCCGCTCGGGCTCCGGGTGAATCCGCAGGTCGGCGGCGGCTCCATCGAGTCGACGTCGACGGCGACCCCGACCTCGAAGTTCGGGGTGGCGCTGCGCGACGAGGGAGCCCGCGAATGGGTCCTGCGGGCGTACGCCGACCGGCCGTGGCTGACCCGGCTGCACGCGCACACCGGCTCGCAGGGCATTCCCCTGCCACTGATGGCCGAGGGTGTGGCGGAGGCGTACCGGCTGGCCGAGGAGATCAACGCGCGCGTGGGGCGTCGGCAGGTCGACACGATCGACATCGGCGGCGGGCTGCCGGTGAACTTCGCCTCCGAGGAGACGGCGCCGACGTACGGCGAGTACGCCCGTCTGCTGCGGGAGACGGTGCCGGGGCTGCTCGACGGGCGGTACGGCCTGGTCACCGAGTTCGGGCGGTCACTGCTGGCCAAGCACGGGACGGTGGTGGCACGGGTGGAGTACACCAAGAGCGCGGGCGGGCGCCGGATCGCGGTGACCCACGCGGGCGTGCAGGTGGCGACGCGCACGGTGTACGCGCCCGAGGCGTGGCCGCTGAGGATCGCCGCGTACGACGCGAAGGGGCGACCCCGGTCGGGGCCGGAGGTGGTGCAGGACGTGGCGGGTCCGGCCTGTTTCGCGGGCGACCTGCTCGCCCGTGGGCGCGCGCTGCCGCCGCTGGAGCAGGGCGATCTGGCGGCCGCACTGGACACCGGCGCGTACTGCTTCGCCCACCACTATGCCTACAACTCCCTTGCCCGGCCCGGGGTTTACGGCTTCGCGCCGGACGGTTCCGGAGGTGTGGCGTTCGCGACGGTGCGCGAGCCGCAGTCGCTCGACGAGATCGTGGCCGACTCCGGAGGGGCGCACGCGGGGGCCCTCACCACCCTCGGGGCGTCCGGGAGCCGTTGACGCGCCCCGGTCACCACGGAGATGACGGAAGGGAAAAGCAGACAAGCCGACCAACCATAGTCGCGCGGAGCACGTTCCACTGGAAAATGCCAGAAGACCCACTCCTCCCGCACACGTTGCGTAGTGTCTCCGTCACTCAGTCGGAGTAGCCAGGTGGGAGGGGAGCCGCGGTGCCCGGAATCGACGAGTGCCTGCTCGAAGCGATGCGACTGCCCGGTGCTCGGGGAGCGGCGCTGGTCGACTGGACGAGCGGGCTGGCGCTGGGCACCGTCGGGGAGGCTCCCGGCGGTGACCACGAGACGACCGCCGCCGAGGCGGCCGAGCTGGCCCGGCTCGCCGCCGAGCACGGCGCGTTCACGGCCGGGGACCTGGACGAGGAGCGGCCGCCGGTCGAGGACCTGATCGTCAGCAACCAGGACAGCTACCACCTGCTGCGGTTCGTGGTCACCTCCTTCGACAGCACCGTGTTCCTGCATCTGTGGCTGGCCCGCGAGGAGGGCAACCTCGCGCTCGCCCGCATCAGACTCGGCGAGATGGCCGATCGGCTGGTGCTCGCGTGACCATGGTCGGTACCCCTCCCCCCCTGCCCGTGCGCGACAAGGCGGGCACCCGTGAACGCGCCGACAGCGCGCTGACCCCGATGCTGGCCCGGCTCGCCGACGAACGGGCGACCGGTGTCCTGATCCGCGAGCACGGCTCCCTGCACCTGTCCGAGGGCCGTGTGGTGCACGCCGAGAGCCCTTTCGCCCCCGGTCTCGACGTGCTCCTCACCGCCCACGGCCCGCTCACCCCGGCCGACTGGCCGCGGACCGCCGATCCGGCCGACGGCTCGCCCGGCGCCGCTCTGCTGCTGCTCGACGCCGGCCGGCTGACCGCGGGCGCCCTGGAGGTGTGCCAGCTGGGCGCGCTGTTCGACGCCGGGTACTTCGCCCTGGCGCCGAGCAGTGCCCCGGACCGGTTCCGGTACGGCGGGATGTCCCGTCCGCCGCTGCCGCGGCCGGTGCCGGTCACCGTCCTGGAGCGGGAGACCCGCCGCCGCCGCGCGCTGCTGCACCGCATCTGGCCGGACCCGGTCACCGACAGCGCGCCGCTGATCCGGGCCGACCCGGTCGCGGCGCCGCCGGTCACGGCCCGTCAGCGGGCGGTTCTGGAGCGGATGGACGGCGTCCGCACCGCGATCGACATAGCGCGGGAACTGGGCAGGAAGGCCTTCCACACGCTGGTGGACGTGCGCCGGCTGGCGGCGGCGGGGCTCGTGTCGCCGGGGGTCACGGCGCCCGGTCCGGCACCACCGACCCTTCCCAAGGTCACCGACCCCAACATCGCGCTGTTGAAGAGGCTCAGGGATGCGCTGGAGGCCCTTTGAACGGAACCGACCCGCCGAGAGGGGAGATCTGATGGCGGCCGAGCCCGACATCGCGAACGAACTGCGGCGGCTGCGCAGCCGTGTCCCCCAGCTCACCGGCGCACTCGCCGCGGGCGTCGACGGCCTGGTCGTCGCCCATGACGCCCCGGGCGTCGATCCCGAGAGCCTCGCGGCGCTGACGGCGGCCGCGCTCGGGGTGGCCGTGCGGATGGCGGACACCACCGGGCAGGGCGACTTCCGGGAACTGCTGGTGCGTGGCGCCGACGGGTACATCGCGACCTACGCGGCGGGCCGTGCCGCCGTCCTGACACTGCTCGCCCAGGACCGGGTCAACGTCGGCCGGCTGCATCTGGAGGGCCGCCGCGCGGGCGCCCGGATCGGGGAGCTGGTCGATGCCGCCGAGGCCGCCGCCGCGGCCAGGAAGCAGGCACGGTCCGCACCGCCGCCGGCCAGGGCGGCCGCCCCGCGCACCAGGCCCACCCGCACCCCACGAACCACTCCGAACGACGTGCGCCCGGCAACCGACGCGCGCACCGCAACCGACAGTTGAGAAGCAGGAAAAGGAAAGAGGCAACACCATGGCGAACACCGAGACCGCGCTGAAGGAAGCCCTCACCTCCATCGAGGGTGCCACCGGAGTCGCGCTCGTCGACTACACCAGCGGTATGGCACTGGGCACGATGGGAGGCGGCAAGACCTTCGACCTGAACGTGGCCGCCGCCGGCAACACCGACGTGATCAGGGCCAAGATGCGCACCATGGAGCACCTCGGCCTCAAAGGAGAGATCGAGGACATCCTGATCACCCTGTCCAGCCAGTACCACATGATCCGGCTGCTCAAGGGCCGTGGCGGCAACGGTCTGTTCCTCTACCTGGTCCTCGACCAGGCCCGGGCGAACCTGGCGATGGCCCGGCACCAGCTGAAGCGGATCGAGGAGGAGCTGGAGGTCTGAAGCACGGTCAGACGGGCGTCGCGGCGCGGCGGCGGGCCCCACCACCCGGGGCCGCGTCGCCCGCCGCGACGCCCGTCGCGCGAAAGGTCTCCACGGCCCTGCCCGCGGGGCGCCCGCCGCGCGCGTCGAGCCGGTCGACGGGCAGCCACAGCAGGATGTCCGCGGACCGTTCGAGACGGCCGAGCCAGTCGGCCTTCAGCCACAGTCCCGTGGCGGCCCCGGCCAGCAGCATGCCGCCCGCCGCGGGCACCGCGAGGGAACCGCCGAGCGCGACGGCGGAGCCGAGCAGCAGCCACCAGTGGTGGCCCCGGCGCCAGTTGCGTACGGTCACCGCGCGGTCCTGGAGCACGTCGTACCTGCCCGCGCGGGTGGTGCCGCGGGCCGGAGCGGCATACCGGCCGCGGCGCGTGCACGCCAGGACGGCGGCGCCGACGACGAACAGCGCGGCCCCGACAAGGACGCCGATCCGGCGCCCGGTCACCCCCGGAGGCAGCACGCCGACGCCTGCCGCGAACACCCCGCACCACCACAGCGGTGCCGCCCCGGACCGTACGACGACGGCCACCCGGGCCAGCCCCTGCCCTCCGTGTCCCGCACTTCCCACGCCCGCACTCCCCACGCCCGGCCTCCTCAAGCCTTCGGTATCCGCCGCAGGGCGGGAGGTCAACGAGCCCGGGTGAGACGAGTCCGAGAGCGGCCCGGCGGCCGCGGCTCACTCCACGAACAGCCCTCGTGCCGCCGCCCGCGCGTCGAACTCCTCCAGCCGGGTCTGCGCGTCGGGAAGGTCGTCGCACATGGCCTCCAGCAGCACCCGTCCGAGCAGCATGGGCGCGCACGCGGTGTCGAAGGCGAGTCCGGTGCCGACGGCCGCGGGCAGCAGCAGGTCGGAGTGCGTGGCGACCGGTGCGAACGCCGAGTCGGCGACGGTGACGACGGTCAGTCCGGCCTTCTTGGCGTGGGCGAGGGTGTCGACGACCTCGCGCGGATGCCGGGGCAGCGCGAAGCACAGCAGGGCCGTGGCCCCCGCGTGCACGGCCGCGTCGATGCGGTCGTGGAGCATCGTGCCGCCCTGGTCGAGCAGCCGGACGTCCGGGTGGACCTTGGCGGCGAAGTACGCGAAGCCGTACGCCTGGGAGGCCGCGGCCCGCAGTCCGAGCACCGGAAGCGGACGGGAGGCCGCGAGGACCTGGCCCGCCTGCCGCACCGGCCGCGGATCGGCCAGCGCCTCGGCCAGCTGGCGCAGGTTCTCGATCTCGGCCTCCACTGCCTGCTGGTACTCGTTGTACGAGCCGGTCGCGGCGGCCGGTTCGGCGGGTACGACCTCGCGCAGATGCCGGCGCAGGGCGGGGTAGCCGTCGAAGCCGAGGGCGACCGCGAAGCGGGTCACGGACGGCTGGCTGACCCCGGCCAGTTCGGCCAGCTCCACGCTGGACAGGAACGGCACGTCGGTGGCCCGCCGCACCATGCTGTGCGCGATGCGCCGCTGGGTCGGCGTGAGCCGCTGCCCCTCGAAGAGCGTCTGCAGCCGTGTGGCCGGGCTGTCGGTCCCGCTCATGAGTACTCCCCCTCAAGGTGTCCGTATTCACGCACCAATCCCTCTGCATGATGCTATGCAGCCGGGTCGAGAGGAAACCCCCGTCCGTATCGGGGGGCTAACCCCAGTGCGCCGCGTCCCGCGGTTTTCTACGGTGGCCCCATGACGGGACTGGGGGCGCAGGACGCCGACCTGAAGAAAGAACTCGACGCCACGCTGCGGGCTCGCGGGGAACTGGGCGAGGAGTACGAGTCGGCGCTGGTCGAGTCCTTCCTGGAGAAGGTGGACCAGCGCATCGACTCGGCGGTGGAGCGGCGGCTGCGCAGGCAGTTCGCCGAGCAGCAGATGCAGACCGCCCGCGCGCGGTCCTCGAAGGGCACCGACTCCTGGGGCGAGCGCTTCGGCTTCGCGATCGTCTCGCTGGTGCTGGCGATCCCGCTGTCCTCGATCGGCGGCGCCTTCGGGGGCATCCCGGGCCTGCTGGCGAGCTGGATCGGCATCGTCGGCGTCAACGTGGCCCAGGCCGCCCGCCAGAACCCCGGTCTGTTCGCCGCGCGGCCGCACCGCGCCGACCGGTCGGACGACCTCTGAACGTCCCGGAAAGGGATTGGTCTCTGAAGGGTCCCGGAGAGGGATTGGTCGCGGGGACCGCCGCACCCCCGTTGCCGGGGGGCGGGACGACGGCGGTCCCCGCGAGGGACGCGGGCCGGGTCAGGGCCGAGCTGCGCGTCCTTGGCGTCCTTGGAGGTCCGGGAGCCGCTCCGGGTGTCCATGGCGCCGTTCTGCGCCGGCCGGGACGGGGAGCCGAGCCGTTCACTCCCGCCCTGCCGACACCCACCAATGTGCCGGACCCGTGTTAAGCCGGTGCTGCGTGCACATGACGTGCTCGTACCACTTCCACGAAGTCCGGCACCACACGGAGTCCGGCGTCACACGGGTCCGGCAGCCCACGAATTCGGCGGCGGACGTGACCTACTGCTTGCCGCCCTTGGCCAGGAAGGCCAGCAGGTCCTGACGGCTGACCACACCGGTCGGCTTGCCCTCGACGAGGACGATCGCCGCGTCCGCCGTACCCAGCACGGACATCAGGTCGCCGACCGGCTCGCCGGAGCCGACCTGCGGCAGCGGCGGGCACATGTGCTTCTCCAGCGGGTCGTCCAGCGAGGCGCGCTTGTTGAACAGCGCGTCGAGCAGTTCCCGCTCCACGACCGACCCGACGACCTCGGCGGCCATCACGTCCGGGTGGCCGGCGCCCGGCTTGACGACCGGCATCTGCGAGACGCCGTACTCGCGCAGCACCTCGATGGCCTGGCCGACGGTCTCCTCGGGGTGCATGTGGACGAGGGACGGGATGGTGCCGGCCACCTTGTCGTTCAGCACGTCGGCGACGCGGGCGCTGGGGCCCTCGTCCTCCAGGAAGCCGTAGTCGGCCATCCACTCGTCGTTGAAGATCTTGCTGAGGTAGCCGCGGCCGCTGTCCGGCAGAAGGACGACGACGACGTCGTCCGGGCCCAGCCGCTCGGCGACGCGCAGGGCCGCGACGACCGCCATGCCGCAGGAGCCGCCGACGAGGAGGCCCTCCTCCTTGGCGAGGCGGCGGGTCATCTGGAAGGAGTCCTTGTCGGACACGGGGACGATCTCGTCCGCGACGCTGCGGTCGTAGGCGGTCGGCCAGAAGTCCTCGCCGACGCCCTCGACCAGGTACGGCCGCCCGGAGCCGCCGGAGTAGACGGAGCCCTCCGGGTCGGCGCCGATGACCTTGACCCGGCCGTCACTGGCGTCCTTCAGGTAGCGGCCGGTGCCGGAGATGGTGCCTCCGGTGCCGACGCCGGCCACGAAATGGGTGATCTTCCCCTCGGTCTGCTCCCACAGCTCAGGGCCGGTCGAGTGATAGTGCGAAAGGGGGTTGTTGGCGTTGGAGTACTGGTCGGGCTTCCAGGCGCCGGGCGTCTCGCGCACCAGCCGGTCCGACACGTTGTAGTACGAGTCCGGGTGCTCGGGATCCACGGCGGTCGGGCAGACGACGACCTCGGCACCGTAGGCACGCAGTACGTTGATCTTGTCGGTGCTCACCTTGTCGGGGCACACGAAGATGCACTTGTAGCCCTTCTGCTGGGCCACGATGGCGAGACCGACACCGGTGTTTCCGCTGGTCGGCTCCACGATCGTGCCGCCCGGCTTGAGCTCCCCGCTCTGCTCGGCCGCCTCGATCATGCGCAGGGCGATGCGGTCCTTCACGGAACCGCCCGGGTTGAAGTACTCCACCTTGGCCAGGACGGTCGCCTGGATGCCCTTGGTCACGCTGTTGAGCTTCACCAGCGGGGTGTTGCCGACGAGGCTGATCATCGATTCGTGGAATCGCACCGTTGTCTCCGGTCGCTGCAAAAATGGTCCTGATGGTGCCGCCAGCCTACGGCCAGGCATGTGCGTTCACTCCCTGTTGAGATTGGCCGACGGTCTGTACGGGGCAAGGAGTGGATGTAAGGCAACGAGGAGGTGGCGGCGACGCATGACGAACATGTCGAGGGCTCGAGTGGCCCGGCGGATCGCGGCCGGCGCGGCATACGGCGGCGGCGGGGTGGGGCTGGTCGGCGCCGCTGCCGTCGGCCTGGTGCTCGCCGAGATGCGGATGGCCAGGATCCGGGTGGGCAACGGCACCGACAAGCACGTCCCGGTGGCGGACGGGCGGTACGGCCACACCTACGGCGTCCCCGGTGAGGCCGCCCTGCGGCTGGCCCTGCTCGGCGACTCCACGGCGGCCGGCCAGGGTGTGCACCGTGCGGGCCAGACGCCGGGCGCACTCCTGGCGTCGGGGCTGGCGGCGGTGGCGGAGCGGCCCGTGCGGCTGCGCAACGTCGCCCTGCCCGGGGCCCAGTCCGACGACCTGGACCGGCAGGTGGCGCTGGTGCTGGCCGGCCCGTCCCCGGTCCCGGACGTCTGCGTGATCATGATCGGCGCGAACGACGTGACCCACCGGATGCCGCCGACCCGCTCCGTGCGTCATCTGTCGGCGGCGGTACGGCGGCTGCGCACGGCCGGTGCCGAGGTGGTCGTCGGCACCTGTCCCGACCTGGGCACGATCGAGCCGGTGCAGCAGCCGCTGCGCTGGCTGGCCCGTCGGGCCTCGCGGCAGCTGGCGGCGGCGCAGACGATCGGGGTGGTCGAGCAGGGGGGCCGCACGGTGTCCCTCGGCGATCTGCTGGGCCCCGAGTTCGCGGCGAACCCGCGGGAGTTGTTCGGCCCCGACAACTACCACCCCTCCGCGGAGGGGTACGCCACGGCGGCGATGGCGGTCCTGCCGACCGTCTGCGCGGCCCTGGGTCTCTGGCCCGCGGAGGAGGAGCGCCCGGACGTCTCCCGCCGGGAGGGCTTCCTGCCGGTGGCCCGGGCGGCGGCGGAGGCCGCGTCCGAGGCTGGTACGGAGGTCACGGCGGCGATGCCGACGGGCCCCCGGGGCCCCTGGGCACTGCTCAAGCGACGGCGCCGGCGGCGGGTGCCGGAGCCGGACCCGGACGCGACCCCGAGGCCGGAGGAGACCGCTCCCACCAGCCCGTCCGGCGCTTGAGGACGGAGGCCAAAGCAAGCGCTTAGACAATTGCGGTCAGTGTCACACCCCGGCACGCGTGACCTGGGACATACGGGCGGGTAGCTTCCCACTCAGCCCCCGCCCGACCCCGACACGCCACTGGAGCCGTGATGCCCGAAGCCGTCATCGTCTCGACCGCCCGTTCCCCGATCGGCCGCGCTTTCAAGGGCTCCCTGAAGGATCTGCGGCCGGACGACCTGACCGCCACGATCATCCAGGCGGCCCTCGCGAAGGTCCCCGGGCTCGACCCGAGGGACATCGACGACCTGATGCTCGGCTGCGGCCTGCCCGGCGGCGAGCAGGGCAACAACCTGGGCCGGATCGTCGCCGTGCAGATGGGCATGGACCATCTGCCGGGCTGCACGATCACCCGCTACTGCTCCTCCTCGCTCCAGACCTCCCGCATGGCCCTGCACGCCATCAAGGCCGGCGAGGGCGACGTCTTCATCTCGGCCGGTGTCGAGATGGTCTCGCGATTCACGAAGGGCAACTCCGACAGCCTGCCGGACACGCACAACCCCTTCTTCGCCGAGGCCGAGGCCCGTACCGCCGCCGTCGCCGCGCAGGAGGGCACGACCTGGCACGACCCGCGCGAGGACGGCCTCGTCCCGGACGCCTACATCGCGATGGGCCAGACCGCCGAGAACCTGGCCCGCTGGAAGGGCGTCACCCGCCAGGACATGGACGAGTTCGGCGTCCGCTCGCAGAACCTCGCCGAGGAAGCCATCAAGAACGGCTTCTGGGAGCGCGAGATCACCCCGGTGACGCTCCCCGACGGCACGGTGGTCAGCAAGGACGACGGCCCGCGCGCCGGCGTCACCCTGGAGGGCGTCCAGGGCCTGAAGCCGGTCTTCCGCCCGGACGGCCTGGTCACGGCGGCCAACTGCTGCCCGCTGAACGACGGCGCCGCGGCGGTCGTCATCATGTCCGACACCAAGGCGCGCGAGCTGGGCCTGACGCCGCTCGCCCGCATCGTGTCGACCGGTGTCTCCGGCCTGTCCCCCGAGATCATGGGCCTCGGCCCGGTGGAGGCCTCCCAGCAGGCCCTGCGCCGCGCCGGGCTCAGCGTCGGCGACATCGACCTGGTCGAGATCAACGAGGCGTTCGCCGCCCAGGTGATCCCCTCCTACCGGGACCTCGGCATCGACCTCGACAAGGTGAACGTCAACGGCGGCGCCATCGCCGTCGGCCACCCCTTCGGCATGACCGGCGCCCGCATCACCGGCACGCTCATCAACTCCCTCCAGTTCCACGACAAGCAGTTCGGTCTGGAGACGATGTGCGTCGGCGGCGGCCAGGGCATGGCGATGGTCATCGAGCGCCTCAGCTGATCGCGGTTCCTCGGCTCGGCGTCCGGCCGGAACCGGACGTCGGGCCGTTTCGTGATCCAATCTCCCCCAGGATGTGACCTATCTCCCTCTGCGGGGGTATACATGCAGGTCAGAGCAGCTGCATGGGTCGCCATCAGGGCCACGTTCCCGTCCCTTTCGTGACGTTACGCACTGACAGCTGGTTAGTCCGCCCTTCAAGCTGATGTAGGAAGTCGGGGGTCGACTTTGAACCAGGGAGTACGTCAGTGAGCGCCATGCCTCTCGCCCTGCTGCTCACCACGGCCGCTACCGGCGCCGTGGGCGTCGCCGTGCTGCGCACGGTGTTGCAGCTGCGCCGGCAGATCGCGGACCTGCACGACCGGCTGGCCGAGAGCCAGACGGCCGCGACGCGCGCCCTGCTGCCCGCCGCCCGCACCGCCTCGGACACCGAGGGGATACGCGCCGCCGTGGCCGCGGCGCTCGCCGAGGAACGCGAGCGGGAGCTCGCCGAGGCCCGCGCGTTCTGGGCCGCCCAGGAGACCCGTGACGCCTCCGACGCGCCCTCGCTGCTCGGCCTGGCCGACGGCGAGGTGTATCTGCCGCGGCACAGCGACTTCGTGGGCCTGGAACCGCTGGAGCCGATGACCGAGTCCGGCGCGGACGCCGACGAGTTCTCCCCCAAGGACTTCGTCCAGGGCGGTACTCCCACTGAGTCCCCCGAGCTGGCCGCCGCCCGTCGCCGCCACCCCTCGCACCCGGACTTCGTGCCCGCCCAGTCGTCCATCGTGAACGACCACGAGCGCACCGTCGCCGCCCTTGAGCAACTCGCCGAGGAGCGGGTGGCGCTGACCGACGTCCGCCCGGGTCCGCTGGGCACCCTCGACGTCTATGTCTTCGCCGACGGCACCACCCTGTGCATGACCCCGGGCCACCGGGAGACCGCGGAACGCCTGGCCGAGGCGCTGCGCGCGGGCGAGAACCCCTATCTGCTCGGCGGTTCCGGGATCTCGGGCGCGTACACGCTGACGTTCGCCTGTGCCGAGGAGAGCGTGTACATCCTGGCCGACCGGGTGATCGCCTCCCTGTGACGCCCCGCCAGACGCGCCGGAGGTCTTTCTAGACCCCGGCGCGTTTCTGCGCCTCCTCCACCACCTGCACCGCCTCCTGGACCTCTGCGTCGCTTTTCAGCACGAGTGCCAGGTCGTGTCCGGCGACGGTGATCTGGTCGGCGACCGCGAACATGCCCGCGTCCGGCATCTGTCGGGGCTCGCCCGAGGGATCCTCGATCCGCTGGGTGCGCAGTGCCAACTCCCTGGCCAGCGCCAGCGCCTCCGCGGCGGCGCTGCGTTGCAGGCGGCTCTGTGGTGCGGCGCGCAGCCGGTCGGCGAAGTGATCCACGGCTCGGGTAAGAGATGTCGTGTCAACCACGTCGTGAGACTACGCGTCGCGACGGGACTGTTGCCAATACGGCCGCACTCAGGCACGGTGACGTGAAGGACCGGCTCGTCGAATGCCCCCGGAGGCGCCGATGTCCCAAGTCTTCTCCGAGGAGACCCATCGCAATCTGCTCGCCCGCATCCCGCACTGCACAGGCCGTGAAGTCTCCGACTGGCTTCGCGCCGTCGAAGAGGGCCCCGCGCTTTTCCGTTTCGAGGAGAAGGTCAGCTGGCTCCGCCACGAACACAATCTCGCGTACGGCCACGCCAAGGCGATCGTCCACGAGTACGACCTGAGGAGGGCCGCGCGTAAGCTGCGCTAGCCGCACCGGCCGCGCACCGCGTAAACGCCGAAGGGCCCCGGGAGGATCCCGGGGCCCTTTTCCGTGACGGTGCGGCCAGTCGCTGTCGCTGCGACTAGTCGTTGTTGCTGAAGATCGCCACCAGGCGCAGCATCTCGACGTAGATCCAGACGAGGGTCATGGTCAGGCCGAACGCGGCCAGCCAGGCCTCCTCGCGCGGGGCGCCGTAGGCGATTCCGTCCTCGATCTGCTTGAAGTCGAGGGTCAGGAAGAACGCGCCGATCAGGATGGCGATGATGCCCACCACCGCGCCCAGCGGGCCGAAGCTGCGCAGTCCGCCGTCGCCGGCGACACCGAACGCGACCAGCAGCAGGTTGACCGCCATGACCAGCACGAAGGCGATGGCGATCGCCATGCCGATGCGCGCGTAGCGGGCGGTGACGCGGATCCAGCCCGCCTTGTAGACGAGCAGGGTGGCGGCCGTGACCGCCATGGTGCCGAGCACCGCCTGGAACGGGGCGCCGCTCCACCGGCTGTTGTACATCTCGCTGATGACGCCGAGGAAGACGCCCTCGAAGGCGGCGTATCCCAGGATCAGCGCGGGCGACGCGGTGCGCTTGAAGCTCTGCACGAGCGCCAGGACCATCGCGACCAGGGCCGAGCCGATCGCCAGGCCGTAGCTGGTCGCCGACACCGGCAGCAGGGCCCATGCGAGGACGGCGCCGACGGCGACCGTGCCGAGCGTCATGGCCGAGCGCATGACGACGTCGTCCATCGTCATCCGGCCGGTGGTGACCGGGGCCTGCGGCGGGGCGCCGTACTGCTGGTCCTGCTGGGCGTAAGGGTTCTGCGCGTAGGGGTTGCCGCCCTGGGCGTACGGGTTGCCCTGGGCGTAGGGGTTGCCCTGGGCGTACCCGGCCTGCGGCGCGGCGTTGAAGCCCGCGTAGCCGTTGTCGCGGCTGAACCCCCGTCGCGAGAAGACCGGGTTGCTGCTCCTCATTTCACTCCTCCATGGCCACCTTCGTGGCCTTGGCTCAAGAGTAATAGGGTGGCAAAGGATCGACCCTACTCCTTGGGGAGGATCTTTCCCTCGATGTGCTGGCCAACACGCTACGCGCCCCCTTGATTCCCGGCCACGGCGGGAGGCGGTTCACGCCTGCCGGGTGGGCAGCACGACGATCTGGCGCAGGTTGACGTGCCGGGGGCGGCTGGTGGCGTAGGCGGCGACGTCCGCGACCTCCGCCGCGGAGAGGCCCCCGAGCGCCTCGAACATGCCGTCGAGCTGCCCGGAGAGTTCCGTACTGGCGACGTGCGTCTTCAGCTCGGTGTCCGTGAGCCCCGGCTCGATGTTGGTGACCCGTACGTCGCGCGGTCCGAACTCGCCGCGCAGCGACTCGGACAGGTAGGTGACGGCGGCCTTCGTGGCGCCGTACACCGCGTAGTTCGGGAAGGTGATGTGCGCGCCGATGGACGACACGTTGAGCAGGTCGGCGGTGCGGCCGTCGGCGGCCGCGGCCACCAGGTCGGCGGTGAAGGCGCGGATGACCCGCAGTACGCCGGTCACGTTGGTGTCGAGCATCCGCTGCCACTCGTCGAGCCGGCCGTCGTCGACGGGGTTGGGCAGCATCACCCCGGCGTTGTTGACGACCAGGTCGACGGGCCCGAAGGAGGCGTGGACCAGGTCACGGGCGGCCTCGACCGACGCGTCGTCGGTGACGTCGGCGGCCACCACCAGCGCCTCGCCGCCCGCGGCCCGGATCTTCCCGGTCACGGTCTCCAGCCGGTCCGCCCGGCGGGCGAGGAGCGCCACCCGGGCGCCCTCGGCGGCGAGCCGGAGCGCGACGGCCTCGCCTATGCCGCTGGCGGCTCCGGTGACGACAGCGGTACGGCCGGACAGGTTGTCGTACGACATGGATGTTCCCCTGGTGAGTGCCTCCGGGTGTCTCCCGGCGGCCGACACCAGGCTCGCCGGGGCTCCCGGCCCCAGCCAGGGATGCCCTTTTCCTGGGTCTGCCAGTACCAGGCAGGCCGCCCGCCGCCCGCCGCCCGGCCTACGATCGTCGCCATGAACGGGGACTCGAACGACGGAGAAGTGGGCGGCTTCCTGCGCTCGCGCCGCGCGCGCATACAGCCCGAGGAGGTGGGGCTGCCCTCGCACGGGCGGCGCCGCGTGCCGGGCCTGCGCCGCGAGGAGGTGGCGCAGCTCGCGGGCGTGAGCGTGGACTACTACATCCGGCTGGAGCAGGGCCGGGGCGCGAACGTCTCGGACTCCGTGCTTGACGCGGTCGCGCGGGTGCTGCGGCTGGACGAGACCGAGCAGGCGTATCTGTACGCGGTGGCCCGGCCCCGCCAGAAGCGCGGGACGCCGCCCGTCACACCGCGCGTGCGCCCGGGCGTCCAGGCACTGCTGGACGGTCTGGAGCGCGGCCCGGCCTTCGTCCTGGGCCGCCGGATGGACGTCCTGGCGTGGAACGCGCTCGGCGACGCGGTCCTCGGCTTCGGCCGGGTGGCGTCGGGCACGCCGAACATGCCCCGGCTGGTCTTCCTCGATCCCGCGAGTCCGGAGCTGTACCCGGAGTGGGCCGCGGTGGCCGCGCAGACGGTGTCGCACCTCCGCCTGAACGCGGGGCTGTACGCCGACGACCCCGAGATGTGCGCGCTGGTGGGCGAACTGTCCCTGAAGAGTGCGGACTTCCGGCGTCTGTGGGCGGATCACCAGGTCAAGGAGTGCGCGTACGGCGTGAAGAGGCTCCGGCACCCGGTGGCGGGTCTGCTGACGCTGCCGTACGAGACCCTGTCGCTGCCGACGGACCCGGATCTGACGATCGTCGCGTACACGGCGGAGGCGGGTTCGGAGACCGCGGAACGGCTGGCGCTGCTGGGCAGCTGGAGGGCGACTGCCGGTACCCGCTGAAGTGCCCCGCCGGACGAGATCACGGCGACGGTTCGCTGGCGGTGGTGCCCGGAACCGGACTTGAACCGGTACGCCCCCGAGGGGCAGCGAGGTTTAAGCTCGCCGTGTCTGCATTCCACCATCCGGGCAGGCCGTGAGCCCCGCTGTGAGGGTCCGAGCCTATCGGGACGCATCACCCGAACAGCGGACGGGTGGACCCGATGTTGTCTTATTTTATTGACGTCTGAGGGAGCATCAGCCCCTGGAACAAGCCATACGCACTTGCCAATAGCGTTACGCGCGGTGGGTGCGCGCGTACGCGGAATGACGGAATTTCACCGTCTGAAGAAGGGCGCCCCACCCGTTCTCTCCGGTCCGGCCGTCATCCCCTGGTATGACAAGTCGCCCTCCGGTCCGACCGGAGTCTGCCCCGGGAACCGGAACAGCGGCTGACTACACGGCGCCCGCCGGCGGAGACGATGGACGAGTCCCAACGAACCCCGTCGTCCCGACAGGAGCGTCCTTCCGTGACCACCACCCCCCTCGCCGACCGGTCCACCGCCGTGGCCGCGCGCGCCTCGGAGCTGTCGAAGATCTATGGCCAGGGCGAGACCCAGGTGGTCGCCCTCGACCGGGTCTCCGTCGACTTCCGGCAGGCCGAGTTCACCGCGATCATGGGCCCGTCCGGCTCCGGCAAGTCCACTCTGATGCACTGTGTGGCCGGCCTGGACACGTTCTCCTCCGGGTCCGTGCGCATCGGCGACACCGAGCTGGGCTCGCTGAAGGACAAGCAGCTGACCAAGCTGCGGCGGGACAAGATCGGGTTCATCTTCCAGGCGTTCAACCTGCTGCCGACGCTGACCGCCCTGGAGAACATCACCCTGCCCATGGACATCGCGGGCCGTAAGCCGGACCAGCAGTGGCTCGACCAGGTGATCCGGATGATCGGTCTCGCGGACCGGCTCGGCCACCGCCCCTCCCAGCTCTCCGGCGGTCAGCAGCAGCGCGTCGCGGTCGCCCGCGCGCTCGCCTCCCGGCCCGAGATCATCTTCGGTGACGAGCCGACCGGCAACCTCGACTCGCGCTCCGGCGCGGAGGTGCTGGGCTTCCTGCGCAACTCGGTGCGGGAACTCGGCCAGACGGTGGTCATGGTCACCCACGACCCGGTGGCCGCGGCCTACGCGGACCGGGTGGTCTTCCTCGCCGACGGACGGATCGTCGACGAGATGCACGCGCCCACCGCGGACTCGGTGCTCGACCGCATGAAGCGCTTCGACGCCAAGGGACGCACCAGCTGACCGCCGGTCCCCGACCACCCCCGCACGCCACCGCCCCCACACGCCGACGAACCCGAAGAGAACCCATGCTCCGCACCGCCTTGCGCAACGTACTCGCGCACAAAGCCCGGCTCCTCATGACCGTGCTCGCCGTGATGCTCGGCGTCGCGTTCGTGTCGGGGACCCTGGTCTTCACCAACACCATCTCGAACGCCCAGCAGAAGAGCTCCGCCAAGGGCTTCGGCCAGGTCGACGTCGCCGTCACAGCGGTGTTCCAGGAGGGCGGCGATAACGAGGTCGGCAAGACGCCCGACCTGACCCAGGCCCTGCTCGACAGGAGCGCCAGGGTGCCCGGTGCCGCGTCCGCCATCGGCGTCGTCAACGGGTTCACCGCCATCGCCGGCAAGGACGGCAAGCTGATCGGCGGCGGCTTCCGGTCCGAGGGCGGCAACTACTGGGGCGACAAGGACCCGCGCTACCCGCTGAAGTCCGGCTCCGCGCCGCACGGCAGGGGCGAGGTCGCGATCGACTCGGAGACCGCGCGACGGGCCGGCTACAAGGTCGGCGACACCGTGCGCCTCTCCGTCGACGGGCCGGTCCTCGAACCCCGGATCAGCGGTGTGTTCACCACGGACGACGGCAATGTGGCGGCCGGCGGCAGCCTCGCCCTGTTCGACACGGCGACCGCGCAGCACCTGTTCGGCAAGCCCGGCGCATACGACGAGATCGACGTACGGGCGAAGCCGGGCACCGGCCAGACCCAGCTGAAGGGCGCGCTCGACGCGGCCCTGCCCGCGAAGCTCGTGGAGACCACGACCGGCCGGACGCTCGCCGACAACCAGGCGGAGATGATCGCCTCCTCGATGAGCGGGCTCAAGCAGGGCCTGCTGGTCTTCGCGGGCATCGCGCTGTTCGTCGGCACGTTCATCATCGCCAACACCTTCACCATGCTGGTCGCCCAGCGCACCAAGGAACTGGCGCTGCTGCGCGCCGTCGGCGCCTCCCGCCGTCAGGTCACCCGGTCGGTGCTGGTCGAGGCGTTCATGGTCGGCGCGGTCGCCGGAGTGACCGGTCTGGCCGCCGGTATCGGCATCGGCGCGGGGCTGCGCGCCCTGATGGGCACGCTGGGCGAGACCGTCCCGGACGGGCCGCTGGTCATCACCTGGGGCACGGTCGCCGCGGCGCTGACCGTCGGCGTCGTCATCACCATGCTGGCCGCCTGGCTGCCCGGCCGCCGGGCCGCGAAGATCCCGCCGGTCGCGGCGATGAACAGCGTGCACGCCGCGGCCACCACCAAGTCGCTGGTGCTGCGCAACACACTCGGCGCCCTGTTCTCCGCGGCGGGCGTCGCGGTGGTCCTCGCGGCCACCACGATGCAGGGCTCGGACGGCCAGGGGCCGATGGGTCTCGGCGCGGTCCTGCTGATCACCGGCGTGTTCATCCTGACCCCGCTGCTGTCCCGTCCGCTGATCGCGGCGGCGGCACCGGTGCTGCGCGTGTTCGGTGTCTCCGGCAGGCTGGCCCGGCTGAACTCGGTCCGCAACCCGCGTCGTACGGCGGCCACCGCGTCCGCGCTGATGATCGGCCTGACCCTGATCACCGGTATGACGGTGATGGCGGGCAGCCTCCAGAAGTCGATCGACAAGATGGCGAGTTCGGCGGTCCGCGCCGACTACGTGGTGTCGATGGCGAACGGCAACGCGCTCTCCCCGGACATCGCGAGCAGGCTCGCCGCCACCGGGGGCGTCACCGCGAGCAGCCCGCTGCGCGACGCGGTCTCCCGTGTCGACAAGCAGAACGAGCTCCTGACCGGTGTGGACGCCTCCGCCATCGGCGGGCTCACCGACCTCACGATGGACGACGGCAGGTTCGAGGTGGGCGGCTCGCGGGTCGTCGTACCCCGGGAGACCGCCGACTCCTACGGCTGGAAGACCGGTTCGCGGTTCACCGTCCACTTCGAGGACGGCAAGGCGCGGCAGATGACGGTCGCCGGGATCTTCCGGGGCAACGAGCTGATCGACAGCATCCTGGTCGACAACGCGGTGCTCACCCCGCACCTGAGCGACCGGACCGACAAGCAGGTCCTGGTGAAGACGGCGGGCGGCGCGTCCGACGCCGCGAAGGACCGGCTGGAGAAGGCCCTCGGTTCCAACCCGGCGATCACGGTCCAGGACAAGCAGGACCTGTCCGAGTCCATCGCGAAGATGTTCACGCTCATGCTGAACATGGTCTACGGCTTGCTGGCCATGGCGGTGATCGTCGCGGTGCTCGGGGTCATCAACACGCTGGCGATGTCGGTGTTCGAGCGTTCCCAGGAGATCGGCATGCTCCGCGCGATCGGCCTGGACCGCAAGTCCGTCAAGCGGATGGTCCGTCTGGAGTCCTTGGTCATCTCGCTGTTCGGCGCGGTGCTCGGCCTCGGCCTCGGGGTGTTCTTCGGCTGGGCGGCCGGCCGGCTGCTGGGCACCCGGATGGAGACCTACGAACTGGTCCTGCCGTGGGCCCGGATGGGGCTGTTCCTACTGCTGGCGGCGGGGGTCGGTGTGCTGGCCGCCCTGTGGCCGGCCCGGCGGGCGGCACGGCTGAACATGCTGTCGGCGATCAAGGCCGAGTAGCCGAGTGGGCGAGTAGCCGTACGACGCGCAGGGCCCCGTTCCGCACGATGGTGCGGGGCGGGGCTCTCGCCGTACCGCCGTACCGTCCGTCTCAGCCGTGCCAGGTGCGGGTGCGCAGCGGCAGGCCGGCGGCGCCGGAGTCGGCGGTGCGTACCGCCAGCACCTGGTTGACGCCGATGCGGTTGCGCTCGAAGGCGACGGCGCAGGCGGCCATGTAGAGGCGCCAGACGCGGGCGCGGCCGGGACCGGCGAGGCGTGCCGCGCGCGCCCAGTCGGCCTCCAGCCGGGCCACCCAGCGGCGCAGCGTGAGGCCGTAGTGCTCGCGGATCGACTCCACGTCCCGCACCTCGAACCCGGCACGCTCCAGCTGGGTCACGGTGGTGCCGAGCGGGGCGAGCTCGCCGTCGGGGAAGACATAGGCGTCGATGAACTCGTCGACGCGGTACGACGACTCGTCCGGCTCGGGGCGGCGGGCGATCTGGTGGTTGAGCAGCCGTCCGCCCGGCTTCAGCAGGGCGTGCAGGGCGCGCGCGTAGTCGAGATAGCGTTCGGCGCCGACGTGCTCGGCCATGCCGATGGACGAGATCGCGTCGTAGGGGCCGTCGGTGACGTCCCGGTAGTCCTGCACCCGGATCTCGACGCGGTCGGTGAGTCCCTCGTCGGCGACGCACTTGCGGGCGTACGCGGCCTGCTCCTGGGACAGGGTGACGCCGACGACGCTCACACCGTGCTCGCGGGCCGCGTGGATCGCCATCGAGCCCCAGCCGCAGCCGACGTCGAGCAGTCTCTGCCCGGGAGCCAGACCGAGTTTCCGGGCGACGAGTTCGAGCTTGTCGCGCTGGGCGGTCTCCAGGGTCCCGTTCTCCTGCCAGTAGGCGCACGAGTACACCATGGACGGGCCGAGGACGATCTCGTAGAAGTCGTTGCCGACGTCGTAGTGGTGGCTGATGGCCCGCCGGTCGCTGCGCCGGGTGTGCAGGTGCCGGGTGCGGCGTGCCTCCTCCTGGGGCGGAGCGGGCGGCAGCGGGGGGCCGGCGAGCCGCACCAGATCGCGGACGGCGGCCCGGACCGCCGGGTCGCGCAACGCCCGGACGGTGCTCCTGCTGTCCTCCCCGCGCTCCCACACCAGTCCGGACAGCGCGTCGAGGGCGGTGTAGAGGTCACCCTCGATCTCCAGGTCACCGGCCACCCAGGCGCGGGCCAGGCCCAGTTCGCCCGGCCTCCACAGCAGCCGGCGCAGGGCGCGGCGGTTGCGGAAGACCAGGGTCGGTGCGTCCGGCGGGCCGGACCGCGAACCGTCCCAGGCTCGAATCCGCACCGGAAGCGGCACTCCCAGCAACTGCTCGGCAACACTCGTCAGCCGCGACGCGGCGTCGGCCATGGCGCACCTCCGTGACGACGGATCCCGGATCCACGTACACCACGTAAGCACCGGATGGTGTCCGGCACAGTCCCGCAACGGGGTCACATTCCGGGAAAGCCCCCGGCCGGCCCTCAACCGGCCCTCGGCCGACCGCCCGGGGAACGCCGAAGGGCCTCCCGCACCACGGATGGCGGGAGGCCCTTCGGCAGGTCGCCCCGGCGAGCGGGGCGGCCGGGAGGGTCAGGAGGCCTTGGCCTTCTCCTCGGTCTTGGCGGCGACCGGGGCCGGGGCCGGCTTGGCGGCCTCGTAGAACTCGTCGCGCGGGTTCTCCATGGCGCCGAGGGAGACGACCTCGCGCTTGAGGAACATGCCGAGGGTCCAGTCCGCGAAGATGCGGATCTTGCGGTTCCAGGTCGGCATGGCCAGACCGTGGTAGCCACGGTGCATGTACCAGGCCAGACGGCCCTTGAGCTTGATCTTGGTCTTGCCCAGGACGATCATCGCGACGCCCTTGTGGAGGCCGAGACCGGCCACGGCGCCCTTGTTGGCGTGCGAGTACTCCTTCTGCGGGAAGCCCCGCAGGCCGGAGATCACGTTGTCGCCGAGCACCTTGGCCTGGCGCAGCGCGTGCTGGGCGTTGGGCGGGCACCAGGCGTTCTCGTTGCCCGCCTTGCGGCCGACCATGTCGGGCACCTGGGCGTTGTCGCCCGCGGCCCAGATGTAGTCGGTGCCGGCGACCTGGAGCGTGGGCTCGCAGTCGACGTGGCCGCGGGGGCCGAGCGGGAGGCCGAAGCGGCCGAGCGCCGGGTTCGGCTTGACGCCGGCGGTCCACACGATGGTGTTGGAGTCGACCTCCAGGCCGTTCTTCAGCACCACGTGGCCGTCGACGCAGGAGTCCATGGAGGTGGAGAGGTAGATCTCCACGCCCCGGCTCTCCAGGTGCTCCTTGCCGTACTGGCCGAGCTTGGGGCCGACCTCGGGAAGGATCTTGTCGGCGGCGTCGACGAGGACGAAGCGCATGTCCTCGCGGGACACGTTCTTGTAGTACTTGGCCGCGTCGCGGGCCATGTCCTCGACCTCACCGATGGTCTCCGCACCGGCGAAGCCGCCGCCGATGAAGACGAAGGTGAGCGCCTTGCGGCGGATCTCCTCGTCGGTGGTGGAGTCGGCCTTGTCCAGCTGCTCCAGGACGTGGTTGCGCAGGCCGATGGACTCCTCGATGCCCTTCATGCCGATGCCCTGTTCGGCGAGGCCGGGGATCGGGAAGGTACGGGAGACCGCGCCGAGCGCGATCACCAGGTAGTCGAAGGGCAGCTCGTACGCCTCGCCGACCAGCGGGGCGATCGTGGCCACCTTGCGGTCCTGGTCGATGGTGGTGACCCGGCCGGTGAGGACCTCCGCCTTCGGCAGCACGCGTCGCAGCGGGACGACGACGTGCCGGGGGGAGATGTTGCCGGCGGCGGCTTCGGGCAGGAAGGGCTGGTAGGTCATGTACGACCGGGGGTCGACGACCGTGACGGTCGCCTCGCCGTAGCGCATCTTCTTGAGAATGCGCCGAGCTGCGTACAGGCCTACGTACCCACCGCCTACTACGAGGATCCTGGGACGCTCCGTGGTGCTCATGGGATCGAGTATCCACCCGCCCCTTGGGGGTCGCTCGTGCGCCCCTTCACAAGGTTCTTGAGGGCCCGTGCTACACTCCGCGGCCCACGTGACGCAGGTCATGTCGGCCGGGGGGAACCGGGGGGCGTTACGCCCCGTTATCAAGGCCGTGTGAGCTGCACCTCCTGCCGTTCAGGGGGTCCGCCGGACCTCCGCGGAAGCCCTGTCCGACACCTGCGCGCGAGGCTCCGGCCACGCTCTCCTGAGCGCACTCCAAGGGCCATTGAGCCCCCGGACGGGCCAATCGAAGGCCCTCACCCCCTCCACACGACCGAATTCCTTGTGAAGAACTTCACGAACTTTTCCGCGGGGGTGCCCCCAGGAGGTGTGTGACCACCCCCGGAGGGCTCGTCCGCCGCGGTCCTGCTCAGCCGATCGGTCGGCCGATCGACCACGCGATGCCGTCGAGGATGTCGTGCTCGCTCACCACGACCTCCTCGGCCCCGGTGCGCTCCATGATCGCGAGCAGTACGAGGGCGCCCGCGCCGATCACGTCGACACGCCCCGGGTGCAGGGACGGGATCGCCGTCCGCTCGGCGTGGGTGGAGCGCAGCAGCCGCTCGGTGATCTCGCGGACCCGGTCGCGGGAGACGCGCGAGTGGTGGACGCGCTCGGCGTCGTACTCGGGCAGGTCCTGGGCGATCGCGGACAGCGTCGTGACCGACCCGGCGAGACCGACCAGGGTGCGCGCCTCACGCAGCGGGACCGTCTCCTCGGCGAGGTCGAGGGCGGTCTCGATGTCGGCGCGCAGGGCGGCCAGCTGCTCCGCGGTGGGCGGGTCGGTCACCTCGCCGTCGCGCACCAGGTGCCGTTCGGTCATCCGGACGCAGCCCACGTTCACGGACCGCGCGGCGCGCACCTGCCCGTCGCCGACGACGAACTCGGTGGAGCCGCCGCCGATGTCCACGACCAGGTAGGGCGTGGCGAGGTCGGCGCGGTCGGCCAGCTCCTTGGTGGCGCCGGTGAAGGAGAACGCGGCCTCCTGCTCACCGCTGATCACCTCGGGCTCGACGCCGAGGATGTCCACGACACCGCGCACGAACTCGTCCCGGTTGGACGCGTCCCGCGAGGCCGACGTGGCCACGAACCGCACCCGGGCGGCGCCCAGTTCACGGATGACGTCCGCGTACTCACGGCACGCCGCGAAGGTCCGCTCCAGCGCCTCGGGGGCCAGCCGACCGGTGCGGTCCACGTCCTGGCCGAGCCGCACGATCGTCATACGGCGGTCCAGCTCCAGCAGTTCGCCGGTGGCCGGGTTCACGTCGGCGACGAGCAGCCGGATCGAGTTGGTGCCGCAGTCCACGGCCGCGACCCGGGAGAAGCCCTCGGGCGCCGTCGGCCGGGAGGCGGGCGAGCCGCTGCGGACGGCGGTGGGGTCGTCGCTCGCGCCCTCCGCACCGGGGTGCTCGTCCGCCGGGTCGGGGGCCTCCAGCGGCTGCACGCACGGCCCCTTGCGCCACCACTCGGGCAGCATGGCGATGGCCTCGTCGCCGAGCGGGTTCACGCCCGGCCCGGCCGCCAGCGAGTGGCCGACGAGGACGTGCAGGCACTTCACCCGGTCCGGCATGCCGCCGGCACTCGGGAAGCCCTCCAGGACCTCGATCTCGTCGCGGCGCCGGATGTAGTCCTCGTGCGCGGCCCGGTAGGCGGCGGCCAGCTCGGGGTCCTTCCCCAGCCGCTCGGTCATCTCCTTCATGACGCCGTCGGCCTCCAGTGTGCCGATGGCGGAGGCGGCACGCGGGCACGTCAGGTAGTACGTCGTCGGGAAGGGGGTGCCGTCGGGCAGGCGCGGTGCCGTCTCCACGACATCCGGCTGACCGCACGGGCACCGGTGCGCGATGGCCCGCAGCCCGCGCGGCGGACGGCCGAGCTGCTGTTTGAAGGCCTCGACGTCGGCGGCGGTGGGCTCGGTGCGCTCGGTGGGCGGCGGGGGCGTTTCCATGACTGTCTTCAGGTTGTCTTTCTCTGGCTGCGGTTTCGCCGGCCGGGCCGTCCCGGCCGGCGGCTCACTGGTCGGAGGCGTCGGACTTGTCGACGCCGTCCCAGACGTTCGAGTACCAGGGGCGGTCGGTCTCCCCCGGGTAGGCGTGGGCCTGCCTGGCCGCACTGGGGTCGATCACGATGTAGCCGGTCTCCCCCGGCATCACATAGTGCAGCCGCAGCCGGATCTGCTGCTCCGCGTACGCGTCGTCCTGCCAGCGCGCCTTGAGGTCGCGCAGTTCCTCGACCCGTTCGGCGGCCCGCTGCTGCTGCCGCTCCAGGTCGGCGATCTCGGCGCGCTGGGAGACGTACTGGCGCATCGGGTAGGCCAGGGCCACCACCATCGTGCACAGCACGAGGGCGAGCAGCGCGGCCCGGCCGGTGAGCCGGGAGCGGCGGGCCTGGCGCTTGGTCTGGGAGCGGTAGACCCGGGCCGCGGTCTGCTCGCCGAGCAGTCGCAGTTTGGTCGCGGTGGAGAACCGGTCCCGGTCCTTCACGGCCATGTCCCCGCCTCCCTCGTAAGCGCGTACGTCCCCGGACACGGTACGGGACCGGGTACGGGGACGTACGTACGACTTGGCCAGGGCCTGTCCGGTGTGCGGGCCGGGGCCCGCCCTCGGATCAGGGCCCCGGGTCAGCCCTTCGCGATCTCGTCGTTGCCGCGGAAGCGCGGGAAGGCGCTGCGTCCGGCGTACACCGCCGCGTCGTCGAGGATCTCCTCGATGCGCAGCAGCTGGTTGTACTTGGCGACGCGCTCGGAGCGGGCCGGGGCGCCGGTCTTGATCTGGCCGCAGTTGGTGGCGACGGCCAGGTCGGCGATGGTGACGTCCTCGGTCTCGCCGGAGCGGTGGGACATCATGCACTTGAAGCCGCTGCGCTGGGCCAGCTCGACGGCGTCCAGGGTCTCGGTCAGCGAGCCGATCTGGTTGACCTTCACGAGCAGGGCGTTGGCGGTGCCCTCGTCGATACCGCGGGACAGACGCTCCGGGTTGGTGACGAACAGGTCGTCGCCGACCAGCTGGACCTTGTCGCCGAGCTTGTCGGTGATGACCTTCCAGCCGGCCCAGTCGTCCTCGAACAGCGGGTCCTCGATGGAGACGAGCGGGTAGGCGGCCACCAGCTCCTCGTAGTACTCGGTCATCTCGGCGGCCGAGCGGGACTTGCCCTCGAACTCGTACTTGCCGTCCTTGTAGAACTCGGACGCGGCGACGTCGAGCGCGAGCGCGATCTGCTCGCCCGGGACGTAACCGGCCAGCTTGATGGCCTCGAGGATGAGGTCGAGCGCCTCACGGTTGGAGCCGAGGTCGGGGGCGAAGCCGCCCTCGTCGCCGAGACCGGTGGACAGTCCCTTGCCCTTCAGGACCTTCTTGAGGGTGTGGTAGACCTCGGCGCCCCAGCGCAGCGCCTCGGAGAAGGACTCCGCGCCGATCGGGGCGATCATGAACTCCTGGATGTCCACGTTGGAGTCGGCGTGCGAGCCGCCGTTCAGGATGTTCATCATCGGCACCGGCAGCAGGTGCGCGTTCGGGCCGCCCAGGTAGCGGAAGAGGGGCAGGTCGCTGGCCTCGGCTGCGGCGTGGGCGACGGCGAGGGAGACGCCGAGGATGGCGTTGGCACCCAGCGAGCCCTTGTTGTCGGTGGCGTCCAGGTCGAACATCGCCTGGTCGATCAGGCGCTGCTCGGTGGCGTCGTAGCCGACCAGCTCGGGGCCGATCTGCTCGATCACGGCGAGGACGGCCTTCTCGACGCCCTTGCCGAGGTAGCGGTTCTGGTCGCCGTCACGGAGCTCGACGGCCTCGAAGGCACCGGTGGAGGCGCCGGACGGAACGGCGGCACGACCCGTGCTGCCGTCGTCGAGGCCGACCTCGACCTCGACCGTGGGGTTGCCTCGGGAGTCCAGGATTTCCCGGGCTACGACGACGTCGATGGACGGCACGAGCATCTCCTTCTTGGGATGTGACGCTGGAAGTGCGGGGCTGGTGTGCCTTGCGCCTAGAGCCTATCCGTCCCGGGAGCGTCGGCCATCGACCGACCGCCCCATGGACAGGGAGACCGCAGGAACAGGGAGACCGTACACATTGTTCCACGACGGAACAAAGAGGGGCGGCAATTCGCGAGACGGAGCGGCAGTGCGGGAGACACGAACGCGGGAGACAGAACAGAACCCCGCCCCGGTGCGTGCGGGGGAACACGCGCCGGGGCGGGGAGACCGGGGGGGGCGGGGAGCCCGTGGGGACGGGGGTGTCCGTCAGCCCAGGTGCAGCTGCTGACCCGGGTAGATGAGGTCCGCGTCCTTGATGATGTCGTCGTTCCGCTCGAACAGCTTCTGCCAGCCGCCGCGCACCTTGTGCTTCGCGGCGATGGAGCTGAGGGTGTCGCCCTTGACGACCCGGTACTCGCCGTCGCCCTTCTTGACCTTCTCACCGGTCGGGGTGGTGACGGTCTTCGGCTTGGGCTTGGCGGTGTGCTTGCTCGGGGCCGGGCGGTCGACGGAGCGGGAGGCGGCCTTGGGCTCGGCGGAGCGGTCGGCGGACTTCGTGGTGTTAGACGCGGAGCCGCCGGTGTAGGCGGCGCGGGACAGACCCTTGCCGCAGACCGGCCAGGCACCCTTGCCCTGTCCGGCGAGGACCTTCTCGGCGATCTCGATCTGCTGCGACTTGGTCGCCTTGTCGGCGGTGGCGGCGTACTTCGTGCCGCCGTAACCGGCCCAGGTGGAGGCCGAGAACTGGACGCCGCCGTAGAAGCCGTTACCGGTGTTGATCGACCAGTTGCCGCCGGACTCGCACTGGGCGACGGCGTCCCACTCGGAGGCGGTGGCGGCGGAGGCGGTACCGGAGGCCACCAGCGGAGCGGCGACAGCGGCGCCGGTCACTCCGGCGATCGCGATGACGCGAGCGTGGACGGGCCTGGAGGGACGGCGGTGCTTGCCCTTGGCGGAAAACAGCATGTTGGGATCCCCTCACCGACGCCTGCGAGGTGAGCTGTCGGGTTCGGGCCGGTTGAGTTGCCCGGCCACTCCTCCCCCTGGGAGATGTGGCTCCACCCCTAGCCGCCCCGGTCAACTGTCCGGCGCGGCACTTACCTTGGGTCCCCCGCTCCTGCCTGCGGCGCTTGCGCGTCGTCTGTTCCCGTGCGGCCGCTGGCAGGATTCGGCGTTGCGACAGCCGGGGCTCGTGATGGCGAGCGGTCCTGACCGTAGACAGGCGCCCGGGGGATTTTCAAAGACGATCAGGGCTTCTGAGACTCATCCCACACTTTCACCAAACCGGACATTATATGCGAACAAGGGCGCCAACTTGCCCTATTCGCCGTCCGTTTCGGTACCGATTTCCAGGGTCTGACCGGGCATGATGGCGTTCGGGTCGCCTCCGATGGCGACCTTGTTGGCGGCGTAGAGCGCACGCCATCCGCCGTCCACGTCAAGGGAGTCGGCGATGGAGCAGAGGGTGTCGCCGACGCGCACCGTGTAGCTCTGCGAGGCATGTCGGCCCGACGACGCGGGGCCCTGTCCGCTTGCTTCACTTTCGTCCGCACTCGCGCCCCGGTGACGACCGCCGGCCGCGGCACCGGTGTCGACCAGGTTCCAAGACCCGGCCTCCTCGGCCGATTTGTCCGAGTCGGAGGTGGCGCCCTCGGTGGGCGAGCCGTCACCCTCCTGCGAACCGTCCGCCCCGGAAGGTGCCGACTTGTCCGACTTTGCTGAGCCGTCGGAATCGGCGGACCCGGCGGGGTCGCCCTTCTTGTCGGCACCCTCACCCGCGTCGGCGTCCGACGACGAGGAGCCCGGCACCGAGGAGCCCGGCGCCTTGGACGAGTCACCCGAGTCGGGTGAGCCGGAGGGGGTGGAGGGGGTGGAGGGGGTGCCGGAAGCACCAGAAGAACCGGACAAACCGGAAGAACCAGACGAACCCGAGGAGCCGTCCGCGTCGGGCGACGCGGACCCTACGCCCGTGTCCACGTCGACGGACCCGGAGTTCGAGGTGAGCCCGGAGAGTAGAGCGCAGGTGGCCCAGTGGGCGGTGCCCTTGCGGTCGAGGATCCGCTCGGCGACGGCTATCTGCTGCGAACGGCTGGCCTCGTCCGGGCTGGCCGCGTAGTCGAGACCGCCGTACTCGTCCCAGTCGTCCTGGGACAGCTGGAGTCCGCCGTAGTAGCCGTTGCCGGTGTTGGCGCTCCAGGAGCCGCCGCTCTCGCACTCGGCCACCTTGTCCCATGTGGTGCCCTCGGCCGCGCTGGCGCTCGCCGCGCCGAGCAGCGGGATGGCGATGGCGGAGCCGGCCACTCCCGCCGCCACGAGGAGAGCCGGAGCCTGACGGGGGCGACGGTGACGACCGTTCCCGGAGAGCATGCGGAGACCTTTCGCGCGACAGCGGTGACCGGTGCGGCACGCGAAACCCATGTGCCGCACTGACGAGTGAACGTATCCACTGACGATCACTTGTCACAAGTTCATGCCGCGCAGATCACGTGAAGATCACATAGTTGAAGGTTCATCACCTTCGGGCCGGACGGGAGTGAACTCCACCGGCAAGGTGCGCAGCCCCCGCATGATGAGCCCGCCGCGCCACCGCAGTTCGGCCGGATCCACCGCGAGCCGGAGATCGGGGAGGCGGGTGAGCAGGGTGGCGAGCGCGGTCTGCCCCTCGAGGCGGGCGAGCGGCGCCCCGACGCAGTAGTGGATGCCGTGGCCGTATCCAAGATGCTGGTTGTCGCGTCGTCCGAGATCGAGGACGTCCGGGTCGGCGAACCGCTCCGGGTCCCGGTCGGCGGCGGCGAGCACGACGAGCACCGGATCGCCGGGCGCGATGTGCTGCCCGCCGATGGTGAGCGGCTCGGTCGCGAACCGCCAGGTGGCCAGCTCGACCGGTCCGTCGTACCGCAGGAGTTCCTCCACCCCGGTCTCCAGGAGGTCCCGTTCGTTGCGGGCGAGCGACTCCTGGAGGCGGTTCCGCTGCCCGGGGTGGGTCAGCAGGGCGTAGGTGCCGTTGCCGATGAGGTTGACGGTCGTCTCGAACCCGGCGAACAGCAGGATGAACGCCATGGCCGCGGCCTCGTTCTCGGTGAGGTGCTCGCCGTGGTCGGAGGCGCGGATGAGCCCGGAGATGAGGTCTTCGCCCGGCGCGGGGACGTCGGGCAGCGCCGCACGCTTCTTGTGGATCAGCTCGGCGAGGTAGCCCCGCATCTTCTTGACCGACCGCGCGACCCCGCCCCGCGGTCCTCCCCCGTGCCGGATCATCATTCCCGCCCAGTCGCGGAAGTCGTCCTGGTCCTCGCGCGGAACACCGAGCATGTCGCAGATGGCGTAGATCGGCAGCGGGAACGCGAACTCGTGGATGAGGTCGGCCGATCCCTCTCCGGCGAACCGGTCGATGAGCCCGTCGGTGAGCTCCTGCACCCGGGAGCCGAACTCGGCGGCCCTGCGGGGTGTGAACGCCTTGCTGACCAGCCGCCGCAGCCTGGTGTGGTCCGGCGGATCGATGTTGAGCAGGTGCGTCATCAGCTCGGCCTTGCGCTCACCGGGGATACCGGTCCTGCCCCTGGCGTGCGCGGGCTCGTCATGATGCGCCGGGTTCTTCGACAGCCGCTGGTCGGCCAGCGCCTGCTTGGCGTCGGTGTAGCGGGTGACCAGCCAGGCCTCCACTCCGCTCGGCAGCTTCGTCCGGTGCACGGGGGCGTGCTCGCGCAGCCAGGCGTAGGCGGGGTAGGGGTCGCTGGCGAACTCCCAGGTGAACAGCTCGGGAGCGGGCGGGACAGCGGACGGCTGACAGGGCTGGTCGGTCACTCCCCGACGGTATCCGGCACCGGCGCGGAACCACGCCGCGGGAGGTCCCGGAGGGCCGGGCCGCCCCGCCCCGCCCCGCGCCGCGCCGCGGTCAGGGTCGGGTCTCCACCCCCTCCGCCGCCCGAATCGCGTCGCGGTAGGCGCGGGCCGCCGCGCGCAGGGATGTCTCCGGGTCGATGCCTGCCGCCTCGGCGCGGACCGCGAGGCCGAGGAGTTCGTAGCCGATGCCATCGCCCTCGGGAAGCGCCACGTCAAGGCCGGCCGTGCGGGTGCGGGCGGCGAGCTTGGCGGCCAGGGCGAGGCCGGGCTGCCCCAGGGGGATGCCGTCGGTCACGGAGGAGCGGCGCTTCTCCTCCGCCTTGGTACGCAGCCAGTGCGCCTTGACCTCCTCGGGGGTGTCGGCCCGCTCGTCGCCGAAGACGTGCGGGTGGCGGTGGATCAGTTTGGCGACGATGCCGCCCGCCACGTCGTCGATGGAGAAGGGGACGTCCGGGTCGTCCTCGGCTATCCGGGAGTGGAAGACGACCTGGAGCAGGACGTCCCCCAGTTCTTCCCTCAGCTCGTCGCGGTCGCCGGCCTCGATCGCCTCGACGAGTTCGTACGCCTCCTCGATGCCGTACTTGGCAAGGCCCAGGTGCGTCTGGCGGGACGACCAGGGGCACTCGGCGCGGATGCGGTCCATGACCTGAACGAGGTCGAGAAGACGGGCGCCCGGCAGGTCGTAGGAGGCGGGGAGCAGCTCCAGCTCGGGCATCCGGACCCGGCCCGAGCCGGCCAGGCGGGCCAGACCGTCGGTGAGGGTGGGCTCGCCCTCGCCCGAGGCGACGACCACCACGGTGTGGCCGCCCGCGCAGGCGTCCACCAGTTCCCCGGCGGTGGGTGCCACCTCGTCCACGGATATCCCGGCCTCGCGCAGATAGGGCAGCTGCGGATGGGCCCCGTCCGAGCACAGCACCCGGTCGGCGGCGTGCAGTGCCTGCCAGGCGGGCCAGGACAGGAGCCCGGGGGCGACGCGGTGGCTGGTGGTGAGCAGGACGACCCGGCCGGGGGCCGCGTCCGGGCCGGGTTCCCTGACTGCTTCGAGGCTGGTGGTGTTCACACTTCGAACGTAACGCACACCCGCCTGCCACCCCGCGAGTTGTCCACAGGCAACACCCGGAAGTCCGATCGTACGACTGGACTGCGTCCTTATGCCGGCTGCTGCGTCCCTACGCCGGCTGCTGCACCCCGGCCGCCGTGACATCCCGTACCCACGGAGTCTTCGCGTCCACGCGGCTGCTCTTCTGCACGTCCCACGTGCCGTAGCGCGGATTGAGGTCGATGTGCAGCTCGCCCGACGCGGTGGACAGTGCCTTCCAGAAGGCGGGCTGGGTCGTGTCGGTGCCGAGCCTCTGGGCCAGCTTCCGGGCCTCCACCTGGAGGCGGAGGTTCTCGTCGAGCCGTGCCGGGGCGACGCCGTACTTCTGCAGCCAGGCCGTCTGCAGCGCCTCCGGGCTGCCTGCCTGCTGTTCCAGGCCGGCGCGCATCTGCTGGATCTCCTTGCGGTCGACCGTGATGCCCTGGTCCTGCGCCGCCCGGTGCAGCACCTGGTCGAGCACCATGTTGTGCAGGGTGTCGCGGGTGAGGCTGCTGGTGGAGGCGAGTACCTGCTGGTACTGCGTCTCGTCCGGCGTCGCCGCCCGCTGCGCCCGGCGCACCTCGTTCACCCTGCCCTCCAGCTGGGCGACGGTGATCCGCTGGCCGCCGACGACCGCCGCGGCGCCCGGATGCGCGTCGTTTCCACAGGCGGTGAGCAGCGGGACCGCGGCGGCGATCGCGGCGGACAGGACGAGCGCGGTGCGACGGCGGCGGTGCAAGGAAGCCTCCCGAGGAGATTGTGCGGCGGTGCACAAAGTCTTGCGGTGATCGATGGTAGGCAGTGGGCAGGCTCCGGCCAACCCATTCGACCAACGATTCACGAGCGCTTCGGGCACCGTCGCGCCCCGCCTGACGACTTCCGGCGACGTCCGGCGCCGTAAGCCGGTGCCGGGCCCGCTGGTGCCGGGTCAGCCGGTGATGGCCACCGGGGCGTCCCAGGCGTCACGGTCCACGGTGATCGTGTAGCCGCCCCGGGTCTCCTTGCTGTTGACCAAGTACTGGTGCGCCCGGCTGTGATCGGTGAACTGGCTCGCGCCGAACGGCCAGTCGGCGGTCGTGGTGCTCTGCTTGTCCCACAGGGCGTACCAGAGGTTGCCGGGCAGGTCGGTCTTGTCCTTGGCGTTCGCGACGGCCTTGGCACTGGAGCTGGTGAAGCCGTAGTAGCCGGAGCGGTACGTCTTGGCGCGCAGTTGCTTGGAGAAAGCGCGCACATAGGTCAGCACGGCGTTGTTGCACGCCGTGTTCGTCGTGTCGTACGCCTCCATGTCGAGGTAGATCGGGCTCCCCGTCTTCATACCGAGCGCGGCGGCCTTGGCCACGGCGTCGTTGGCGTCGCTGGTGCCGAGCGAGGCGGCGGAGGCGGGGGTGATCTTCTCCGGGCTGGAGCCGGTCTGGCAGGGCGGCTGCGCGCCGACGTAGAGCGGGACGAGCTTCCAGCCGGCGGAGCTGACGGACTTGACCCAGGAGGCGGTGAGGTTGGGCTGGGCGCAGCCGCGGTTCTTGCCGCCCACGTAGACGGCGGCGGCGCCGTAGTAGCCGTCCGTGCGCCATGCCTTCATCGCGGACAGGGAGGGGGCGGTGCAGGTGTCGAAGGCGCGTCCGGTGTACGTGCGCTGCGCGGGCCAGGTAGTGGCGGCCATGGAGGCCTGCGCGGCGATGCCCGCACCGGCGACCACGGCGGCGCCCGCCACGGCCCACGTGGCGTATCTGCGCTTCTTCGACTGCCGATGGCTGGACATGGACGACCCCACCCCGTGATCAGGAACAACTAGAGGAACAACTGAAGGAACAACAGTTGGGAAAAATCAAGACTGAAAATCGGAGGAAACCTATACCGCGCTGTCCCCTCATTCGGGCAACACCGGCCCCTGAAGATCACAAAAGTCGCTCTGGGAACGGCAAAAACTAACCGCGCACCTGCCCCAACCACTGCAAGGTGCGCCGGACCTCCGCGGCCATCGGGTGTCCGGGGCCCTGGAGGCGCTCCACGTCGAGCACCAGCCGCGCGAGCGTGTCGTGGGCGGCGGCCCGGTCGCCGACGGCGAGCAGGAGCAGACCGATGCGGCGGCGGACGTCGTGGGCGAGCTGCGGGTCACCGGAGACGTACTGGTTCTCGTAGTACGGCAGCAGCGCGCGGTACTCCGCGATCGCGGCCGCCGGTTCGCCGAGTTGTTCCAGGCACTGGGCGGCGTCGAAGCGGAAGCGCAGCGACTGCGGGTCGGCGTGCCCCGCCTCGGTGGCGCGCTCGTCGGCGAGACGGCGCAGTTCGGGCAGCGCTCGCCGGTACTGACCGTCGTCCATGAGCGTGGCCGCGTACTGCTTGCGCAGGGTGCGCACCACCGGGGAGTGCTCCCCGTGCTGTTCGGCGGCGGTGGGCAGGATCGCGCCCAGGATGTCCACGGCCTGGGTGATACGGCCCTCGCCCAGCAGACGCTTGATCTCGTCGACGGCGGCGGCGACATCCTGCTTGCCGGGCTCGGACGCCACGGGGGCGGGCTGGGGCGCGGGAGTGCGCGCCCGGTCCGGCCAGGGGGCATGCGGACGCAGGAAGGGGCGTGTGGGGTCGAGCGGTGCCCCAGTGGGCGTCCCGCGCGCGGGCAGGAGCAACGCCAGTTGCTCGTACACCTCCTGCGCGGAGGCAGGCCGGTGCTGCGGATCCTTGGCGAGCAACCTCAGGACCAGTGCCTCCAGCGCCTCCGGGACCTCGGGGCGGATACGGCGCACGGGCAGCGGCGCCTCGTACAGGTGCCGGTGCAGCACGCCGAGCGCCGTGGAGCCCGCGAACGGCACCTCACCGCTGAGCAGTTCGTGCATCAGCACACCCAGCGCGTACAGGTCGGTGTACGGGCCGACCGCGCCGCCCATCGCCTGTTCCGGGGCCATGTAGGCGGGCGAGCCGATGGGCGAGCCGGTGTGCGTGAGACGGGTGGTGTCGGTGTCCATGACGGAGGCGACGCCGAGGTCGAGCACGGTGACCGTGCCGTCCTGTTTCACCATCACGTTGCGCGGCTTGAGGTCGCGGTGGACGATCGGCACGGCGTGCACGGCGCTCAGCACGGCGCACAGCTGCGCGGCGACCGCGACGGCCCACTGCCACGGGTAGGGGTCGTGCTCGGCGAGGTGATCGGAGAGGTCGGCGCCGTCCACGTACTGCATGACGAGGAACAGTTCCTCGTCGTCGCTGCCCGCGTCGTGCACCGTGACCAGCCCCGGATGGTCGACCTGCGCGGTCACCCGGCACTCGCGCAGGAACCTGCGGCGCAGCTCGTCGGCCTCCTGTCCGGCCACCTTGTCGGGGCGCAGCAGCTTCACCGCCACGCGCCGGTCGAGTCGCTTGTCGTAGGCCGTCCAGACCTGGCCCATGCCGCCCTGCCCGATGAGCGTGGACAGCGCGTAACGGCCGGCGACGACACGCCCCGTCGCCGCGGTCACCTGCCGCCCTCGTGGCCGTCCCCGTGGCCGTGGCCGCTCTCGTGTCCGTGCCGGTCGTGCTTGCGCAGGTAGTCGCTCAGTTCGTCCAGCTCGGCACGCACCTGCTCGATGCGGGCGGGCGCCGGACGCTGCGGCGGCGCGGGTATCGGCGGCGGCGTGTGGGGCACCGGGACCGGGGTGTGCGGGGGCTGCGTTCCGGTCGGCGAGCTCGGCACGGTGGTCGCGGTGTACGGCGACGAGGGCCGCGCGTATCCGTACGGCGGCGCCATCGGGTGCTGCGCGGGGTAGGACTCCCGCTGCCGCTGGAAGTGCCGTATGTCCGCCGCGAGGTAGTACACCGTCGTCGCCACCAGCCCGCCGAGGAGCAGGGTGATGCCCAGGTAGCCGCCGGCGGTGTGCACTTCGTCGCCGGGTTCGCCCGCCAGCAGCACGATGCTGAGGACGTCGGCCGCCAGCACGGCCACGAGCAGGCCCCAGTCCAGCGATCTGCGGGTCACGATGGCCAGGCGCAGCAGCATCACCCAGGCGGTGAACCCGATGCAGAGCCACCCGATCGCCACGAAGAGCACGCGCAGGAGGACCAGCACCGCGGGATCCGGGGGCTGCTTCACCGGCTGTGCGTAGCCGTGGCCTTGCATGGCTGCTCCTGTTGCCTGAAGAGGGCGTACACGTCCCGCGTCGCCCCTCGCGTGGACGGACGCCGGACATTCGCTTGTCGCTTCGAGCATATGGCCCGGCACGGACAACAGGTCCGGGTTGAACGGACAAGGGGTCGGGGTTGTACCGAACCGTTGTACCGAACCGGACGTTCCGGACGGGCCGGTGGTGCGGGCCGGTGGTGCGGGCCGGAGATGCGGGCCGGAGATGCGGGCCGGAGATGCGGGCCGGAGATGCGGGCCGGAGATGCGGGCCGGAGATGCGGGCCGGAGATGCGGGCCGGTGGTGCGGGCCGGTGGTGCGGGCGGAGGTGCGGGCGGAGGTGCCGCCGCCCGTCAGGTCACTCCGGTGTCACCGTGCCGTCCGTCAGACCGTCGTACATCCCACGCACGAGCTGCTCCCCGAGCCGGCCCGCCTGCCTGAGTGTCCGTTCGAACTCGTCCAGGGCGAGGAAACGCGCACCGTAGCACCGCTGTTCGTGCAGGGCGAGCCGCGGCAGCTGAAGGCGGCGCACGTCGAGCCGGGTGGCGGTGGACGCGTAGCTGCTGGCCTGCCGGTTGTTGGCGGTGCCCCGCAGGAACCCGGCGACGAACCAGGGGTCGAGCGCCCGGGGATCCGGACGCAGCAGGACGAGGTTGCGCCCCAGGACGGCCCCCGCCGTAGCGTCGTCGATCACGCGCGCCACCGAGCCGCCGCCGAGCACCGGGACGACGATGTCACCCCGCTCGGTCAGTACGGCCTCCTCGTCGCTCTCGGGGAGCGATCCCGAGGGCGCGGTTCCGGCAAGTACGTCGTGGTCGGTGAGGACCGGCACGCGCGCGTGGCCGCCGTTTCCGCCGGTGCGCATCGTCAGGGCGCCCCCGCGCGCGAGTTCGCCCACGGTGGTGAGCGGCCAGCGCGCGGGCGACGCGGGGTCGGCGGGCGGCGGGGTGAGGGCGGCGGCCAGGCGCAGGGTCTCACCGAGCCGCTCGCGTACGGCCGTGAGCTGCTCCGCGCCGTCGGCCGTCGCGGGCGGCGGCAGATGGCGGGCCGGGGAGAGGTCGACGTCGTCGTCGAGGAGTTCGATCACGGGCACGGCACGGGCCAGCCCCGGCCGCTCGTCGAGCCCCTCCGCGCGCGCGAAGGCCTGCCAGGTGTCGAGGACGGCCCCCCGCACCGCCTGCCAGTCCGGCCCACCGCGTCCCTCACCGGCGAACCGCCCGGTGTCGACGAGCAGCACCTCGGGCTGCGCGGGCTGCGCAGCCGGGTTGCCGGGCCGGCGCAGCACCCACACGTGGAGAGGGATGTTGTACGGCGGAGCCGCGCCCACCGGCAGCGCGACGACGGCACGCAGCGCACCGCGGCGCAGCAGGTCGGCGCGGATACGGCGGCCGGAGCGGCGCGAGGCGGCGGCGGGCGGCATGAGCAGCACCGCGGTGCCACCGTCGGCCAGCCGGGCGAGCGCGTGCTGGACCCAGGCGAGTTCGGACTCGGTACGGGCCGGGAAGCCGTACTCCCAGCGCGGGTCGTAGGCGAGTTCGTCGTGTCCCCAGTTGCGTTCGTTGAACGGCGGATGGCACAGGACGGCGTCGGCGCGCAGCCCGGGGTGGGCGTCCGCGCGCAGGCTGTCGCCGACGGCGCCGCGCACGGTGGCGCGCGAGTGCAGCGCGAGCCGCAGCGCCGTGAGCGCGGCGAGGCCGGGGGCACTGTCCTGGACGTACAGCTCCTGGTCGGGGCGGCTGTCCACGGCACGGGGCAGGGCGCCGGTGCCGCAGGCCGGGTCGAGCACGGTGCGTGCGGGACCGGCCAGTTCGGCCATGAGCTGGGCCAGCTCGGCGGGGGTGAGGGTGTACTGGCGCGGGTTGGCGTCCAGATACCGCCCCAGCAGGAACTCGAAGGTCCCCCGCGCTCCTCGGTCGGCGGCCAGTTCGGCCACGCCGCGCAGGAGCGGGGTGGAGGGGAGGAGCTGGGGGCCGGACGGGGTGTGAACCGCGGGGGCGGTGTGCGCGGGTGGGGCGGGGTGAACGGGCGCGGCGGCGTGAGCGGCGGCCGGTGGGTTCACAGCGGAGGGAGGGTTCACGTCGGGCGGGGTGTTCACACCGGCCGCGGTGTTCACAGCGTCGGCGGAGTTCACCACGCCCGCGCCGCCCGCGACTCGCCGCCTGTGAACACGGCGGCTGCCGTTCACACCGAAGCGAAGCGCGATCACCTGATCCAGCGCGCCGGGCAGCATCGCGGCCAGTCGTTCGTCGGATCCGGACGCGGCTTCCAGCCAGTCGGTGGGGCGTTCATGGATGAGCAGCAGGGCGCAACCCGCGTGCACCAGGGCGGTGACCGGTCCTTCCGGATGGCCGGTCAGCTGCTGCCAGACCCGCTCGCGCAGCGGCACCTCGGCGAGCTTGCCCTGCTTGCGCAACCAGGCCTCGACCTCGGCCAGGGCGAAGGACGGGCTGGTCTCGGTGCCGCCCACGGGCCTGGGGAAGTCGGCATGCCGACGGCGCCAGTTGCTGACGGCGGCGCGGCCGACGCCGGCGAGCCGTGCGATACCGGCGGCGGTCACTTCTGTCGCGTTGTCCTGCACGCGCCCGCTCCCCTCGTCCCGTGTGTGACGGCAACCATACCGACATATCCATGATCCACCCATTCACGCCCGTGTATCCGAGCCTTCACATTCATCGTGTTGACTCGGTTCACAGCCTCTGGTCTTATTGACTCAGCGAACCAAGGCCCGCCAAGGGTCACCGGGGCCCTTGAGGCCCTTCGCGGTCCACTTCTCTTCACCAAGGAACTGCCATGCGTCGCACCGCACTTGCCGCTCTCTGTCTCGCCGCCGCGGCCACCGCGGGGCTCTCCGGCTGCCTGCCGGGAGCGGACAAGGCCGAGAGCAAGCCGAAGGGCCCGTTCGCCGGGCAGACCGGCGGTGAGATCGCCGACCGGGCGATCAAGGTCTCCACCGGGGCCTCCTCGCTCCGGCTGAAGGGCGATGTCTCCGACGACGAGAGCAGCGGCACCATCCGGCTCGATCTGGCCCTGAACAAGAAGGGCGAGTGCGCGGGCACGATGAGCATGAACGGGCAGGGCAAGGCCGAACTGATCAAGATCGGCAGCACTGTGTACCTGAAGTTCGACGAGACGTTCCTGCGCGCCCAGAGCAAGGGCGAGCCCAAGTCCGACACCGACGCGGCGGTGGACATGCTGGCCGGCAAGTGGACCAAGATGGGCGTCAAGGGCGAGGACGCGAAGGACTTCACGGCCTTCTGCGACCTGAACTCGCTGCTCGACGACGCCACGGACGGCCACTCGAACGCCACCCGCGGGAAGACCACCACGCTCGACGGGGTGCCGGCGATCGCCCTGCACGAGAAGGACGGCAAGGAGAACTACACGCTCCTGGTCGCCACCCAGGGCAAGCCGTATCTGCTGAAGATCGACGGCGGGCCCGCCAAGGACCCGGTGCACCTGTCGTTCAGCGACTTCAACCGGCCGGTCCCCGCGAAGAAGCCCGCCGGGAAGATCATCGACCTGGACGCACTGGGCGGCTGAGCCCGAGCGCTCCGGCCGGCTGGGACCGGCAGGACGGGTCGGCCCGCGGAGTGCCGGCCCGTAGAGTGCCTGGATGATCGCGGTACCGGAGGAGTTCGCGCGTTGCACCGTCGAGCGTGAAGGCGAGCGCGGAGCGGCCTGGCTCGCCGAACTGCCGGGCCTCGTCGCCGGTCTGATGGAGCACTGGGGATGTGTGCCGGACGGCGACATCACGCACGGGGGTGTCGGGCTGATCGTCCCGGTGCGACGGCGGGCCGGGGACAGCGCCGTGCTCAAGGTGTCGTTTCCGCATCCCGGCAACGTCCATGAGCCGGACGCCTTCGCCACCTGGCACGGGCGCGGCGCCGTCCTGCTGTACGAGCGTGCTGACGACCGGTTCGCGATGCTGCTCGAACAGGTACGGACGTCGACACTGGCCGAGGTCGAGGACACCGACGAGGTGATGAGGGTCGCCGGGCGGATCAGCCGCACACTCGCCGTGCCCGCGCCGCACGGCCTGCCCCGGCTGCGGGATCAGGCCGACGGCTGGGCGGAGCGGCTTCGCGAGGACGCCGGAGAGCTGCCGCACGGACTGTCGCGGTACGTACTTGACGCCACCGTGGCGACCATCGACGAACTGGGCCGGGTCCAGCCCGACACCCTCGTCCACGGCGATCTGCACGCCCGCAACATCCTGCGCGCCGACCGCGAGCCATGGCTGGCCGTGGACCCCAAGGGGTACGCGGGTGACCCCGCCTACGACGCCGGCACGCTCCTCAAGGCCCGCGCTCCGGCACTCCTCGAAGCGGACGATCTGGGCAAGGCCGTCGACCGCGCCCTGGACGTGTTCGCCGAGGCCGCGGAACTCGATCGCGAACGGGTCCGGCGCTGGGCGCAGTTCCATGCCGTCCACGCCGCGTTCTGGGGCCGCCGCCACGGATTCCGGGTGGCCCGCAGCGGGGCACGGCTGGACTGGCTCACCGCTTTCGCGGACCGCTTGGCGGAGTTGCTCACGCCCCGCGCTGTCTGACCGGCCGACGGCAGGCAGTCCGCCCTATGCGGCGCACTGCTTCAGCATCGTCTGCTTGTCCGCCGCCGTCACCGGCAGCTCGTACTTCAGCGAGACCTGCGCCCACCGCACGCTGTACGAGCAGCGGATGCTCCTGTTCGGCGGCAGCCACGTCGCGGGACCCGAGTCGCTCTTCGAGCCGTTGGTCGGTCCGTCCACCGGGATCAGGTTGAGCGGGTCGTTGGCGATGTCCTCCCGCTTGCCCTTCGTCCACCGGGAGGCGCCCATCTGCCAGTCGTACGACAGCGGCATGACGTGGTCTATCTGGACCGTCGTCGCACGGGACTTCGTCCACTCGATCGTCTTCCCGGTGTACGGGTCGCGCAGCGTCATGGAGGTGACGACGCAGTTCGAGCCCGCCCGGAAACGGACCTGCTCACCGTCACGTTTCAGGAGGTCGTTGCGCGAGTCGCACCCGTTGTGGGCGAAGGGGACGTCTCCCGGGGCCGAGTCCATCCAGGCGTAGCCGAACTCGTCGCGGGCGTAACCCGTCTTGGGGCCACGTCCCTTCGTCGGGACGCGACCGATCAGCGTCCGCGCCTCGGCCAGGTCCGCGGCCGAGGTGATCGCCGCCAGCCCCGGCCGGGTGCCGTCCGGGTTGTCCAGTGGGTTCGCCACGCGCCCCTGACCGGCGGTTGCGGCGGCGGAACCCGAGGGGGCGTCATCCGCCGGAAGGGCTCCGCTCTTGCAGCCGGTCAGGATCATTCCGGTACCGAGCACCACGGCGGAGGCCATGACGGCACCTCGACTACGACTGCTGCGCATCACGCGCCCCCCTGCCTCCCCCGCGCCGCCCTGGCGCGAACACACTGCTTCAGAGTCCACGGTAGCCGCCGCGGGGAACCGGCCGACAGGGCCCCAAGGGGCGCTGGGCGCACCGATGGTGGCGTGCGGGGTTGTTCAACCGGGCCAATGGTCAGCCGACGCCGGCCATCGCCCCGCCCCCGCCTCCCACCTCCGTCACAACCCAGACGTCATGACCCAGACGTCACGACCCAGACGTCACGAGCGCAGCAACGAACCGCGTCACGACCCCAGCACCGAAGCCAGGAACTCCCCCACCCAGCCCAGCAACTCCCGCCCGATCAGCGGCTTGCCGCCCACCTTCGCGGTCTTCGGGCGGGGGACCAGCACCTGGTGCACGGACGGCTTGATGACCGTCCCCGGGTACAGCCGCTTCAGGCGCAGCTCCTGCGACTCGCGCAACTCCACCGGGGCGAACCGGATGTTGTTGCCCTGGAGCACGATCTCGCCCACGCCGCACGCGCGCGCGAGCATGCGCAGGCCCGCCACCAGCAGGAGGTTCTCCACCGGCTCGGGCAGCTTGCCGTAGCGGTCGACGAGTTCCTCCCGTACCGCCTTGATGTCCTCCTCGGAGTTGGCGGAGGCGATCGAGCGGTATGCCTGGAGGCGCAGCCGCTCGCCGGGCGCGTAGTCGTGCGGGACGTGCGCGTCGACGGGCAGCTCGATCTTGACCTCGAGGGGCGGCTCCTCCTCGATCTCACCGGTCTCCAGCTGCCGCCGGTAGTCCGCGACCGCCTCGCCGACCATGCGCATGTACAGGTCGAAGCCGACGCCCGCGATGTGCCCGGACTGCTCGCCACCGAGCAGGTTTCCGGCGCCGCGGATCTCCAGGTCCTTCATCGCCACGTACATGCCCGCGCCCATCTCGGTGTGCTGGGCGATGGTGGCGAGCCGCTCGTGGGCGGTCTCGGTCAGCGGCTTCTCCGGCGGGTACAGGAAGTAGGCGTAGCCGCGCTCCCGGCCCCGGCCCACACGGCCGCGGAGCTGGTGCAGCTGGGACAGACCGAAGGTGTCGCCGCGCTCCACGATCAGCGTGTTGGCGTTGGAGATGTCGATGCCGGACTCCACGATCGTGGTCGACACCAGGACGTCGAACTTCTTCTCCCAGAAGTCCACGACCACCTGCTCCAGCGAGGACTCCGACATCTGGCCGTGGGCGGTGGCGATGCGTGCCTCGGGGACGATGTCGCGCAGCCGGGCGGCCGCGCGGTCGATGGACTCGACCCGGTTGTGGATGTAGAAGACCTGGCCCTCGCGCAGCAGTTCGCGGCGGATGGCCGCGCCGATCTGCTTCTCCTCGTAGGGCCCGACGAAGGTCAGCACCGGGTGGCGCTCCTCCGGCGGGGTGGTGATCGTGGACATCTCACGGATGCCGGTGACCGCCATCTCCAGCGTTCTGGGGATCGGGGTGGCGGACATGGTCAGCACGTCGACGTTTGCGCGGAGCTGCTTCAGCTGCTCCTTGTGCTCGACGCCGAAGCGCTGCTCCTCGTCCACGATGACCAGGCCGAGGTCCTTGAACTTGGTCTCCGAGGAGAACAGCCGGTGGGTGCCGATGACCACGTCGACCGCGCCCTCCCTGAGACCCTCCAGGACCGCCTTGGCCTCGGTGTCGGTCTGGAACCGGGACAGGGCGCGCACATTGACCGGGAACTGCGCGTACCGCTCGCTGAACGTCCCGAAGTGCTGCTGCACCAGCAGCGTGGTCGGTACGAGGACCGCGACCTGCTTGCCGTCCTGTACGGCCTTGAAGGCGGCGCGCACCGCGATCTCGGTCTTGCCGTACCCGACGTCGCCGCAGATCAGGCGGTCCATCGGGACCGACTTCTCCATGTCCTCCTTGACCTCGGCGATGGTGGTCAGCTGGTCGGGGGTCTCGGCGTACGGGAAGGCGTCCTCCAGCTCCCGCTGCCAGGGGGTGTCCGCGCCGAAGGTGTGGCCGGGGGCCGCCATGCGCGCGCTGTACAACTTGATCAGGTCGGCGGCGATCTCCTTGACGGCCTTCTTGGCGCGCGCCTTGGTCTTCGTCCAGTCGGCGCCGCCGAGGCGGTGCAGGGTGGGTGCCTCGCCGCCGACGTACTTGGTGATCTGCTCCAGCTGGTCGGTGGGGATGTAGAGGCGGTCGCCGGGCTGGCCGCGTTTGGCGGGGGCGTATTCCACGACGAGGTACTCGCGGGTGGCGCCCTGGACGGTGCGCTGCACCATCTCGATGTAGCGGCCGACGCCGTGCTGCTCGTGGACGATGTAGTCGCCCGGCTCCAGCGTGAGCGGGTCGATGGTCTTGCGGCGCCTGGCGGGCATACGGGCGCCGTCGCGGCCGGCCGCCTTCTGGCCGGACAGGTCGGTCTCGGTGAGGACGGCGATCTTCAGCGCCGGGTCGACGAAGCCGTGGTCGATCGAGCCGCAGGAGACATGGACGACCGAGGGGCCGAGTTCGCCGAGGTCGGCGTCGAGGCGGGCGGGGATGCCCTCGCCGCCGAGTACCTCCGCCGTACGGGCCGCGGGGCCGTGACCCTCGGTGACGAAGACGGTGCGCCAGCCGTCTGCGAGCCAGCCCTTGGTGTCGGCGAGGGCCCGCGCGGTGTCTCCCCGGTAGGTCTCGGGCGCGTGCATGCCGAGCTTGAGGGTGTCCACCTCGAGTTCGAGGTCGGCCGAGAACGGCGACACCGACCACCACATCATGTCCAGCTCGCGCGCGCGCTCGCGCACCTCGGCGATGGACCGCAGGGAGGCCGCGCCGACGTCGATGGGGGCCTCGCCGCCGCCCGCGGTGGCGGCCCAGGACGCCTGGAGGAACTCCTGCGAGGTGGCGACGAGGTCGGCGGCACGCGTGCGTACCCGCTCCGGGTCGCACACGACGGCCATGGCGCCCTTGGGCAGCACGTCCAGGAGCAGCTCCATGTCGTCCACCAGGACCGGGGCCAGCGACTCCATCCCCTCGACGGCGATGCCCTCGGCGATCCTGCCGAGCAGCTCGCCCAGCTCGGGGTGCTGTTCGGCGAGGGCCCGCGCGCGGGCGCGGACGTCGTCGGTCAGCAGGAGTTCGCGGCAGGGCGGCGCCCACAGGCCGTGCTCGGCAACCTCGAGGGAGCGCTGGTCGGCGACCTTGAAGTAGCGGATCTCCTCGACGTCGTCGCCCCAGAACTCGACGCGCAGGGGGTGTTCCTCGGTGGGCGGGAACACGTCGAGGATGCCGCCGCGTACGGCGAACTCGCCGCGCTTCTCGACCAGCTCGACACGGGAGTAGGCGGCGGCCGCGAGGGCCTCGACGACGGCGTTGAGGTCGGCGGTCCGGCCGGTTCTCAGGGCCACGGGCTCCAACTCGCCCAGGCCCTTGACCTGCGGCTGGAGCACGGATCGCACCGGCGCGACGACGACGGAGACCGGGCCGGTCTCCGGGTCGTCGGGCCTCGGGTGGGCGAGGCGGCGCAGTACCGCGAGACGGCGGCCGACGGTGTCGCTGCGGGGGCTGAGCCGCTCGTGCGGGAGGGTCTCCCAGGAGGGGTACTCCACGACGCCCTCGGCGGGCAGCAGCGAGCGCAGGGCGGCGGCCAGGTCCTCGGCCTCGCGACCGGTGGCCGTCACGGCGAGCACCGGGTGGCCGGCCTCGCGTGCCAGGGCAGCGACGGCGAAGGGGCGGGCCGCCGAGGGGCCGACCAGGTCGACGTGCATACGGTTGCCGTCCTTCGCCGCGGTGATCGCTTCCGCGAGGGCGGCGTCCTTGACTACGGCGTCGAGCAGACCGTGCAGGCTCATGAAGGAGGCTTCCGTCCGGGTGTGGGCAACACGAGTGACCCGACGCTTGTGACGACGGGGGGCTGTCCAGCGTACGACGCCGCGCTCGCCGGTGCGGGAGGCTGTGGACAACCCCGCTTCCCGGGTGTCCGTCCCGGTCGCCGGAGGGCAGACCGGCGCAAGAAACCCGGTGGGAAAGCCTGGTGAAAAGCCTGGTGAAAGGGCCGGTGGAAAAGCCCGGTGCCGGGGAGTCCCCAAGGACTCCCCGGCACCGGCCTTCCCCCGCAACCCCCGTATGCGGAGGTGGTCACTCGACCGGGTCGGTCAGTCGGTCGCGATCGCGTTCAGTACGTTCATCCGGCCCGCCCGGAACGCCGGGACCAGTGCCGCGAACAGGCCCACGAAGGCCGAGCCGATGAACACACCGGTGATGGTCGGCCACGGGATCTCCAGGACGTTCAGGCCTTCCAGGGCGAGGAGTTTCTGGGCGGTCGCGCCCCAGCCCATGCCCAGTCCGAGGCCCAGCAGGGCACCGAACAGGGCGATGACCACCGACTCCAGGCGGATCATGCGGCGCAGCTGACGGCGGGAGAGGCCGATGGCCCGCATCAGGCCGATCTCCCTGGTCCGCTCGACCACCGACAGGGCCAGCGTGTTCACCACACCGAGGACCGCGACGATGATCGCCAGGGCGAGCAGGCCGTAGACCAGGTTGAGGAGCTGGCCGATCTGGTCCTTCAACTCCTGCTTGTAGTCGGTCTGGTTCCTGACCTGGTACTGCGGGTACTTCTTGAGCGACTTCTTCAGGGCCGCGTACGCCTGCTGCGCCTGGCCGTCCCTGGCCTTGGCGAACATGATCTCGTTCGGCGGGATCCTGTCCTTGGGGACGTACTTCTGCATGGTCGCGATGCTCATGTAGCGCGCGCCCTTGTCGATCGCCGAGTCGTCGTCGGTGACGGCGGCGATCCTCAGCTTCGCGGTGCGTCCGCCGGTGAAGGCGACGGTGAGGGTGTCGCCGACGTGGACGCGGTGCTTCTTGGCGTACTCGCTGCCGACCGACATGGCGTCCGTGCCGTAGGCGTTCCTCAGGGTGCCCTCGGTGGTGGTGCGGCGCAGGTCGTCGGCGTACGACGCGTCGGCGGCCGTGACTCCCGAGTCGTCGGTCTTCCCGTCGGGCGAGGTCAGAACGGCGTTGATGTCCTTGTACCGGGTGACGTGAACCAGACCCGGCGACTTCTCCATGGCCCGCTCCGCCTGGGGGACGATCCGCTGCTTGCCCTGGACGATGAAGTCCGCGCCGACCGACTTGTCCAGCTCGCTCGTCGCGGAGGCGACCATGGACGAGCCGACCACGGACAGGCAGGCGACCAGCGCCAGGCCGATCATCAGGGCGGCGCCGGTGGCACCGGTGCGCCTCGGGTTGCGCAGGGCGTTGCGCTCGGCCATCCGGCCGACCGGGCCGAAGGCCCGCAGCAGCACCACGCTGAGCACCCGGACCAGCCCTCCCGCCAGCAGCGGGCCGATGACGACGAACCCGATCATGGAGAGCACGATGCCCGCGCCGAGGACGAGCGAGCCCTCGCTCGCCTTGTCCGCCGAGGCGGCGGCGAACAGGGCGGCGATTCCGGCGCCGGAGAGAACCAGCCCGATCAGGGCGCGCAGCCGCCCGGCCCGGCCGTCGGCCGGGGTGCCGGCGTCGCGCAGGGCGGCCATCGGAGAGACCTTGCCGGCGCGGCGGGCCGGAAGATAGGCGGCGAGGACCGTGACGATCACACCGAGGACGAGGCCCGCGACCGGGGTGGTCGCCTTGATGGTCAGATCCCGGGTGGACAGTTCCATGCCCATCGTGCTCATGATCTTCATCAGGCCCACCGCGATGCCGACTCCGGCACCGACACCGAGGATCGAGCCGATGAAGCCGAGCAGCAGCGCCTCGACCAGCACCGACCGGTTGACCTGCTTGCGGGACGAGCCGATGGCCCGCATCAGGCCGATCTCCCGGGTGCGCTGGGCGACCAGCATGGAGAAGGTGTTGACGATCAGGAAGATGCCCACCAGGAACGCGATCCCGGCGAAGCCGAGCATGACGTACTTGATGATGTCCATGAACTGGCCGATGCTCTGACGGTTCTCGTCGGCACTCTCCTTGGCCGTCTGGAGCTTCAGCTTCCCGGCCCCCAGGGTGCCGGCGACGTTCTGCTTGAGGCGCGTGTGGGACACACCGGCGTCGGCGCTGACGAGGAGCTGGGTGAACCGCCCGGTGGTGCCGAGCAGTTCGCGCTGCGCGGTGGCGGTGTCGAAGTAGACGACGGCGGCACCGGGGTTGGTCACCTTGAACGAGGCGATGCCGACGATGCGGGCCTTGAGATCACCCGTCTGAGCGATGGTACGCAGGCTGTCACCGATTTTAAGGTGGTGTTTGTCGGCGGTGTCCGCGTCGACCATCATCTCGGTCGGCCCGCGCGGGGCATGGCCGGAAGTGATCTCCATGGTACGCAGTTCGTTCTGATTCCAGTTGCCGGCGATGGTGGGCGCGCCGGTGCTGGAACCCATGTTCTCGTTGTCGTTGTTCACGACGGTCACGTTCATCGACATGACCGCGCCCTCCGCCGACTTGACGCCGTCGACGGTCCGCACCTTCGCGAGGGTGGCCTCCGGCAGGGACAGCGGTACGCCGCTCTGCGGGGTCTTGTCGTTGCTCGCGCCCTTCGGCGAAACGGTCACATCGGCGGCGGACACCGAGAACAGCTTGTCGAACGTCGTGTTCATGGTGTCGGTGAACACCAGCGTGCCGCACACGAACGCCACCGACAGAAGCACCGCTATCGCGGAGAGCGCCATGCGCCCCTTGTGCGCGAAGAAGTTGCGAAAGGAGGTCTTCAGCACGGTCACGACGTACGCCCCCGGGCGTCGAAGTCCTTCATGCGGTCCAGGACCTGGTCGGCCGTGGGCTCGTACATCTCGTCGACGATCCTGCCGTCGGCCAGGTACAGCACCCGGTCCGCGTAGCTGGCCGCCACCGGGTCGTGGGTGACCATCACGATGGTCTGGCCCAGCTCCTCCACGGAGCGGCGCAGGAAGCCCAGGACCTCGGCGCCGGCGCGCGAGTCGAGGTTTCCGGTCGGCTCGTCACCGAAGATGATCTCCGGGCGGGCCGCCAGGGCCCGGGCCACGGCGACGCGCTGCTGCTGGCCACCGGAGAGCTGGGTCGGCCGGTGCTTGAGCCTGCCGGCCAGGCCGACGGTCTCCACGACCCGGTCCAGCCAGGCCCGGTCGGGCTTGCGGCCGGCGATGTCCATCGGCAGCGTGATGTTCTCTATCGCGTTCAGCGTCGGCAGCAGGTTGAACGCCTGGAAGATGAACCCGATCCGGTCACGGCGCAGCTGCGTGAGCTTCTTGTCCTTGAGGCCGGTGATCTCGGTGTCGTCCAGATGGATCTGGCCGCTCGTCACCGTGTCGAGTCCGGCGAGGCAGTGCATCAGGGTGGACTTGCCGGACCCCGAGGGGCCCATGATCGCGGTGAACTGGCCGCGGGCGATGTCCACGTCGACGTGGTCGAGGGCAACGACCCGGGTCTCCCCCGAGCCGTACGCCTTCACGACCTGCCGCGCCCGCGCGGCAACGGCCGTAGGCCCTCCAGTACCCCCGTGCCTGGGAATGGTCACAGCCGATGTCACGGTATGTCTCCTCAGTCGTCCAGTTGCCTGGCAGTGATGCGCCTCGGCGATGCCGCCGTGGCGGTACGCCGATGAGTCTCGTCGGTGGCGGGGGTGCCGCGCGCTGGTGCGGGGCCCCGTCTTGCGGTGGGGCTACCCCCACCCCCGCCCGGTCCGCCGAGTGCCCCCCAGCGGCGTAAAGCCAGGTTAAGGACGACCCGGGGTCCGTCTCATCCTCCAGCGGGACGAGCCGTCCCCTGGTCGTAGTACGGACAGACCCCTAGGGGGAGTCCACCGACGGGTGGAGCCCTGCCCGAAGCCGAGTCCACCCGGCGGCGCACCCAGCGTCCACCCTCACGTCGCGTCAGGGTCAAGCGCGCGGCCCGGAGACGCGGCCCGGAGACGCGGTCCACGTCGGTCCGGCGCGAGCCCCGTCGAGGTCTCGACAGGGCCCCCACATGCGTGTTCGTTTCGCGCAGCAACTGGATACCGACCGGCCAGTTCGGTGAAGGGGGGTCCCTTCGCGGGCACCGGCTAGTAGCGTGCGAGCCCCCGCCCCCCACCTCCCTGCGGTCCGCCGCCTCGGACCCGAACCATGCAAGGAGCACGGGATGTCATACGACCCGTACGCCCCGCAGCCCCCGTACCGCCGGCCCCCCTCACCGCCCGCACCCCCCACCGCCTTCCCCGCACCGCCCACCGCCTTCACGGACTTCACCCGCCCCTGGCAGCCGGCACCTCCCGAGCCGTCCCGCTCCCCGTCCCGCCCCGAGCCCCTCGGCCACCAGGGCGACCTGCGGATCCTGCGCAGCGCCTACCGCTGGCAGCGGCGCACCGCCACCCTCACCGCCCTCGGCTACTTCACCCTGTTCCTGGTCCTGTCGGCCTTCGCCCCGGACGTCATGACCAGCACCGTCGCCGACGGCCTGCCCGCCGGACTGCTGCTCGCGCTGCTCCAGCTGCCGGTCACCTGGCTGGCGATCGCGCTGTACGAGCACACCGCCCGCCGCCATGTCGACCCGATCGCGGACCGCATACGCGGGCTGGCGGAGCTGGACGCCAGGCGGGGGGCGACACGATGAGCGTCTTCACCGGCTTCAGCGGCTCGGCGCAGTCGATGTCCCTGGTCGCCTTCACCGCCGTGGCCACCATCACCCTCCTGCTGTGTGTGATGACGGGACCCGACCGGGACGACCTCGACGAGTTCTACACCGGCTACGGCTCCCTGTCCCCCATGCGCAACGGCCTGGCGATCGCCGGCGACTACATCTCGGCGGCGAGCGTGCTCGGTACCGGCGGCGTGATCGCCCTGTGCGGATACGACGGTGTCGTGCTCGCCCTGAGCACCGCGCTGTCCCTGATGCTGCTGATGTTCCTGCTGGCCGAACCCCTGCGCAACGCGGGCCGGTTCACCATGGGCGATGTGCTCGCCCGCCGTATGCCCGGCCGCGGTGTCCGGATCACCGCCTGCGTGGTCACCATCGCCGCGCTGCTGCCCCTGATGCTGGTGCAGCTCGCCGGCGCCGGACAGCTGATGGCGTTCATCCTCGGCTTCTCCAACGAGGCCCTGAAGACCGGCTGCGTGGTCGGCCTGGGCGCGCTGATGATCAGCTATGCGGCGATCGGCGGCATGAAGGGCACCGCCCTCATCCAGATCCTCAAGATCATCATGCTGCTCGGCTCGGGCGCCCTGATCGCCGTACTGATCCTGCACCGCTTCGACTGGGACCCCGGCGCCCTCTTCACCACGGCGGCCCGGCACAGCGGCGCCGGACCGGCCTTCCTGCACTCGGGGCTCCAGTTCGCGGGCGGACCCAGTCCCCGCCTGGACATGATCACGTCCGAGCTGACCATCGTGCTGGGCGGCGCCTGCCTGCCGCACGTCACCATGCGCACCTACACCGCCGCCAGCGCCCGCGAGGTGCGCCGTTCGATGTCCTGGGCGGTGTCGGGCGTCGCCCTGTTCGTGCTGGTCGTCACCGTCATCGGCTTCGGCGCGACGGCCCTGATCGGCCGGGCCGCGATCGCCACGGCCGACCCGCAGGGCAACACCGCCTATCTGCTGGGCGCACGGGCCGCGTTCGGGACGGACGTCTCAACGGCGGAGACCCTGCTGTTCACCACCGTCACCGCGGCGATCTTCCTGACCCTGCTGGCCTCCGTCGCCGGAATGATCCTGGCCTGCGCCAACACACTGGCCCACGACGTGTTCGCGGCCCGCGCCCGGCACATGACGCCGCGCCGGGAGATGACCGTCGCCCGGCTGTCGGCCCTGGGCATCGGCGCTCCCGCGATCCTGCTCGCCACCCTCGTCCAGCACCGCAGTCTCCAGCCACTGATCACCCTCTCCTTCTGCCTGGGCGCCTCCGCCCTCGCCCCCGCCCTCGTCTACAGCCTCTTCTGGCGCCGCTACACCCGGACCGGCCTGATCTGCACGCTGCTCGGCGGCACACTCGCCGTGCTGCTCCTGATGCCGGGCACCAACCTGGTCTCCGGCTCGCCCGTCGCGGCCTTCCCCGACGCCGACTTCAACTGGTTCCCGTTCACGACCACGGGCATGGTCACCATCCCGGCCGGGTTCCTCTTCGGCTGGCTGGGCACGCTGGCCTCCGGGCGCGGCAGGGCGATGGAACAGCGCCGACAGTACGAGGCGGTGGAGGGGTGGATCCTGGCGGGAGCCGTGCGCCGGGGGGACTGAGGGGTCCGGCGGTCGGGGCCCGGGGGGCCGGCGGTCAGTCCGGCACGGCCTGCCCCGTCAGCGACAACAGGCTGTCGCGCATGTGATCCATGTGCGCCCGCACGTCGTCCCACCGCTCGCCGTGCTCGCGCAGCACCCGCTCCGTCTCCCGGGCGACGCGCTCCGCCCGCAGCCGCGCGTCGGCGACGGTCTCGGCGGCACGCGCGCGTGCCTCCTCCTGGCACCGCCGTGCCGCCGCGTCGGTCTCCTCGAAGTCCCGCCGCGCCTGGGCCAGCACGGCCTCGGCCCGGGCCTCCAGTTCGGCATGACGCGCGTCCAGCGCGGCACTGCGCTCCATGGCCTCCCGCTCGGCGTCGGCCCAGCGCCCGGCCTGTTCCTCGGCCTGCCCGGTCAGCATCCCGGCGGTCCGCCCGCGCGCCTCCCGCAGCACGGCGAGCGTCTCGCCGCGCCGCTCCTTCACCTCGCGGCGGGCACCGACACGCAGTTCCTCCGCCTCGGTGCGCGCAGCGTGAAGCCGCTCCCGGGCGTCCTCCTCGGCCTGCGCGCGCAGTCCGTCCGCCTGCTCCCGCGCCGCCCTCAGCACATCGAGGGCGTGCTCCTCGGCCTGCGCCACCCGCTCCCGCGCCGCGCACAGCGCGGACTCCCGCAACTCCGCGGCCTCTTCCCGTACGAGCTCGAATACCTGCGGGGCACGCCCCCCGAGACTCTCGTACGTCTGCGGAGCCAGCCCGGCGACCGTCTCGCGCAGCCGCTCCGCCTCCGCCGCCATGTCCCTGGCGAGCACGGTGAGGCGCGCGGCCCGCTCCCACGCCGCGTCGCGCTCCAGGGACAGTGCCGACGTGTACGCGTCGGTCTGCCCGGGGCGGTAGCCGCGCCCCCGGACCGTCTCGAAGCCGTGCGGCGACACCGATGCGCTGCTCACCCGGGAACCCCTCTCCACCGGACACGAACGAAACACGCGTCACTGAACACGTGATCTCGTACATATCCTCGGGGATCAGGCGTAAGTGTCCATATGCGACACTCCGCCGGGCCCGGCGGCGCGGCAAGGGCCGGACCCCGGCGGAAACGGACTACAGCAGGCCGTCCCACATCTGCTCGAGCAGCACCGACCACCAGCTCTCCGGCGAGGCCAGCGCCGCCGGATCCAGCGAGGCGAGCTGCGACTGGAAGTCGACCGTCCAGCGGCCCGCCTGCTCCTGGTTCAGTCCGAACCGCAGCCGCCACATCCGGCCCAGCAGTGCCAGACAGCGCACGAACTCCGGCAGCCCGGTGTTGACGAACTGCGGCGGTACGGGAGCACCGCCCGGCCCCGCCTCCACGGGCACCGCGACGATGTTCGCCGTGCCGTACTGCACACAGATCGCCTTGCCGAAGTCGCTGCCCATCACCAGATACGAGCCCGCGTCCGGAGCCGGCTGCACACCGCGCTCCTGCGCCAGCTCCGCCAGCGTCGGCACCGGACGGCCCGGCTGCGCCTGCGCCCAGAAGAACGGGCCCATGTCCAGCGGCAGTCCGGCCACCACCAGCGTGTGCGCCACGACCGGCGGCACACCCTGCCGCGACACCGCCGCCTGCTCGAACCGGAACACGCCCGGCCCGAACGCGCCGACCAGCTCCTGCGCCACCCCCTCCGGCGGGACCGGCGGCGCGGGCGGCACCTGCGACACCGGCACCCGTACCGGCGCGGGCCGCGCGGGACCGTCCGCCACCTGGTGCAACTCGCCCTGGTGCGCCAGCAACTGACCCATGCCCTGCTGCCGGCTCGCGTGATCAGTGCCGTACGGCGCGATGCTCGTGATCCGCGCCTGCGGCCACTGCTCCCGGATCATCCGCGCGCAGTAGGCACCGGGCAGCGCACACGACTCCAGCTCCGTGTGGAGCTCAAGCACCTGGTCCGGCGGCACGTTCATGGCACGCAGCTCATGGAAGATCTGCCACTCCGGGTGCGGCGTGCCGGGCGCCGAACGCCGGATCAGCTGCTGCTCGGAGCCGTCCTGGGCGCGGTAGCGCAGCACGGCCTGGTATCCCGGGCCGACCGTCGGCTGCCCCGGCGGCGGATAGCCGTACGCCGGCGGCTGCTGACCGGGCACCGGGGCGCCCGGCGGCGGCATCGCGCCCGGAGGCACACCGGGAGCGCCCGGCATCGCGTGGGCACCGGGAACCGGCGACGGCGGGGGTACGCCAGGACCGGCCACCGGGGGTGCGGCGAGCACGGTCTCCGCGTGGTGTACGGCATTCGCGCCACCCGGGACACCGGGAGCGCCGGGAGCGCCGGGAGCGCCGGGAGCATTCGGGACGCCCGCAACCGGACCCGGACCCGCCGGCCCGTGGGCCGTTTCCGCAGCGACCGCCGACATGTGCTGCGTCGGCACATACCCGCCGGGCGCACCCGGAGCACCGGGGGCACCCGTGGCGCCCGGACCACCCGGCGGAGGCGGCGGAGGCAAGGTCCCCGGCCGCCCGGCGGGCGCACCCGGCACCCCCGGCGGCGGAGGCGGCGCGCCCGGGCCGCCACGCGTCCGGCGCGGCGGGGCCGCCTTGCTGGTCGCGGCGTCCGCGATGTCGCTCGCGTTGGGCGCGAGCGACCGCCCGGCGGGCGGAGCACCCTGAGCGCCGGGCGCACCCGGTGCGCCGGGCCCCTGCTGATGGCCGTACGAGGGTGCGCCCGGCGCGGGAAGCGGCGGAGGCACCTGTCCCTGCGGAGCGCTCGGCGCGGGCGGCGGAGGCGTGGACCCGTGCGGAGCGCTCGGCGCCCCCGGCACGGGAGGCGGAGGCGGAGGAGCGGCCTGCCCCTGCGCGAACGGCGGCGTTCCCGGCGGCGGAGGCGGTGCGGGCGCATGGCCCCGCGGCGCGCCGTTCCGACCGTCGAACGCCTGAGCGATCGCCGTGGGGGGCAGCTGACTGCCGCCCGCCATCAGCGACGTCTCGGCGTCCGGCGGCGTGGCCGCGTCACCGGCAGCGCCCAGCGGCGGCGAGAAAACCGTCAGAGGCAGCTCCACGGATCCGTCGTCACCGGCATGCGCGTTGGTGTCCGTACCCGCCCAGGGAGTGTCCCCGGCGGCCGGCCAGGACGCCCCGACGCGCTCGGCGCCCGACGGCCGGGCCGGCTCGGCCGCCTCGGCCGTCCCACCTGCCTCGGCCGCCTGGTCGGCGGGCTGCCCCGCCCCGGACACAGGCTCAGGCACAGACGCCGGCGCGGACACCGGCACGCCCGCCTGCGTCTCGGGCAGTTCGCCACCCGACGGACGCCGGTCCTCGATCCCCAGCCGGTCCGCCGCCTCCTGCAACCACTCCGGCGGAGTCAGCAGGAACGACGTCTGGTTCAGATCCACCCGCGCCGCGGGAGCCGGGACCGCGTCCTCGACCTCGTCCTCATGGCCGTACTCCTCCGCATACCGGCGGATCACCTCACCCACCGGCAGCGCGGGCCACAGCGTCGCCTCACCGGAGTCCCGCGCGATCACGAGCCGCTGCGCGCCCCCGTCCGAACGCGGACCCTCCGCACGGTCCTCGCCCCACACCACGAACCCGAGGTCGAACTCCCGCACCCGCACCTCACGGTGCTGATACGCCGGAACATCCCCGTTGATCCACTCTTCCGCGCGCTCCTGCGCCTGTGCGAACGTCACCATCGCGAAGCTCACTCCCCCTCGGAAGAGACCGGAACGGCATGCACGAAACCACCGTCCACCATCAGGTTCGCCACCGTCTCCAACTCCGGCGGACTGCCCGCCAGCCGCGCGAAGAACACGTCGAAGTCGTCACCGCACGGCAGCAGCAGCCGCTCCACCCGCTCCGCCGCGGCCCACGAGGGATCCGCGTCCCGCGCGTCGTCGTACGCGCAGAACCACACCGAACCGGTCCGCTCGCCCTTCACCTTCACCGCGAGCAACCCGCCCTGCACAAAGGCCACCCCGAGGTAGTCCTTCGTCAGATGGTCACGCAGACACTTGTTCACATACACCAGGTCGTTGACCGCGGCCTCGTCCCGCACCGTGAAGAACGGCTGGTCCACCAGCAGACCCAGCTCCGCGTCCAGCGCGGTGCCCACCGGCGCACAACCGCCCGCCGCCTTGAGGAACGAACGGTACGCACCCGGCAGCCGGTACCCCAGGTCCTCCTCGACCCCCTGCACCTGCTGCTCCGTCACCGCCGCACCCGACTTGGGCAGCCCGACATGCGCCGGCCGCGTCTCCTGCAACGGACGCGTCCCCCGCTTGTCCTGGTCCACCCCCGACGTCGCCACCCCGCCGTGATGCCGCAACAGCGCCTTCACCTCGACCGGGATCAGCTCCAGCCGCCGGGAACCCAGCACGTGATGCCACGTCCAGCCGTGCGGCGTCGCCACGTCCGGCACCGTGTCCCACAACTCGTGCCCGGTCGCCGCCAGCGCCGCGTTCGCCGACACGTAGTCCGTCAGCCGCAACTCGTCGACACCGAAACCCTCCGGCGGCTCGGCGATCTCCGCGGCCGCGCGCGCGTACGGCGAGAAGTCCGGATATCCGTGCTCGTCGACCCGTACCCCCCTGGGGTGGCGTGCCGCCCGGACCGGATCCGGGAAATGCACGACCTGCCCGGCATAGGCCGCGTTCGGCGGCGCGGCTTGCTGCCCGAGCCGACCTGTCGTCATGGCGGTTGCCCCCTGCGGCACTCTGTACGAACCGAAACCGCGCCGTCTCCGGCACACGACGGTCCGTATCCGACTGTCTCTGCAACGTCTACGACGCATTGACCGCGCGCATCGCGGTGCCGACAGCCTATGCGGTACACGGACACCGGTCACCGGGCGGCCACTTCGGTGACCGGCCGTCACCCCACCGTGACGAACCGCCCTCACCCTGGCGTGTCGCGCCGCCCCAGCTTCCGCACCGGCCACGGCATTTGGCACTCTGTGTCCTTCGGGATCCTTGGGGGAAGGCCCGGGAGGGATGGCACACATGAACGCGACACAAACGGGACCGCACCCGCACACCGGCCCCGCGGGCGACCCTCGCATCGGCTGGAGCCACGACGAGACACCGCCCGCCCCCGCGCTCCAGCACCGCCGCGACGGCATCCTGCCCACCGTCGCCGCCGCCCTCTCCGTCCGCGGCACCACCCTCACCGCCACCGCCGCCCGCGCCGACCAGCCCCCGCCCCTGCACCCCCTCGTCCAGGACTACCTCGACACCCTCGGCAGCGCCCAGCGCGACCGCTTCACCGGCCGCTGCGCCGAGGCCATCCTCATCTCCCGGCACATCAGCACCGCCGACACGGCCCGCAGCAAACGCGCCGCCCGCAAACCCATGACCAACGGCGAAGCACGCAAAGCCCTCAAGCAGGCCAAACTCACCACCCGACGCATACGCGAGGACGGCGACCCCCTCCACGGCAGCTTCGCCGCCCCCTGCCGCGCCTGCGCCGCCCTCAGCGCCCACTTCGGCATCCGCATCGTCGAACCCGCCGCCGACCACGCCTGACCCGCCGAACGAGACGAACCAAGGGCCGATGCACACCGACCGCACCTCACCCGCCGAACCCTCGACCCCGCACGGGCAGGGGGGACCCACCTCGCGCTTCCCCGCACCCGTCGACGCCGCCCTGCGCACCGCGGGCTGGCAACCCGGACGCTGGGACATAAAGCAGGCCGAGTACTGGGCCGACATCCTGCGCGCACACACCTCACCCGCCGGACACCGGCACACCGTATTCCCCGCCGCCGTCGAAGCCTGGGCCGAATTCGGCGGTCTGCACATCGCCCCCGCGGGACCCGGCCGCCAGATCGCCCCCGCCACCCTCCACCTCGACCCGCTGTACGGCCTCCATCACACCCGCACCCTCAACGACCTCGCCCGTGCCCTCGGCACCGAGGTCAGCCCCATCGGCGAGGAGACCGACACCCACTCCCTCCTCGCCATCGACGCCGAAGGCCGCCTCTACGCCCTCGACCACACCGGCGACTGGTACCTCGGCCCCGACATCGACCACGCCCTCGCCACACTCGTCACCGGCATCGAACCCGTCCGCCTCACCGCAGGCTGACCCCGGACGACGGACCCCGGGCAGAACAACCACGGGCCGCTGCTGGGCCACGGGCCGCTACACCGCAGGAATCACCGCCGACACCCGGAAACCGCCCGCGTCCGTCGGCCCCGACACGAACACCCCGCCCAGCGCCACGACCCGCTCCCGCATCCCGACCAGACCATTGCCACCCGACGGCAACCCGGCCGCCGACGCGGACCCCGGCTCCGGCGGCGGCCCGTTCTCCACCTGCATCGCGATCTCCGACGCCCGGTGCGCCAGCCGCACACGTGTCTTCGCGCCCGCCGCGTGCTTGTGCACGTTCGTCAGCGCCTCCTGAACGACCCGGTACGCCGTCTGCTCGACCTCGCGCGCATACGACCGCGCGTCCCCCTCCACCGACAGCTCCACCACCATCCCCGTCGCCGCCGACTGCCCGATCAGCTCGTCCAGCTCCGACAGGACCGGCCCCTCCACCGCCGGATCCGCCGCACTCTCGTCCACCACCCGCGAAGCCGCCACCGCGACCGCCATCGCCGACGACACCGACGCCTCACGCCCCCGAGCCGGCCCCTCCGTCGACCGCAGCACTCCCAGCATCTCCCGCAACTCCGTCAACGCCTGCCGGCCCATGTCCCCGACCAGCGCCGCGTTCCGCACCGCCTTCTCCGGATCCTTCCGCGCCACCGCCTGCAACGCCGCCGCGTGCACCACCATCAGACTCACCCGGTGCGCCACCACGTCGTGCATCTCACGGGCGATCCGCGTCCGCTCCTCACCCCGCGCCCACTCCGCCCGCTCCTCCGCGCGCTCCGCGAGCAGCTGAAGCTCCCGCTCCAGACTGTCCGCCCGCTCCCGCAGGCTCTCCATCAGCCGACGCCGGGCACCCACGTACAACCCCAGCAACAACGGCGGCGCGGTCAGCCCCAGCGACGTCGTGACCGCCGCGAACGGCACGAACCAGTCACCGAGCGTCAGATCCCCCCGCGCCACGTCCTGCCGCGCCCGCACGAACGTCACGATCATCGTGCCCAGCAGGGACATCCCCGCCAGCGCCACGATGACCCGCCGCGGCAGCTCCGCCGCGGCCAGCGTGTACAGGCCCACGACACCCAGCAGAAAACCCATCTCCGCCGGAGTGATCGCGATCGCCACCAGCACGACGGCTATCGGCCACCGGCGCCGCAGCAACAGCACCGACCCCGCCAGCACACCGAAAACGACCCCCGCCGCCACCGGGATCCCCGCGTCCCTCGCGAACGGCACGCCCTCCGCCCCGCACTCCAGCGCGGACGCCAGCGCGAGGGTCCCGTCGAGCGCCGCGCTGCGCCACCTCGCCCACCACCACGGCCCGGTCCGGGCCGTGGTGCGCTCTTCCCCCGTCGTGGTCATGCCTCCAGCCTACGGGCGCCCCCGGGCGCTTTTCCGGTGAGTTTCGCCTACTGGCCTACACCACACCCCGTAATCGAATAACAGCGAAACCCCCCGTTATCCCTCGAACTGCTGAACCACACTCGTTCGACACCGGAACCTCACATTCCGGTCGGACGGTTACGCGCATGGCACATGCACCTGGCAGGTACGCCGACTTCGAGGGGTTGCGGGAGCGGGCCCGCGAGCTACGACTGCAGGGCTGGACCTACGACCGAATCGAGACGGAACTGGGCTGCTCCCGAAGCTCGGTCACACTATGAGTCAGCGATCTCCCGCGCCCCGAGCCCCGGTACACACCCGAGGAGCAACGGGCGCTCATGAACGCGGGGCTCGCGAGGCGCCGCGCGGCGGAGCACGAGGAACGCAGGAGGACCAGGACCGCGGCCATCCACGAGATCGGCGGGATGACGGACCGCGACCTGTTCATGACGGGCGTCGCGCTGTACTGGGCCGAGGGCTCCAAGAGCAAGCCGTAGACCGTCGGGAGCGAGCCGTCTTCGTGAACAGCGACCCGGGAGTGATCCAGACCTACCTCGCGCGGCTCGGCCTCCTGGATGTGGACCGCGAGCGGCTGCGCTTCCGCGTGCTCATTCACGAATCCGCGGACATCGAAGCCCCGCACCGGTACTGGGCGGAGATCGCCGACGTCGACGCCTCGGTCTTCGCCAAACCGACGTTGAAGAAGCACAACCCGAAGACCGTGCGCAAGAACACCGGCGACGACTACCACGGCTGCCTCGTCATCGCCGTGTCCCGCAGCGCCCACCTGTACAACCGGATCGAGGGCTGGTGGAAGGGAATCGTGGCCCAGGCGCAGGCACGTCTCCGGTAAGGTCTGGAGCGCTGTCCCCCGTGGTGTAACTGGCAGCACACTGGTTTTTGGTACCAGCAGGACAAGGTTCGAATCCTTGCGGGGGAGCCACAGCTCTCAAGGCCTGGGTTCGGGTCCTGACCCAACAAGGTCGGGACCCGTTCTCATGTCCCCCAGGAAGCGCCCCGGTATCCTTCGGGTGTCCACCCCCACACCCAGTCCAAAGCCGAAGGGCAACCCCGTGAGCGCCATTCGCCCGGCAGCCGTCGTAGTTCTCGCAGCGGGTGAGGGCACCCGTATGAAGTCGGCCACACCGAAGGTCCTGCATGAGATCTGCGGCCGTTCTCTGGTGGGCCATGTGCTCGCCGCCGCGCGTGAGTTGAAGCCCGAGCAGCTTGTCGTCGTCGTGGGTCACGCCCGCGAGAAGGTGAGCGAGCACCTGGGCAGCGTGGACCCGAACGCGCGGACGGCCGTGCAGGAGACGCAGAACGGCACCGGGCACGCGGTACGCATGGGCCTGGAGGAGCTCGGCGGGAACGTCGAGGGGACCGTGGTCGTCGTGTGCGGTGACACCCCGCTGCTGCGCGGCCGGACGCTCCAGGCGCTCGCCGAGACCCACCGGGCGGACGGCAACGCCGTCACCGTCCTGACCGCCGAGGTGCCGGACGCGACGGGCTACGGCCGTATCGTGCGCGACGACTCCGGCGCGGTGACCGCGATCGTCGAGCACAAGGACGCCTCCGAGACCCAGCGGGCGATCCGGGAGATCAACTCGGGTGTGTTCGCGTTCGACGGGCGGCTGCTGGCCGACGCGCTGGGCAAGGTGCGTACAGACAACAGCCAGGGCGAGGAGTATCTGACCGACGTGCTCGGGATCCTGCGTGAGGCGGGGCACCGGGTCGGGGCGTCCGTGGCCGGCGATCACCGTGAGATCGCGGGGATCAACAACCGTGTGCAGCTCGCCGAGGCGCGCCGGACCCTGAACGAGCGGCTGTTGGAGAGCGCGATGCTCGCGGGCGTGACGGTCGTGGATCCGGCGTCGACGTGGATCGACGTGACGGTGACGTTCGAGCAGGACGCGCTGGTGCACCCGGGTACGCAGTTGCTCGGTGCGACGCATCTGGCGGAGGGTGCGGAGGTCGGGCCGAACTGCCGGCTCACGGACACACAGGTGGGCGCGGGGGCGCGGGTGGTCAACACGGTGGCCGACCGGGCCCAGGTGGGGCCGGAGGCGTCGGTGGGTCCGTTCGCGTATCTGCGGCCGGGTACGCGCCTGGGGCGGAAGTCCAAGGTGGGTACGTATGTGGAGACGAAGAACGCGTCGCTCGGCGAGGGGACGAAGGTCCCGCATCTGTCGTACGTGGGTGACGCGACGATCGGTGAGTTCTCGAACATCGGTGCAGCGAGTGTGTTCGTGAACTACGACGGGCAGGACAAGCACCACACCACGGTGGGGTCGCACTGCCGCACCGGTTCGGACAATATGTTTGTGGCTCCGGTCACGATCGGGGACGGCGCCTACACCGCCGCGGGGTCCGTGATCACGAAGGATGTGCCGCCCGGTTCGCTGGCCGTGGCCCGTGGCCAGCAGCGGAATATCGAGGGTTGGGTGGCCCGGAAGCGTCCGGGAAGTGCCGCGGCGAAGGCGGCCGAGGCGGCCTCCGGGCAGGGCGGCGGCGAGGGCTGACCGGAAACGTGTGCGTCAAAGTCGGCGTACCGTGATAGGTGCGGATCGCCCCACCCGCTCGCCCCACCAGCTGAGATACCTCTGAGGAGACTGTGCTGTGACCGGGATCAAGACGACCGGCGAGAAGAAGATGATGTTCTTCTCCGGCCGCGCCCACCCCGAGCTTGCCGAGGAGGTCGCCCAGCAGTTGGGTGTCGGGGTTGTCCCGACCAAGGCCTTCGACTTCGCCAATGGCGAGATCTATGTGCGGTACCAGGAGTCGGCACGTGGTGCGGACTGTTTCCTGATCCAGAGCCACACGGCTCCGATCAACAAGTGGATCATGGAGCAGCTGATCATGATCGACGCGCTGAAGCGCGCGTCGGCTCGTTCGATCACGGTGATCGTGCCGTTCTACGGCTATGCCCGCCAGGACAAGAAGCACCGCGGCCGTGAGCCGATCTCGGCGCGGCTGATCGCGGATCTGATGAAGACCGCGGGTGCCGACCGGATCCTGACGGTGGATCTGCACACCGACCAGATCCAGGGTTTCTTCGACGGTCCGGTGGATCATCTGTTCGCGCTTCCGCTGCTCGCGGACTACGTGGGCCGCAAGGTGGACCGGGAGAAGCTGACCGTGGTGTCGCCGGACGCCGGCCGGGTGCGGGTGGCGGACCGCTGGTGCGACCGGCTGGGCGCGCCGCTGGCGATCGTGCACAAGCGGCGCGACAAGGACGTGGCGAACCAGGTGACCGTCCACGAGGTCGTGGGCGAGGTCCGGGGCCGGGTGTGTGTGCTGGTGGACGACATGATCGACACCGGTGGCACGATCTGTGCGGCGGCGGACGCGCTGTTCGCGCACGGTGCGGAGGACGTCATCGTGACGGCCACGCACGGTGTGCTGTCCGGTCCGGCGGCGGACCGGCTGAAGAACTCGCGGGTGAGTGAGTTCGTGTTCACGGACACGCTGCCGACGCCGGGTGAGCTGAACCGTGACCTGGACAAGATCACGGTGCTGTCGATCGCGCCGACGATCGCGAGTGCGGTGCGTGAGGTGTTCGAGGACGGTTCGGTGACGAGCCTGTTCGACGAGCAGTGAGCGTCGTACGCCTCTGAGCTTGATCGATTTCTGTGCGGCCTCCCCTGCCGAGTAGACTGCTCCAGTTGCTCGGCGAGGGAGGCCGTTCCCGTTTCTCGGGGTATGGCTGTCCGTTATCGACGCGCTCTTCGTAGCAGGCCGTTCGTGGCCGGGTGACCACGTCCGTTCCTAGTTCTACGAGGAGTGATCATGTCCGAGGTGAAGATTTCCGCCGAGACGCGCAGCGAGTTCGGCAAGGGTGCGGCCCGTCGTATCCGTCGTGCCAGCAAGGTGCCCGTCGTTCTCTACGGTCACGGCACCGACCCGCTGCACCTGACCCTTCCGGGCCACGAACTGCTGCTCGCGCTGCGTACGCCGAACGTCCTGATCTCCCTGGACATCGACGGCAAGTCCAACGAGCTGGCGATCCCGAAGTCCGTGCAGCGTGACCCGATCAAGGGCTTCCTGGAGCACGTCGACCTGCTGCTGGTCAAGCGTGGCGAGAAGGTCACGGTCGAGATCCCGGTGCACGCCGAGGGTGAGCTGGCCGCGGGTGGCAACCTGCTGGAGCACGTCCTGAACGCGCTGCCGGTCGAGGCCGAGGCCACGCACATCCCCGAGGCGCTGACCGTGTCCGTCGAGGGTCTGGAGGCCGGTGCCTCGATCCACGCGAAGGACATCGCCCTGCCGTCCGGCGTGACGCTGGCCGTCGACGAGGACGCGGTGGTCCTCCAGGTGCTGGCCGCGCAGGCCGAGGAGGCCCCGGCGGGCGAGGCCGAGGGTGAGGAAGAGGCCGCCGAGGCCTGATCCTCGCTGTTCGTGTGTGTCAGCCGCTGTACCCCGGCAGGGGGCAGCGGCTGACGCGTGTGTCAGGGAGACATCCGGGAGACTTCCGGAGACTTCGGGGAGACTGAGGAGACATGGACGTGACCACCCCTGCCAATGCCCCGTGGCTGGTCGTAGGACTGGGCAACCCGGGTCCCGACTACGCCATGAACCGGCACAACGTCGGTTTCATGGTGGCCGATCTGCTGGCCGAGCGGATCGGGGGGAAGTTCAAGCGTGCCGGTAAGGCGCAGGCCCAGGTGGTGGAGGGGCGGATCGGTCCGCCGGGTCCGGCGAACCGGCGGGTGATCCTGGCGAAACCGATGTCGTACATGAACCTGTCGGGCGGCCCGGTGAACGCGCTGCGGGACTTCTACAAGGTGCCGCTGGCGAACATCGTGGCGGTCCATGACGAGCTGGACATCGATCACGGGACGCTGCGGCTGAAGCTGGGCGGCGGGGACAACGGGCACAACGGTCTGAAGTCGATGACGAAGGCGATGGGGGCGGACTACCACCGGGTGCGGTTCGGGATCGGCCGGCCTCCGGGGCGTATGCAGGTCGCGGACTTCGTGCTGAAGGACTTCTCGTCGGCGGAGCGCAAGGAGCTGGGCTACTTCGTGGACCGGGCGGCGGACGCGGTGGAGTGTCTGGTGATCGAGGGGCTGGAGCGGGCGCAAAGCTCGTACAACTCCTGACTTGTCCGTCCGGGGTGCCGGAGGAGAGTTGACCGGACGCACAGGCATGGCCAATGATCCCGGCCATGCCCGCCACTGCTGTCTCCCCGCGTCAGGTCTCCGCCGCCGCGTTGCGGTTCGGGCGGCTCGCGGCGATGGGTACGGTCGCCGTGCTGATCCTGGTCGCGGGGGTGTTCGACTCCTGGGGGACCGCGCAGTACGTGATGCTGGCCAAGGGCCGTGAGCGGGGCACGGTCATGGTGACCCGATGTGCGGGAGACACCTGCTCGGGACCGTTCCGGCCGGTGTCGCCGGGGGCGAGGGCGCGTGCGCGGGTGGTCATCGACGACTCGGTGGCGGTGCGCAAGGGCCGCACCTACGACGTGATCCTGAAGTCGGACTCCGGCGAGGCGGTGCGGTCGGGTCCGGCCGGGGTGCTGTTCGCGTGGGTGCCGTTGGGCGGTGCGCTGCTGCTGGCGTCGGTGGTGGTGGCGGGCGGGCTCCGGTTGGTGCGGGCGGCGTGGCTGCTGGGCGGGTCCGGGGCCGTACTGCTGACGTCGGCGTTCCTGGCCCTGCAGTGAGACCGTTGCCGGCCCTGCGCTGAGACATGGGTGTGCCCCCGGGTTCGTACGAGCCCGGGGGCACTGTCGTACCGGTGGTCAGCCGGTGTTGCGCAGGCCCGCGGCGACTCCGTTGACGGTGAGGAGAAGGGCGCGGGAGAGCAGCGGGTCGGGTTCCTGGTCTGCAGCGGCGGCGTCGCGCTGGCGCTTGAGGAGGGCGACCTGGAGGTAGGAGATGGGGTCGAGGTAGGCGTCGCGGATGGCGAAGGTCTGCTGGAGGGCGGGGGTGGCTTCGAGCAGTTCGCGTTCGCCGGTGATCCGGAGGACCTCGGTGACGGTGAGCTCGTGTTCGGCCCTGATGCGGTCGAAGACGTGCTTGAGGTCGTCGGGGACGAGGGTGTCGACGTAGTGCTGGGCGATCCGCAGGTCGGTCTTGGCGAGGGTCATCTCGACGTTGGACACGAAGTTGCGGAAGAAGTGCCACTGCTGGTGCATCTCGTCGAGCACGCCGTCGAGACCGGCCTCGCGCAGCGCCCGGAGCCCGGAGCCGACGCCGTACCAGCCGGGGACGATCTGGCGGGACTGGGTCCAGCCGAACACCCAGGGGATGGCGCGCAGTCCGTCGAGTCCGGCGCCGGAGTCGGGGCGGCGGGAGGGCCGGGATCCGAGGTGGAGGTCGGCGAGCTGGTCGACGGGGGTGGCGGCGAAGAAGTAGGCGGGCAGGTCGGGGTCCTCGACCAGCCGGCGGTAGGCGTCGTGGGCGGAGTCGCTCACCAGGTCCATGGCGGCGTCCCAGCGGGCGAGGGCCTCGCCGGACTGGCGGGGGGCGGTGTGCAGGGCGGAGGCCTGGAGGGTGGCGGCGACCGTCAGTTCCAGGTTCTCTCGGGCGAGGGACGGGATGAGGTACTTGTCGGAGATGACCTCGCCCTGTTCGGTCACCTTGATCTCGCCCTCCAGGGTGCCCCAGGGCTGGGCGAGGATGGCGTCGTGGGAGGGGCCGCCGCCTCGGCCGACGGTGCCGCCGCGGCCGTGGAAGAGGCGCAGGCGGACGCCGTAGCGGTGGGCGACGTCGCGGAGCCGGCGCTGGGCGCGGTGGATCTCCCACTGGCTGGTGGTGATGCCGCCGAACTTGGAGGAGTCGGAGTAGCCGAGCATGACCTCCTGGACGTCGCCGCGGAGTGCGACGAGGCGCCGGTAGGAGGGGTCGGAGAGCATGTCCTCCAGGATGGTGTCGGCGGCCTTGAGCTCGTCGGTGGTTTCCAGGAGGGGCACGATGCCGATCCTGGCCCAGCCGGCGTGCAGGTCGACGAGGCCTGCCTCGCGGGCGAGGACGGCGGCGGCGAAGACGTCGTCGGCGCCCTGGCACATGGAGATGATGTAGGACTCGATGACCTCGGGTCCGAAGACCTCGAGCGCCCGCTTGACGGTGAGGAACACGCCGAGGGTCTTCTCGCCGGCCGCGTCGACGGGCGCCGGGGTCGGGGCGAGGGGACGGCGGGAGCGGAGTTCCCTGGCGAGGAGCTTGGTGCGGTACTCGCGGGGCATGTCGGCGTAGCGCCAGGACTCCTCACCGAGGCGGTCGAAGAGCTGCCCGAGGGCGTGGTGGTGGGCGTCCGCGTGTTCGCGTACGTCCATGGTGGCGAGCTGGAGGCCGAAGGCGGCGAGGGTGCGGATGGTGCGGGCGAGCCGGCCGTCGGCGAAGAGGCCGCCGCGGTGGGCGCGCAGGGAGGTCTGGATGACGCGCAGGTCGGCGATGAGTTCGCTGGTGCCGAGGTAGTCGCGGCCGGGCTGGTGGGGGGTGTCGGTGGCCAGGCGCTGCTTGGTGTTGGCGAGCTTCTCGCGGATGCAGGTGGCCTTGAGCCTGTAGGGCTCCTCGGCGTTCAGCCGCTTGTAGCGGGGACTGATCTCGGGCAGGTGTTCGAGGTCGGTGCGGAGGGAGTCGAGGAGTTCCTCGGTGGCGCCGGTGTAGCGGATGGACTGGGAGAGCAGGGCGCGCAGCTCGTCCACCGTCTCCATGGCGTCGTTGATGCCGTGTTCGTGCTGGAGGATGAGGACGTCCCAGGTCACGGCAGGGGTGACGTTGGGGTTGCCGTCGCGGTCGCCGCCGATCCAGGTGCCGAAGGTGAGGGGGCGGGTGTCGTCGGGGAGCTTGACGCCGACGCGCTCCAGTTCGGCGGTGAGGTCCTCCAGGACGTCGCCGACGGCGTTCGCGTGGAGCTCGTCGAGGTAGTAGATGGCGTTGCGGGCCTCGTCGGCGGGCTCGGGGCGTACGACGCGCAGCTCGTCGGTCTGCCAGACGAGGTCGATGTTCTCGGCCAGGCGGGTGTCGTGGCGGCGCCGGTCGGCCTCGATGACGGGGGTCTCCAGGAGCGCGGCGATGCGCCGGAGCTTGCCGAGGACGGAGCGGCGGGCGGCCTCGGTGGGGTGTGCGGTGAAGACCGGGCGGACGTTGAGGTTGCGGACGGTCTGCCGCAGGTGTTCGGGGTCGGCGTCCTTGAGGCGGTCGGCGGTGCGGGCGAGGAGGCTGCCCTCGGCGGCGCGGCGGGCGCGCAGTTCGCGACCGCGGTGCACCTGCTCGGTGACGTTGGCGAGGTGGAAGTAGGTGGAGAAGGCGCGGACCAGCTTGGCGGCGGTCTCCAGTTCGGTGCCGCGCAGCAGTTCGGCGGCGGCTTTCGAGTCCTCGCGGGTGAGACGGCGGACCTTCTCCACGAGTTCGAGCAGTTCGGGGCCCTCCTGGCGGACGAGGCTCTCACCGAGGAGGTCACCCAGTCGCCGGATGTCGGCGCGCAGTTCGCTGCTGGTCGTGGTGGTCTGGTCGTCGGCACTGCTCACAGGTGCGGCTCCTTGCAGTGTTGAAGCTCGTCTGGGAGGGAACCCGGGAGCCCGCGGCGCGACGGGTGCCGCTTACGGGCCGGGCATCCGGGAAGGAAACACAGAGCGGACCGCGCTGTCCGACCGGTCCAAGGATAGGTGTCCATGCGGACGCGCTGGCCACGGGCTCTTGCCGCCGGGCGGCGCACTGCCATACTTACGACGCCGTAGGTTACGGAACCGTAGAGAGTCCCACAGGAATCCGTCCGGTCCCGTTCGGTCTCTGCGGCTTTTTCCTTCGCACCCTCGACCCCACAGGGGACGCCCATGACCACGAGTTCCGATGTGATCGACGACGCCCCGAACGGCCCATCGGCTCACTCCGCCACGCTCGGCGGGGAGCGGAAGGGCTCGATCGAGCAGATCACGCTGCTGATGTTCATCGTCGTGCCGTTCCTCGCCCTGCTGGCGGCGGTGCCGCTGGCCTGGGGCCGGGGCGTGAGCTGGCTGGACCTCGGCCTGATGGTGTTCTTCTACTACCTGGGCTGCCACGGCGTCACGATCGGTTTCCACCGCTATTTCACGCACGGTTCGTTCAAGGCGAAGCGGCCGCTGCGGATCGCGCTGGCGGTCATGGGGTCGCTGGCGGTCGAGGGGCCCCTGGTGCGCTGGGTGGCCGACCATCGCAAGCACCACAAGTTCTCCGACGCGGAGGGCGACCCGCACTCCCCGTGGCGGTTCGGCGAGACCGTTCCGGCGCTGGTCAAGGGCCTGTGGTGGGCGCACATCGGCTGGATGTTCGACGAGGAGCGGACGCCGCAGGAGAAGTACGCGCCGGATCTGGTCGGCGACCCGGCGATAAGGGCGATCTCCCGCCAGTTCATCTGGTGGACGCTGGTGTCGCTGCTGCTGCCGCCGCTGATCGGCGGTCTGGTCACGATGTCCTGGTGGGGCGCGTTCACCGCGTTCTTCTGGGGTTCACTCGTACGGGTGGCGCTGCTGCACCATGTGACGTGGTCGATCAACTCGATCTGCCATGCGGTGGGCAAGCGTCCGTTCAAGTCGCGCGACCGTTCGGGGAACGTGTGGTGGCTGGCGATCCTGTCGTGCGGCGAGTCCTGGCACAACCTGCACCACGCCGACCCGACCTCGGCGCGGCACGGGGTGGAGCGGGGCCAGCTGGACTCGTCGGCGCGGATCATCCGCTGGTTTGAGAAGCTCGGCTGGGCGTACGACGTGCGCTGGCCGTCACGCTCACGTATCGATTCGCGCCGTAACACCGGTGAAGACGGTTCCGGGAGAGGGGCGCGTGCCGCGAAGGCGGCATGATTGACGCCGTGGCGACCGACTCCAGCATCCCCAGCACCGAGAAGCCGCGGCGTGCGCGCCGTACCCGAATGACCGGGGCGGAGCGGCGTCAGCAATTGCTGGAGATCGGTCGCACCCTGTTCGCGGCGAAGGGGTTCGAGGGCACGTCGGTGGAGGAGATCGCGGCGAAGGCCGGGGTGTCCAAGCCGGTGGTGTACGAGCACTTCGGCGGCAAGGAAGGGCTGTACGCGGTGGTGGTGGACCGCGAGATGAGGCGGCTGCTGGATCTGGTGACCGGCTCTCTCACCGCAGGGCATCCCCGCGAACTGCTCGAACAGGCGGCGTTCGCGCTGCTCGACTACATCGAGGAGAGCACGGACGGATTCCGCATCCTGGTCCGCGACTCCCCCATCCCGCAGTCGACGGGTTCCTTCGCCTCGCTGATCTCGGACATCGCCAGGCAGGTGGAGGACATCCTGGGCCGCGAGTTCAAGAGCCGCGGTTTCGACCCGAAGCTGGCCCCGCTGTACGCGCAGGCCCTGGTGGGCATGGTCGCGCTGACCGGCCAGTGGTGGCTCGACGTGCGCCGCCCGAAGAAGGCGGAGGTCGCCGCCCATCTGGTGAACCTGGCGTGGCACGGCCTGGACGGTCTGGAGCCGAAGCCGCGGCTGATAGGGCACCGCAAGAGCTGACGTGCGGTCCGGGCGGACACGGTGGACGCCCTCAGGCGCCGGCGGCCTCCGGCTCCAGGAACTCCAACCGGTTTCCCACCGGGTCCTGCGAGTAGAAGCGCCGGTGCCCCGGGAGGTTGTCGTCCCAGGTGACCGGCGCTCCGCATGCGGCCATCCGGGCCGCGTACGCCTCGATGCCGGTCACCCGCAGCCCGGGATGGGCCTTCTTCGCGGGCCGGAAGTCGTTCTCGACGCCGATGTGCAGTTGCACGGCCCCGGCCCGGAACCAGCAGCCTCCGCGCGCGGCCAGTACCGGCGGCTTGGGTGTCTCCGTCATGCCCAGGACGTCGATGTAGTAGGCGCGCAGCAGATCCTCCGTGCCGGGCGGGGCGGCGAGCTGGACGTGGTCGACGGCGGCGAGCACGGCTCAGGCCTCCTTGGTGGCGACGGCGAAGACGCGGCGGAAGGGGAACACGGTGCCGTGGGCGGTGGGCGGGTAGGCCCGGCGCAGCTCCGCGCGGTACTCGGTGAGGAAGTCGTCGGCGTCCTCGCCCAGCTCGGTGAGGACGGGCCGCAGGCCGGTGCCCTTCACCCAGTCGAGGACCGGGTCCTCGCCCACCAGCAGATGCAGGTAGGTGGTCTCCCAGACGTCTGCGGTGCGGCCGAGGGCGGTGAGGCGCTCCAGGTAGGCCGCGGGAGCGAGGATGGCGTCGGCGTGGCGCAGGGTGTCGCCGAGGCGGTCCTTCCAGCGCGCGGAGTGGGCGATCTCCCGCATGAGGCGGTGGCTGGGCGAGTCGAAGTTGCCGGGCACCTGGAAGGCGAGGGTGCCGCCGGGGGCGAGGGCGCCGGTCCAGTCGGCGAAACGGTCGGCGTGGCCGGGCACCCACTGGAGGGTGGCGTTGCTGATGATCAGGTCGTACGGCTCTTCCGGCGTCCAGGTCCGTGCGTCGGCGTCGGCGAAGTCGAGGCGGCCTCCGCCGGGGGTGGGGCCCGCGTGGTCGGTGTGTGCCTTGTCGAGCATCTCGGGCGAGTTGTCGTAGCCGGTGATGTGCGCGGTGGGCCAGCGTCGGGCGAGCAGGGTGGTGACGTTGCCGGGGCCGCAGCCGAGGTCGGCGATGCGCGGGCGGGTGGTGTCCTGCGGGTCCGGGACGCGGTTGAGGAGGTCGATGAAGGGGCGGGCGCGGTGACCGGCGTGGCGGAGGTACTGGGCGGGGTCCCAGGAGGGCGTGATCATGGGCTTGGTCATGCGTCCCACTGTCCCTCCACATATCTCTCGATGTCAAGAGACTCGATATCGAGAGACTCGACGCCAAGAGACTTCACATCGACAGAACCACTACACTGATCGTCATGGAGGACGAGGTCGATCGGCTGGTCGCTGCGTGGCGCCGGGAGCGCCCGGACCTCGACGTGGAACCGCTCGAAGTGCTCAGCCGGGTGAGCAGGCTGGCCCGGCACCTGGACCGGGCGCGTCGGCTGGCCTTCGCCGAGCATCAGCTGGAGCCCTGGGAGTTCGACGTGCTGACCGCGCTCAGGCGGGCGGGAACGCCGTATCAGCTCTCACCGGGGCAGCTGCTGACGCAGACCCTGGTCACTTCCGGCACGATGACCAACCGCATCGACCGTCTGGCCAAGAAGGGCCTGGTGGAGCGGCTGCCCGACCCCAGCGACCGGCGCGGGGTGCTGGTGCGCCTGAGCGACGAGGGCCGTGACCGCGCCGACCAGGCCCTGGCGGGCCTGCTGGAGCAGGAGCGCGCGATCCTGGCGGAACTCTCCCGCGCCCAGCGCGCCGAACTGGCCGCCCTGCTACGCGGGCTGACCGCCCCGTTCGACAACATCCCCGGTTAGGCTCCCGGCCAGGTCGGCCGGTCCGACGCCCGCCCGCCGCGCGAGCGCCACCGCGGCGAGGGTGGAGTGGACGCCCAGTTTGCCGAGGACGTTCTGCATATGGGTGCGGACGGTGTGCGGGGACAGGAACAGGCGCTCTGCCACGGCTTTGCGGCCGAGGCCCGCCACCATGCAGCGCAGCACCTCCCGCTCCCTCGGGGTGAGCGACTCCACCAGCCGCTCGCTCTCCGTGCGGTGCTTGCGGGCCGCCGTCAGTTCGCGCAGCACCCCGGTGAGCAGGGCGGGCGGAAGGTGGGTCTCGTCGCGCAGCACGCCCCGGATGACGTTCAGCAGCCGCGACAGCGAGCAGTCCTTGGCGACCCAGCCGGAGGCACCGGCCTGGAGGGCCAGCGCGGCGCGGCGCGGATCGTCCTTCCCGGCCAGCACGACGGTCCGTACGCCGGGCTGTGCCGAACGGACGCCCACGACCAGCGAGATGCCGTCGACGAGCCCCTCCTCGTTGCCCTCCTGCACCGACACGGCCGGGCGTGCGCCGGGGACCCGGCCGCCCAGATCGGCGTCGACGAGCAGGACGTCGAAACGGCGGCCCTCGGCCGCCGCCCGCTCCAGGCAGCGCAGTGCGGCCGGACCGCTGCCGGCGGCGGACACCTCGACGTCGGGCTCGGCCGCGAGGGCCGCGGCGAGCGACTCGGCGAAAATACGGTGATCGTCTACGACCAGAACACGAATGCGAACCATGAAACCCCCTTCCCCAAGCTCCGAACGGAGCAGGGGAGACCCGGCCCCCCGCCGGTACTGTCCATCAGAGTACGGACGGGGGCCGTAAGCGGAAGCCAATTCGCAGAACTGGCCGTCCGGCGCGTTTATGGTGTGGCGCATGTTTCGTATTGAGACGGAAGTCGACAAGGCGAGGCGTGAAGTTCTCCGTTCACGGCTGCTCGACGCCAACACGACGGCGTCTCCCGTCCTCGCCGCGCTGCGCGGCACTCCGGGCGAACGCGATCAACCGCTGCATGTGTGGGCGCTGGACGAGGCCGGCCGGCTGGCGGGCGGACTGGTCGGCCACACCTGGGCGACCTGGCTGCACGTGACCTATCTGTGGGTGGACACGCCCCACCGCGGCTCGGGCCTCGGCTCCCGGCTGCTCGCCGAGGCGGAGCGGCTGGCCCGCGAGGAGCGGGACTGCCGGACGGCCCGCCTGGAGACCTGGGACTTCCAGGCGCCGGACTTCTACCGGAAACAGGGGTACGACGTGGTGTGCGTGATCCCCGACTACCCGCCGGGGGTCACGGAGTACACCCTGACCAAGCGGATCGGCTGACCCTGCGGGCCCCCGCCGAGGGCGCCGCCTCGAAGACCCGTGGCGGCGTGAGGTTCGCCGTCGCGAAGGCTTCCTCGACCGCCTTGGTGATCGTGGCGGTGTCGGCGGTGCGGACGAGGACGATCGCCGATCCGCCGAAGCCGCCGCCGGTCATACGGGCGCCGAGCGCGCCGGCCGCCAGGGCGGTGTCGACGACCAGGTCGAGTTCGGGGCAGGAGACTCGGAAGTCGTCGCGCAGCGAGGCGTGCCCCTCGGTCAGAACCGGGCCGATCGCCGCCGCGCAGCCCGACTCCAGGAGCGCGGCCACCCGTTCGACGCGCCCGTTCTCCGTGACCACGTGACGCACCAGGCGCCGCACTTCCTCGTCGTCGCCGAGGCGGGCCAGTGCCACGTCCAGTCCCGCGCGGGGCACGTCACGGAGGGCTTCCACACCGAGCAGCGCGGCGCCCTTCTCGCAGCCGGCCCGGCGTCTGCCGTACTCGCCGTCGCTGTGGGCGTGTTCGACGCGGGTGTCGACCACCAGCAGGCGCATGCCCTCGGCGGCGAGGTCGAACGGGATCTGCTTCCGGGCGAGGTCGCGGGTGTCGAGGAAGAGGGCGTGGCCCTCCGTGCAGCAGGCCGACGCGGTCTGGTCCATGATGCCGGTGGGTGCACCGACGTAGACGTTCTCGGCGTGCCGGCAGAGCAGGGCCAGTTGCCGGCGCGGGAGGCGGAGGTCGTGCAGGTCGTCGAGGGCGAGCGCGGTCACGACCTCCAGGGCGGCCGAGGAGGACAGGCCGGCGCCGGGCGGGACGGTGGAGGACAGGTGGATGTCGGCGCCGGTGACCGGGTGGCCGGCCTCGCGCAGCGCCCAGACGACCCCGGCCGGGTAGGCCGTCCAGTCCTTGTCGGTGCCGGGTGCGAGCCGGTCCAGGGGCAGCTCGACGACGCCGCCCGCCGCGCCGCCCCCGATGTCCGCCGAGTGCAGGCGCAGCAGTCCGTCGGTGCGCCGGGCGACCGCCGCAAGGGTGGCCTGCGGCAGTGCGAACGGCATGACGAAGCCGTCGTTGTAGTCGGTGTGTTCGCCGATGAGGTTGACCCGGCCCGGCGCCGACCAGACTCCGTCCGGTGCGCTGCCGTACAGCTTCGCGAACTCCTCGGCGACCCGCTGTGCCCGCACTAGTTCTCCTTCGCGATGTGCTGTGCGAACTCCCAGGCGTCGGCGACGATTCCGGCGAGGTCGGCGCGGGACGGCTGCCAGCCGAGGCGCTCGCGGGCGGTGTCGGCGGCCGCGACGAGGACGGCGGGGTCGCCGCCGCGGCGCGGGGCGACCACCTCGGGGATGGGGTGGCCGGTGACCCGGCGGACGGTGTCGATGACCTCGCGGACGGAGAAGCCGTTGCCGTTGCCGAGGTTGCAGATCAGGTGCTCGCCGGGCCGGGCGGCCTTCAGGGCGAGCAGATGGGCCTCGGCGAGGTCGGCGACGTGGATGTAGTCGCGGACACAGGTGCCGTCCGGGGTCGGGTAGTCGTCGCCGTAGACGGAGATCGCGTCGCGGCGGCCCTGGGCGACCTGGAGGACGAGGGGGATGAGGTGGGACTCGGGGTCGTGCCGCTCGCCGTGGACGCCGTAGGCGCCGGCCACGTTGAAGTAGCGCAGCGAGACCGCGCCGAGGCCGTGCGCGGCCGCCTCGCCGGTGATCATGTGGTCGACGGCGAGCTTGGAGGCGCCGTAGGGGTTGGTGGGCCGGGTGGGGGCGCTCTCCATGATCGGGACCTGCTCCGGCTCGCCGTAGGTGGCGGCGGTGGAGGAGAAGACCAGCCTGTGGACGCCCGCCTCGCGCATCGCGCCGAGCAGGGCCATGGTGCCGCCGACGTTGTTCGCCCAGTACTTCTCGGGGTTCACCACGGACTCGCCGACCTGGGAGAAGGCGGCGAAGTGCAGGACTCCGTCGTAGGAGGAGTCGAGCCACTTGGCGGCGTCCCGGATGTCGCCCTCGACGAAGTCGGCGCCGGCGGGCACGCCCTCCCGGAATCCGGTCGACAGGTTGTCGAGGACGGTGACCTCGTGGCCGGCCTCCAGCAGATGCCGGGCGACGACGCCGCCGACATAGCCCGCGCCACCGGTGACCAGATACTTGCCGCTCATGAACTCGCTACCTCTCGCAGTCGCTCGGCCGCGCGTTCCGGCGGCACGTCGTTGATGAACACGCTCATGCCGGACTCGGAACCCGCGAGAAACTTGAGCTTGCCGGAAGTACGGCGGACGGTGAAGAGCTCCAGGTGCAGCGCGAAGTCGTCGCGCTGCACCCCGTCGAGCTCAGCCTCCCGCGTCCCGAACGGCGCCTGGTGCCAGGCGGCGATGTAGGGCGTGGGGGGCTCTCCGTCGCCGAAGATCCGGTCGAAGCGCCTCAAGAGTTCCAGATAAACCTTGGGGAATTCTGAGCGTGCCGCCTCGTCGAGTGCGAGCAGGTCGGGGACGCGGCGCTTCGGGTACAGGTGCACCTCGTAGGGCCAGTGCGCGGCGTACGGCACGAAGGCCGCCCAGTGTTCACCCTCAAGGACGACCCGCTCACCGGCGAGTTCCCCGGCGAGTACGGCGTCGAAGAGGTTTCCGCCGCCGCTGTCCCGGTGGGCGGCGAGGGAGCGCAGGGTCAGCGCGGTGCGGGGGGTGACGAAGGGGTAGGCGTAGATCTGGCCGTGCGGGTGGCCGAGCGTCACGCCGATCTCCTCGCCGCGGTTCTCGAAACAGAACACCTGCCGGGTGGCGGGGAGACGGGACAGCTCCGCGGTGCGGTCGGTCCAGGCGTCGAGGACCAGGCGTGCCTGTGCCGGTGTCAGGTCGGCGAAGGATGCGTTGTGGTCGGGGGTGTAGCAGACGACCTCGCAGCGGCCGGAGTCGCCGGCCAGGGAGGGGAAGCGGTTCTCGAAGACGACGACGTCGTAGGAGGAGTCGGGGATCTCGGTGAGCCGTTCGCCCTTGGAGGGGCAGAGCGGGCACTGGTCGGCGGGCGGGTGGTAGGTGCGGCCCTGCCGGTGCGAGGCGACGGCGACCGAGTCGCCGAGCAGGGGGTCGCGGCGGATCTCGGAGGTGGTCACGGTGGGTTCGAGGGGTCGCCGGTCCACCGTCGTGCGCGCGGTGTCACCCCGCAGGTCGTAGTAGATCAGCTCACGGCCGTCGGCCAGTCGAGTCGAGGTCTTCTTCAAAACTCCGGACTCCCTATTCGAGCTGCCCGAGCCAACCCGAGCCATCCGAGCCACTACGCGACCACCCAACCTTCGCACAGAAACGAACACACCAAAACACAACTCACCATCGCAGTCAACATCGCAATCAAACGAGGCGGATGAGCGGACGTGTTCAATGGCGAGGTGCAAATCCCCACATATACCGCGACCGGGCTGCGGCTCCCCACCAACGGGCTCGACTACACGATCCTCGGGATCTACTTCGCCGTCGTCCTGGGCATCGGCTTCGCGGCCCGCCGCTCGGTGCGGACCAGCCTGGACTTCTTCCTCTCCGGGCGGTCCCTGCCCGCCTGGATCACCGGTCTCGCGTTCATCTCGGCCAACCTCGCGGCCACCGAGATCCTGGGCATGGCGGCCAACAGCGCGCAGTACGGCGCCTACACCGTCCACTGGTACTGGATCGGCGCCATCCCCGCCATGGTCTTCCTCGGCCTGGTGATGATGCCCTTCTACTACGGCAGCAAGGTCCGCTCGGTCCCCGAGTTCCTGCTGCTGCGCTTCGACCGCTGGGCCCATCTGCTGAGTTCGGTCCTGTTCGCCTTCTCCGCGATCCTCATCGCCGGTGTGAACCTGTACGCCCTCGCGATCGTCGTGCAGGCGCTGCTGGGCTGGCCGCAGTGGGTGGCGATCGTGGTCGCCGGGTTCTTCGTGCTCGCCTACATCACCCTCGGCGGGCTGTCCTCCGCCATCTACAACGAGGTGCTCCAGTTCTTCGTGATCCTGGCCGCCCTCATCCCCCTCACCGTGCTCGCCCTGAAGAAGGTCGGAGGCTGGGGAAAGCTCACCGACACGCTCACCGCCCAGCACGGCCACGACTTCGTCACCGCGTGGGGCGGCACCGGCATCGGCAGCCCCAACCCGCTCGGTGCGAACTGGCTGACCATCGTCCTCGGCCTGGGCTTCGTGCTGTCCTTCGGCTACTGGACGACCAACTTCGCCGAGGTGCAGCGCGCCCTGTCCGCGAAGAACCTCTCCGCCGCCCAGCGCACCCCGCTGATCGCCGCGTTCCCGAAGATCTTCATCGTCTTCCTGGTGATGATCCCCGGTCTGGTCGCCGCGGCCCTCGTCCCGAAGATCGGCACCGGCGGCTCGTCGCTCCAGTACAACGACGCCATTCCCTACCTGATGGAGCAGCTGCTGCCCAACGGCGTGCTCGGCATCGCGGTGACCGGTCTGCTCGCCGCGTTCATGGCGGGCATGGCGGCCAACGTGTCGTCCTTCAACACGGTGTTCACCAACGACATCTGGGGCCGCTATGTGGTGCGGGGCCGCGAGGACGCGTACTACGTCCGCTTCGGACGGCTGATCACCGCGCTCGGTGTGCTGGCCTCCGTCGGCACGGCGTTCCTCGCGTCCTCGTTCTCGAACATCATGTCCTACCTCCAGACGCTGTTCTCGTTCTTCAACGTGCCGCTGTTCGTCGTCTTCATCATCGGGATGTTCTGGAAGCGCGCGTCCGCGAAGTCCGGGTTCTGGGGGCTGCTCGCGGGCACGGTGACGGCGATGGTCAACTACTTCGTCATCTACAAGAAGGGTGTCATCGGCATCCCCACCGACCAGGGCGCCAACTTCGTCTCCGCGATCGCGGGCTTCGTGGCCGGCGGGGTGGTCATGGTCGCCGTCTCCCTGTTCACCGCCCCGAAGCCGGCCGACGAGCTGGCCGGCCTGGTCTACGGCACCACGTCCCCCGGCATGGCAGAGCCGCCCGCCGCGGGCGACGACGCCTGGTACCGCAGGCCCGCCCTGCTGGGCTGGAGCGCGGTGGTGCTGGCCGCCGCCTGCTACATCCCGTTCTCGTTCTGACCGCGGGAGGATGGAGAAACCATGTCCGACCACCATGACCGCCCCGGCTACTCGGAGAAGGACGTCCAGCGGGAGGTCTCCGACCTGGAGCAGCGGTCCGCGACCGCCGCCCGCATCTTCGACCTGCGCCGGATCATCGGCGGGCTGTTCGTCGTCTACGGCGTCATCGTCACGATCGCCGGGCTGACCGACTCGGACGAGGAGATCGCCAAGGCCCAGGGCATCAACATCAACCTGTGGACCGGCATCGGCATGCTGCTGCTCGGCCTGTTCTTCCTGGCCTGGCTGAAGCTGCGGCCCACCCCGCCACCACCGCCGCCCGCCGAACCCGGGCACGAGGCCGAGGGCCAGGGCGAGCAGCGTCCCTACTAGAGCCTGTCGTCCGCGCGTGATGCCGTGGGGGTCGGGCCGGCCCTGTCGAGCAGGCCGGTCCGGGCCGCCAGGGCCGCCGCCTCCAGGCGGGAGCCGACGCCCAGTTTCATCAGCACGCGCTGCACATGGGTGCGGGCGGTGCTCGGGGCGATGCCCATGCCGGCCGCGATCAGCCGGGTGTCCTCCCCGTCGGCGACCCGGACCAGGACCTCGACCTCCCGCGGGGTCAGCATCTGCAACAGTCGCTGGCCCTCGTCGTCGGGCTGGGCGGCGGGGTTGAGGAGTTCCCCGAAGGCACCCTGAAGGAGCTGCGGGGCGACGGCCGCCTCACCCGCCCTGGCCTTCATGATCGCCCGCTCGACGCCTTCGATCCGCTCGTCGTGCCGTACATACCCCGAGGCGCCGGCCGCGAAGGCGGCCGCGATACCGCGCGGTGACGGCACCGGGCCCAGCACGAGCACCGCGATGTGCGGACGCTCACGCTTGATCCGCAGCACCGGGTCGAAGGCCCCCGGCTCGGCCGGTGCCGCCGTGCCCAGCAGGCACACCTCCGGCGCGCGAGTGATCACCAGCTCCGCCGCCCCCGCGGCCGGAGCCGCCGCGGCGAGCACCCGGTGCCCGCGCAGTTTCAACGCCGACGCCAACGCCTCCGCGAGCAGACGGTGGTCGTCCACCACCATGAGCCGCACTCCCATAGAGCAACCCCCAGTACCCCCCAATGGATGCCCCACTATGGATGCCCACTGGTACTCGTGGACAGAGGGCCCCCCGGCACCCCTGTCCTTCATGCCCCGGAAGCTACACGCTTGTTCGAGCTCGTGCCGCGCTTACCGACGAGATGTGCCCCTGATCGGTTGAATCTCGGGATTTCCCGCCGTTCGGGACCGGGGGGAGGTATCAGCCGCCCGCCCGGAACATGACCGCCAGGTAGTCCGTGCCGGACGACTCCATCTTGTGGGCGTAGATCTGGGACATGTAGAGGCGTCCCTTCGAGTACAGGATCTCCGCGTACTCCGGCTGCATGCTGATCTCCACCGAGTGCGCCTCGTCGGTGGCCGGGTTCTCCAGCAGCACGGTCTCCTTGAAGGAGGCACCGCCGAGGCTGACGATCCGGGCGCCCTTGTCGTACGACGCACGCTTGTACGCGATCAGGTTCCCGCCGTCCGTGCGCAGCGGGGAGATCGTATAGCCGTCACCGGCGTCGCCGCGCTGACCGGTCTGCTTGCCGGTGGCGAGGTCGAAGACCACGACCTCGTTGGTCCGGCTGTACTCGCCGGTGCCTTCGTGTTCCTCGGTGGGCACGTACAGCCGGTCGCCGCCGACCGCGATCTCCTTGCAGTTCTCGACACGGGTGATGCCGTCGCACTGGCCGCCGTACTCGTCGGCGGGGGCCGAGATCCTGGTGCGCAGCCTGCCGGTCCTGTTGTCGATGGAGAAGTAGTCCGAGATGCCGCTGCCGTCGTCGGCGCTGTCACCGACCTCGGCCGCCACCACGAGCGGCTCCGTGGACACGACGCTGGCGTACTCGATGCCCGGGGCCATCTTGTACTCGGAGACGACCTTGCCGGACTTCGGGTCGATGGTCTGGATGTGCAACTGCCTGTTGCCGTACGTACCGCACTTGCGCACCGCGACCAGCTTCTCGCCGCCGCCGTACCCGGCGTCGTAGCAGGTGTCGCCCGGCTTCGGCTGCCAGAGCACCTTGCCGGAGGGGATGTCGAAGGCGGCACCACCGGAGCTGCTGCCGACCGCGACGGTCTGCTGGGCGACCGTCAGGTTCTCGAACGAGATCGGATAGTCACCGGACTTGGCCGTCTGCGTCCACAGCTTCTTGCCCGCGTCGAGGTCGATCGCCGCCACCTGGCTGCATCCCTCGGTGGACTTCTTCGTGGGCATCTTCGGCCGGAAGGCGATCGCCGTCCGGTGGTCCGAGGTGACATGGCCGGTGGTGGCGCACACCGGGCCGGGTAGCTTGATCGTCCACAGCTTGCCGCCCTTCTCGGGGTCGTAGCCGTTGATCTCGGCGATGCCGCTCTTGGCGTACACCTTGTCGGTGAGCCAGGAGCCGGGGGTTCCGACCGTGTCGACGGTCCTGGGCATCGGGACCTGGAAGGCCATCTCGGCGCCGGGGTCGGAGGGCACCTTCTCGGTGCCGCCCGAGGTCATGCCACCGCTGCTGCCGCCGCTGCCCTTGTCGTCCGGGCCGCCGGTGGGGCCGGCGGAGGTCAGGTCGTCGTGCCGGTGCCGGTCCTCACCGCCCGACTTCGCGTACCAGATGCCGCCGCCGATGATCAGGGCGACCGCGACGACGGCCGAGACGACGATGACGAGCCTGCTGTTCGCCTTCCGCCCGCCGGGCTGCGACGGGATCGGCACGGTGGGCCCGCCCGGGTAGCCGTAACCGGGCTGCTGGCCGTAGGCGTTCGGCTGGGTGTACGGGTTCGGCTGCTGACCGGGGTAGCCGTAGCCCTGGGGCGGCTGGGGGGCGCCCTGCGGGGCCCCCGGGTAGCCGTAGCCGGACGGCGGCGGCGGCGTCTGCGGATAGCCGTACGCCGGTTGCGGGGGCGTCGGCGGCCCCTGGGGCGGACCGAAGCCGCCCTGCTGCGGGGGCGGGCCGGGCGGGGCCTGCGGCGGATAGCCGTACCCCGGCTGCGGAGGCGTCGGCGGGCCCTGGGGCGGCTGGTCCTGGGGCGGGCCGAAGCCGCCCTGCTGCGGGGGCTGGCCGGGCGGCGGAGGGGGCGGCTGGGTCACGGCTGGGCACCTCTGAAGGACGGGACGAACAACGGGGACAGTGGAGGAAGCGGAGGCGGGGCGACCGGGATCACTTGCCGAAGGCAAGCATCAGCTTCTCCTTCTTGTCGTCCTTGCCGTTCAGCCGGGTTGCGGAGATGTAGAGCCGTCCGCCGACCCAGTCCACGGCACCGTCGTAGAAGTCGCCCTCGGCCTCCGCGGCGCCCTTCGGGTTCTGGAGCAGCTTCGTCGTCGGGTGCGTCGCACCCGCGGTCGGGATCGACACGACCTGGCCGGCCGCGTCGTACGACGGCTGGACATACGCGATCAGCTTGCCGCCCTCGACCCGGATCGGCGCCATCTCCTCGTCGGCCGGGGACTTCACCCGCCACTTCGCCTTGCCGTTGGCGAGGCTGATCGCGACGATCTCGTTGGCGCCGCTGGAGGAATCGGTCGGCAGGTAGAGGGTGTCCGCGTCGGTGGCCACGCCCTGGCAGCCCTGGAGGTCGCGGGCGAGGAAGCTCCAGTCGCACTGCGGGGCGAAGTCCTCGTCGAAGCCGACCTCCGAGCGGAACTTGCCGGCGGAGGTGAAGGTGGAGATGTTCCAGGCCTTCTTGTCATCGTTGGTCATGTAGACCACGAGCGGGTCGACGGAGTAGGTGCGGGCGACCGTCCAGCCCTTCTTCACCGGCTGCGTCCACCGGACCCTGCCGGTCGCCGGGTCGAGTTCCTGGATCTCGTCGTGCTCGTTGCCGCCCAGGGCGTCACAACTGGCCACGGATATCAGACGGTTGGTGCCGCCGGCGAAGCCGTTCGGGAAGCATTTGCCGTACTTCTTCTTGTCGTACAGCTTCTTGCCGCCGGCCAGGTCGTACGCCGTGCCGGACTGCGAGCGGCCCACCATCAGCGTCCTGCCGGCGATGGTCAGCTGGACCGAGGTCGTGCTGTCGAACAGCGCGCCGTCGGCGACCGTGCCGCTCCAGCCCTTCACCCCGGTGTCGAGGTCGAGTTGCTGAAGCCGGTTGCACTCGGCGCGGTCGCTGGTGCCGCTCATGTACGCCACGACGACCTTGTTGTCGGCCGACTTCTGCGGGGTGACCGCGCAGATCTTCTCCGGGAAGGTGACCGGGGCCCAGGCGGGGGTGCCGTCGGCGACGCGGTAGGCGAAGACCTGCTTGTACGCCGCCTTCACCGCCGTGCTGTCGGTGATCCACATGCCGGGCGCGTCGGCGCCGGAACCGGGCGCGTCCGGGGCAGTCTTGGACCAGAGCACCTTGGCGTCGCCGGGCCCGCGGCCCTCGTTGAGGTTCTCCGTGTCCGAGCCGTCGTCGTCCGCCGGAGCGGCCGAACCGGTGGGCTCGGCGTGGTCGCTCTCCTCGGCGACCGGCTTCTTCTTGCCGTCGCCGTCACCGGTGGCCACATAGACGCCCACGCCGACGACCAGCAGTGCCGCCACGACGGCCGCGGTGATCATCGCGGGCTTGCCCTTGAAGCGGTTCCCGGAGCCACCGGGCGGCGGGGTCCCGGGCGCGCCGGGGTACTGCGGCTGGGGCGGGTAGCCGTAGCCGTATCCGGGCTGCGGCCCGTACGGGCCGGGCTGAGACGGCTGTCCGTAGGGGCCTGGCTGCTGCTGCGGCTGTCCGTAGGGGCCCGGCTGCTGCGGCGCCTGCCCGGGGGCCGGCGGCTGCGGCGGCTGACCGTAGGGGCCCGACTGCTGCGGCACCTGCCCGTGGGGGGCCGGCGGCTGCGGCGGCTGACCGTAGGGGCCCGACTGCTCCGGCACCTGCCCGTGGGGGGCCGGCTGCTGCGGCGCCTGCCCGGGGGCCGGCGGCTGCGGCGGCTGACCGTAGGGGCCGGGGGCTCCGGGGGGAGCGGGCTGCTGCGGCGGCCCGTAACCCGGCTGCGGCGGGCCGTAACCCGGCTGCGGCGGTTGCGGTGGCTGCGGTACTCCGAAACCACCCTGCTGCGGCGGCTGGTCGGGCGGCTGGGACATCAGCGGTATTCCCCCTCGTGCACTGATTTTCCGCCACGCCGTAAGGCTGGCGACGGACCTTTCTATCACCCGGCGCAGACAGCACACGGGGCCGATCCCGCCCCTGTTCCCAAGGGAGAACCGGCCCGTGATGCCGTTGTTATGAGCCTTCACGCCCTCTTCACGCGGCGCACCCGCGCCCGGTGCGATATGCCCGAAAGATCAGGCGTCCTCGGCCAGTTCCAGCCAGCGCAGCTCCAGCTCCTCCCGCTCACCGGCCAAGTCACGCAGTTGGGAATCCAGTTCGGCGACTTTCGCGAAGTCCGTCGCGTTGTCGGCGATCTGCGCGTGCAGCTTGGTCTCCTTCTCGGAGACACGGTCCAACTGGCGCTCGATCTTCTGGAGTTCCTTCTTCGCGGCACGCTGGTCGGCGGCGCTCTTCTCCTGGACGGCGGGCCGGGGCGCGGCGGCCGCGGCCGTGGCGGTGACCGCCTCCTCCATGCGCAGACGCCGCTCCAGGTACTCGTCGATACCGCGCGGCAGCATCCGCAGGGCCCCGTCGCCGAGGAGGGCGAAGACCCGGTCCGTGGTGCGTTCGACGAAGAACCGGTCGTGGGAGATGACGATCATCGAGCCGGGCCAGCCGTCGAGCACGTCCTCCAGCTGGGTCAGGGTCTCGATGTCGAGGTCGTTGGTGGGCTCGTCCAGGAAGAGGACGTTGGGCTCGTCCATCAGCAGCCGCAGCAGCTGGAGCCGCCGCCGCTCACCGCCGGACAGGTCGCCGACCGGCGTCCACTGCTTCTCCTTGCCGAAGCCGAACGTCTCGCACAGCTGCCCCGCGGTCATCTCACGGCCCTTGCCGAGGTCGACGCGCTCACGCACCTGCTGAACGGCCTCCAGAACCCGCAGGGCGGGGTTCAGTTCGGCGACCTCCTGGGAGAGGTAGGCGAGCTTGACGGTCTTGCCCACGGCGATCCGGCCGGCGGCCGGCTGTGCCTCGCCCTCGGTGCGTGCCGAGTCGGCCATGGCGCGCAGCAGCGAGGTCTTGCCGGCGCCGTTGACGCCGACCAGGCCGATGCGGTCGCCGGGTCCGAGCTGCCAGGTGACGTGCTGGAGCAGCGTCTTCGGGCCGGCCTGCACGGTGACGTCCGTGAGGTCGAAGACGGTCTTGCCGAGCCGGGAGGAGGCGAACTTCATCAGCTCGCTGGTGTCGCGCGGCGGCGGCACGTCCCTGATCAGTTCGTTGGCGGCCTCGACGCGGAAGCGGGGCTTGGAGGTGCGGGCGGGCGCGCCGCGCCGCAGCCAGGCCAGCTCCTTGCGCACGAGGTTCTGCCGCTTGGTCTCCTCGGTGGCGGCGATGCGCTCGCGCTCGGCGCGCGCGAAGACGTAGTCGGAGTAGCCGCCCTCGTACTCGTGGACGTCGCCGCGCTGCACGTCCCACATGCGGGTGCACACCTGGTCGAGGAACCAGCGGTCGTGGGTCACGCACACCAGGGCGGAGCGCCGGTCCCGCAGGTGGCGGGCGAGCCAGGCGATGCCCTCGACGTCGAGATGGTTGGTGGGCTCGTCGAGAACGATCAGGTCCTGTTCGTCGATGAGCAGCTTGGCGAGCGCGATCCGGCGCCGTTCGCCGCCGGACAGCGGTCCGATGACGGTGTCCAGGCCCTTGGGGAAGCCGGGCAGGTCGAGGCCGCCGAACAGTCCGGTCAGTACGTCCCTGACCTTGGCGTTGCCCGCCCACTCGTGGTCGGCCATGTCGCCGATGACCTCGTGCCTGACGGTGGCGGCCGGGTCGAGGGAGTCGTGCTGGGTGAGCACGCCGAGCCGGAGCCCGCCGGAGTGCGTGACCCGTCCGGTGTCGGCCTCCTCCAGTTTGGCGAGCATCCGGATGAGGGTGGTCTTGCCGTCGCCGTTGCGGCCCACCACACCGATCCGGTCGCCCTCGGACACGCCGAGCGAGACACCGTCCAGCAGGGCACGGGTGCCGTACACCTTGCTGACGTTCTCGACATTGACCAGATTGACGGCCATTTCACTCCTGCCCGGGGGGATGGATCGGCCCCCAGGGTAGTCGGCGCCCAGCAGTCGCTTTTCCGTCACTCGGTCCCGGCGGGCACAGGCCCGCTCAGACCACCGTCGCCCCCGCGGCCGGGCCGCAGGCGGTCCGTACCGTGCGACATGTGCCCGATGCGCTCAGGGTTTCCGCGATCTTCCGCGCCGACTCGGCGTCCCCTGCGAGGAAGGCGGTCGTCGGGCCGGAGCCCGACACCAGCGCGGCGAGCGCGCCCGCCCCGCGTCCGGCCGCGAGGGTGTCGGCCAGTTCGGGGAACAGGGAGAGGGACGCGGGCTGGAGGTCGTTGGAGACGGCCGACGCCAGCGCGTCCGGGTCTCCCTTGGCGAGCGCGTCCAGCAGTTCCCGGGAGGCCACCGGCTCGGGCACGGTGCGGCCCTCGGCCAGCCGGTCGAACTCGCGGAACACGGCCGGGGTCGACAGTCCCCGCTCGGCCATCGCGAACACCCAGTGGAACGTCCCGCCGACCTCCAGGCCGGTGAGCCGCTCGCCCCGTCCGGTGCCGAGCGCCGCGCCGCCGACCAGGGCGAACGGCACGTCGCTGCCCAGTTCCGCGCAGATGGCGAGGAGCTCGGCCCGGCTGGCGCCGGTGCGCCACAGCGCGTCGCACGCGAGCAGCGCGCCCGCGCCGTCCGCGCTGCCGCCCGCCATGCCTCCGGCCACCGGGATGTCCTTGGCGATGTGGATGTGCACGGCGGGGTCGATGCCGCGCCGCTCGGCGAGCGCGAGCGCGGCGCGCGCCGCGAGGTTGGTGCGGTCCAGGGGGACCTGTCCGGCGTCCGGTCCCTCGCAGGTGACGCGGAGTTCGTCCGCCGGGGTCACGGTGACCTCGTCGTACAGCCCGACGGCGAGGAACACGTTGGCCAGGTCGTGGAAGCCGTCGGGCCGGGCGGCCCCCACGGCGAGCTGGACGTTGACCTTCGCCGGTACCCGTACGGTGACGCTCACTCGGCCGGCTCCCTGTGTTCGGCGATCCGCGCGAACTCCTCGACCGTGAGCGACTCCCCGCGGGCCTGCGGTGAGACACCGGCGGCGGTGAGGGCCGCCTCGGCGGCCGCCGGGGACCCGGCCCATCCGGCGAGCGCCGCCCGCAGCGTCTTGCGGCGCTGGGCGAAGGCCGCGTCGACCACGGCGAAGACCTCCCGCCGGGAGGCCGTCGTGCTGATCGGCTCGGTCCGCCGGACGAGGGAGACCAGGCCGCTGTCCACGTTCGGCGCGGGCCAGAAGACGTTGCGGCCGATCGCACCGGCCCGCTTGACCTCGGCGTACCAGTTGGCCTTGACGGAGGGCACGCCGTACACCTTCGAACCGGGCGGGGCGGCGAGCCGGTCGGCGACCTCCGCCTGCACCATCACCAGCGTCCGCTCGATGCTGGGGAAGGTTTCGAGCATGTGCAGCAGTACCGGTACGGCCACGTTGTAGGGCAGGTTCGCGACCAGTGCCGTGGGGGGCGGGCCGGGCAGCTCGGTGACGTGCATGGCGTCCGAGTGGACCAGTGCGAACCGGTCCGCGCGCTCCGGCATGCGTGCCGCGATCGTCGCGGGCAGCGCGGCGGCGAGTACGTCGTCGATCTCGACGGCGACGACCCGGTCGGCGGTCTCCAGGAGGGCGAGGGTCAGGGAGCCGAGCCCCGGGCCGACCTCGACGGCCACGTCCTCGGGACGGACCTCGGCGGTACGGACGATTCGGCGCACCGTGTTCGCGTCGATCACGAAGTTCTGACCGCGCTGCTTGGTGGGACGCACGCCCAGCGCCGCCGCGAGTTCACGGATGTCGGTGGCGCCGAGGAGGGCGTCTGGGGTGGGGCTGCTCACGGGACAAGGGTACGGGCCGGTGAGCGGCCCCCCGCCCCGCCCCGGCCCCCGGACGCGTGAACCGCGCCGAACCGGCCGCTCAGTCCTGAAGCCGTGACCCGCAGTGCGGCCAGGGACTGGTCCCGCGCCGCAGGTACAGCTTCTTCGCCCGGTACGTCTGCTCCTCCTCGGACGCGTCCTGCGGGCGTCCGCTGCCGCCGAGGTTGCGCCAGGTGTGCCTGTCGAACTGGTAGAGGCCGCCGTACGTGCCCGAGGAGTCCACCGCGTCCGGCTCCCCGCCGGACTCGCATCTCGCGAGGGCGTGCCAGTTCAGGTGGTCGGCGCCCCGCACGGACGGCGGATGCGGTCTGGTGCCCACCCGCACCAGTTGGGTGCGCGGCTCCCGCACCACCTCGGTCCGCTCCGGGCGGGGCCGCTGCCGGACCCCGTTGACGCTTCGTACGAGGTAGGTGATCCGGCGCAGTCCCGGACGTCCGGCGCGCTCGACCACTTCGGTGCCGCGCGGCAGCGAGGGGTCGGGCGTGTGGGTGACGTCGTACGGGATCGTCTCCTCGCGGATCTCCTTGCTTCCGGTGATCCGCAGCACGGTCACCGTCTGCCCGTCCCGGGGGAAGCCGTCGGGCGGCACGGAGGTGGCGTCCTCGCCGCGCAGGGTGATCCCTGCCTCCTCGACGGCCTCGCGGACGGTCGCCGCGTTGGTGCGGATGGTGCGGGCCCGGCCGTCGGCGACGACGGTGACGGCGCGTTCGGTGCGCATGTCGAAGGTGAGCCCGGTCCGGCCGATGCTCCGGGAGCGGGAGACCGACAGATAGGCGCCCTCGGCCCGTACCCCGAGCTGCTGGAGCGCCCCCTCCACGGTGTGCGCGGTGGTCCACACCTGACGCTGCTGGCCGTCGACCGTGAGCCGCACCGGGCGGCCGTAGTGCACGGTGACCGCGTCACCGCTGGCCAGCGCGGTGCCGGGGGCGGGCACCACCACGTCGTGCGGTGCCGTGCGCACGCCCTCCGCGGCGAGCAGCTCGGACACGTCGTCGGCGAAGGTGTGCAGGGTGCGCGGACTGCCGTCGACGGTCAGCTCGATCGCCTTGTCCTCGGCGACGAACGCGGTGGTGCCGCCGGCGAGGAAGGCCACGACGAGCGCCTGCGGCAGCAGCCGGCGTACGGCGGACTCGGGGCGCCGGGCGGTGCGCGCCCCGCGCCGGTGGGCGGCCCGCCCGGCGCGGGGCGGCTCCGCCGGCTGTTCGTAGGCGGGCCGGTAGGTGTCCTCGCGCACTCCGTAGGGCAGTGTCTCCGCGGTGTGCACGGAGGCGCCGGGTCCGTAGGTGTCGTACTGCGGCTTGCTCACGGCCCCAGAACCTAACCGAGCGGACGTCACTCTCCAAAGCGGCGCAACTACGGACTGTTGCCCAACGAACGTATGAATTATTTACAGTCAGTAACCGAAGGCGCGGGCCGTGTTCGCCCCCAGGGCCGCGGCCAGCGTGTCCTCGTCGACACCGCGCACGGCGGCCATGGCACGCACCGTGACCGGGACCAGATACGGCGCGTTGGGCCGGCCCCGGTACGGCGCCGGGGTCAGGAAGGGCGCGTCCGTCTCCACGAGCACCAGTTCCAGCGGGGCGACGGCGAGGGCGTCACGCAGGCTCTGGGCGTTCTTGAAGGTGACGTTCCCGGCGAATGACATGAAGTAGCCCTCGCGCGCGCACTCCTCGGCCATCCCGGCGTCCCCCGAGTAGCAGTGGAAGACGGTGCGGTCCGGCGCGCCCTCCTCCTTGAGCACGCGCAGCACGTCGGCGTGGGCGTCACGGTCGTGGATGACCAGCGCCTTGCCGTGCCGCTTGGCGATCTCGATGTGGGCGCGGAAGGACCGCTCCTGCGCCGCCATGCCCTCGGGTCCGGTGCGGAAGTGGTCGAGTCCCGTCTCGCCGACGCCCTTCACCTGGGGCAGCCCGGCCAGCCGGTCGATCTCGGCGAGCGCCTCGTCCAGCGCCGCGTCACCGCCCGGGGTGCGGGCGCCCTGCCGGGACCAGCCGTCGGGGTCGCCGTGGACGATGCGGGGCGCCTCGTTGGGGTGCAGGGCGACGGTGGCGTGGACGCTGTCGTACGACGCGGCGGTCTCGGCCGCCCATCGGGAGCCCTTGATGTCGCAGCCGACCTGGACGACCGTCGTCACTCCCACCGACGCGGCCCTGGCGAGGGCCTCCTCGACCGTGCCGGACTGCATGTCGAGGTGGGTGTGGGAGTCGGCGACGGGCACCCGGAGGGGCTCCGGGAGCGGCGGTGCCGCGTTCTTGTCGGCGTTCGAAGGCATGCCCCGATCCTACGAAAGCCCCGTCGCACCGAAGCGGGTCAGCCCGCCTTGCGATGGAAGGGGTGCAGGAGGTCGGACAGATGCCAGTGGTGGTGCCTCGGTCCGGCGGCGGGCACGGGGGCGTCCGCCGGGGGCGTCGGCGCCCCGTGCCCGTGGTGGTGCCCCTGGGAGGCGGACCGCACCGACGAGACCTGTCCCGGCCGCATGATCCGCACGACGTGGCCGTCGCAGTTCTGGCAGGCGGGACGGCTCAGCGGGGACGGCACGACACGGCCGTCCGCCAGGTACGTGACGAACTCGTGGCCGTCCGCGCCGGTGTGGTGCTCTATCTCGTACGACTGCTCCCAGCCGTGCCCGCACCGCATGCAGGCGAAGGAGTAGGACTCGTGAACGGTCTGCCGTGCGATCTCGCCCATGCCGGCTCCTCGTGTCCGCTGGAACGTGGAACTGAAAAGGGGACGGAATGTTCCCTTCGACCAGTGGATGCCCACACCGGCACGACTGCCCAGGGGTCCTGTCGAGTGTTGGAGCCGATTTGGGCTCCGCTTGCCGATCGACCCGGACACGGGGTCTGGCCTTTGCTTTACGCGAAGCTTCTTTTGCCACCGTATGGGGCGCGCGCTCATGGGAGGGGCGCCGCGCTCAGACGCGGAGTTTCCGCAGCTCAGAGCGCAGAAACCTCATCCGGCGTGCTTCGCCGCGACCACCGCGTCGAACACCTCCCGCTTGGGCACCCCCGCCTCCGCGGCCACCGCGGCGATCGCCTCCTTGCGCCGCTCCCCCGCCTCCTCGCGCACCTGCACCCGGCGCACCAGTTCCGCGGCGTCGAGCTCACCGGGCCCGGGCTCGGGGGCGCCCTCCACGACGACGGTGATCTCGCCGCGCACGCCCTCGGCCGCCCAGGCGGCGAGCTCCGCGAGCGGTCCGCGCCGTACCTCCTCGTACGTCTTGGTCAGCTCCCGGCAGACGGCGGCGCGCCGGTCCGCGCCGAACACCTCGGCCATCGCGGCCAGGGTGTCGTCCAGCCGGTGCGGGGCCTCGAAGTAGACGAGGGTGCGCCGCTCCCCGGCGGCGTCCCGCAGCCGGGACAGCCGTTCGCCGCCCTTGCGCGGCAGGAACCCCTCGAAGCAGAACCGGTCGACGGGCAGCCCGGACAGCGCGAGGGCGGTCAGCACGGCGGACGGTCCGGGTACGGCGGTGACCCGGATGTCCTTCTCGACGGCCGCCGCGACCAGCCGGTAGCCGGGGTCGGAGACCGAGGGCATCCCGGCGTCCGTGACGAGGAGCACCCGCGCCCCGCCCAGCAGTTCCTCGACCAGCTCGGGGGTCCGGGCGGACTCGTTGCCCTCGAAGTACGACACCACGCGCCCCTTCGGGGTGACGCCCAGCGCCTGCGTCAGCCGGCGCAGCCGGCGGGTGTCCTCGGCCGCCACGACGTCGGCTGCGGCGAGTTCCGTCGCGAGCCTGGGCGGCGCGTCCGCGATGTCGCCGATGGGGGTGCCCGCCAAAACAAGGGTTCCAGTCACGGTCCCATCCTCCCAGGGCGCGCGGAGGTACCGACCATGCACGGGACTCGCACAGAAGGGTTCCCTACGATGGCGCGGTGACCAGTACCGCGTCCTCCACGTCCGACACCCGGCAGGGGCAGGCCCCGCACGACCAGTCGCAGACGGCGTGGCAGCAGCGGCTGCGCCGGTTCGGTTACGCGCCCGGGCCCCGAAGCGACGGCGACGGCAGGGGTGTCGTCGACCGCCTGGTGCCGCCGTACGCCGAGCCCAGCCCCCGGCTGTGGCTGGTGCTGGGGGTGCCCCGGCCCCTGGCGGAACGGCTCACCCGTTGGTCCGGCTGGCTCGGGCCGCTGCTGGTGACGCTGATGGCGGGCCTGATGCGGTTCTGGAACCTGGGCAGCCCGAAGGCGGTGATATTCGACGAGACGTATTACGCCAAGGACGCCTGGGCGCTCGTCCACCGCGGCTTCGAGGTCAACTGGGACAAGAACGCCAACGATCTGATCCTGCAACACGCCGGGCACGTGGGCGTCCCGGCGGACCCGGCGTATGTCGTGCACCCTCCGGTCGGCAAGTACGTCATCGGGCTCGGCGAGCTGATGTTCGGGTTCAACCCGTTCGGCTGGCGGTTCATGACGGCGCTGCTCGGCACGCTGAGCGTGCTCATGCTGTGCCGGATCGGGCGCCGTATCTTCCGGTCGACGTTCCTCGGCTGCCTGGCCGGCGCGCTACTGGCGGTGGACGGGCTGCACTTCGTGATGAGCCGCACCTCGCTGCTCGACGGCGTGCTGATGTTCTTCGTGCTCGCGGCCTTCGGCTGCCTGGTCGTCGACCGGGACAGAGCACGCGAACGGCTCGCCGCCGCGTTGCCGGTGGACGCGGAGGGCCGGGTGCGCCCCGACGCCCAGGTGGCAGGCAGCCTCCGGCTCGGGTGGCGGCCGTGGCGGTGGGCGGCGGGCGTGATGCTCGGCCTGGCCATCGGCACGAAGTGGAACGGCCTCTACATCCTCGCGGCGTTCTGTGTGATGGCGCTGCTGTGGGATGTCGGCGCACGCCGGGTGGCCGGTGCCCGGCTGCCGTACCTGGCGGTGCTGAAGTACGACACGGGTCTGGCGTTCCTGGCCACGGTCCCGGTGGCGATCGTCGTGTACCTGGTCTCCTGGACGGGCTGGATCCTCTCCCCGGCCAACGGCAAGGGCGGCTACTACCGCAACTGGGCGGCCACCGACGGCAAGGGCGGCTTCTGGTCCCATGTCTCGCCGGACTGGCTGCGGAGCCTGTGGCACTACGAGCACGAGGTGTACAAGTTCCACGTCCATCTGTCGGACCCGCACACCTACCAGTCGAACCCGTGGAGCTGGATCGTCCTGGGCCGCCCGGTCTCGTACTTCTACGAGTCCCCCTCCCCCGGCGCCGACGGCTGTCCGGCGGACGCGGGCCAGAAGTGCGCCCGTGAGGTCCTCGCCCTCGGCACGCCGCTGCTGTGGTGGGCGGCCTGCTTCGCGATCCTCTACGTCCTGTGGCGCTGGGCCTTCCGCCGTGACTGGCGCGCGGGCGCCATCGCCTGCGGCGTCGCGGCCGGTTACCTGCCCTGGTTCCTCTACCAGGAGCGGACGATCTTCCTGTTCTACGCGGTCGTCTTCGTCCCGTTCCTCTGCCTGGCCCTGGCGATGCTGCTCGGCGCGATCATCGGCCCACCCGGCTCCAGCGACACCCGCCGGGTCGTCGGCGCGGCGGGCGCGGGCGTACTGGTGCTGCTGATCGCGTGGAACTTCATCTACTTCTGGCCGCTTTACACGGGCCAGGCGATCCCCATCGACAACTGGCGGTCCCGGATGTGGCTGGACACCTGGGTCTAGCCGGGCGAACCGGTGGATTTCGATGAGGTCACGGGTCTGTGCCGGGCCCCGGAGCCGCTGGCTCCACCGAGGCCCGGCACTGTAGAGATGGACCATGAACAGCGACGGGGGAGCCCGCCCCACGGCAGAGGACCCGACCAGTTACCTCCTGCAGCCACCGATACCGCCGGCCGGACGGGAGCCGGGTGCCGGGCGGCTGATCGTCGGCCGCTACCGGCTGCTGGCCAAGCTCGGCCACGGTGGGATGGGCACGGTGTGGCGGGCCAGGGACGAGATGATGGAGCGCGAGGTCGCGGTGAAGGAGCCGCGCGTCCCCGACTACCTCCCCGATCGCGAACGGGCCAACGCCCATGAGCGGATGCGCCGCGAGGCGCGCGCGGCGGCCCGGCTCGACCACCCGGCGGTGGTGAACGTCCACGACGTGGCCGTGGTCGAGGGCTGCCCGTGGATCGTGATGGAGCTGGTGCACGGACGCACGCTCGGCGACGCCATCAAGGAGGGTCCGCTCGACGTGCCCGAGGTGGCCCGGATCGGCCTGCAGGTGCTGGGCGCGCTGGAGGCGGCGCACGCGGCGGGAGTGCTGCACCGCGATGTGAAACCGGACAACGTGCTGCTCGGCCGGTACGACCGGGTCGTCCTCACGGACTTCGGCATCGCGCAGATCGAGGGCGAGACGAACCTGACGAGCACGGGCGGCTTCGTCGGCTCGCCCGAGTACATACCCCCGGAGCGGTTGCTGGGGCACCGTCCCGGCCCGGCGAGCGACCTGTGGTCCCTGGGCGTGGTGCTGTACACGGCCACGGAGGGCGTCTCCCCGTTCCGCCGCAGCAACATCCCGGCGACCCTGCACTCCGTCCTCAACACCGTCCCCCTGGCCGCCACGCCGACGGGGCCCATGGCCGAGGTCATCGCGGAGCTGCTCCACAAGGATCCGGCGGAGCGCCCGGACGCGGCCCGGGTCAGGGCTCTCCTGGAAGAGGCGGCGAAGCCCCCGGCTCAACCCCAGGCTCTCGCGCCCGCCCCGGCGGGCAAGCACTCCAGAGCTTCCACCAGGGCCGCCAAGGCTGCGGCCAAGGCCGAGGCAAAGGACGCCAAGGCCGCTGCGAGGGTTGAGGCGAAGGACACCAAGGCCGCCGCCAAGGCCGAGGCGAAGGACACCAGAGCCGCCACCAAGGACGCCGAGGCCGCCGACAAGGTC